>JBBIHG010000005.1:0-68597 GCA_037447125.1 Chloroflexota bacterium | reverse complement strand
AGCCAGAGGTCGTCGAGCTGGAAGTACCGGCTACGTCGCTGCTCCGGCTGTTCACCGGGTGGTATGGGATTGACAACCTGGCAATTGGCTACAGCGAACGCCACGCCGGCCTCCTGAGGGTGCTGTTCCCCAAGCGCGATCCCAAGATCGGGCTGGTTGACTTGCTCTAGATTGCGGTGCCACCGCCGAGCCTGGCTTCGCGCCGCTCTGGCTGACCGGATAGCTGAGTGTTGCACCCAGAGGAATGAGCACATGTCCCAAATCACTGTGCGACAGGCTACGCTGGCCGATGCAGCCAGCATCACCGCCCTGCACAACGCGACGATCACAGCCTGGACGCGCCGCCTGGCCTCTGGCGAGCGAGTCCCGGCGGAGTACGACGAGCTGAGCCTGTACGAGCGCTGGCTGAACGGCGGACCCTGGTCGAGCGTTGAGATGTGTGCCGTCCATCTGGCCAACCTGCTGCGCGGCGATGACGGCATCCCGCTGGTTGCTGAGGTAGGGGGGCGGGTGAGTGCCGAGGCCGAGATTTTCATCGGACGCGAGCCAGAACCGTTCGGCTATCATCTCAACGTCTCCAAGCTGACTGTCCACCCGGACTACGTTGACTCCGGCGTGGCCAGCGCTCTGCTGACTTATGTCCAGCAGATGGGCGAGGCGATCCGCTGCAAGCGCCTCACAGTCGCCGATGGCGAGCCGAATGCGGCTTTGCTTGAGCATCATCAGTTCAGCCGCGCGCACAGCGGGCAGCAGATCATCCTGTCAGCGCGTGAAGGCCGGGTCTTCTATCAGGCCAGCGAACTGAGGGCATTCGACCCGGCGCTGATTGAGGGCTGGCACATGCCTCTCGGCCGTTACCAAAATGCCCGCCAGGAGTGGGATCGGCTGCCGCCCGGCTTCTGGAACAGCGTGCCCGAAATCGTCGAGACTGAGGTTGAGCGGCTGCACTTCCTGGTCACCGGGCACGAGGCCTACGCGCTGATGCAGCAGGACCGCGATCTCCCCGCGCGCGTCCACGCTTTTGTGTGGAGCAAGCGCCCGGTCAAGGGCCTGCTGGTCATGACCCTGTGCGATTGGGCGCGGCGCCACAACTACAGCGAGATCATTTCCTTCGCCTGGGACTTCACGCTTCCCCTGTTGGAGATGGACTTCGAGCGCGCCGGGGCGATGCAGCACCTCTATAGCCGGGGGCTGTGAGCGGGGGCGCTCTACCACCCAGGAGTTGGGCATCATTGCACCAGTGGAGAGATTTGTATGGGAGCCAACGGTAGTCCCGGTTGCCTTGCCGCGATCTTTGGCATTGGGCGGCGCGAAGCGCCTAACAAAGCTCGGGACGCGATTGTCGATCATCAGAGTCCAGAAGAACATGCTCTCAAAGCTTACCCCTATCGAGTCCGAGATGATTTTCTGTCAGAAGCCGAGAAGTCTTTCTACCGTGTGCTGAGACAAGTAGTCGCTGATCGCGCGCTCGTCTTCACCAAAGTCGGGCTATGGGATATCTTCTTCGTAGCGCGGCCACAGGAGAACCGCGGGGCAAGAGGCCAAATCGACCGCAAGCACGTCGACTTTCTGCTGTGCGAACCCACAACGATGCGGCCCATCCTGGCTATCGAACTGGACGATAGAAGCCACCAGCGTAGCAGTCGCGCGGAAAGGGACGAGCTTGTTGATGCAGTCTTTGACACTGCGGGCCTGCCATTGCTCCGAGTCCCGGCTCAGTTCGCATACGATACTCGCGCCCTGGAAGCAGATCTATCGCTTCATCTTGCAGGCGTCCAGTCGGCTGCGGAGCCCCAGAAACGCAGTGTACCATCAGCGGCCGCCAAACCTGATGCGAGTAGCGCGCCTCTCTGCCCGAAGTGCGGGACGCCAATGGTGATGCGCGTGGCGAACCGCGGTCAGCATCAGGGCAAGCGCTTCTATGCCTGTCCGAACTATCCGAAATGCAAGAGCGTAATGCCGGTCAATTAGCGGGGTCAGCAGCTATTCGAGGTGTACCACGAGTTCTTTCCAGCACCGAGTGGATTGTGGGCCGGGTTGCTGCAGGCGACAAACTCCGGGAGTCCCGGCGACTCCCGAAGTCGTCTCTTGGCGCAGACCACGCCCAGCGCTTCAAATAAACTTCAGCGGACATTGACATAATTCGCGGAGTCGCCTACAATCTACAGTAGGAAATTGCGAATCAGTCGCAATAGCAGGATGCCCATGCTGACCTCTCCACCCTGTATCTGTCTGAAGCGGGGGCGCTAGCTCGCACGGCTTCAGACCGACTATACGCCGATCATCGCAGGCCAACGGCTGAACCGCGCGGCAGCGTCCCCGGCACGGCGACTTCGCTCGCCGTCCACTGCGTTTCGGGACCTGCCGCGTTGTGCTGCCCGTTGGCCTTATGGTGTCACTGACCGCGCTGCACCAAGGAGGACTCTATGACCGTCGAGCGTCGTGTGGATCACCAACAAATACGCGCCAATCAGTTCTTCACCATCACGCTGCTGGCGCTGGCCTTCGTGTTGGACGTGCCGCTGTTGGCTGCTTTCATCGCCGCCGTGATGCTCATCTCGGCTGCTGTGCCCTCGCTGGGCCTGTTCTCGCGCATCTACCGGCACCTGCTGTTGCCTGCTGGCCTGGCGCGTCCGCGCGTGATCGCCGACAATCCGGAGCCGCACCGTTTCGCCCAACTGGTAGGGGGAACGGTTGTCGCCCTGGGATCGCTGGCGCTGGCTGCCGGGCTTCCCGCGCTCGGCTGGGCGCTGGTCGGCCTAGTCATCGCCCTGGCCAGCCTGAACCTGTTCGCTGGCTGGTGCGCTGGCTGCACGATGTATTACTGGCTGCAACGGCTCGGTGTGCCCGGCTTTGATCGCGCGCCGGTCGAGATGAGACAATGATCGAGCGCCTGCTGATCGTCCTGGTCTTCGCTGTTCTGCTGGCGTTGAGTATCCGGCTGGTGCGGCGCTGGCAGATCGTCCGCGCCGCGCGTATCGCCCCGGCGGATCCGCTGCTGGCGACGTTGCGTCCCGGTGTGCCGGCCATTCTCTACTTCACGACGCCTACCTGCGCGCCGTGCCGCACCCGCCAGCGCCCAACCATCCAGCGACTGCTGGCTGAGCTGGGCGACCGTTTGCAGGTCATCGAGATCAACGCGGCGGAGCAGCTCGACGCCGCTCAGCGCTGGGGCGTGTTCAGCGTCCCGACGACTTTCGTGCTGGACGGCGAGGGGCGCCCACGCGCCATCAACACGGGTGTCGCCGGATTAGAGACGCTCCGTGCCCAGTTGCAGCAGTTCTGACTCGTTTCCGACGGAGAACGGCAGAACAGGGGCGCCTGCGCCCGTTCGCTAGGGCGCAGGCAGCGCCAGCAGCCTGAGGGCCAGGGCGCGGAAGGCCTGGGGCGCGCGGATGTCGGTCACATACAGGCGCGCGCCTGGTGGCAAAGCCGCCCGTTCGGCGCTGGTCGAATCGGCCAGGCGGTCGGCAGCGCGTCCCGACCCGCGCACGATGACGAGCGGGCTGTTCTGCTCAGCCTGGGCGCGCACCTCAGTCAATACGATCTGCCCGCCATTGACGACCAGGGCCAGCCCCGGCACGTCCCCGGCGCGCAGCAGCCCGACCAGTAGCGCCGACTCCACTCCGAAGGCGCTGCCCTCCACGAAGATGAAATGTGAGTGATGGGGATCGAGGGCGAAACGTCCTCTGCGCGGCGGCGGCCCGCCGGGGTAGGTGACGGTGCCACGCGGCGCCACGCCGACCAGCGAGAACGTCGCCCCGGCAGCAGCGCGCGACTCGCCCAGCAAGTGGGCCACCCCAGTCTGTGTGGCGCCATCGGCTACCAGCAGATGGCGCTCTTCGGCCAGCGGCACCAGTCCCTCGGCCAGAAACGATCGCACGGGGACCAGCGCCGTTTCTTCTAGGGCGCTTGCGCCGCCGTGCACCACGATCACGCCTCTGTAGGGAGGGAGCGCCAGCGTTGCCAGGGCACGCTCCGGAGGCTCGTGTGGCCCAACGCGAATCGCCGTCGCCTCGCGCTCGCCAAACGAAATCGTGAACGGTTGGTTTGTCGCCATGCCCTCGCGCACCCTCGCCGCCTGCATGACACGCCACTCTGCCCGAATTATAGCCGACGGTGAGTGCGCGCGCACGGCGTGGCCGTGGGGGCGCAGGACTCCTGCCGGGGCGTTGCCGGGCTGCGTCCTCATCGCCTGATGAGTTCTGCGGACCGCTGACCGGGTCCTGTTCTAACACGGAACATACGTCCGTCGTGCGCGATCTGAGCTACAATTTACGTGGCGATGGCCGGCGTGCCTGGCTGCACTTCGCACCAGACAATCGGTCGGCGCCAGCGATGACGATGGATACTCAGACCGATCTGAAGCGAGAACTGACGTTTCTGCGCGCGCAAATGGACGTCGCTGACCAGAAGATCGCGCGGCTGCAAAACGCACTGGAGTCCTGCGAAGACCCCCTGGAATCGAGCAGCCTCAGTGCCATGCTCCGCGCTGCCCGGTTGGAGCGCGACCAACTGAGCACGGTGATCATGCGCCAGGTGGATAGCGACGCCGTGTCGCTGCAGGCGGTGATCCTGGATCAGCAGGAAGCTGTTCGCCAGACGGCTGGCCCCCAGGCGCTGCGCTGGCACCGCGGCCACTCCACTCCCACCACGTACTGGGATGCTGCGATCAGGGGGGCGTACCTCGACGACCTGCTGCGTCGCTTCCATGCCTGGCAGCGCGGTCACCCCTACTACCCGCCTGCCACAAGCGCCCGCGACACACACGCCGCCGCCCCGGAATACGCCCATCCCTGGTACCCGGCGTCGCCCGACGGGTACGATCAGACCCAGATCAGCGCAGAGCCACCCGTCGCCATCTCCGACGAGGCACTGGCCGACGCGCTCAAGCAGATCGGCTATCCTGCCGATCATCTGACCATCGTTGTGCAGCCGGATGGCTTCGTGCTGGCTACCGGCTACGCGCACAGCGAAGCCGAGCGGGAGCGGTGCCTTGTCGCGCTGACTGGCGTCGAAGGCGTGCGCGAGGTCCTGATCGGCATCCTGATCGCCGACCCGGCGCGCTGCCCGGCCTGTCAATCCTCAGCGACCAACAGCCGGGCGAAGCTCTGAGATCGCCTGTCCTGTAGCCCTTCGCCGAGTCAGCTCAGCAGCAGCGCGCACCTCTACGGCGTTGGCCGCTCCTTGCCGGGCGGAGGCGCGCCAGCGGAGTCATCACGGCCCAACCGTGCATGAGCAGCCGGGTCGAAAGTGCGGGTGTAAAAGGGTTGGGGCGATGGCGGAGTGGGCGCGTTCTCGTCCTCGATGCCGGCGAATGGGTTATCTGCCAGCGCGCCTGTGATCGGATCAGCGCTGGCTGACGAGCGCGCGGCGAACTCCTCGAACGACGGTACAGTGAGCGTCTGCGAAGATGGCGGTGGTGCTGCCTCGAGTGGGCGGACGGGAGATGATCGCCCCGCGGGGCGTCCAGATGAGACCGCTGGGACGCCGGCGGCAGGGAAGAAGAAGGAGTCATCTGGTTCGTCAATTGGTGTCTCGACCGGTTCCCGCGCCGGCCTGGTGCTGGGCCTGCTGCTTCGAGGCCCTATCTCGGCGGCGGAGGTCAGCGTGGCAAGGCGCGCACGCGCCTGCTCGTTGTTCGGATCGATCTTGAGCACCTGCTCCAGGCATTGGCGCGCCGTGTCCTGGCTGCTGACCGCGTGAGCCATCAGCCACCAGGCGCGCGCATCCTGCTGGTGCTGAGCCAGATACGGCTTCAGGATCGCTCCTGCTTGCTGGCGCTGACCGGCCTTGAGCAAGCGGTGTGCTTCGAGCAGTTCGGGTGGAGTGGATGGGCTGGTCATGAGGTCCCCCTGTGACGGCTGAGCGGGTGCTTGCCCCTAAGTATACAGGAGTCTGCGACCGCTGCCCGCGCTTTCGTGCGCTCGTGATAGCTAGCCCACCCCCCGCCGCTGGCGCTGCGCCTCAAAGAGCAGCACGCTGGCAGCGACCGCCGCGTTGAGCGACTCCGCGCCGCGCGCCATCGGGATGTAGACCGATAGATGGGGCAGGTCGCGGGCCGGGACGCGCGGACCGTGCGCCTCGCCGCCGACGACGACCAGCGATGGCTGCGTCCAGTCCACCTGGTCATAGCATACCTGGCCCGCCGTCTCTGCGACTGCGATCAGCAAGCTGGGGAACGCCGCTGGCAGCGCATCCCAGCGGTGCCAGAGCAGCGGCACGCGGAAGTGCCCGCCCATGCCGGCGCGCAGGGCTTTGCTGTTGAAGGGGTCCACGGTGCCGGGCGTCAGCACGACGGCATCAGCGCCAGCCGCCGCCGCTGCCCGGATCGCCGTGCCCAGGTTGCCAGGATCGCGCCAGCCATCGGCCACGAGCACCAGGCCGGGCGCGCCAGGCACAGGCAGCGCTGGCCAGGGGAAGACGCCCAGCACGCCCTGGGGGGTCTCGGTCTCGGCCAGATCATGCAGCAGCGGCTCGATCACCGCCAGGCAGGGGACGCTTGCCTCTCCCAGTGCCGCCACCAGCTCTTGCGCGGGCGGATCAAGTTCAGGCGCGTGCAGCACGTACTCCGGCAGGACGCCCGCCTCCACCGCATCCCGAACCAGCCGCACGCCCTCCAACACAAGCTGCTGCTCCTTGCGGCGGACGCGCGCCTGCCGCTGGAGCTGGCGCACTCGCTTGATCCGCTCATTGTTTGGGCTGCTGATCAGTGACATGACATCGCTCCGCCAGAGGACAGGCGCGCCGCCCAGAAGCCCTGGCCCACAACACAAAAAACCGGCGTCTCGGCTCAGGGGAGCCGCCGGTTTTGCTCAAGGCAGACGCCGTATGGCGAGCTAGGCCTGCCTGGCCAGCTCGACCAGAGAGGCGAACGTATTGCCGTCGCGCACGGCGAGGTCGGCCAGAATCTTGCGATCCAGCTCGACATTGGCCTGCTTGAGGCCATGCATCAGGCGGCTGTACGACAGCCCATTGAGACGGGCAGCCGCATTGATGCGCACGATCCACAGGGCGCGCAGGTCGCGGCGACGATTGCGGCGGTCGCGGTAGGCGTACCACTCGCTCTTCATCATCGCTTCGTTGGCGCGGCGGAAGAGGCGGTGCTTGGTGCCCCACTGCCCCTTGGTCATCTTCAGGATCTTCTTGTGGCGGCGGCGCGTAACGAACCCGCCCTTCACACGAGTCATGGCGAATGCTCCTTGCGTTCAGGTCCGGCTACAACGCGGGGGCTAGGCCGGCGGATTCTGCTTGTACTTGCTCAGGTAAGGGGCCAGCCGGCGGACGCGCCTGGCATCGCCGGACGTAACCACCTCGTGCATGCGGGCCAGGGCGCGCTTGGTGCGCGCGGACTTGCGACGGCGCAGGTGGCTCTTGCCGCCCTTGGTGCGCATGATCTTGCCCGTCGCGGTCACCTTGAAACGCTTGGCCGCGCTCTTGTAGGTCTTGATCTTGAACTTTCTCTGCTTCGTCTTGGCCACGACTAGAACTCCCCATACACATGCCAGCACCGCACAGGAGTGCGGCGCAGAAGTAGCGACGCGATTGAACACGGTCGCGCGCGAGCGATCCCCATCACTTCTTCTTGTCGGTCGCCGGGGCGAGCACCATCAGCATCGTGCGCCCTTCCATATTGGGCGCCTGTTCCACCACGGCGATATCCTTGAGCTCTTCGGCCACCTCGTCCAGCATCACGCGCGCAATCTCGGGGTAGGTGATCTCGCGTCCCCGGAAGCGGATGCGCACCTTCACCTTCATGCCTTCGGCCAGCCAGCGGCGCGCATCGCGCACCTTGAACTGGCGGTGATGGTCGTCTGTCTTGGGCCGCAGCCGAATCTCCTTGACCTCGATCTGCTTCTGCTGTTTGCGCGCCTCGCGCTCCTTCTTGGCGCGCTCATACTGAAACTTGCCGAAGTCCATGATCTTGCAGACGGGTGGATCAGCGGTGGGCGCGACTTCAACGAGATCCAACTCGCGCTCAGACGCCAGCTCCAATGCCCGGTGCAAAGACACCACTCCGAGATTCTCGTTGTCGTTCGTGATCAGACGAACCTCGCGTGCGCGAATTCGCTCGTTTACCCGATAGTCCCCTGCGCTGATGGCCATATCCTTTCGCGTTCCCACCTGAGGATGAGGGCAGTGCTCAGTGGCAGAGCAGTGTAGCATACGGGAGGGGTTTCGTCAACCGTCATGAGCGCGCAATCGCCCCCATTTTCAAAGGACATCGCTCCATGGGACTCCTTGACGGCTTGCTCCCCAGGGGCTGCCAGATCACTGCCGGGCCGGCTGGCTGACCGCTGACCGCGCAGCGCTGCCCATTACTCGTAGCGGAAACGCAGCAGCCCGAAGGCGAAGAACAGCGCGGCCATGCCCAGCAGTACGCCCAGCATCGGCGCGATGTCGGTCAGCGTCCCGCCGTAGAACATCATCTCCTGGAAGGCGTCCATGCTCCAGGCGACCGGCGTCAGGTGCCCGACCGTCTTCATGGTGTCTGGCACGATCTCCAGCGGCCACCATGCCCCGCCCAGCGGCGCCAGCGTCATGCCGAAGAGCATACTGAGGTTGAGCGCCTGGGCCGAGGTGCGGGCCACCGTCGCCAGGGCCACGCCCAGCGCGGTCACGGCCAGCGTGTAGACGAGCATCACCAGCACGACGCCCGCCACGTTGTCGCCCCATTGCACGCCCATCAGCGTCCCGGCCAGGACGAGCACGGTGAAGATGCCCAGCCCGTAGACGTACTGGCCCACAATCTTACCGGCGAGCGTCTGCCAGCGCGGCACGGGCAGGGTGAACAGGCGTTGCAGCGTGCCCGTCTCGCGCTCGTAGATCAGCAGTGCCGCCCCGTTGAGGGTGAAGATGAGCACGAACATGGTGGCGATGCCCGGCCCGCTCTGGTTGAAGCCGGAGCGCGATACCTGGCTTGTGGTGCCCTCGGCGCTGACGCGCACCGGGCGCTCGTCCCAGGCGGCGTCCACGCGGGCGCGCACCGCGTCGAAGGCAGCGGCGCGATCCAGCCCCGCGTCGTTCAGCGGGCCGAAGGCGCCCTCGGCCGTGCCGATGGTCAGGCCGGCGATGGCCACCGCCCCGCTCAGGCGGCTGACTGCCGCGTCAATCTTCTGCTCGGCCAGCACTGGCGCGGTCAGGTCAGCGCTGCTCTTATAGGCGACGGTCGCCACCTCCCCGGCGCGCAGCGCGTCGCCAAAGCCCGCCGGGATGCGGACCGTTCCGAAGCTGTCGGTGTCTTGCAGGCGCTCGTCGGCGATCTGCTCCAACTGATCCGGCGCGGCGCTGACCGTGCAGCCATCATCGTCGTCCGCACCCAGGACGCACAGGCGGAACGAGTCATCCACTTCCAGCTCGGCGCGCAGGGCGGCGATCAACGCCGCCGACAGCGCGCTGCCGTCTTCGTCCAGCACGTCTACGGTGATTGTCGCCGTGTCGGCGCCCCCGCCCATAGCCACGCCCAGCAGCATCATCATGATCCCTGGCATGAGCAGGCCGAAGAGGAACGTCTCGCGCTGTTTGAGCGAGCGCAGCAGGTCATAGCGAGCCACAGTGAGGATGGTGCGCATGGCGATCTCTCACAGTTCCTGGCGCCGGTTGATGCGCCACACGCTGGCCGCGAACAGGGCGACGCCCATCGCCACCAGCGCCAGCAGATTCGGGCCAATGCCGGCCAGCGCCTTCTCGCCCGTGGCCACGTCGTAGAAGCCGCGAATGCCCCAGTAGTTGAGGGTGAGCTTGGGCAGCCAGGCCACCGCGTCCGGCAGGTTCTCGATGGGGACGAACGTGCCGCCGAGCATGCCCAGCACCAGCGTGACGATGCTGCTATAGGTAGTGGCCTGCTCGGCAGTACGGGAGAACGCGGCGACGAGTAGGCCCATGGTCGTCCCGGCGAAGACGACGGCCAGCACCAGCAGCGCGATGGCCGGCATGTCGGTACCCCACACGCTGTTCTGGCGGCCCATCAGCCGGGCGACGAGCGTGGTGGCGGCAATCAGCAGGATCATCTGGGCCAGGCCGGTGCCGTACATGCCCAGCAGCTTGCCGCTCATGAAGGCCCAGCGCGGCGTCGGCGTGGTCAGGATGCGCTGCAGCGTCCAGCGCTCCCGTTCGAGGCGGATGGTCGTCGCCCCCGCGCCCATCGCAAACGTCATGAACAGGATGGCCATCGAGGGGGCGAAGTACTGCATGGCGTCGAAGGAGCGCGTCTCGCCCTGCAAGTTGATCTTTTCCAGGCGGATGGGGGCGGCTTCGGCGATGGACATGGCTTCGGCGCTCAGTTCGGCGGAGGCAGCAGCTATGGCCGCTTCGTCGGCGCCCGCCGCCGCGCCGATCTCCGCCAGGGCCGCTGGGCCGAGGCGCTGGGCCAGGATGACGCTGTTCATGCCGTTGGTGATGGCGCTGACGATGCTGCGCACCACGCTGGGGCCGACGCTGCGCCCGCTGTCGTAGAGGATGGCGACAGTGCCGGGGGCGTCGCCGCTCAGGGCGTTGGCGGTGAAGTCCGCACCGGCAATGGTGATCAGCGCGGCCAGATCTCCGCTGGCGATCTGGTCGCGGGCGCGCTCCGCGTCGTCATAGGCCGCGCCGTCAACCAGATCGTGGATGGCGGCGAATGGCTCGTCCTGGGCCGGATCGCCAGTCGGCACAAAAGCTCGCTCCAGCGTCTCGCCCAGGTTGAGTGAGTGGCCGCCGGGCAGGGTGATGCCCTGATCCTGATTGACGACGGCGACGGGCACGGCATCAATGCTCACGTCGCCGCCTGTGCCGAAGGCGAGACCGACGATGGCGCTGAGCACAACGGGCAGCGCCACCAGGTAGGCGACGGCGTTGAGGTCTCTGAACGTCGTGTAGATGTCCTTCCGGGCGATGGCGATGATCTTCTGGCGCATGGCTGCTTCTCCCTCAGTCGCGCAGACCGCGCCCGGTCAGGTGCAGGAAGACGGCTTCCAGCGTCGGTTCACGCACCTCGACCGCCTGCAGGCTCAGCCCGGCCTCGTTGATCAGGCGGATGGCGTCGGGCAGGGCGCGCCGTCCCTCGTCGGCCAGGACGTGCAGCTCGCCGTCTTCGCCGTCCACGCTCACGCAGGCGCTCACGCCAGGCAGCTTGCCCAGGGCGTCCACCAGTTCCGGCGGGGCATTGGGCACCTTGAGCGCCAGCGTGTCCTGCTCGCCGACCATCCGCGTCAATTCGTCCTGGGTGCCCAGGGCGATGATCTGCCCGTGATCAATGATGCCCACGCGGTGCGAAAGCTCCTGGGCCTCCTCCATGTAGTGCGTCGTGTAGAGCACGGTGATGCCCTCGGCGTTGAGCGCCTTCACCGCGTCCAGGATGTTGCGCCGCGACTGGGGGTCAATGGCGACGGTCGGCTCGTCGAGGAAGAGAATCTGCGGGCGGTGCAGCAGGCCGATGCCGATGTTGACGCGGCGCTTCATCCCGCCGCTGTACTGCTCGATCGGGTCGTCGGCGCGGTCGGTCAGTTCGGTGAAGTCCAGCACCTCACTGACACGCCGCTTCAGGTCGCGCCCACCCAGGCCGTACATCTTGCCGAAGAAGGACAGATTCTGGCGGGCGGACAGGGTGGGGTAGAGGGCCAGCTCCTGCGGGACGACGCCGATCAGCTTGCGCACGGCCATCGGCTCGCGGGTGATCGAATGCCCGCCGACAATCACATCGCCAGCGGTGGGTGCCAGCAGCCCGCTGATGATGCCGATAGTCGTCGTTTTGCCCGCGCCGTTCGGGCCGAGCAGGCTGAAAATCTCGCCCTGCAGGATGGTGAAACTGATATCTTTGACGGCGATTACGCCGTCGGGCGGGTTGAATTGCTTGCTCAGCCCGTGTAGTTCGATGATAGGAGTTGTGTTTGGGGTCATGGGGCGGATGCTCTCCGTGAGGATTCGCGATGTGACGGCAGCCGCTACTCGTCGGCTTCTGGGTGATCGCTGCATGAGTTGCCGTCTCTCTATAGTACATCCAAAAACGCAAGAAAGGTGCTACGCATGACTCAGTCTTGTCGGCCAAGCGCTTCTGAGAGCGTGTACGGAAACCCCTCACCCCTGCACCCCTCTTCCTCACCGTGGCGAGGGGAAATCCCGCGCTTTGCTCCCCTTCTCTCCCTGGAGGGAGAAGGGGTCGGGGGATGAGGGGGAGCTTACCATACACCCTCTGAGGGCCACACCCTCGCCAAATGGCAGGTTGCTCATGCCCCACGGACGCGCCATAATTGGCCGCATGGCAACGCAAATCCTCCAACATGGCCGGGTCACCTGGATCAACATCGAGCGCGTCACACCGCCGGACGTTGAGGCGCTGCGCGAGGCGTACCCATACTTCCACCCCCTGGACCTGGAAGACCTGCAAAGTCGCATCGAGCGGCCCAAGATTGACGAGTACGACGACTACCTGTTCGTCGTCATGCAATTCCCGCTGTGGGATCCGGTGCAGTGCGTCAGCCGCGCCGCTGAAGTGGATATGTTCGTCGGCAGTGGCTACTTCGTCACTGTGCACGATGGCTCGCTCAAGCCCCTGCGCCAGCTTTTCGAGCAGTGCCAGTCCAACCCCGAAATGCGCGAGATCGTGATGGGGCGCGGCGCCAGCAAGATACTCTACACCGTCATTGACAAGCTGGTGGACTACATCTTCCCCATCCTCTACAAAGTAGACGCCAACATCCGCCACCTGGAAGAGGAGATCTTCATCGAGGATTCGCGCCAGGTGATGCAAGACCTGTCGTTCATCCGCCGCGACATCATCGCCCTGCGGCGCATCATCCGCCCGCAGATCGTCATCGTCGAGAACCTGGAGAAGGTGGATCGTCCCTTCATCCGCGAAGACCTGGAAGTCTACTTCGGCGACATCGTGGACCATATGATGAAGGCCTACGAAATCGTCGAAGACCATCTGGAAGTGATCAAAGGTCTCTCCGACACGGCCAGCACCCTGGTCAGCTACCGGCTGAACGAGGTCATCCAGATTCTCACCGTGATCTCGGTGATCATCTTGCCCCTGACGCTGATCAGCGGCATCTACGGCATGAACGTTGAGCTGCCGCTGATGAATCACCCCATTATCTTCGTGCTGGTCATCGCTCTCATGGCCTCTATTGCCACAGGAATGCTGGCTTACTTCCGGCACCGCAGGTGGCTGTGATGCGCCCGCCCCCAGCCCTGCGCCCGCCTCAGATCATCCGCCGCACCGCCGATCTGCGCCGCGCGGTGGATCGCCTGCGCGCCTGTCCCCTGCTGGCTGTGGATACCGAGTCCAACAGCCTGTTCGCCTATGCGGAGCGCGTCTGCCTGGTGCAGCTTTCGACGCGCGAGCACGACCTGATCGTTGACCCGCTGACCGTGGATGACATGCGTCCGCTGGGCGATCTGTTCGCCGATCCGGCCATCGAAGTGGTCTTCCACGCGGCGGAGTACGACATCATCTCCCTCAAGCGCGACTTCGGCTTCAGCTTCGCCAACCTGTTTGACACGATGGTGGCCGCGCGCGTCTGCGGCTGGAGCAAAACGGGGCTGGGCAGCATCCTGGAAGAGCAGTTCGGCGTGGTGGTAGATAAGAAGTACCAGCGCGCCGACTGGTCGCGCCGCCCGCTGCCGCCCGACCAACTGCGCTACGCGCAAATGGACACGCACTTCCTGCCTGCGCTGCGCGACCGGCTGCACGCGGAGCTTGAAGCGCAGAATCGTCTGACCGAAGCGCGCGAGATGTTCGCCGCGCTGTGCGCGCTGCCCGCCGCCGAATCCCACTTCGACGAGGAGGGGTACTGGCGCATCCAGGCGGTGCGCGATCTGGGGCTGCGCCAGGTGGCCATCGTCCGCGAACTGTACCTGCTGCGCGATGCCATCGCCCGGCGCACCAACCGCCCGCCCTTCAAGGTATTCAGTGACCGCACGCTGGTGGCCCTGGCGGAATTGGCTCCGCACCGCCTGGAGGACTTGCGCAGGGTGGCGGGCCTCAGCACCTACCTGGTTCAGCGCGACGGCGCGGCGATTCTGGAAGCGGTGACGCGCGGCCGGCAGACCGGGCCGCCGCGCCCGCCGCAGCGTCGCAAGCCGCCCGATCCCGTCGTGCAAGAGCGTTACGAGGCGCTGCACGAGTGGCGCAAGCAGCGCGCAGCGGAGCGCGGTGTTGAGTCCGATGTGATCGTGCCGCGCGAGACGCTGTGGGCGCTGGCTCGCCAAATGCCAACCAGCCTCGAAGAGCTGGATGATATTCCGGGCCTGGGTCCCTGGCGCCGCGCCGAATACGGCGCGGAACTGCTCGCCATGTTGGAGCGGTTGAACGGGCGATCCTGACCGGCGGCGTCTTTTCCGCTGGCTCATCATACCTGACAGGGAGAGTGAGCGATGAACCTCACGTTTCATGGCGCAGTGCGGACGGTGACCGGGTCGCAGCACCTGATCGAGGTCAACGGGCAGCGGTTGCTGCTCGACTGTGGGCTGTACCAGGGGCCACGCCGCGACTCATTCGAGCGCAACCGCAACCTACCCTTCGACGCCGCCGGAGTGGATGTGCTGGTGCTCAGCCACGCCCACATTGACCACAGCGGCAACATCCCCAACCTGGTGAAGGCGGGCTTTCGCGGCGACATTGTGTGCACGTTCGCCACCCGCGATCTGTGCTCGACCATGCTGCTGGACAGCGCCTATATCCACGAGCGTGACGCCGAGTTCGTCAACAAGAAGCGCGCGCGCCGCAACGAGCCGCCCATCCAGCCGCTCTACACCGCCGATGATGCTGTCAGCTCGCTTGAGTACTTCAACGCCATCGGCTACCACCGCCCGCGACAGATTCTGCCGGGCGTCACCGTGACGCTGCTGGACGCCGGGCACATGCTTGGCAGCGCCATCGTCGTGCTGGATATCGAGGATCGCGACACGGGCCGCGATGTGCGCCTGGTCTTCAGCGGCGACCTGGGTCGCCAGGGCATCCCCATCATCCGCGACCCGGAGACGGTGGAGCATGCCGACGTGCTGATCCTGGAGAGTACCTATGGGGGCCGCTGCCACGAGCCATACGAAGACTCCGAGAAAAAGCTGGAGCAGATCGTCCGCCAGACGTACCAGCGCGGCGGCGCGCTGATCATCCCCGCCTTCGCCGTGGAGCGCACGCAGCAGCTTGTCTATACCCTGCACAAGATGATGATCGCCCGCGATATTCCGACGCTGCCAGTCTTTGTGGATAGTCCGCTGGCCATCAACGCGACGGCGGTCTTCCGCCTGCACCCGGAAGCCTACGACGCCGAGGTTCGCCAGTTCATGATGGATGAGGGCGACCCGTTTGGCTTCGATTCGCTGCGCTACACGCGCTCGGTGGAGCAGAGCAAAGAGCTCAACTTCCTGCGCGAGCCGTTCATTGTCATCAGCGCCAGCGGCATGGCCGAGACCGGGCGCATTCTCCATCACCTGCGCAACCGCATCGGCGACCCGGCCAACACCATCCTGATTGTCGGCTGGCAGGCCCCGGATACGCTGGGCCGCCGCCTGGTCGAGCGCGAGCCGGTGGTGCGCATCTTCGGTGAGGAGCACGCGGTGCGGGCGCAGGTGGAGGTGCTCAATGGCTTCTCCGGCCACGCCGACCATGAGGAATTGCTGGGCTGGGCGCGCGCCTTCACCAAGCGCCCCCGGCGCACATTCCTGGTGCATGGCGAAGAGCCAGCGGCGCTGGCCCTGGCCGAGGCCCTGCGCGTAGACGTGGGCTTCGAGCAGGTGGACGTGCCGGAGCTGCACCAGCAGGTCGCCCTTTAGCGGGCGGCATGAGCGGCCCGAGGTGGCGCCTTGCCCTCTATGGGCATGCGGCTCCCCTCCTCGAATGGCACGGCTTCACTCAGTGACTCGCCTGGACCGGATCAGACCCCTCCTCGTGCGAGCAGTTCGCGCGACGCGAAGCGCCTGGCGGCGCGCCCGGCGTATCCTCTATGCGTTGTGGGTCGCCTTATTGCGCCTGACGCTGATGGTCGCCCTGATCGCCGTGCTGGGCGACGGGACGGTGCGCGACACATCGCTGAGCGCGCGCGTCACCGCCCTGGCCCGCGATCACCTGTTCGACTACGCCGCCTGGGAAGTCGAGGCGCTGTGGGGCAAGCTGCGCGAGTCCGCGCTCGGCGTCGGCCCCTATCTGGACGACGAACAGGGGCGCACGTTGGTGCTGTCTTACCTGGAAACGCTCAGCGCTGTCCAGGAGGTCGAAGCGCGGATCGAGCGGCTCTACGCCGATCCGGACGTGCCCGACCCGGACGACGACGCCGCGCCCCTGCGCGCCGAGCGCGACGCCCTGCGCGAGCGGTTGCGCGCCGACCAACCGCTGGTCGAGCGCCTGATCGAGGGACAGGTGGCGGCGGTGCTGGCCGCCGAGGGCTTCGGCCTGCTGGGGCAGGTGCTGCCGCCCGTTTCCATGCACTTCACCGAGATGCCTGTCGCGCTGATCGTCTCTCCGCGCGAGCACATTACCATCGCCACCAGTCTCGATCTGGATGCGCTGCCCATCGAAGAGCGAGAATCGCTCGAAGCCCAAATTGACGCGGCGCTGGACGTATCGTCGCTGATCGTGCCGCTGGGGGGGCTGAGCCTCTACCCGGCAATGATCGTCGAGCCATCCTCAACCGACACGGCTCGCCGGCTGGCCCGCGCCTTCGAGGTCACTGCCCACGAATGGGCGCACCACTACCTGGTCTTCTATCCGCTTGGCTGGGAGTACCACACGCGCGCCGAGACGCGCATCATCAACGAGACGACGGCCACTTTCTTCGGACGGGCGGTCGCCCAGAAGGTCATCGCCCGCTACTACCCGGAATTGCCCATCCCACGGTATCCATCCTTCCTCGCCGCGGACGCTACTGCCGCTCAAGAGAGCGCGGCGGAAGCTCCGCCCGGCGACCCCGATGCCCCGCCGCCCTTCGACTACACCCGTGAGATGGCCGTTACCCGCGCTCGCGTGGACTTTCTGCTGTGGCAGGGTATGGTCGAGGCGGCGGAGAGCTACATGGCTGCGCAGCAGCGCAAGTTCGCCCGCAACGGCTACCCGATCCGCAAGCTGAACCAGGCTTACTTTGCCTTCTACGGCGGCTACCAGGGCGAACCTGGCGCGGGCGGGGCCGACCCGACCGGCCCGGCCATCGAGGGGATTCTCGCCCGTAGCGCCGATCTCGAGGAGTTCCTGCACGCCATGCGCGGCATCACAACGCGGGAAGCGTTATTGGCGGTGGGGGATGAGTAGTGGCGTGGTGATGTCGGTAAGCTTTGCCGGCCACGAAGGCTTTCGAAGCTCTGCTCTGATACGCTCTCGCGCGCGAATGGGGCCTTGGAGCAGCCTCGGCCTCGGACGGGTATGTGAGGGCGCGTACCCGCCGCTCTCACATACCCTCGCCCCATCCGGGTGGTCTCAGTTGGATCACTCCCTACACGATCAGTCAACGCGGTTGAAGAGTTGTGGCTTATCGGGCGGCGCTTCGCGCATCGAACACTCGTCTTGGCGCAGGAGGAACGCGAGTTCGCCCTGCGCGGTAAAGTAGATGTCATAGGTACCCACTTCGCCCGGCTTGCAGTAGCGCGTTGTCTCGCCGCTGGTGAGAGTGATCACGCCGTTCTCCACGACAAAAGCCCCCAAATCCTCAGGGTTATCTGAATCCAGGCCTTCACGTGACTGGTTGGCCCGGAAGGTGCCGTCGGCGCGGAACTGAAAATGAAATGCGTCCCACCGCAAACGCCAGGTTCCCAAGATCTCCTCCGCAGCGAGTACCGGCCTGCCCAGGAAGCCCTGCGCCTGGTAGATGATGCCGGGGAAGGCGACTGCATCCGGCGCGAGGGTGGCGGTTGCTTCGGCGTCGCCCTTCAACGTCGCCAGCAGGAACGCGGTCATGAAGTGGTTGATCAGGTCATTGGCGCGCAGCTTATCCCAGATCGGATCGGCGCACTGGAACCCCAGGCCAATGTCTATCAGCCACGGTGAGGATGCGCAGCTATTGGCAAAAATGCCATGCTCGGCGTTCTCGAACAGCACCAGCGCCTTCTGCTGACTGGAGGCATATTCGAATGCCGGCAGGATTCCCCACTCTGGCGGTGTGCCGGTATCTGCCGTGCCGCCCATCGTCATCATGGGAACGGCGATCTCGGCCAGCCCTGCCTCGCCGAACAGGTAGGAGTCACTGGCCATCGGGATGATGGCGTCCACACGCGGGTCTACCCAGGACGGCCACAGCCCTTCCGGCATGGAGTCAAGCCCGGCCAGGGCTGCTATCTCCGCCTCGAATGGCTCCAGCGGTTCGCACAGCCAGGCGTTCGGATCGCCCTGGGCGCGAGCGGTCTCGCAGCGCGCGTTGAAGGCGGCCAGGCCAAGGCGCGCGCCCCCTACGGCGAGCGCGGTGTATCCGCCGGACGAGTGACCGGCGACAGCCACGTGCTCCAGGTCGAGCAGCCCGCTGAGCGCGCCGCCGCTGGCCGTCAGACCCTCGGCGTAATCGAGGACGCGGGTGATGTCACGCGGGTTTTCTACCGTGCTCGCCGGTATGTCCCTGAAGATGTTCTCCTCCATCAGATATACGCCTTCCTGATGATCGGGCGCCAGGACGACGAAGCCGTAGGAGGCCGCGTGCTCCAGCAGGTTGGCATAGGAAGCGGGGTTAGTCCCAAAGCCGGGGGAAAGCACCAGCACCGGGTAAGGTCCGCCAGAGAGATCGGGCGCGGCATCACGCAGGGCGTGCCCATAGACCACCGGCGTGAAGTCCGGCCCAGGCACCCATTTAGCCTGATACTCATAGGTGACGGTTTCCTCCGCGCCGTCCGGGTTCAGCGCGGGATACCAGACCCACAGGGGGATGGGTCGCTCGGAATCTGGGTCAATCACGAATTGCGTCGTGCCCACCCAATGCGGGCCGTGCAGGGCATAGCCTTCCGCAAAGGGATGCAAACCCACTTGCGGCGGCTCTTCCTGCGCGGCGGCGAAAGAAGCGATCGCCAGCATAGGCACAACCAGTACAGCGATCAGTGCCGCGGAGAGGACGATCTGCAGAAGCGAACGGGGGTTCATTGAACACACTCCTTTCAACTCACTCGGTTGAATGAACGGACGGAGAGTGCTACTGATGAGCGGCGGGCTAGCCCACGTGCGGGCCACAGGACTGACGTACGATCAGCGTCGTCGGCAGCACGATCGGGCGATCAGGCGGTGCCTCGCCAGCGATCAGGCGCTGCAGCAGGGCCATGGCGGTTACGCCCAGCTCGTGTGCGGGGGCGTGGACCGTTGTCAGGGGCGGATCGACCAGGGTGGCCAGGGGGATGTCGTTGAAGCCGACAAGTGCGATATCTTCAGGGACGCGCAAGCCGGCGCTGCGCACGGTCTGCAGCGCTCCGAGTGCCATCAGATCGGTGATGGCGAAGATCGCCGTCGGCGGCTGGGGCTGGTTCAGTAGCATCCGCGTGCCGGTGGCCCCCTCCGCAACGCCGAAGCCGTAGACGCGCGCCGTCAGCTCAGGCGGGACGTCCAGCCCGGCCTCGTGCAGTGCCCGCGCATGCCCGGCGTTGACACGGTCCACATGCGCGATCGGGAAGGCAAAAGTGATCAATCCGATGCGCGTATGCCCGTGCTCTAGCAGATGCCGCGTCGCGACGTAGCCCGCGTTCTCCAGGTTCATCACGACGCTGCATTGCGTGGCGTCTGGCCAATCAATCGTCACCAGGGGGAATGCGTTGCGCCCGGTCTGCGCGCTGAGTAGCGCGGGCGCGTCGAACGACGACGCGATGATGCCGTCAACCTGTTTGCTGAGCAGTTGGGCCAGGTAGCGCGGCGCAGCAAATACCACGTCCTCTTGCAGATCGCATACGAACAGCAGTGTGTGATCGCGCTCGGCGACCTGCTGGATGCCGTTCAGCATCGCGTGGTAGAGGGGGTTGATCAAACCAGGCACGACGACCCCGATCGTGTTGGAGCGCGTCGCGGTGGCCAGGCGGGTCAGGGCGCTGAGATCGTAGGGCAGGACGCGCGTCCCCTGTCCCTGGCGCGTCTGCACCAGGCCGTCGGCTTCCAGCCGCAGATAGGCGCTGCGCACCGTGTGCATGTTGATGCCCAGGTGCCGGGCCAGCGCGCGCACTGGGGGTAGCCAGTCGCCTGCCTGCAGCACGCCGCTGGCGATCAGCCAGGTGATTTGCTCGCGGAGCTGCTGTGCCAGCGGCAGATCGAGCCGGGGATCGACGGTGATGCGCTGCAAGGGGTCCACAGGCGACGCCTCCTTGTGCGGGGCGGGACAGGCGACATCCATTTTTCAGGCACGATCATTAGTTATAGTATACTAGAACAGTATAACTGTCAATCTAGTTACTTCACCGCATCCCCGGGCTGCTTGAAGGTATCATCTGCTTCTCGCGCACTCATGGCTCTCTCCTTCTCAACTCAATGGGATGTGCGATTACTGACCTGGCACGATCTCAGAGCGTGTTTGTAAAGGCCCCCCATCCCCCGGCCCCTTCCCCCCAAATGAGGGAAGGGGAGCAGATCTGCCGGCATGTTCCCCTCCCTCCGCGCAGCGTGGGGGAGGGGTTAGGGGTGGGAGGGACGACTTAACAGACACGCTCTCAGTCCCGGGCCGGTGTGGGCCCATACCGCGCCGTATTCGTCGAGTTGAGTTTGCCCTAAGGGAACGCGGGCGCTTGCTGGGGACGGCGATCGTTGGTTACACTGCGTCCGTTTGCTGCGCCGTTCTGCTCCGGTTCTCGGTGGGTCTCCCATGGACTACACGCTGCTGGATTGGCTGCTCTCCCTGGCGCCGCTGGTGGCCGTGTTGGGCTTGATGGTGGCGCGTGGCTGGAACGGCAGCCGGGCTGGAGGCGCCGGCTGGCTGCTGGCCCTGGCGCTGGCCGCCCTGCGCTTTGGCGCGGGGGCCGACGTGCTCGCCTATGCGCAGGTTAAGGCGCTGATCCTGACCGTTGATGTGTCGGTCATTGTCTGGGCGGCGCTGCTGCTGTACTACATCGTGGATCGGGCGGGTGCGCTGCGCGTGATCACCGGCGCGCTGGCCAGCCTGACTGCCGACCGGCTGACGCAGGCCCTTCTGCTGGGCTGGGTATTCGCCTCGTTCCTGCAGGGCATGGGCGGTTTCGGCGTGCCAGTGGCCATTGTCGCGCCGCTGCTGGTCGGCATGGGGGTGCCGGCAGTGCGGGCCGTGGTCATTCCGGCCATCGGGCACGGCTGGGCGGTGACTTTCGGGTCGCTGGCCGCCTCGTTCGTGATGCTGGTCAATGTCAGCGGGGTGCCCGGCGACCGGCTCGCCCCGGCAACAGCGCTCATGCTCGGCGCATTCGCCTATGTTTGCGGGTTGCTGGCCGCTCATGCCTTCGACGGCTGGCGCGGCGTCCGGCGCGCCATTCCCTACGTGCTCGTCACCGGCACGACGATGGGCCTGGCCCAGTATGTCCTGGTCACCAACGGCCTGTGGACCATCGGCGTGATCGGCGCGAGTCTGGCAGGTCTGGCCGTGTCCGTCGCCTGGGTGCGCGTGCGCGCCGGGCATCCGGTGCCGCAGGCGTCCGCAGCACCGGGAGAGCCTTCTGCAAATCGCCCGCTGCCATCGGTGCGCCTGGCCCTGGTCGGCTACGGCCTGCTGATCGTCCTGGCGCTGGCCTTGCGTGCCATCACCCCGGTGAAGGACTTCCTGGGGCAGTGGGCACTGGCCGTGAACATCCCGGCCACCACGACCGGACGCGACTGGTATCACCCCGCCGAGGAAGGCGCCGGTTTTGGCGTCCCCGGACACCCCGGCCTGATCATCCTCTACAGCAGCCTGATCGCCTACGCCCTCTATCGCCGCCGGGGACTGTACCTGCCAGGGGTTGCCCGCGACATTCTGCGCCAGTCCGGGAGTCGTGCGCTGAAGTCGGGCCTTGGCGTGTTCATGATGGTCGCCATCGCCGCGACGATGGAGCGTGCCGGGATGGTCGAGGTGGTGGCGCGCGGGCTGAGCGAGGCCATGCCCGGCGGCCTGTACGCTTTCGTGGCGCCGTTGATCGGGGCGATCGGCGCTTTTGTGACCGGCAGCAACGTCAACAGCAACGCCGTGTTCGGCGGGCTGCAGCGCGAGACGGCGGCCCTGCTGGGCCTGTCTGTCATCACCATTCTCGCCGCGCAGACCGCCGCTGCCGCCGTGATCAGCGTCATGTCGCCGGCCAAAGTGACCGTTGGCTGCAGCACCGTGGGCGCGGGCGAGGGCCGCGTGCTGCGCTGGCTGCTCGGCTACGGGGCGGTAGTCGTGCTGCTGCTCGGCGCGCTGACCTGGCTCGCCCTGCACATGCTCTAGCGCGACGGGGCCGCCCCGTGGCTGCCTTGGGAATGGTATCGTCTGAGGGCGGGTGTCAGCGCGCGATCAGGTAGATGAGCAGAAGGATGACCAGCCAGAAGGCGGCAATGGCGCCCCACGAGGTGAGGATGGCCTGTCGCGCCTGGCGCCGCACAGGGTCCAGCAGGCGCTCGGTCTGCCCGGTGACCAGGTAGCGGTAAAGAGCAGCCGCCTCGCGATCCAGCACGCGGTAATGAGCCGGGAACCAGTGGTACACCTGGGTGCGCGTCATGCGGTATTGGACGCGCAGATCGCCGGGACGCCGCTGGACGGTGATGGTGTGGTCGGCGCGGCGTGGGTCGAACAGGCGAAAGCGTCGCAGCCGCCGCGCGCGCAGTTCTTTGGGGCTGGCCTGGACCAGCTCGAAGTCGGCCTCCACCAGAAAGGCGGGCAAGCGGGCTTGTAGTTTGTCCGCGCTGAGGATGATCGGCAGGGTGTAGTTGATGCGCAGCCGGTCTTCGCGCCAGCAGCGCTCGGCGGGCAGGTGCAGGGGCAGCAAATCGTGCTTGGCGACAGGTGGGAGATGCTCCACGGTGAGCGGGCGCGTCGGCGCGCCGGTCTTGATCAGGCGGCGCACCAGTTCCTCGAACGCCAGCAGGAAGTGGCCCTCAAAATCAATGACCGCATAGGCGGACAACTCTTCGAGGACAGCGCACTCGTCCGCCAGCACAAGGGTAATCCTGGCCCCGCTCTCCAGGGCGGGCGCCCAGTGAGGCGGGCCATCCGGCGCGGCGCTCTCCGCCGAGAGCACGATCAGCACGTGCGACGCACCGGCCAGGCCGTCCGCGCCAGTGGATGGCGGTGCTCCGCTCTGCCGCCCTGGATCGGGCACAGGCCAGATGACCATGCCACGCTGTTCCAACTGCACGGCCAGATGCCGGGCGAAGGCGTGGTCGGGCGGCGCATAATGGACCAAAATGTGCGACATACAACTCACCCAATCGGATGCGTGGCTGTGCGGTGCCCAGGCTCGGGGCGTCCACTGCGTCCGTATTCTACCGCCAGTCCCGACGATCGGACAAAGGACGCCACAGGGGGAAGCGTGTCTTTCGGGGCAGAGACCTGGCGCGGCTGTGGGGCAGAAGCCTCTATCGCCCGGCGCGTGCTCACGTTGCTGCCTCTTCCAGCCTGGGAAAACACCGTCTGGTTTGACTATAATCAATTACACGGCCCTGTTGACGTGTTATGATTGTGCCGGTCGAGTCCTGGCGCCGTTCTCCTGCGCTGGCGAAATGTGGCGGGCCGGGCAGACTGTGGCGTATTATTATGCCGGTTTTCGAGATTATTGCCTTGAGTGCGTGTTCCAGGCAGCGCGCGCGGCAGACGGTGCGGATTGGTTCCTGCAGGGGGAGCCTGCGGCAGTGCCTCACAGGCGTCTGCTGCCTGCGTGTCTGAATTGAGGCTGCCCGGCCCGGCGCCGGAGCCTTGTGCCATGACTCTGATCTGTCGGCTCTGTCGGCCATGAGTTTCGTGATGGGAGTTGGGAGCACAACGCCATGATCGCTGAAATCGGCATCATTACCACAGGATTGGCGTTTCTGGCCGCGGTATACGCACTGATTGCGGCCATGGCGGGGGCGCACCTGCGCCGCGATCGCTGGGTGGTCAGCGCCCGCAACGCCGCGCTGATGACCTTTCCGTTACTGTCGGTGGCGAATCTGCTGCTGATCTACGCGCTGCTCAATCACGAGTTCAACATCGCCTACGTCTGGCAGACTTCAAACCGCGATACGCCCACTTTCTACCTGATCACCGGTTTGTGGGGCAGCCAGGCCGGCTCGCTCTTGTTCTGGTCTTGGCTGATGAGCGGTTTCGTCTTCGCCGCACTGCTGCTCAACTGGCGCTCCGAGCGCCGCCTGATGCCCTACGTCATCGTGGTGACGATGGCCACGCTCGGCTTCTTCCTCATCCTCAACAACTTCCTCGAGAACCCGTTCGAGCGCTACTGGGCCATGCCCGATGGCACAGTCAAGCCGGCGCTCTTCGCCCTGGCAGACTCGGCCAGTGTCTTCCATCCGCAGGACGGGCAGGGGCTGAACCCGCTGCTGCGCCACTTTGGCATGATTATCCACCCTCCCCTGCTCTACCTGGGCTTTGTCGGCTACGTCATCCCCTTCGCCTTCGCCTTCGCCGCCCTGGTGACCGGGCAGCTTGGCTCCGGTTGGCTGCACGCCACGCGGCGCTGGGCGCTGGTGGCCTGGATCTTTCTCAGCCTGGGGCTGCTGCTCGGCGGGCGCTGGGCCTATGACGTGCTCGGCTGGGGCGGTTACTGGGGCTGGGACCCGGTGGAGAACGCCTCACTGCTGCCCTGGCTGACCGGCACGGCTTTCTTGCACAGCGCCGTCGTGCAAGAAAAGCGTGGGATGCTCAAGTTCTGGAACATGCTGCTGATCATCGTGACCTTCCTGCTGGTCGTGCTCGGCACCTTCGCCACGCGCAGCGGCGTGGTTAGCAGTGTGCACGCTTTCGCCGAATCCGACATCGGCCGCCCGATGTTCGCCTTCCTCGGCCTGGCCATGGTCAGCAGCGTGGGTCTGCTCGCCTGGCGGCAGGAGCGCGGCGACCTGCGCGGCACCGACGATCTGGACTCGCTGTTCAGCCGCGAGAGCATGTTCCTGCTCAACAACTGGCTGTTCCTGGGGCTGACCATCGTCGTGCTGTGGGGATCGTGGGCCGAAGCGATCACAACCATCCTGGTAGACCTGGGTCTGCGCAGCACGGTGATCAACCTGGGGCCAGACTATTACCCGCCCGTCACGCGCTGGTTCCTGGTGGGCATCTACCTGCTGATGGGCGTCGCGCCGCTGGCGGCGTGGCGTCGCTCGACGGCGCGGCGTCTGGGCCGGGCCATGATCGTGCCGGTTGCTCTGGCGGCGGGCTTCATGATCCTGCTGGTGGTGACCGGCACCGACGACCTGTGGGCGGTGGGCGGCTATGGGCTGGTGGCCTTCGCCGGCTTCGCCACGCTCACCGAGATCGTCAAGGGCGTGCTGGCGCGACACCGGCGGCAGGGCTATCGTTTCAGCGGGAGGCACTTCTTCGCCGGTCTCTCCGCGCTCTTGTTGGGCGCTGTGCTCTTCGCGGTCAACGCCGGCGAGCTGATCGGGGATTTGCTCCCGACGGCACTGCTCGTAGGTGGCGCGGCTGCTGCCGTGCGCGGCCTGCTGGGCACGTACTGGAATGAGTTCACCGTCCTCGTCGCCCGCGACCGGCGGCGCTATGGCGGCTACTTCATTCACCTGGGCATGGTCGTGCTGGGCATCGGGGTGATCGGCAGCACCGCCTTCCAGGAAGTGACCACGCAGTCGCTCGATGTGGGCGAACGTCTGTCGCTGCACAACTACGAGTTGCAGCATAACGGGCTGTTTGAGGCGCAGGCCGATGACGGGCGCACGATGATCATCGCCCGCGCCACTGTGTTCCAGGATGGCGAGATCGTGGGGCACGTCCGGCCCCGGCGCGACATCTTCTTCACCCGCGATCCGATGACGGGCCAGCTCTCGCCCACCACCAACATGAGCATCCCTGGCACCTACAGCACACTGGCCGCCGACTTCTACGCGCGTATCGAGCATTGGGAAGGCAACCACGTCACCTTCCGCGTCTACTATAACCCGCTGATCAGCTTCGTGTGGCTGGGAGGCGTGGTCCTCGTCCTGGGCACGCTGGTGGCTCTGTGGCCGTCGCGCCGGGAGGGGTGGGCCTCGCAGCGGGCGGAGGTGCCGGCGAGCGCCGAGAGCGCGGGCGCAGGAGGTGATTGACGATGACCCACCGTGAAAGGCCTTTTGAAGCGTTGTTTTCCCCCACCCCAAACCCCTCCCCCACAAGGAGGGAGGGGCTTAGCGTGCGCGCTTCTCTCCCTTCCCCCCTGGTGGGGGAAGGGCCAGGGATGGGGGGCAAAGGCCGGCACGGGCCTTCTCAAACAGCCCTGGAGCGCGGGCGCGGCCTCTGGACAGCTCTTCTGCTAACTCTGCTGGCCCTCGCCCTGCTCGGCGGCCTGGCCGCCGGGCGCGCGGCGGCCCAGGGCACCGACATTGACCTGCCGCCGGGCATCACCCTGGATGATGTGAACGCCATCGCCCGCAAGATGTCCTGCGATGTGTGCGAGGGTATCCCGCTGGATGAATGCGAGAGCGTCGCCTGCCGCCAGTGGCGGCAAGAGATCGCGCGGCAGCTTGGCGAGGGGCGCACGCAGGACGAGATCATGGACTATTTCGTCGAGCGTTACGGCGCGGACGTGGCCTCGCTCCCGCGTGACAGGACCGATCGGGCTATCGCCTTTGGCGTGCCCATTGCCATCGTTGCCCTGATCGCTGTCGTGGGCGGCGTGCAGATGCGCCATCTGCGCAAGCGCGGCCAGCAGGCCGGCCAGGTTGCGCGCCGGTCGGGCGAGCGACTCTACAGCCGCCCCCTTCCCGACGACCTCGATCCGGCGCTGCTCGAACGCCTGCAGCGCGAGTTAGAAGGGCTTGACCCATGACCGACAACCAGCTTCCCCAGGCGCAGAAGCAGTCTGACCTGCCGGACTGGCTGGCGCAGATTGCCGGCAAGAGCGAGGAGGCCAGGCCGCAGCAGGTTCAGCAGCGCGTCTCGATGTTCACCGTGGTAGCCGGCCTGATCACCATCGGTCTGCTGATCGTCATCGGCTATGCCCTCTGGCAGCGCAGCCAGGCCACGCCGACCGAAGGCCCTGCGCCCGACTTCGCCGTGACCATGTTCGAGTTCGACCAGATGGCCATGAGCGGCGAGAGCGTCACCCTGGCAGGGCTGCGCGGCCAGGCCGTCGTGGTCAACTTTTGGGCCAGCTATTGCGTGCCCTGCCAGAAGGAAGCGCCCATGCTGGAGCGCGTCTGGAATGATTACCGCGACCGGGGCGTCATCTTCCTGGGCATCAATACCGAGGACCCGCTCAAAGAGGCGCTGGATTATCTGGTCGAGTATGGGGTCACCTACCCGAACGCGCCGGACCGGGGCGGGCACATGGAAGACGCCTACCGCATCACCGGCATCCCGGAGACATTCGTGATCAGCACGCAGGGCGAGATCGTCCAGCATTTTCTCTCCGAGCCGAACGAGCGCGATCTGCGCGATGCGATTGAGCGGGCGCTGAAAGGCTGATCCGGCGGGTGCAGAAGTGAGGGTGCATCCAGGATAGTCCTGTAGGCGGCATGATCTCAGGGACGTATTGCTATACGCCCCTACAAGGACATCCCTTGGGGAATTCGCCAGCACATTGGCACGGAATGCACCAGTTGGGTTGGGCGGGACGCCGCACGGCGTCCCCTACGACAAAGTTGTGACGCATGTCCCTAGAAGCTACCATTTTGGCTATCCTGCTGACCGGGGCGCTGGGCCTCTTCGTGTTCCTGCCGCTGCTGGAGCGCGAAGAGATCTCACCTGACCGCCCAGGGGTGCGCGCGGGCAGCGCGCGCCAGCGACAGGTTCTGGAAATGCTGCACGCTGAGAAAGACCGCGTGCTGCGCGCCATTCGCGACCTCGATTTCGATTATGATCTGGACAAGCTGACCGATACGACCTACGCCGCCCAACGCATCCACCTGATCCGCCGGGCGGTGGCCATCCTCAAGCGCATTGACGAGCTGGAGGCAGAGGCAGCCGGTCAGCAAGCGCGCGTCGAGGCGGCAGTTGCCGCGCTGCGTGGCACTCGCCAGGCTTAGAGCGTGTGATGCGCTGCTGCCGGGCAGAAGTCCCCATCCCATGCCGGCGGAGAGGGGTGCCGCTCTGTCTCACTGAGCATGAAGCGGGCCTTCTTGCTTCCCCCTTGAGGGAAGGCGAGGATGGGGGCAAGCACGGGGGCTGCCCGCCTGCCGGATGCATAACAGGCTCCAGGCCCGGCCCGCCGAGCGCGCGAGTCCGGGTATGTTTTCGCTTGCTACGTGTGGTGGAATTCAGGAATTGCTATGAGCTATCGTGGCGTAACCCGTCTTCGCTGGATCATCCTCGCCGCCGCCTTGCTGATGCTGCTGGGCGCTTGCGGCATCAATACATCGGGCGAGCCAAAGACCATCCGCGAGCAGGAAATTGTCTCGCTGCCCACCCAGTCGCCGACGAACACTCCGCCGGCCACCGTCCAGCCCACCCCCGGCGAGGCTGCCGTCCCGGCGATAGGCTCGCCGGAAGCAGCAGAACCGGAGGGCGCGTCTGGCGACGCGGGCCTGGCTTCTGCCGACTATGACCTGGGCTTTCAGGTCTACATGCGCGAGTGCGCCGTCTGCCATGGGGCAGCGGAGGGCGTGGGGCCGTCGCTGACGGCCATGCGCGACCGCGCCCCGACGGTCGTCGCCGGCCTGGTGGCGGAGGAGTATCTGCGCCAGTCCATTGTCGAGCCGGGCGCGTTCGTCGTGGCGGGCTACCAGGACGTCATGCCCAAAGACTACGCCGAGACGCTGACTGCCGACGAGATCAACGGACTGATCACGTTCATCCTGGAGTTCGACCCGGCGAGCATGATGGGCGCTGCGGGTGCTGCGGGTGCGCAGGGCGAGGGCACCGCTGAGGCGCTGCCGGCACTTGAGCAGGAGGCGACGCTGACCGTCCGGGGCCGGCTGGTGCAGGGCACGACGGGTGGCGAGACCCTCCCGGCAGGACTGCCCATGCAGCTCTACGCGCTGGATGTGCACGGCAACCTGGCTGGCGTCTATCAGGGCGAGTCCGGCGAGGATGGCGCGTACGAGTTCGAGGCAGTCGCCCGCGCAATGGGCAACATCTACCTGGTGCAGGTGAATTACGACGGCATCGCCCAGGGGGCGCAGCTCGGGGCGATCAACGGCGATGAGCAAACGGTCACCCAGGATATCACCGTGTACGAGCGCACGACGGATACCTCGACCATCGCCATCACCTGGGCGCAGATGCTGATCAACTATGCGCCGATTGAGCGGTTTGGCCTGGAAGTGTGGCTGCGCCTGGAGCTGGCCAACACCGGCGACCGCATCGTCACCCTGGACGAGACCGCCGGGCCGAACAACTGGTTTGTCTCGCTGGCCATCGAGCTGCCCCCGGCGGCTTTTGGTATCCAGCCCATGCAGGCGGAGGGCAGTCAGCGTTACGACATCAAGGTGGTTGATGGCGTGCCGGTGGTGCGCGATACATGGCCGTTGCGCCCCGGCCAGGTACACACGGCCACGGTCGCCTACTACTTGCCTTACGCCGACGGCGCAGTGATTGACCAGGCGTTTGGCTACCCGGTGGTGGACGGCGCCGTGCTGCTGCCCAACGACACCGTGAAGCTGGTCAGCGATCAAATTGACGAGGCGGGCGCGTGGCGCTACCGTGTCTCGGCGGGCGGCGTGCGCGTGACCGAACTGGCTGCCAACGAGAAAATCGATCCGGATAAGGACTTCTCGCTGGTCAAGGAGCACCCGCTGACCAAGCCGCTGGCCGGCGACGAGCGCCTGGTTTTCGAGCTGGTGGGCCGCCCGACGCGCACTATCAACATGATGGCGGTGTCTCCGTCGCCCAACCAGGATGAGACGGATGTCCTGCCGCTGATTCTGGCCGCGGCGGGCCTACTGATCATCGCAGTGGCGGGCGTCATGTGGATTCGCCAGCGGGACGCGGCTGCCATAGGGCCGCTCGCGGCCCAGGCCGCTGACGGCTGGCAGGCGCCGCCGGCCAGCGCGGGCAAAGACGCGCTGCTGGCAGCAGTCGCCGCGCTCGATGACATGTTCCAGGCGGGCGATCTCGATGACGAGACGTATCAGGAGCGTCGCGCTCTGCTGATGGAGCGGCTGCTGCCTCTGATGGGCGAGGACGAGTAGCGCATGTCCCCTGCCGACCGGACGATTGAAGTCCGCGCGCTGACCAAGACATTCGGCCTCAACCCGGTGCTGCGCGGGCTGGACTTCGACGTGCCGCGCGGGCAGTTCCTGACGCTGTTGGGGCCGAACGGCTCCGGCAAGACGACGCTGCTGCGCATTCTGGGGGCGCTGGCTCGCCCCACGAGCGGCACGGTGCGCGTCGGCGGGTGGGAGCTGCCCGGCGAAGCCGAGTTCGTGCGGGCGCAGCTTGGCGTGGTCAGCCACCTGCCGCTGCTCTACGATACGCTGACCGGCGAAGAGAATCTGCTTTTCTTCGCCCGACTGTATAATCTGCCGCGCGAGGCGCGCCGTGCTCGCGTGGAGTCAGTGCTGCGCCGGGTGGGGCTGGCCCGCCGCGCCCGCGATGTCGTGGGCACCTACAGCCGGGGCATGCAGCAACGGCTGGCGATTGCTCGCGCCATCCTGCACGACCCGGCAGTGTTGCTGCTCGACGAGCCGTACACCGGGCTGGATCAGGACGCGGCAGCCCTGCTCGATGAGCTGCTGCGCGAGGTGGCCATCGGTGGGCGCACAGTGATCATGACCACCCACGACCTGCGGCGCGGGCACGCACTGGCCGACCGGATCGCCATCCTCAGCCGGGGCAAGATCGCCTTCGACGCGCCCTGTCGCGAGGTGGATCCAGGCGCACTGCCCGCGCTCTATGCCGACACGACAGGAGCGGCGACGACCCGATGAGCGCCAGCCCTGAACCGACGACGCGCCCCGTCAGCGCGGCAGAAGGCACGGCTGCCCGCCCCGCCGCTGCAGCGGCGCGCAAGCGCCGCCCGCTGACCCCGTACTGGCGGGCGGTGGGCGCGGTGGCCTGGAAAGACCTGCGGGCCGAGATTCGCAGCCGCGAGCTGATCAACAGCATGGTGCTGTTCACCTTCATGACGGTGATGGTCTTCAGCCTGGCCCTGGAACTGGACAAGGAGGCGCGCCAGACAACCGTCGCCGGCGTGCTGTGGGTGACCATCGTCTTCGCCGGGCTGATTGGCCTGAGCCGCAGCCTGGCCGCCGAGAAGGATCGCGGCAGCCTGGACGCGCTGCTGCTGGCTCCCGTTGACCGCAGCGCGCTGTTCTTCGGTAAAATGATCGGCAATCTGCTTTTTGTGCTGGTCATCGCCCTGGTGCTGCTGGCGCTGCTGACTGTCCTGTTCAACGTGACGCTGCTCAAGCCGCTGCTGATCCTCGTGGTGCTGCTGGGCACCATCGGCTTCACCACGGCGGGGACGTTGCTTTCGAGCATGAGCGTGCACGCCCGCGCCCGCGAGGCCATGCTGCCGATCATCCTGATGCCGGTTGTGCTGCCGGTGCTGATCAGCGCCGTGCGCGCCAGCACGGCCATCCTGGAAGGGTTGCCGCGCGCTGACTGGTTTCCCTGGGTTCAGTTGCTGGTCGTAGCCGATGCGATCTTCCTGGCGGCGGGCTACGGCCTGTTCGATTACGTGGTGGAGGAGTGATCAGCCTTCAGCCTTCAGCGGACAACAAGACCATACCGTTCTTGCTGACGGCTGACCGCTGAAAGTTGACCGCTATTGCCGAGGAGCATCATCGTATGACGTATTCAGACTCACGCACCCGTCTGCTGCGCTGGCTGACCATCACCGCCGCCGTGCTGTTCGTCATCGGCCTCTACCTGGCCCTGTTCTGGGTGGGGCCGGAGCGCCAGCAGGGCGCCGCGCAGCGCATCTTCTACGTGCACCTGGGGTCATTCCTGGGGGCGTTCATCGCTTTCGGGGCAACTGTCGCTGCCGGGATCGCCTATCTGCGCACGCGCAACCCGCGCTGGGATACCTTCGGGCTGGCCAACGTGGAGATCGGTCTGGGCATGGCGGCGATCACCATCGTCACCGGCATGGCCTGGGCGCGCCCCATCTGGAACACATGGTGGACATGGGACCCGCGCCTGACCAGTGTGACTATCATGTGGCTGGCCTACGCTGCCTATCTGATGCTGCGCTCTGGCATTGAGGACCCCGAACGGCGGCAGCGCTTCGCGGCGGTTTACGGCATCATCGCTTTCGCCAGCGTGCTGTTCACGATCATCATCATCCGCGTCCGGCCCGACACGATCCACCCGGTCGTGGTTGGCCCCACCCAGGCCGACCCGACGGGCAGCTTCGAGGTGAGCGGGCGCATTCGCGATACGCTGTTCTTCAACCTGTTCACCTTCGCCGTGCTCACGGTGGTGCTGGTCTGGTACCGCATCCGCCTGGAGAACCTGATCCAGCACGTCGCACGCCGCAAGCTCGAAGTGCTGTCGGAGCTGTAGGCTCGGAGGACAGGGGTGGATTGCGGATTGCGAACTGCGGATTGCGAATTGGGGAATATCCAGGCCGGGTAACAGGCGGGGAGGACTGAGACGATGGATTTCGATTTTGGCAAATACGCCGAGTACATGGCCCTGGGCTATGCGGCCATGGCCTTCATCCTGGCGCTGATGATCGCCTGGATGGCCGTGCGCTTCCGGGCTTTGCGCGGGCAGCAGGAAGAGATCGCGCGGCTGGAGGCGGAGATCGCCGAGGAGCGGCAGCGCTCCGCTTAGGCAGCGCCCTGGCACACCCCGCGGTGGAACGGGGAACTGCCAGAGGTGACGCCCACGGGCGTATTCAATGCGCCCCTACAGCAACAGACGCGGCAATGCCGCATCCCTGTGGGTGAAAAACACGCAGCACCGGCCAGATGTCTGCCGGTGCTGCGTTGCATTCAGGTGGAGGTGGGGGGAATCGAACCCCCGTCCGCAAGATTCGAGCACAAACATCTACAAGCTTAGTCAGCTTTTTGGTTTCGCGCGGGGCAACCCAAGCCGACGGAGGTCTGGCCGCGCGCTAGCCGGTGTGTCTTACCTGCGCTGTACCGGCGTCGGCGCAGGGCACCCTGTCGTTTGTGACGCCTGCTTGCCACCCGGACAGGAGACGGTTGGGGCAGACGGATACCCCGCAGGGTATCGGATGTCTGCTAGGCTACTACGCAGCCATAGCGAGACGAGGAGTGCTCTGGTTGGCACTTGTTGGTTTGCTCTGGATTAACGAGGGTAGAGCGCCTCGGCTTGCAGTCTGTGACCAGCCTCCCACGTCGAAGCCTGTCACCCCCTTGCACCCTCATTATAGCAGCTTTTCGCGCGCGGGTGAAGAGCGCGCACAGCCGCTCGCCGCCTCGCCGCCGCCGATTGTCGTCCGCCCGCCGCTCGCGTTATACTTCGCCCCATGAGCACACATCGAACCCTGCGCGCTGCCCTGGCGACGGCGCTGCTGCTGATCGCCGCGCTGCTGGCCGCCTGCGACTCAGTCACGGACGTGATCGGTCAGCGCGAGCTGCCCACGCCCACTCGTCGCCCGCTGACTACGGCGACGCCGGGTGGGCAGCTGTCGGTGTGGCTGGTCACGCCTACTGGCCCCTTCGCCGCGCCGTCCACGCCCATGCCTGGTGGCGGAGGCAACCCCGTCGGGCCGAACGCGACGGCGACCGCCGCCTTCGCCACCATCCAGGCTGCGACGCAGACCGCCGCGGTCCCGCCGCCTGCCCCGTACTCCCGGCAGGACGAATGTCCTGCGCCCGGCGCACCCGCGCCGCCGGCCCGCCCGGACGCCTTCAGCGATTTCCACGTCGTCATCGCGCGCTACCTATCGGCGGGCGGCTCGCCGACGGTGCTGGAGGCGACGCTGCGCCACTGGGGGGCGCTCAGCGAGCGGGGCGGGATCGTCCAGGCGGACACTGACCTGACCGGCGATGGCGTTCGTGAGGTGATCGTCACGCTCTACAACCCGGCCACGTACAACGAGGAAGCGCCGCTCAATGCCGGCCAACTGCTCGTCTACGGCTGCGAGCGCGGGGGCTATCGCCTGCTCTACCGCACAGCGTTCAACCCGGCCATCGCTTTGCCGGAGCTGGTGCGCGTGGGCGACATGAACACCGATGTCAAGAGCGAGCTGGTCTTCTTCACCGAGACGTGCAGCGGCGCGGCCTGCGTCAAAGAGGCCAAGATTCTGAGCTGGAACGCGGTCGTCGGCACGTTTGAAGAACTCAATAGCGGGCAGATCGTCGCCATCAACGGACGGATCAGCGTCCTGGACGTGGATGGGGATGGCGTGCTGGAGTTGACCGCCGCGATCAACCCGCCCGGCACTGCGGCCAACGGCCCCCAGCGCAGCATGGTGGATACGTGGGACTGGAACGGGGCGCAGTACTTGCTGGCCCTGCGCGAGGAAGTGCCCGGCGCGCGCTACCGCATCCACGCCATCTACGACGCCGATGATCTGCTGCGCGACGGGCAGTGGCGCCCGGCGATCCTGGCCTATGATGAGGCGCGCACCAGCCGCGATCTGCTCGCCTGGACGGTCCCCGGCGAGACCGAAGCGCTGCGCGCCTACGCCGCCTTTCGCATCGTCATCACCTACGCGCGGCTGGGTAACGCCCGCGCTGAGACCTGGTTCAACACCCTGATCGGCGAGAATCCGCCTGGCACGCCCGGCCACGGCTTCGCCCAGATGGGCCAGGCGTTCATGGACAACTTCCGCGCGACCGGCGATTCGCGGGCGGCCTGCGCGGCGGCGATTGCCAGCGGGGCAAACGTGCTCGGCGTGCTCAACGGCTACGGCTATGCCAACCGCGCCTATACCCTGAATGACGTGTGCCCGTTCTGATGGGCACCAGACCGGCGCCGGGCATTGACGGTGGGCAGGGAGTTCGGAGTGAAGAGTCTTGAGACCAGGCCCTGAGAGCCGCGCCGCCGCATATCTTGACATTGCGCGCCGGCGAGCCAGGCAGCACAACGATGAGCGCTGAGATGCCTGCGCCGCTGCCCGCTGACGTGCTGGAACGGCGCGCCTGCCTGCCGCTGAAACCGGAGCCGGTCGTGCTGTGCGGCGACTTCGTGCGCCTGGAGCCGGTGGACATTGAGCGCCACCTGAAGGGGCTATGGGCGGTCTCCAACGGCAGCCCGATCGCGCTGGGGGGCCGTTGGCTGGATGCCTATGACGCGGACGCGCTCATCTGGCGCTATCTGCTCGGCGGGCCGTTCGCCTCGCTGGAAGCGTTCGCGGGCTACGTCCGCGCCCAGGTGAGCGCGCCCAACGGCCGGCCCTTCTGCGTGGTGGACCTCCCGACCGGGCAGCCCATCGGCATGGCCAACTACCTGAACAACACCCCCGAACACTTGCGCATCGAGCTGGGGAGCATCTGGTACAGCCCCATCGCCCAGCGCACCGCCGCCAACACCGAGGCGACGGCGCTGATGCTGGGCCACGCCTTCGCCCTGGGCTACCGGCGGGTGGAATGGAAGTGCGACGCGCGCAACGAGCGCTCGCGCCGGGCCGCGCTGCGCCTAGGCTTCCAGTTCGAGGGAATTCAGCAGCAGCACATGATCGTCAAAGGGCACAGCCGCGACACCGCCTGGTTCCGCGTGCTCGACGGCGAATGGCCGGGCGTGCAGGCGCACCTGGAGGGGCTGCTGCGCCGGGGAAGTGGGGGCGCCGGCTGAGGCGCTGGCGGGCTTGGGGCGGGTGCGGCGCGCAGGTGAGGAGACAATCTTGGCTGCGAGAGAATGCGAGAGGATTCCATTTCTATCGAATTGTGCTATAATGATAGTCAAGTGAGCCGAAAACTGGCCGTACCGGTAAGCTGTCCCGTTCACACGGGAAGTAGGCTCTAACCACCCCCTTAGGGGTGGTGTTTTTTGGGGGTGGGTTCCAACGCGATTTCGATCAGAACGCCTTTGCGAATGGCTTCCAGATAGAGGAATTGCAGCGTGTCGCTTTTGCCCTCCAAGACATCGCGGACAAATCCGGCGATAGCATCAGCCAGCCTTGTGAGGGCGTTGTTTTCGTCTTTGGCGATACCCCTCACTTTGCGGACTCGAACTCCCAGAGTCCGGAGTCCCTGGCTATATTCGCGCTGCTTGGTCTTGCTCAGCCCATCAACGTACACAAACGTTGTATAGGGTTGGCTGGTCTTGTACCCATGGACGGTCTCGGCGATGGCTCTAATGGTAGTGTTGTCATAGTCGGTTGTTTTGTAGCATACAGCGTAGCGCAAGCTGTTTTCGAAACGACTATCGGCAAAGACTCTCCGCAGGTACTCACTGCGCCGACTATGTTCGGCTTTGCCCCATTTGAATTTCCCCTTTTCGGTGTCCTGCTCAAGCTGTTCGCAGTGGCTCAACAGTGCGTCTTTGTCGCCATCGCATATCACAATTGCCACAATGAACATCCGACCTTTGGTATCTTGGCCACTCTCATCAACATAACAGTGAAGTTTCTGCATGGGGATGGTGTGGACGTTCATGTATGAACTGCTGCTGCGACGTGGAATACCGGAGCAGCGCTAGGCGCTTGCTTCGTGAAGATCGCCCAGATCAGGCCGTCTTCAGACGATAATGCATTCTACATGGCAAGGTGTGCCGCGCGCCACCGTTTGACCTGGAGAGCTGACCGCAGGCGGCTTGGCGCACACGAGAGCACAGGTGCGAACGAGAGCAGACTTCCGAAGTCCTGCATCCATCCACCGTGCCGGCTCCCGTTGCCTATCCTCTCACCCCCCCCTAACTGCTGCCGCTCGCGGACTCGCTCCTCGTCCGCTCACCATCCGTGACATCCGGCCTGCGGCCAGCGATCCCCCCGACGCCGGGTACCCTGCTTTCTTCCCCCGCTCAGCGTCTCTGGCACTTGCCCAAATCCGGCAGGCCATATTATACTTATGGAAATTGAATGAATTCTGCGCATGAAAGGAGGCGAGTTGATGGGGAATCCCCCGACCAAGCGCCCATTCTGGCGTTTGCACTCGGCCCCACTGATCCTGGCCGCGGCGCTGGGCACCTTGTTTGGCTTGGGCGTGTTCACCTTCGCCTACGCAGAAGGGCACTCCTATGTGTCGGACAATCCAGAGACGTGCGTCAACTGTCATGTCATGCGTGAGCAGTTCGATGCCTGGAACCGCTCAAGCCATAAAGAGGTGGCGACCTGCAATGACTGTCATACGCCGCACCGTTTTCCCGATAAATGGCTGGTCAAGGCCCTCAACGGCTGGAATCACAGCGTCGCCTTCACGACCGGCGACTTCCCGAACCCGATCCAGATCATGGACTTCAACGCCGATGTCGTCCAGGAGAACTGCGTGCACTGTCACAGCATGATCGTCAGCCAGATCATCACCGCTCCGTCGCACGAGGGCGAGCTGCGCTGTGTCACCTGTCATGGCAATGTGGGGCACGGACGCTGACCGCGCGCCGTCCACGTGCCCCGTTCTGTCTCAGAGCGTTATTCAGATGGGTATTCATTAGGAGCGAACGGTGAAAAGACGACTGTCCTCACGCCTGATGCTGCTTTATACAGGAGTTTTCGTAGTCTTCGCGGTCTTGATCGCCCTGGTGGCCGCGCTGCTGGCCAACATCAGCCAGCGCAAGGGCGAAGAGGCCGCCTACCCGCTGCGCGTCGTGGAGATCTCCGCCGGGGAGCTCGACCCGACGGTGTGGGGCCAGAACTTCCCAAGCCAGTACGACACCTTTGCGCGGACGGAGGAGAACTATGGGGAGACGCCCTATGGCGGCTCTGAGCCGTACAGCAAGCTGGAGCGCTATCCGGCTATGGTGCGCCTGTGGGCCGGCAATCCCTTCAGCGTCGATCACAATGAGGAGCGCGGCCACTACTACGCCCAGATTGACCAAGCCGAAACCGAGCGGGTGCAGGTCGTCAAGCAGCCGGGCGCGTGCATCAATTGCCACGCGGCGGAGGCCCCCCGCCTGATCGCAGAAATGGGCTGGGAGACGTTCAACAGCACCCCCTACGACGAGCTAAAGGATCAACTCCACCTGGGCACATCCTGCGCCGACTGCCACGATCCGCAGACCATGCAGCTTGTCATCACCCGGCCAGCCTTCCGCAACGCCATGGAAGAGCGCGGCGTGGACCTGGCGCAGGCCACGCGCCAGGAGATGCGCTCTTACGTGTGCGCCCAGTGCCACGTCGAGTACTACTTCTTGGGCGAGGACAAGCTGCTGACCTTCCCCTGGAGCCAGGGCTTCACGGTCGAAGACATAGAGAAGCATTACGACCTGTACGGCTTTAGGGATTGGACCCACAAAGAGACCGGCGCGCCGATGATCAAGATTCAGCATCCGGAGTTCGAGCTGTGGACTACGGGCATCCACGCCCAGTCCGGCGTCTCGTGCGCCGACTGCCACATGCCTTACATCCGCGATGGCAGTGTCAAAATGTCCGATCACTGGCTGCGCAGCCCGCTGGTCAACCTCAACCAGTCGTGCCAGACGTGCCACAATGTGCCAGAGCAGGAGCTTTATGACCGCGTGATCGCCATCCAGGATCGCACGGCGCAATTGCTGCGGCACAGCGAGGAGGCGCTGCTCAGCGCGATTGACAGCATTGTTGCCGCCCGCGAGGCTGGCGCGACGGACGAGGAACTGGCCGAGGCGCTGCAATTCCACCGCGCCGCTCAACTACGCTGGGACTTCATCTCCTCGGAGAACAGCACGGGCTTCCATAGCCCTCAAGAGTCGGCGCGCGTGCTGGCGCTGTCCATTGACCTGGCGCGGCAGGCCGAGTTGAGCGCCTGGCAGGTGACCGTCGCCCAGACGACTGGCGGCGAGTGACGCGGCGCGGCTCAGCGCCGCAGCGCATAGAGCGGAACCAGATCGGGGGCCAGGCCCAGCACGGCGGCCAGGAAGTGAGCCAGCCACCAGGCTCCGCTCTGCATATCCCCCAGGATGGCAGCCTCGTGGCCGGTGTGCGGGTCGGTCATGGGCGGGCCGCACAGCCCCACGATCGGCGCCCAGCGCCCCAGCATCATGTCGTCGCTGCGCGAGAGATAGCCAGTGTTGAACTGCGCCGTGCCGGGCCGCAGCGCGTTCAGGTCTTCGGCCAGACTCAGGGCCAGGGCGTGGTAGTTGGGCGGCACGACCGAGCCACGCCCCCAGCCTGACGCGGCGCTCAGGCTGATCCCCGCGCCCGGCTGCGGAACCAGTCCGGGGCCGGCGGTGTGCGCGTCCACCACGACGCAGCCGATTGTTGGTGGGGGCAACGCGCTTGTCAGGCGGGCCGCGCCGTGCCCGAAGAACCCGTCGGGTGGCCCTTCCTCCTGGTCGGTGAAGACAAACAGGCAGCGCCGTCCTTGCTCGCTCAGCACCCCCTCAACAGAGCGTAGCGCTGCCGCCGCCAGCAGCGCCGTCAGCACGCCCAGGCTGTTATCCAACCCCGTCCCGCTGACGCGCTCTCCGTCGAAGGAGGGGGGCGCGGCGATCAGCACTGTGTCGTGCCAGGCAAGCTCACCGCGCTGGGCTGCGAAGCGCAGCGACTCCGCTCCCGCCTCTCGGCGCGAGACTAGCGTGCCCTCGGCGCCCACCACCAGCCGCCCGCTCACGAAGCGCACGGCCTTCGCCATGACGCGATACTCGCCCGGCGGAAAGCGATTGGCGCAGATCGGGTAGAGTTCGCCCCTGCTCGCGTCGCGCACGCGAAAGGAGGGCCGGTCCATATGCGCCGCGACGATCACATCTGCGGCGGATTTGTCTGCGCCCAGCCAGATCGCCGCATTGCCAGTGGAGCCGATCTGCGGGATCAGGCGAGCGCCCAGGCCCAACTCGGTCGCCAGCAAGGCGATCTCGCCCCCGATCGCGCCGGGCAGGTTCGCCCCGCCCGAAGGCGCGTGCGCCTCCAGCAGCCGCGCCAGCATCGCCCGCAGCGGCCCGCTCTCATTGACTGCGGGCAGCCGTGAGAGTTCCTCGGTCAGAGCAGGCAACGCGCGGCTCAGGAGGGCAAGAGGCATGGTCATCATCCCCGCGACAGGTCGGGCAGCGGATGACGGGCAGTGGCAGCCAGCAGGCGGGCCGCCGCCGCCAGATCGCCCAGGTGAGCGGTTTCGAGCGGGGCGTGCTTGCCGCGTATGGGCAGCCCGATCAGGGCGCTGGGCAGGCCCAGCCACGCCGCGACGCGCGCGTCGCTCATCAAGCCGCGCACCGCGTCCTGCTGGACGGCTACCCCCTCCGCTGCGGCCACTTGTTTGAGGTGGGCGCGCAGCGCAGGGTGGGCGTGCCAGCCGTTCAATCCGCGTGTGTAGAGGAACGAGGTGAGGACGGGTCCACCTCCCAGGCGGACTGTGCCCAGATGTTGCGTCTCTGGCGTGTCGTAGCTGAGCGTGCCGTCCACGAAGATCGCAGCGTCTGGCGCGGCAGCGCGCAGCGCGTGATACGCCCCGCTGCACGTGGTCTCTTCCTGAACCGTCCCAATCAGGAACACGGGGCAAGGCGGAGGCTCGGCGGCCAGCGCCCCGGCCAGGGCCAGCAGCACGGCGCACCCGGCCCGGTTGTCCAGATACGGGCTGCAAACCAGCCCGCTGCCTAGCTCGACCGCCCTGGGCGCGTAGGTGACCGGCGTCGTCACCTCGATCCCCACTGCCAGGGCCGGATCGACCTGAATGATCAGCCCCTCCGGGTCCTCGGCAGGCTCGATGGATCCCGCTAGGTGCTGCGCGCGCACGCCGATCACGCCAGGCAGTTCCCCCACGCGCACCTCGGCACCCGGCAGCGCCCTGGCATTGACGCCGCCGACCGCCACAATGCCCAGCATCCCATCCGGGCGGACCCGCTTGACCAAAAAGCCGACGGTGTCCATGTGCGCCAGGACCGCCAGGCGCGGGCCGCCCGTCTCCGGGCCGAAGCGCGCCGTCACATTGCCCAGCGCGTCTACTTGTACAGCATCGGCCAGCGGGCCCAGGTGAGCGGCCATGGCCCGCGCGACCGCGTCTTCATGGCCGGCAATGCCCGGCAGAGCGGTCAGCGGGAAGAGCAACCCGCCCAAGAGCTCTGGCGTGATCACGGCGCGGCCCCCCGCGTCCTAAGCCAGCATCCGGTCGAACATGGCCAGCACGCGGTCCATGTCCACGCCGGTGACGATCTCGACATTCGGCTGACGTCCCATCTGGCCGAGGTAGTCCACGACGGTCTGGCCGCGCGTCTGCGTGCCGTGCAGCTCGACAGTCACGTGGTGTTGCTCGCTGGCGCGAATCGCCGCCGGATCGAGCGCCACGGCCATCGCCAGCGGGTCTGGCAGCAGGTAGCCGGGCAGTTGGCGGAATTGTTTGAGGAAGGCGATGGTCGTCTCGTTGGTCTCGCGGAAGAAGCGCCCGGCGCGCGACGTGCGCGCGGCCAGGCGGTCGTAATCGTCCCAGGCGATGGAGTGCCTGACCGTTGTCTCCCACGAGAGCATGGTGGCCTGGGGAAAGGCGTCCAGGGCGATCAGCGCCGCCTCAGGATCGCAGAAGACGTTGAACTCGGCGGTGACATTGCGGGTGTTGCCCATCGCCGCAATGGTGCCGCCCATGAAGATGAACCGCGCGATCTTCTGCGGGAAGGTAGGGTTCAGCCGGCAGGCCAGGGCGATATTGGTGAGCGGGCCCAGCGCCACCAGCGTCAGCGCGCCGGGGGCTTCGTCAGCCAGACGAACCAGGGCCAGAGCGGCAGGCTCCGGCTGAAGCTGCCGGTCATTGGCTGGGCGGTTGCGGTAGTTGCCCAGGCCATCCTCCCCGTGGACGCGCACTTCTGGCTGCCAGCGGCCTGGCAGCAAGGGTTGCTCAGCGCCCCGATAGACGGGCGCGTCGGCTCCCATGATGTCGAGCACGGTGAAGACATTGCGCGTCACCCAGTCAACATGGGTATTGCCCGTCACAGCAGTGATGGCGGCGACGGACACGCCCGGATGCGTGAACGCCATCATCAACGCCTGGGCGTCGTCAACCCCGGCATCCGTATCAATGATCAGTCGCACAGCAGCCCGCCCTTTCATGGATTCGTGCTCCAGCCGGCGGTTCAGCCCCGCCTTGACGTGCGCAGTGTACCACTGCTGCTAGCTGAACAGCAAGTAACCCTGGCATGGCGCGTTGCGGCCCGCCAGCGGGCTCTACAACTGCTGACAGGGGGGGACCCTGAGGATGGACTCGGACCAGATGCCAGGTGCTTTTTGGGGGCGTGCATCCCTTCGATAGTCACTTGACTGGCTCCCAAGCGTCAGGGTATAGTTTGCTCAATTTCTGAAGGGCGATCCTTGCCCAATGGACCAGGAGAGACAGGCTATGAAACGTTCCAGGTTATTTGCGCTCGTGCTCGTCGCCATCATGCTGTTCGTCGTTGCTGCGGGGACTTCCACCGCGCAGGAGCAGCCGTTGCGCATCACCAATGTCATCAACGGCGTCCTGGGCGACAAGTCCTTCTTCGATTCGGCGCAGCGCGGCATGGATCGCCTGATCGCGGAAGGCTACAACGTCGAGGTCAACACCATCGAGTTGGGCATTGACCCGGCCAACTGGGAGAGCGGCCTATCGGATGCCATGTCCGACGTTGATAACTACGACATGCTGATTACCGGCACGTTCCAGATGGGCGAGTTCCTCGGATCGCGCGCCCATCTGTACCCGGACAAATACTTCCTGATGTACGATGATGCGGTTCTCTACGACGATCCGGCCGTCTGTGTCGAGGGCTGCCCGAACGTGTACTCGGTGCTCTACGCCCAGAACGAAGGCTCGTTCCTGGCAGGCGTGTACGCTGCGGCCATCACCATCAGCGGCATTGAGGGCACCAACCCCGAGCCGGTGATCGGCGCGGTCGGCGGGCAGGACATCCCCGTGATCAACGACTTCATCGCGGGCTACGAGCAGGGCGCCTGCCTGGTCAACCCCGACTCGCGCGTGCTCGTCCAGTACGCGGGCGGCTGGAACGATCCGGCCAAGGGCAAGGAGATCACGCTGGCCATGTACGAGCAACTGGCCGACATCGTGTTCCAGGTCGCCGGCGGCACTGGCGTGGGCGTCTTTGAGGCGGCCTATGAGCAGGGTCGCTATGCCATCGGCGTTGACTCCGACCAGGCAGTGATCATCGCCGAAACCAATCCCGAGCAGGCGGCGCATATCCTGACCAGTATGCTCAAGAACGTTGACAACTCGCTCTTCCGTGCGGTTGATCTTTTCCTGAAGGATGAGCTGCCGTTCGGTGAGGCCGAGGTGCTTGGTATTGCCGAAGGCGGCGTGGGCCTGGCCTACAACGACTTCTACTATGACAACACCCCCGAGAACATCCTGGACCTGATCGAAGCGGTTGAGGAGGCTGTGCTCGAAGGGGAGATCGTCGTCAATACCGTGTTCGAGGATCGCATGGCGCTGGGCTATGGTCTGGCCACGGTGGGCCAGGGCTGTGCGGCCATGCCCGAAACTGAGTTCGACGCCAGCCTCTACCTGGAGTAGATTGGTACAAAATACGGAGCGGATTGGGGTGGGCGCAGGCTCGCCCCAACTGTTTCAGCCTCACTGGATAGGCTTCTGGCCTCGCCCCACGACGCCGCGCGTCAGTCCTCCGCCCCGAGCGAACGGGCGGGGAAGTGGGGCGAGGCTGGGCTGAAACCAGCCCAGTTGGTAACCAGGTTTCTCCTGGCCCGTACAGGATACTGCGAAAGGCAGGGTAGTTTGCGCTGTGAAGTCGGTCTTGCCCTTGCGAAGCTTAGGGGGATGAGAGACTGGCCTGCTAGAGCGCACAGACCACCTGGTTCGCCCGCCCCTCACGCGCCATATCCCTCAACACTTGCTTCATTCACCAGGATCAGCCCCGGCTGACTGGGCGGGGAGCGTCCCTATGGCTCTGATAGAAGCACTTGAAATCGTCAAAATATATCCCAATGGCGTGCTGGCCAACGACCGCGTGAGCCTGTCCGTCGAGCAGGGCGAGATTCACGCCCTGGTGGGCGAAAACGGCGCGGGCAAATCCACGCTGATGAAGGTCCTCTACGGGTTGGAGCACCCTACCTCCGGTGACATTCGCCTGCGCGGCACTGTGGTGCATATTCCCAATCCCCAGGTGGCGATTGACCTGGGCATCGGCATGGTGCACCAGAACTTCATGCTGGTCGACTCGTTCACCATCGCCGAGAACATCGCGCTTGGGCGCGAGTCGAAGCGCGCCAGGGGCATGGTGCTCGACCGGCAGAAGGCTATCCGCGACACCCAGGCCCTCTCGCAGCAGTACGGCCTGATCGTGGACCCGCTGGCGCGTGTGGACACGGTGCCAGTCGGGATGCGTCAGCGCGTCGAGATCCTCAAAGCGCTGTATCGCGGCGCGGAGATACTCATCCTCGACGAGCCAACTGCCGTCCTCACCCCGCGCGAGACGCAGGACCTCTTCGCGGCGGTGCGCAACCTGGTCAACGAGGGCAAAACGGTCATTTTCATCACGCACAAGCTGCGCGAGGTGATGGAGATTTCGGACCAGGTGACAGTCATGCGCGACGCGCGCACGGTGGGCACAGTCAATACCTCGGAAACCAGCGAGGCCGAGCTGGCCCGCATGATGGTCGGGCGCGAAGTGTTCATGCAGGTGAACCGGCCGCCCGTCAAGCGGGGCAAGCCGGTGTTGGAAGCCCGCGGCCTGACCTATGTCAGCCCGACCGGGCGCACGCTGCTCCACGACGCGACCTTCACGGTCTACGAGTCCGAGATTCTAGGCATTGCCGGCGTTGAGGGCAATGGCCAGACTGAGTTGGTCGAGGTTCTGACCGGCCTACGCGCGGCCAGCGCCGGCGAGGCCCGGGTGGACGGCGCCCCCGTGCTGCACCACGGCCCGCGCCGTATCCGCGAGGCGCGCGTGGCGCACATTCCCGAAGACCGGCTGACCAATGGCGTGGCCGTCATGGCCTCGATTGCCGACAACCTGATCGTTGACCGCTACTACCGGCCTCCGCTTACCTCCAGGGGGCTGCTCAATATCCCGGCCATTCAGGCCAACAGCGCTGCGCTCATCAAGCAGTTCAACATCCTCGCTCCCAGCGGTGAACTGCCTGTCCGATCGCTTTCGGGCGGCAACATGCAGAAAGTGGTCCTGGCCCGCGAGCTTTCGTCATCACCGCGGCTGCTGATCGCCGCACAGCCTACGCGCGGCGTGGACATCGGCGCGATCGAGTACATCCACCAACAACTGGTAGACCAGCGCACGAACGGTCTGGCGATCTTGCTGGTCTCTGCCGATCTGCAGGAAGTGATGAAGCTCTCCGATCGCATTATGGTCATGTACGCCGGCCAGATCGTGGCCGTCTTTCCGAACACACCCGACCTGACAGAGGAGAAGCTGGGGTTGTACATGCTTGGCGCCGAGCAGCAGCCCGCCGAGGAAATGGAGCAGCACCGATGACTCACAAGCGTTTCTCTTCGCGGCAATGGGTGCTGGTCGTCGGCGCGGCGGCGGCGCTGCTGGTGATGGGCCTGATCAGCTTCAAGGTCTTCGGGCTTACAGGCAGCATGTCCCTGGGCACCATGTGGCAAACCGCTCGGGCTGCGCCCAACTTCGAGAGTATGCTCCTGGTCAATAGCCTGATCGGCGTCAGCGTGTTCCTGCTGATCTTCGAGCTGCGCTGGGGTGCTCTGCGCGTGCTGCTGACGGTGGGCGTAGCCCTTGCCTTCGGTTACCTGATGACCGCATTCTTCAACCTGGATGCCGCCAACCACTTCATCCGGGGTGAATTTCGCGTCAGCCTGGCCTCTGGGGCGGAGTCGCTGGTCACCATCAACTATGAGGACAAGCTCGCCGTCGAATTCGACGCGGACGAGCTGCTCGCCTACCGTTTTGCCGGCGCCGAGGGCGATGTCGTCTCGGTCCTGGCCTTCGGCGAGGAGGAGTCCGGCCTGGACTTGCAAGTGGCGCTGCGCGATGAGGCAGGCGTTCTGCTGGCCGAGGGGCTGAATGCCACAGAAGAGCAACTACGCGCGTTCCGCCGCTACCTGAGCAGCGAGGCAGATGCAGTCATCGAGGAATTCGCGCTGCCTGCCGATGGCTTCTACGTCATCGAGGTGAGGCCAGCGCCGGAGAGCGAAACCGTCGCGGGCGAATTCACGGTGGCGCTGCTGTCAGACAACTCACCTCTGGTCAATCTCGCCTATGGCAGCGCGCCGGTGGGCGGCACCTTCAACCAGGAGAAGGTGAAGGATCCGCTCAAGGAGGCCTTCTACCGCTTCGCGGGCACCGAAGGCGACGAGATCACGGTGTTGGCCTACGCCCTACGCCCCAACGTCTTCGTCAACGTGCAGGTGGCGCTGCTGGACGAGAATGGCACCACGCTGGCCGAGAACCTGGCCGCAACGCCTGAACAGGTAGCGGCCTACGCCGGCGAGCTGAAGAGCACGCGCGACGCGATCATTGAGGACTTCATGCTGCCCGCCGATGGCATCTACGCCATTCATGTCCAGCCAGAGCCACTGACCACCGCCCTGCGTCTGGAAGAGACGCTCAGCGCCACCAACAAAGCGTACGACGCCTTCCTGCTGGGGCCGCTCAGCCGCCTGAACCGCTGGGTGGTGTGGGTGCGCGATGCGCTGACGCTGATCCTGCTGGGCCTGGCCATCGCCATCGTCTTCCGCGCCGAGCAGTTCAGCCTGGGCGCGGAGGGGCAGCTCTACTTCGGGGCGCTGGTGTCGGGGGTGGTTGCCCTCTCGTTCGGCAACGTCCCCAAAGGGGTGCTGGTGCCGTTGGCGCTGCTCTCGGCGGCCACAGCAGGCTTCTTGTGGGGCTTGCTGCCAGGCGCGCTCAAGGCGCATCTGGGCGCCAACGAGCTTGTCTCCACGCTGATGCTGAACACCATCGCCACCCGCTTTTATGAGATGGTGCTCACCTTCCAGCTTCAGCCACCGGACGCGGGTTACACCGCCTCCGAGTGGTTCCCGTCCTCTGGCCTGCTGCCTTCGTTCATTGACGTGAGCGGCGATCAGGTGACCGTCGCTGTGTTCATGGTCATAGCCATCGTGCTACTGACCTGGGTGCTGATCCAGCGCACGCCGATCGGTTACGAGATCCGCTTGATCGGCGCGAACATCAAATTTGCCGACTACGGCGGCGTCAACACGCGGCGCACGATCATGCTGGCCATGGCCATCAGCGGCGCAGTGGCAGGACTGGCGGGCGCGCACCTGGCGATGGGCATTCACCGCAAGCTGATCCTGAACATCTCGGTGGGCCTGGCTTTTGAAGGGGTGGTTGTCGCGCTGCTGGCGCGCAACAATCCGTTGGTCGTGCCGTTCACCGGCCTCCTGTACGCCTATCTGCGCACGGGAGCCCAGGTGATGGAGCGCGATGCGAACATCAGCGCCGAAGTGGTACGGATCATCCAGGCGGTCGTCATCCTGTTGATCACGGCGGAAGCTCTGGTGGCCTTCCTCCAGAGCCGGCGTGTCAAGCGGCGCGGCACGCTGGAACTGGATATCGGCGGGGGGCCGGAGAACGGCGGGGCGCCAGAGAGGTCACTTCCCGCCAAGGAGGGCGCGCATGGATAGCAGCCTGCTGCAAAGCGTACTGGAGGGGATTTTCAGCACCGCATTCCTGGCGGCGATCCTGCGGGTGACCACACCGATCCTGCTGCCTTCGCTCGGCGCGCTGATCTCCGATCGGGCGGGTGTGATCAACATCGGCCTGGAAGGCACCATGCTCATCGCCGCCTTCTCTGGCGTGGTCTTCAGCGCCTACTCGCTCACCTGGTTCGGCGCAGACACCGGCCAGGCCATCGGCCCCTGGCTGGGGCTGGCGGTGGGCGTGCTGTTGGGCATCCTGACGGCTCTGACGCTGGGCTTCTTTCACCTGAGGCTGAAGGCCAACCTGATCCTGTCCGGCATCGCCATCAACTTTCTCGGCCAGGCGGCCACCGTCGCCATCATGTACGAGCTAACTGGCGACCGGGGCAACACCAAGGGCAGCCTGGCCAGCCTGCGCATACCGTTCATCCAACTGCCAGATTTTCTGGGCGACATTCCGGTGGTGGCGTTCTTCTTCAGGATCTTCGATAACCAGAGCGTGATGACATGGATTGCTTTCATCGCGGTCATTCTGGTGTGGTACCTGATGTATCGCACGCCCTTCGGGATGCACCTGCGCGCCGTCGGCCAGAACCCAGAGGCCGCGGCCTCGGTTGGCATTCGCGTCCAGCGCACCCGCTACTTGGCTCTGATGCTGAGCGGCACCCTGGCGGCGCTGGGTGGCATTCATCTGAGCATGGGCTACCTGACGTTCTTCCAGGCCAATATGTCGGCAGGGCGCGGCTTCATCGCCCTGGCCACGCCCTATCTGGGCGGCGGGCATCCGGTGGGCACCGGCTTCGCGGCGCTCATCTTCGGCTTCTTTGACGCGCTGTCGGTGCGGGTCGGCTCGCTGGAGATACCGTCACAGCTTCCGCAAATGCTGCCCTACATCGCCACCGTCATGGCGCTGGTGATTTATGCCCTACAACACCAGCTCACCGTGCGCGTGCGCACGCTGCGCTCGGCACAGGGCGAGGGCTTCGATGCGGCCTTCTGGAAAGCGATCCAGCGCCTGAGCGTGCTGCACATGTTCCTGGCCATGGTGGCCGTGCTCGGCATCATCATCAGCCTGAGCATGTTCTCGGCTCCGCAAGGGTTCAAGGGGGCAGGAGACGCGCTGGTGCTCGCGGTGATGGTTGGTCTGGTGTCGCTGTTGCTCATTGTCATAAACCTGCCCTTCACGCTGCAAGTCGAGCGCATCGGGCGGCATGTCCACTACAGCGCCGCAGCGTCGATCCTGTCGTTGTGGCTCTACCTGGGATTGCTGCTCATGCTCTACCTGGAGACCAGCGCGCTGTCCAACGCTTCGCTGCCATTAGGGTTTGCGCTGGGGCTGCTGGCCGGCGTGGTCATCTGGCTGCGGCTGGGCGGGCGGTACCTGTTCCGGAATCACCGCCGGGCTGCTGTTGCAGCCTGATGGGTTGCTGCGCCGCGCCTGGTGAGCAAAGCCGGTGCCTGGCCCGGCAGGGCCAATTCCGCACCGCTTCACCGCACCATGCGCGGCCCGTTTTGACGCGCCGGAACTTCGCTGGAGCCTGCGGATGGTGTCACCTGCATACCTGACAGCAAGGAGCTGACATGCCGCTGAAAGACAGAGTGTTCGGCGGGCTGTATGGCCAGGCGCTGGGTGATGCCTGGGGCATGCCCGCCTACTTCGACATCGATTACACCTGGGCCGCCTACGGTGGCTGGATTACCAGCCTGCTGCCCGCTCCGGCGGATCATCCGGTTCACTTTGGGCTGCCCGCCGGGCGCATCACCGACGACTCGGAGCAGGCGTTCTCGCTGGCGCGTGCCTTCATTGCCCACGGCGGGGTCTCGCTCGAGGCGGCGGTGGAGGCCATCATCACCTGGTACGACCGGGTGGGCGGCGACTCGTCGCCCTATGTCGGGCCGAGCACCCGGCGCGGTGTCCAGGCGCTCAAGCGCGGCGAGGACCCGCATACGACCGGCCTATGGGGCGATACCAACGGCGCGGCGATGCGCATCTCGCCGGTGGGGCTGCTGCATCCCGGTGACCCGATGGGCGCCATCGCGGACGCGGCGGTCGTGTGCATCCCCACCCACAACACGAACGTGGCCATCTCTGGTGCGTGCGCCGTAGCAGCGGCGATCGCCATCGCCATGACCGAGGGCGCATCGTTGGAGAGCGTGATCAGCGCGGGCGTGCTCGGCGCGGAGTTAGGACGTCAGCGCGGGAGACCCTGGCTCGGCCCATCGGTCGCCCGGCGCATTCAGATGGCGGTCGCCATCGCGCGCGGGCCGGGCGATGCGTTGGCGCGGCTGCGCGAGCTGTACCATGTGATCGGCACGTCGCTCTCCGTGCCGGAGACGGTGGGGGCCGCGTTTGGTGTGCTGGCCATGGCCGGCGGCGACCCCCAGCAGACGGCGATCTATGCCGCCAACCTGTCGGGCGACGCTGACACGGTGGGTGCCATCGCCTGCGCCATCGCCGGGGCCTATGCCGGGATCGGCGCGTTTGACCCGGCGATCCTGGCCCGGCTTGATGCTGACGAGGTCTTCGCCCGGTATGACGTGCGCGGGCTGGCCGACGGCCTCTGCGCGCTGATTGACGGGGCGAGCGCATGAGCCGGCGCATCGTTTCGGTCGGCGATCTGGTGCTGGACGTGATCCTGCCGGTGCGCCTGCCCGTTCTTCCTGGCCAGCACCAGGACCCTGGGATGCGGCGCGTGGAGCCAGGCGGCGCGGGCAACGTCATGATCGCGGCGCGGCGCATGGGGCTGGACGTGGCGGCGGCGGGCACGGTGGGGGTGGACGCCTTCGGGGTGCACATCCTGGAAGCGCTGCGAGCGGAGGGCGTTGACACGACGGGCGTGGTTACCGTGCCTGGCTCTACGACGACGTTGGTGATCGTGCTCACCGACCAGCAGTCCGGCGAGCACACTTTCATCGGCAATTACGGGCAGGGGCCAGAGGTGCCTTACCCGGCCGGCCTCGACGCGCTGATCGCGGCCTCCGCGGCGCTCTTCGTCCAGGGCTACACGCTATCGGAGCGGCGCATTGTGCCCCTGGCCCTCAGGGCGATGGAGCGGGCTGCGGCGTCCGGCGTCCCCATCTATCTCGATGTCGGGCCGTTCATGGCCTTTGTCGCGCCCGAACACATTCCCTGGGTGGTCGAGCGCGCCGCGCTCATCCTGATGACTGAGGACGAAGTGCCGCTGGTCAGCGGTGGGTTAGCTGGTCGCGCCGCGTACGAGCACCTGCTGGCGTCAGGGCCGCATATGCTGGTCATCAAGCAAGGGCCGGCGGGCTGTACGGTGATCACGCCGGGCAGCGAGCAGCAGGTACCTGGCTTCACCGTGCCGGTGGTGGACACAGTGGGCGCGGGGGATTGCTTCGACGCGGCCTTTATGGCCGGGCACCTGAGCGGACTATCGCCCTGGGCGTGCGGGCGGCTGGCCAACGCGATGGGCGCGGCTGCCGTGCAGCGAATGGGCGCAGGGCGCAACGCTCCTTCCTGCGCGGACGTGCTGGCGATTCTGGAGCAGGCGGGAGACAGGATAGCGTACCGATGCTGAGCACCCTTGCCATCAAGACGCCGCCGGGCGATGCGCTGGTAGATATCACCGGGCTGGTTCGGGACGCAGTGCGCGCCGCCGGCATCGCAGCGGGACTGTGCGCGGTGATCGCGCCGCACACCACCGCCGGCGTGATGATCAACTCCGCGCTGGACCCGACCACGCCGCAGGATATCGTGGACGATCTGCGTCGGCTGGTGCCCACGCGGGTGGACTTCAAGCACCAGTACGACACGCCCGCCGACGCGGCTGGGCACATCAAGGCGGCGCTGGTTGGGCACAGCATCCTGCTGGCCGTGGAGGACGGCGATCTGCGGCTGGGCGGGTCGCAGAGCATTCTGTTCTGCGAGTTTGACGGGCCGCGCGAGCGGCGCGTCGAGGTGAAAGTGATCGCGGGATGAGGCGGGCGCCGGCCAGGAAGGAAGCGCATGGCACGCAAAATCATCATTGACACCGATCCCGGCGTGGACGATGCCATGGCGATCTTCTTCGCGCTGCGCTCGCCAGAGCTGGAGGTGATCGGCCTGACCACCATCTTCGGCAACGTCCACACCGACCTGGCGACGACCAACGCCCTGCGCCTGCTGGAGATCGTTGGCCGGGCCGACATCCTCGTGGCCAGGGGCGCCGATCACCCCCTGGCGAGGCCGTTCGGCGGGCCGGTGCCATTCGTGCACGGCGACGACGGCCAGGGCAACGTCAACTTGCCGCCTCCGCTGGGGGTGCCGTGCGCCCAGCCTGCCGCCTCGTTCATCGTCGAGCAGGTCATGGCTGCGCCGGGCGAGATCACCCTGGTCCCCATCGGCCCGCTGACCAACATCGCCCTGGCCCTGCGCCTGGAGCCGCGCATCGCCACCGCCGTGCGCGAAGTCGTGTTGATGGGCGGCAACGCGCTCGCGCCGGGCAACGCGACGCCCGCCGCCGAAGCCAACATCCACAACGATCCCGAAGCGGCGGACGTGGTCTTGGGCGCGAGCTGGTCGGTGACCATGGTCGGGCTGGACGTGACGCACCGCATCAACATGAGGGCCGATCATCTGGATCGGTATGCGGCGGCGGACGATCCCGTGGCCCGGCATATCGCGCGCATCGTGCCCCACTACCGGCGCTACTTCGAAAGCTCCTATGGCATCCAGGGCATCTATGTGCATGACTCGTCGGCTATCGCCTATCTGCTCGACCCGACGCTGTTCAGAACCGAGCGCTGGCCGCTGCGCGTCGAGACGCAGGGCATCAGCCGGGGCAAGACCTGGCCGGGCAATGGTGAGCGCCCGCTGCCGCCGTGGGAGGGACGTCCTCTGGTCACCTGCTGCGTCGAGGTGGACGGGACGCGGCTGGTGGACCTGGAACTGGCCCGGCTGACCCAGTAGCGGGCAACAGGGGTATGAGAGCCAGAAAGAGCGCACAGACTGAGGGAGACAAGCGCATGACCCGCAAGATGATCATTGACACCGACACCGCTTCTGACGACGCCGTCGCCATCATGATGGCGTTGCAGACGCCGGATGTTGAGGTCGAGGCCATCACCATCGTGGCCGGCAACATGCCGGTGGGTCAGGGCAGCATCAACGCCCGCTATACCGTCGAGCTATGCGGCAAGCAGGTGCCCGTCTATCACGGCGCCGATCAGCCGCTGCTGCGCGACATCTACCGCGCCTATTTCTTCCACGGGCCAGACGGCATGGGCGGCATGAATTACAGGGCCGCCACACTCCCTGCCGAGGGGCATGCTGTGGAAGTGCTGATCGAGACGATTAAGGCCAACCCTGGCATCATCCTGGTCACGCTCGGCCCTATGACGAACGTCGCGCTGGCCGTCAGCCAGGCACCGGAGATCGTGCCGAACGTCAGCCGCTGCGTGGTCATGGGCGGGGCGGCCAATGTGGTCGGCAACATCACGCCCGCCGCCGAGTACAACATCTGGTGCGATCCAGAGGCGGCGCGCATCTGCTTCCGCTCCGGCCTGCCCATCGAGATGGTCGGCTGGGAACTGTGCCGCGGCGAGGCGAACCTGAGCGATGAAGAGATGCGCTACCTTAAGGAGACGATCAACACGCCGCTCGCCCACTTCGTGGTGGACTGCAACTTCTCCGCCCTGGAAGCCAATCGCAACTGGCTCGGCGATCCCGGCCTGGGTCTGCCCGATCCGGTGGCGATGGCCATTGCCATTGACCCGACGATCTGTACCCGCCAGAGCAAGCACTACGTCGAGGTGGAGTGCGACGGGACGTACACGCGCGGCATGACGGTCGTCGATCAACTGAACGTGACGCCTTATGACACGGCCAATGTCGAGATGTGGCAGCCATTGGTCAAGCGGGGTGTACCACATATCACGGTGTGCTGGGAGATAGACGCCCGCCGCTGGAAAGAGCTGCTTTACAAAACGGCGGGGGCGTAGAGCCGCCGGACACCGCGAGCGAAGGCGCGGCGCGACGATGGCGTTCGACTTCGACTGGATCGGGGTGGGCGGGCTGGCCTATGACCTGGTGCTGAGCGTGGACCGCCTGCCCATCGCCGACGAGAAGTATCCGGCGGAACTGATCGGCAAGCTGCCCGGCGGGTTCATCGCCAATGCGACCTGCGCCGCCGCCCGCCTGGGCCTGCGGGCGGGCTATGTCGGCTGGGTGGGTGACGATGACGAGGGCGACATGCTGGTCGCGGACTTCGTCGCCTGGGGCGTGAATCCGGCAGGACTGGTGCGCGTGCGCGGCGAGCGGACGCCCTTCACCGTGGTCATCACCGAGCGGGGCGGGGGGCGGGCCATTCTGCTGCCCTCGTCTCCGCTCTACCATCTCCCCCTATCCGGCGAGCAGCTTCAGTGCGCCGCCCGCGCCCGCCTGATCTACTCGTTCCCGCGCGACCCGGCGTGGTGCCGGGTGCTGCACGACACAGCGCGGCAGTGCGGCGCGCTGCTGGCACTGGATGTCGAGAGCGCTCTTGGGCTGAGCGGCGATGAGCTGTGCGGCCTGCTGCTGATGGCGGACGTGGCCTTCATCAGCGAGCGCACCCTGGCCGATCGGGGATTGCACACGCTCGGCGACCTGGCCAGGCCGCGCCAGTGGATCGTCATGACAGCCGGCAGCCGGGGCGCTTACGGGATCGAAGGCGGCATAGGCCAGCCAGCCTTCAAGCCAGCGCTGGACGTCCCGGCCCTCGACACGACGGGCGCGGGCGACTGTTTTCACGCGGCGCTGCTGGCTGCCCGGCTGGATGGCGCGGCGCTGCAAGAGGCGCTGGCTTTCGCCAACGCTGCCGCGGCGATCAAGGTGCAGCACCGCGGGGCGCGCGGTGGCCTGCCCACGCGGGCCGAAGTCGAGCAGATGTTACGCTGAGCGGGCTGCGCCATGATCCAGGTGCCGGGCCACTTGACGCAAGGGAGACTCTAGGAGTTCAGTGATCGCGACGGTCGCCGGGGCTAGCGGATCGCTTTGCGCGTGCGCGGGTCGGTCAGATCGCGCAGCCCATCGCCGACGAAGTTGAGTGCCATGACCACGGTGAAGATGGCGATCCCTGGAAACGTGCTGAGCCACCAGTGATCGTAATGATCGATCCCGTCGGAGACCATGCGCCCCCACTCCGGCGCCGAAGGCTCCGGTCCCAGCCCCAGGAAGCTCAACCCGGCGAAAATCAGGATGGCATTGCCGATGTCCAGCGTGGCCATGACCACCGCCGGAGCGAGACAGTTGGGCAGGACGGTGAAGAAGAGAATGCGCGCCGGCGATGCACCAATGGCGCGCGCAGAGGTGACGTACTCGTTGGACTTGACGCTGATCACCAGGCTGCGCACCACGCGCGCGTAATTCGGCCACCACACAATGCTCATGGCGATGACGGCGTTGTTCACGCTTGGCCCCAGCGCCGCCGCGATGGCCATCGCCAGGATGATGATCGGGAAGGCCATGAATATCTCGGTGAAGCGCATCAGCAGTTCGTCCCACAGGCCACCCACATAGCCAGCCAGGGCGCCAAACACCGTACCTATGACAGTGGCGCTGACGATCACCAGCAGCCCCGCCGGCAGCGACATACGTCCCCCATACAGCACGCGCGACAGCACGTCACGGCCAAGCTGGTCAGTGCCAAAGGGGTGGCGCGCGCTGGGCCCTTGCAGCCGCTCCATCACGTTCTGCCGCAGTGGATCGGCGGGGGCAATCTGGTCCGCGCCCAGTGAGATCAGCACCCAGGCTAGGCAGACCACCAGGCCGGCTACCATGAGCGGATTCTGCCGGGCCCGGTTGCGGAGCATACGCTGTTTGCTGGTTGACAGTCTCATGCCTGTCGCAGCCTCGGGTCAAGCCAGTAGTACAGCACATCCACGATCAGATTCATCAGCACAAAGATGACTGCGATCAACATGCTCACGCCCATGAGGACGGGAAAATCGAGCGTGCGGGCGGCGTTGTAGGCATAGCGCCCGATCCCTTCCCAGGCGAAGATGGTCTCGGTGAGCACGGCGCCCGACAGCAGGTTCCCGTAGGACAGTCCGATGATGGTCACGACCGGCATCAGAGCGTTGCGAAGCGCGTGCCGGGTGATCACCGTCCGCTCGCGCAGGCCTTTGCTGCGCGCCGTGGTCATGTAGTCCATGGACAGCACTTCGAGCATGGACGACCGTGTGATACGGGTGATCAGCCCCGCGGAGTAAGCTCCCAGCACCAGGGAAGGCAGAATGAGGTGCTCCAGCGCATTGCGAAAGGTGCGCCAGTCCCCCGCCAGCAGGCTGTCAACGGTGTAGAGGCCAGTGACACCGGGGGGTGGTCTCACTCTGGCGTCCAGCCGGCCCGGCCCTGGCACCAAGTCCAGGCGCAGGTACAAGACAATCAGCCCGATCAGGGCCAGCCAAAACACCGGCGCACTCACGCCGATGAGGGAGAGGATGCGCACAGTGAAATCAATTGGACGGTTGCGCCACACCGCGGAGATGATGCCGAAGATGACCCCCACCAGCAGACTGACCAGGATGCCGAAGGTTGCCAGCTCGATGGTAGCGGGCAGAAAGCGGCCCAGCTCTTCGCTGACCGGTTGGCGGCTGCGGATGGAGGTGCCCATATCGCCCTGGAGCAGATTCGAGAGGTAAGTCAGGTATTGGACGTGCAGCGGCTCGTCCAGGCCCCATTTCTCGCGGAATGCCGCCACGATCTCCGGATCGCCGGCGGCGCTGTCGCCAAGGTTGGCCGCTGTAGGGTCGGCGGGGATGGCATTAGAGATGATGAAGGCCACCAGCGAGATGCCGAGGAGCAGGGGGATCATCAACAGCAGACGACGAGCCAGGAACTGGTGCAGCGACATAAGCCCCCGAGACGATACAGAACCAGGCGGCGGGATCCCGGCCACGAAATCCCGCCGCCCACAGGCTACTCTACTGACCTAGCGGTGCAGCAGTGTCAGGTCAACGCGCCACTGGCCGTTGTAGTTGAAGCCCTGTAGATCGCTGCGGAAGGCGAAGTGAACGCCGGGCTGGAACAGGGGCACGAACGGCCCGCTCTCCATCTCGTAGAACTGAATCTCGCGGAACAGCTCGCTGCGCCTGGCTGCGTCAGTCTCAACTTTCACGGCGTCGCGCAGGGCCAGAATCTCCGGATCGGCGTTGGCGTCCGTCCAGTTGGCCCGGTTGCCGACTTTGCCTGCGGGCAGGAACTCGGCGTAGTTCAGCGTATCCTGGTAGTCCGGGTTCCACAGCCACAGGCTGAAGCCCTGTCGCCCGCTGCGGTAAGCGTCGAGCGACACCTGGAATTCCTGCGGAACCAGGTTCGCCTTGATGCCCACTTCGGCCAGGTCTGCCTGAACCTTCTGGGCGACGATGCCAAAGTCGGTGCCGATGTAGTTCCAGTCCGGGTACTCGAGGTTAATCTCGAACCCCTCGGGGTAACCGGCCTCGGCCAGGAGATTGCGCGCCATGTCGAGATCGCGGGTCAGGCCCTCAGACGGGTCCAGCGCGCCAGCGAAGCCAATGGGCACCATCGCCGCCGGGGTGTTGGCGCCCTTGCCACTGAGGAAGCGCAGTTCGTTGTAGTTCATGGCATAGCGGATGGCCCGCTGTACCAACGGATTGCTGACCGGCCCGCCAATCGCCGGGTCCTGGTTGCACAGCAGGAAGATGAGCGTGTCGCTCTGCGTGGAGAAGACCTGGATATTCGGATTCGCTTCGAACGACGGCACCTGGTCGGCGATGACATCCATAGCGATGTCAATGTCGCCCGCTTCCAAGGCCAGCTTCTGCGTCGCGGTTTCCGGCAGATTGCGGATGATGATGCGGTCGAAGTAGGCCGGCTCGCCCCAGTAATTTGGGTTGCGCACCAGCACCGTCTGCACGGTCGGCTCATAGCTCTCGACCATGTACGGCCCCGTGCCGGCTGAGTTGGACCTCAGCCACTGCTCAGCCGTATCTGTCTGCGCGGCATCAGCAGCATCAGTGCCACCCTGCGCCCGCACCACATCGGCGTTGATCACCGAAAAAGCGTCAAAGATCAGCGTGGCCAGGATGGCCGGGTTCGGCTGGGTGAGCGTCATGACGACAGTCAGGTCATCGGCTGCCTCGACGCTGGCGATGGTGTCGGCCAGAAAGGACGGATTGTCCTTCAGGTTCTTCATACGGTTGAAGCTGAAGACCACGTCGTCAGCGGTCAGCGGATCGCCGTTGGAGAAGACCACGTCGTCGCGCAGGGTGAACGTGTAGACCAGCCCGTCGTCAGAAATATCCCAGCTTGCGGCCAGGTTGGGCAGAATCTCGCTCACCGAGTCGGGCGGGAATGTAACCAGGGTGTCGTATACCGAATGGTGGATTAGCGATCCGCCCGGCTCATAGGCCCGGCTGGGGTCGAGCGACTTGTAGTCCTCGGAAAGGCCAACCACCAGAACCTTCTCGTCTCCCTGAGCGCTGGCAGCACCCACAAAGGTTATGCTCAGGCTGACGACCAGCAACAAGACTAAGAAGCGGCGCATAGTTCCCTCCTTGAAGTGGTTGCTCGCTGCATGACACGGTGTGCAGCGAACAGCAACACAAGACAACTGACCAGTACTTAACCGTTTAGTGCTTTACACATGACCTGAGGTGTGACGATGGGCTGACTGAGCATCTGGCGGCTCTGGGAAGCTGTCCGAATTGACCGATCTGGTATGCTTCAAATCATAGTATGTCTAGGGCAATTACGCAACCTATCTTGTCAGTTTTGCACAGGCTTGTGGCAGGAATGCGCCGCTGGTCTTCTGCCAGGAGAGTCTTTGGGTAGGGGAAGGCACCACCGTTCACTCGCGCAGGTACCAGGGAATGTCAATGATTGCCCGCACCTTGCCAAGTCTGCGCCGGCGGTAGAGCAGCGCCAGCTTGAGCAGCCACGCGGTCTGGTTATGCAGCAGATGTTGCCACCACCGGGCCGGCACGAACTCCGGCAGCAGGATCGAGGCAAGCTGACCGTCGCCGCTTTCGGCATCCAGCCGGTCCAGGTACTCCAGCAGCGGCCCTACAATCGAGCGGTACGGCGAGGGCACAACGACCAGCGGGACGCCCTGGCCCCACCTGGCCCACTGCTGACGGATGCGGTCGGCGTCGCCGGGGTTGATCTCCACATAGACCGCCGTCACCCGGTCCGAGATGGAGCGGGCATAGCGCAGCGCCTCAACGACCCCGCGATGGACACCGGAGATGGGCAGCACAACGCGCGGTGATCGGAGCGGTGTCTCCTCTTCAGGCACGGCATTGCGCAGCGTCAGCTCGCGAGCCACCTCACGATAGTGCTCCTTGACTGTGTGGAAAGCCAGCAGCAGCAAAGGGATCAGCAGCACCACCAGCCAGGCGCCCTCGGCGAACTTGCTGATCAGCACTACGCCCAGCGTCATGGTCGTGGCCAGCGCGCCGATGCCGTTGATGGCCGCCTTCGGCTTCCACGCCGGCCCGCGTGCCTCCAGCCAGTGCACGACCATCCCTGCTTGAGACAGCGTGAAAGCAAGAAACACGCCTACGGCGAAGAGAGGGATGAGCGCATGGGTATCACCATTGAAGGCTACGATCAGGACGCCTGTCAGGAGGGCGAGCAGCAGCATTCCATTGGAGAACACCAGCCGGTCGCCCAGGAACGACAACTGGCGGGGCGCGTAGCCGTCCTGGGCCAGAATCGACGCCAGCCGCGGAAAACCGGCGAAACTGGTATTCGCCGCCACCACCAGGATCAGCAGTGTGGCCGTCTGGACGACTACGTACAGGATGTTCGTCCCCAGCACACGGCGGACCAGCGCCGAGAGAATCGTCTCGTCTGGCCCGGCGACGACCGCGAAGTACTGGGTCAGCCCAATGCTCCCCATGAACAACGTGCCCATCAACAGGGCCATGACCACCAGAGTCCGCGTCGCGTTTCTTGCTTCAGGTGGGCTGAAGACGGGCACGCCGTTGCTGATCGCCTCAATGCCCGTCAGCGCCGTGCAACCCGCCGCCAGCGCGTGGAGCACCAGCCAGGTCGTCAGCGGCTCGGTGGGGGCGGGCGCCGTCGCGTCAAACGATCCTGGAGAGCCAAGCAGCGCCTTGACCAGGCCCACTGCCAGCATCGCCAGATAGGAGGCGAGGAAGAAGTAGACGGGGATGGCCATCAGCGTGCCCGACTCGCGCAGACCGCGCAGGTTCGCCAGCGTGATCAGGACGAGGAACGCAAGCGCCACCTCAATCCGGTAGGGCCACAGCGCGGGAAAGGCCGAGGCGATGGCAGCCACTCCCGCCGTCAGGCTGACGGCGGCAGTCAGCACGTAGTCAATGAGCAAACACGATGCCGCCAGCAGACCAACCCACACTCCGAGGTTGGCGCGGGCCACCGTATAGGATCCGCCGCCGCCCGGATACGCGGGCAGCGTCTGGGCATAGGAGAGGGCTACCGCCGCCAGAATGCCAACTATCACCAGGCTGATGGGCAGAGAGTACGCCAGCCCTGCCGCGCCGGCAACAGCCAGTCCCAGGAAGATCTCCTGATTGGCATAGGCAATAGATGACAGCGCGTCGGGCGAAAATGCGGCCAACGCGCGTATCTTGTTCAGGCGCTCGCCGGCGAGCCGCTGCGTGGGGAGCGGGGGGCCGATTAGAAAGCTGAGGATCGTATGCACACCTATTCACTCCCCTGTCTGATGCTGGCGCATCGGGCAGTGTCAACGGTGTTGTTGCTGATGGTTATAGCGCAAGGAGCGGCGCGGCGCGAGCGCAGTGTCTCACCGGGACTGCAACGCGGCCATGGCCAGCGGATTGCCGGAGAGTGTTCCCGCCTGGTACACAGGTCCCGCAGGCGCGACCTGCTCCATGATCTCGCGTCGCCCGCCGTAGGCGCCAACCGGCAGACCCCCGCCGATCACCTTGCCCAGCGCAGTCAGGTCGGGCAACACGCCATACGCGGCCTGTGCGCCGCCCAGCGCCACACGAAAACCGGTCATCACCTCGTCGAAGATCAGCAGCGCGCCATGCGCCGCCGTCAGGTCGCGCAGGCCCTGCAGAAATCCATCTGCGGGCGGCACAACGCCCATGTTGCCGGCCACTGGCTCGACGATCACGGCGGCGATCTCACCAGGGAACTGCTCGAACAGCACGCGCACCGCGTCCAGATCGTTGTAAGGGGCGGAGAGCGTGTCCCGCGTGGCGCCGGGCGGCACGCCGGGGCTGTCGGGCAGGCCGAGCGTCGCCACGCCTGAGCCGGCCTGGACCAGCAGCATGTCGGCGTGCCCGTGATAGCAGCCCTCAAACTTGACGATCTTGCTCCGGCCCGTGTAGGCGCGCGCCAGCCGTAGGGCGGACATCGTCGCCTCGGTGCCGGAGTTGACGAAGCGCACCATCTCCACCGACGGCACCAAATCTACCACGGCCTGGGCCAGCGCGATCTCCGCCTCGGTGGGCGCGCCGAAGCTCGTGCCGCGCGCCGCCTGCTGCTGAATGGCCTCCACCACGGTCGGGTGCGCGTGGCCTAGGATCAGCGGGCCCCAACTCAAGACGAAGTCCACATAGCGGTTGCCGTCGGCGTCAAATAGATAGGCGCCTTCGCCGCGAACGACAAACAGCGGGCTGCCGCCCACGCCGCAAAAGGCGCGCACGGGGGAGTTCACACCGCCCGGCATCAGGCGCACCGCCTGCTGGTAAAGCTGGCTCGATCTCTCGGTTCTCACCAGGATGCTCCTTCGCTGCCGCGCCCGCGGCTCAGCGTGCGACGGGCGCCAACTGGGCCAGATAGAGGGCGACCTCGCGAGCGGTGTCGCGGCCCTGCAGCACGCAATCCGGGATGCCAACGCCGCGATAGGCGCTGCCGGTCAGGTACAAGCCCGGCGGGCACAGCCCTTCGATCTCGGTCACGCGGTCGAGGTGCCCCACGTCGTACTGCGGGTTGCCGCGCCGCCAGCGATACACGCGCGCCACCTGGGGCACGGCGCTGACGCCCAAAATACTGCGCAATTCCTGGCGCACCAGCCCGATCAGAGCGTCCTCGTCCATCTCGGCCAGCTCCTCGCGGTGCGGCCCGCCGACAAAAACGCGCAGCAGCACCGTCCCTGGCGCGGCGCGCTGCGGGAACTTGGTGCTCGTCCAAGTGCAGGCCAGCAGACGGGATGGCTCGTTGCGCGGGACGACGAAGCCGAAGCCGTCGAGTGGGTGCCCGAAATCGCGGGCGTCGTAGCCCAGCGACACCGTCGCCGTCGAGACGTAGCGAATCGCGTCCAGCCTGGCGGCAAGTTGCGGCGACAGATCGCGCAGCAGACCGGCGCTGACGAAAGCGGGCGTGGCCAGGATAACCGCATCCGCGTCGAGCGCCGCCCCATCCTCCAGCGTCAGACGATACCCGCCGCCCGGCAGCGGCTGCCGCCCGGCGACGCCGCTGTTGAGGCGGACCTCACCGCTGATCGAGCGCTCCAACGCGCTGACCAGCTCCTGCAACCCCCCTTGCAGCGTCATGAACATCGTCGTCTTGGCGGCGCCGCTGCCGTTGGCGTGGGCGGCGCTGGCCCGGCGCGCGGCAATCATGCCCCGCGTCAGACTGCCATACTTGCGCTCGATGTCCACAAAGCGCGGGAAGGTCGCCTGCAAGCTGAGCGTCTCGGCGTCGGAGACGTGGATGCCCGCCATCATCGGCTCGGCCAACACCTCCAGCGCCTCCTGGCCCAGCCGCCGCCGGATGAAGCTCGCCAGGCTCTCGTCGGAGTCGTCGCGGCGCGGCTTGATGAAAAGATCGAGGCCCATGCGCAGCTTGCCGGGCCACGAGATCAAGTCCGATGTCACGAAAGGCAAGAGGCGGGTGGGGATGATCAGCAGCATGCCGTCGGGCATCCTACGCAGCTTTCCGCCGCGCAGGACGTAGACGGCGCGCTGAGCATCATTGGTGCCCACCAGCCGCTCGGCCAGCCCCAGCTCATGGCAAAGCTGGAGCGCCCACGGCTTCTGGGTGATGAACGAGTCCGGGCCGCCCTCAATCACGAAGCCGGACGGCGTATCCGTGACGATCTTCCCGCCGGACCGGGATTCGCGCTCGACCAACGTCACCTTCACCGGCAGGCCGTGATCGCCCGCCGCCTGGCGCATGGCGTAGGCCGTCGCCAGCCCGGCGATGCCCCCTCCTGCGATGACCACATGGGAGATCACGGGCGCCCTCCGTTGGCTCGCTGTACTAAATCAGCCAGCGCCTCAATGAAAAGCGGATCGTCGTTGAGCGAGGGCACGCGCTCCAGCCGCCTGGGCGGCATGGCGCGCCTTGATGTCTATATCGAACAAGACCTCGACATGATCGGCCACGAAGCCCACCGGCACCGAGAGCAGATGCCGATGTCCCTGGCGGGCCAGGGTGACGACATACTCCTCCAACTGCGGGCCAAGCCATGGCTCAGGCGTGCGCCCTGCGCTCTGATACGAAAACGTCCAGCGCTCGGCGGGCAGGCCGACCCGCGCAGCGACCAGGCGCGCCGTCTCGCGCAGTTGGGCGTCGTAGGGGTCGCCCTGGGCCAGGATGCGCTGGGGCAGGCTGTGGGCGCTGAAGATCACCAGCGTGTCCGCCGGCATCTCGGCCAGCGCCTGGATGTAGCGCGGGTGGTCGTGGTAGCTGGTGATCGGCGTGTAGCTGAAGGCGTCGCCCCGCCCGGCCAGCGCCTTGTCCAGCTTGGCGAAGTACCTGGCGGTGCTCATAGTCGAATAGTGCGGGGCCAGCACCAGGGCGACGGCGTGACCGATGCCATCGGCGATCATCCGCTCCACGGCGTCTTCGATCCAGGGCGTCCAGTGGCGCATGCCGATGTAGGTCTTGTAGCGCCGGCCGGGCCGGGCCGTCGCGTTCAGCCGGGCCTCGACGAGCGCCGCCTGGCGCTCGGTCAGCGCCAGCAGCGGCGAATACCCGCCGATCTTGCGGTAATTCTCGGTGATTTCGTCAACCAGGTCTTGGGATGTCGGCCGCCCCCCGCGAATGTCCAGCAGAAAGGCCGGGATGTCATCGAGGGAGTCCGGCCCGCCATAGGCCATGAGCAGCACACCAGTCGTCTCGACGCTCACCTAGCTCGCCTCCATCGCTGCGCTGCGCTCGTGCACGTAATCCACCAGACGCCGGACGTTGTCCACCGGCGTCTCAGGAAGAAGACCATGCCCCAGGTTGAAGATGTGTCCGGGGCGCTTCGCCACGCGCGTCAGAATGTCGTCGGCCTGGCGCTGCACCTTGGGCCAAGGGGCGAACAGGGCGACCGGGTCGAGGTTGCCCTGCACGGCGACGCCGTCGCCAAGCTGCGCCCAGGCGTCGTCAATGGTGATACGCCAGTCCACGCCGATCACGTCCGCCCCGGTCTCGCGCACAGAGGGCAGCATCCCATTAAGATCGGTGCCGAAGTAGATCACGGGGACGCCCGCGCTCCGGGCGTGGGCGACCGTGCGCTGCGCGTAGGGCAGAACGTAGGCGCGGTAGTCCGCGGGCGAGAGCACACCCGCCCAGCTATCAAAGATCTGCAGCGCCTGGGCTCCCGCTTCGGCTTGTGCAACCAAGTAATCGCCCACGACCGCCGCCATCTTGTCCATCAGTCGGCCCCAGGCCCCCGGCTCGGAGAGCATGAACGACTTGACGCGAACATGATTCTTCGAGCCGCCGCCTTCGATGGCGTAGCTGGCCAGCGTGAACGGCGCGCCAGAGAAGCCGATCAGGGGAATGCGCCCGTCCAGCTCGCGGCGCACCAGGCGGATCGCTTCGAGCGTGTAGGGCAGGTTTTCCTCAGCGGGGGGCGTGCGCAGCGCGTCCGCGTCGGCGGGCGTGCGCAGCGGGTTGGCGATAACCGGGCCTTCACCTTTGGCAAACTCCAGGCTCAGCCCCATGCCAATCAGGATAGGCAGGATGTCGGCAAAGATGATCGCGGCGTCTAGGGCGAAGGCGCGCACCGGCTGGAGCGTGATCTCGCAGGCCAGCTCCGGCGTGCGAATGGCCTCCAGCATACTGTGCCGCGCGCGGATGGCGCGGTATTCAGGCATGTAGCGCCCCGCCTGGCGCATGAGCCAGATCGGCGTTGTGCCGGTCGGCTTACGGTGGCAAGCGCGCAGGAAGAGGCCATCGCTCATGGGGTGTCCTCTGCGGTGCGGGCGATGTAGATGGTGCCATCCTCGACGCGCACGTGGAACGTCTCGACGCCGCGCGGCGAGGGGCCGGCCAGGACGCTGCCCGTCTCCAGGCTGAAGTACGCTTCGTGCCAGGGGCAGCGGACGGCGGGGCCGTCGCCATCCATGACCAGCGCTCCTTCGCACAGCGGGCCGCGCGCGTGCGGGCAACGGTTATTGAGCGCGTAGACTTGCCCATTCGCGCGGAAGAGCGCGACCTGCTGCGTGCCATAGGTCACACAGCGCGACGAGCCCGGGGGCAGCTCGTCCGTCCGGGCGACGGGCAGCCAGCCGCCAACCTCGACCACGTCCAGACCCACTAGATCGCTCACCACCGCGCCGCCGATGGAGTCCATGACCTGGGGCAGCGACATGGCGATGCAGATGTGCATGGGCGTGTCGGCCAGGGTGTACATACTGGCCTTGGTGAAGCGCAGGTCGGCCACCAGGTCCACAAAGTCGTGCGGATTGTCGCCTTCGAAGGCGACAACGAACTCCTGGTCGTCAATGCCGTAGGAGTAGGTCGTGTTCAGGCGGATGTCCGGGTAGTTGCGCCCAACGCGAATGTGTTCGGTGATCATCTCCTGGCGTTCTTCTTGCGAGAGCGTGTACCAGGGCCGGGTCTTGATGAACGGGTAGACGAACAGGTAGCGCGAGTCGCCCGGCTCGATGCGGATGCGCTCCTCGCCGCTGGGAGCGCCCGCGTCCTCCGGCAGGCTGATGTCGTACATGCTGCGCTTGGTCGTGGAGAGGAAAGAGCGGGCCACCGTCAAGAACGGGCCGAGCGCAGTGCTGCGGATGGCGGTTTCAAGCTGCTGGAATGGCTCCATCTCCTCGGCCACTGTCCACAGCAGGAAGTCTACGTCGCGGCGCAGCCCCACCAGGCTATACGAGCGCAGCAGCATGCGACGATTGAAGCCGCGCACCGTGTCAATGAAGTCCAGCTTAGCCGCGCGCTGCTTGTCTTCTGGCAGGCACAGAAAGGCGGCGTCCAGCTTATAGAAGGTGTACTTCACGCACTGACGACCGGCTGTATCGGGGTGACGAGGAGACGACTCAGCGCTCATGGCCTACTCCAGCGTGTGCAGCCACCGGGCTGCATCTTTGGCGTGATAGGTCAGGATCAGGTCGGCCCCGGCACGGCGCAGCGCCGTCAGCATCTCGATCACTGCGCGACGCTCGTCCAGCCAGCCGTGTGCTGCTGCCGCTTTGATCATGCTGTACTCACCGCTGACGTTGTACGCCGCCAGGGGCAGGTCGAAGCGATCCCGTACACGGCGAATGATGTCCAGATAAGCCAGCGCGGGCTTGACCATGAGCATGTCCGCGCCTTCGCCCACGTCAAGCTGGGCCTCGCGCAGGGCCTCACGGACGTTGGCCGGATCCATCTGGTAGGTGCGGCGGTCGCCGAAGCTCGGCGTGCTATGCGCCGCCTCGCGGAAGGGGCCGTAGAAGGCACTGGCGTACTTGATGGCATATGACAGGATGCTGGTCCCGGCGTAGCCCGCCCCGTCCAGCGCGGCGCGGATGGCCCCCACCATGCCGTCCATCATGCCGCTCGGTGCGACCACGTCCGCGCCGGCCCGCGCGTGCGAGACGGCGACTCGCCCCAGGATGGCGAGCGTTTCGTCGTTGAGGATCTCGCCGTCGCGCACGATCCCGCAGTGGCCATGATCGGTGTACTCGCACAGACAGACATCGGTGATGACCAGTATATCCGGGTTGGCCGCCTTGATCGCCCGGATCGCCTGCTGCACGATACCCTCTTCGGCGAAATTCTCCTGCCCGACGGGGTCTTTGCTGGCGGGTATGCCAAACAGGATTACGGCGGGGATGTCCAGCGCCGAAATCTCGTCAATTTCCTGTGCCAGCCGGTCAGCGGAATGATGGTACACGCCGGGCATGGAGGCGATCTCCTCGTGCACATCGTGCCCGTGAACAACGAAGAGCGGGTAGATGAGCTGCGCCGGGCTGAGCGTTGTCTCGCGCACTAGGGCGCGCAGTGTTGGGGTGGCGCGCAGACGCCGCAGCCGGACCGTGGGAAAGCTCATGAGGCTGAATTCCTTTCAGGGGCTTGTCGCGCAAAGGCCGTGCACAGCGCGGCGATCAGACCCTCCGCAGTGTGTGGCTCAACCACAACGTGCACGGGCAGCCCGCAGGCCCGCACCGCGTCGGCGGTGATCGGGCCAATACAGGCGACTAGGGCGTTTTCGGCGACGCCTACAAGATCGTCGAATTGGGCGACGAAGTTCTGGGCCGTTGAGGGGCTGGTGAAGGTTATGGCGTTTATCGGCTGGGCCAGCAGCGCGGGATCAATGGCGGCGTGCACATTCTCATAGGCAATGGGTGCGTCAACTGCCGCCCCTGCCGCGCGCAGCGAGTCGGCGAGTACCGGGCGGGCCAGGTTGCCCTGCGGCAGCAGGACGCGCCTCCCGCGCAAATCGCCAGCCGCCATCAATGCCTTTGCCAGCGCTTCAGCCATGTGGCGGTCTGGCACCAACGTCGGGGCCAACTCGCGTTTAGCCAGCGCGCCAGCCGTCGCCGGGCCGATGGCTGCTATCGGCGGCCAGCCTTCAGCTTCCCGGCGGAGCGCGAGCGCTTCCAGGCGCTGCCACACCTGCTCGACCGCGTTCGCGCTGCTGAAGACCACCCAATCGTATTGATCCAGGCGTGCCAGGGCGCGGTCTAACGGCCCTGTGTCTTGCGGCGGGCGGATGCTGATCGTCGGCAGCAGCACCGGCTCCGCGCCCAGCTCGCGCAGCCGATCGGCGAACGGCGCCGCGGCGTCGAGCGGGCGCGTCACCACAATGCGCTTCCCCTCCAATGGGCGCAGAGTCATGTTGGCAACTCCCCGCGTATGGCGTCCAGCAGCGCGTCCGCTCCCTGAGCGAGCGCCCGGTCGGCCAGCGCCGCGCCGAGGGCGAAGGCGTCGCCGGGCGCCGCGCTCTCCCAGCCAGTCATGGTCGCCAGGTCAGCGGGTACCCTCATGGCCAGATGCACGCTGCCACCAAAGGCTGCCTGGCCGGGACGGGCGTCTGCTTCATCTCGCACCGAGGGCAGGTCTTCCCGTGTGGGTACCTCCCGGTGGAGGCGGGCAATATCCGCCAGCAGCCGTTCGGCGCGATCTGGCAGGACAGCGCCCTCTTCGCCGAGATGCGCGATCCAGACCTGCTGGGCGGCAAGTGCGGCATCTGCCAGTTCAAGACGCTGTGCAGCGGGTGTCGGGCGCGGGCCTATGGCGTGGTTGGGGACTACCTGGCCGAAGAGCCGTTCTGCGCCTACGACCCTGAGACGCATTGCATTGTAGAGCCTGTTACCTAAGTCTCCTTGAAGTGCGTTGTGCGAGCCAGCGGTGGCTGTCGCTGTTGAATCGTAAGGCCACCGCTTCTCGCGCCTCTGAGAGCTGCCAACCCGATGGCTGCAGCCAGCAAGCTAGCGGCATCAGCATCTTCCCGTGATAGCAAGTGCGGGCCGCCGCCCCACCTTCGGCGAAATCGCCATTGACCACCAGCTCGTCGCCATCCTGAGCGGAGGCAGTCCCTGCGCCCCACAGGCTGGCCAGCAGCGCGATCAGCAGCAGCGCCCATACATGCTTCATGATGGCACTCTCCTCAAGGTGTTTTCGACGCGCATGTACCTGTATTGTAGTCCCGTTTTGGGGGGCGCTGTGTGCCCGATTTCACACAAAATTCGGGACGCTCCTGCGCGGAAGCGTCCCGTCAGATGTGCGCCAGGGCGGGATGAGAGCGGAGATCAGGGATTCAGGGCGCGGGCTTGCGGACGAAGGCGAGATATGCTCCGAGCAGGGCGACGATCGCGCCGATGACCAGCACAATGATCTGGCTGGTCGCCAGGTAGATCTCAAAGCCCCGGATCGGGTCAATCAGGATGGTCCCCAGCACGAGGACGATCCCCACGATGAGCAGCGCGTACGGAAGTTGCTTCATGGACATGACGGCCTCCTCAAGCTGACCATAAACACTGTTCCCATGATAGCACAGTTCTG
>JBBIHG010000004.1:0-85260 GCA_037447125.1 Chloroflexota bacterium | reverse complement strand
GCTCAAGCTGCTCTAGTGCACGTTGGCGGAAGTCCACCAGTGGCTGTTCGATGGTCTACCCCACCCTAAATCCCTCCCCGCCAGCAGGGAGGGACTTGAGTCTGCTCCCCCTTTCTCCGCGAGCGGGGAAAGGGGGCCGGGGGGATAGGGGGTCAATCAGGCCCAACCGCGCACCGATTTCCGCCCTGATGTACTAGCGCGGTTTGTCTGGTGCGGAGCTCCAGGTACAATCGTGCCGTCAGTCACTCTGCGATCTTCGTCACCACGCACTTGAGGGAGTTCTTATGGCACCGACATTCGTGGTCTTCTTTGGGCCGCCTGGCTGCGGCAAGGGTACTCAGGCCAAGCGGGTGGCCGACGAGCTCGGCCTGGTGCAGATTTCGACGGGCGAGCTCTTCCGCAAGCATCTCGGCGAGAAGTCCCCGCTGGGGCTGCGGGCCCAGGAGTTCATGAGCCAAGGGGCGCTGGTCCCCGACGAGATCACCATCGGCATGGTCCGCGAACGCCTGGCCCAGCCGGACGTGCGGACCGGCGCCATCTTCGACGGCTTCCCGCGCACCGCTGCCCAGGCCAAAGCCCTGGACGATTTGCTGCATGAGCTGGGCGGCCAGCTTGACCTGGTCGTGGACTTCGTACTGCCGATGAGCGTGTCGCGCCAGCGCCTGATGGGTCGCCAGGAAGGTCGCGCCGACGACCGGCCAGAGGTCATCGCGAAGCGCCTGAACGACCACGTCCAGGTCGAGGCCAGCGTCATGCCCTACTACCGCCAGCGCGCCGGTCTGGTTCGCTCGCTGGACGCCAACCGGCCCATTGAGACCGTCTACCAAGATGTCCGCAACCTGCTCAGGGCTGCGCTCCACTAACCCCAGGCGGGGCCATCACAACGGCGGGGCATCTCTGAGAGATGTCCCGCCGCTCCGCCAGCCGGCCCTCATTTGTTCAGCCGCGGAAAACCCTCCCCACCCTCCAGAATGAGCATGTGCCCGTTGCCCAGACTGACGTCGAAATGGACCGCGCCGCGCCCCCGGTGGACAGCATCGGTACCCCACAGCGGTGCGAGATCGCACTCGCAGACGGGCAGGAACGCCCGCCCCTCTTCGCGCGTGGCAAAGCTGGCACTGGCCGCGATGACCAGGGTCTCGGTGCTGTTCTGGCGGGCGAAGATGATCATCGCCGGATTATCGCTGTAGCCGACGAAGACCGTCCCTGGATCGGGATCGCTGAGCAGTTCCGCATACCGCTGGCGGAGCTTGAGCGCGTAGCGCACTGAGCCCACAAGATTCCCGGGCCGCGTCCAGTCAAACGCCCACTCGCTGAACAGCGGTAGCGACTCGGCGGGATGCTCGCGGATCACCTCGTCAGTGAAGCCCAGCCCAGTGTTGATCGGCTTGGTCTCCATCAGCTCGAAACCGCTATGGATGAAGGGAATGCCCGGCACCAGGATGCTGAAGGCCAGCGCGTAGTGCACGTACTGGAGCGGGTAGGGCTGGACAGCGGCGCGCGGCGTGTTATGACTTTCCGCTGTGGCGAAGAAGGGCAGCGCCAGGCGCTCGCTGGCCAGCCTGCCCAGGAACTCGCGCAGTTTTTCGGGCTGGTGGAAGTCGAAGACGAGATAGCCAAGCACGGCGTTGTACCCCTCGTCCACGCTCGTCTGCCCGATGACGAAGTTCTCATCCCAGAAGGCGAAATCCGGGTCAATTGCGCGCGCCGACTCGACGATGCGCTGCTTGAGTGGCATTGGCAGCGCATGCCCCATGTCAATCATCACGCCGTCAATGCCGAACTCGCGTTGGTGGTGCGGGATCACGCCCGCGACGGCATCCCAGAGCGGAGTGACGGCGTTCTCCGGGCGGGCCAGTCGCTCGTCGTACATGCGCAGCGTGTTATAGGCGATATAGTTGAAGTCCGGGTGATCGTACATGCGCAGGTACGTGACATCGGTCCAGGGTGGCTGGTTGTCATCGGGCGGCCAGTCGGTGAACGCGCCGGGAACGCGCACGCGCGTGCCGTCGGCAAGCTGCCCCACCCAACGCCCGTCCTCCATCCACACCTGGTCAGGGCGAGGCGGGGGCGCGAACATGGCCCGGTAGCGCTTTGGAGGCGGCGGCAGCGCCCTGAAATCCCCACGAGCGATCTTCTCCTTGATCTTGACCAGCACTTCCGGCGGGAAGATCGGGTTGCCGTAGGAATCTGGGGCCTCGCTGCCCATTGCGCGATCCGGCACGTCCTCGCGGATCCAGTAGAACCACTCCGGATGCGCGCCGATCCAGGCCCCGTCTTTGGAGGCGGTACGCAGGACGAACTCCATAACCACGCGCATTCCCAGGTGATGCGCCGCCTCGACAAACCCGGCGAACAGCACATCCACCGGCAGCGCCAGCGCCGGCTCGTCCAGGTTCTCGTCCAGGGCATACGGATCGCGGATGCCATAGGGCGATCCCAGGGTGCCTTTCTTGCCATCCTGCCCCACCGCCGTGATCGGCAGCAGGTGCACTGTGTTGATCCCCAGGCTGCGAATGTAGGGCAGCAGCGCGATGCTCTTGAGCAGCGTCCCCGTCTCGCGCCACCCATCGGGCGAGGGGCCAATGCTCAGCGCACCATCCTGGGCGTGATCGAACGCAGCACTGACACGCGGAAACAGGTTGTAGACGATCGCGTAGCGCGTCCACGCGCCGCCGGCGCTCTGAATCAGCGGTTGCGCCGGCTGGTCCCAGATCGCGGCGATCTTCTCGGCATAGAAATCATAGGGGTTGACGGCCTGGGCTGGCGGATGCTCGTGATCTACCCACAGCCCAGGCACATAGTAGGGCTGCGCCAGGGCGCGCTTGTTCGCGCGCAGCGCAGCGACGATCTGCTGCAGTGCTCTCATTCGGATGCCCACTCCAGATGTAGAAAGGATGCCGGATGCCGACCGGGGGATGCCCCACCAGACAACCCTTTACCCGCGCTGCCCAGTGCCCATGCAAAAGAGGGAGGCTGCGCTCCCTCCCAGGTGACGCGATACCTCTCTTACTGGCCGTAATCAGACCCGAACACCTCAGCCATCAGCGGCCCAAGCTTCGACCGGTTCGGGACCAGAATCTCCTGGCCCTGCCAGTTCGTCGGGATGACGTATTCCCACCCCAGCACAGCACTCCGGTAATTCGCCGCCGGGATGTCCTTGACCCACCACGCCAACTGCAAGACCTGGTCAAGCCCCAGGCCCGTGTCAATGCCGCCCCTCAATTCAGACCACAGCGCGGGCGCTTGAACAGCCAGCTCAGGGATCATGTTGTAGGCCGTGATCTTGTCTCGAATAGCGTAGATGACCTGCTGCTGGCGGCGACTGCGATCGATATCGTCGCTGGTATGGCGGCTGCGAGCATACTTGAGAGCCGTCGCGCCGTCCAACTGGTGCCAGCCCGCTTCAATGTAGAATGGATCGTACCCATAGTTCATGTCTGGATACAGCGGATCATAGATCTCGTAGGGGACCTGGACGTTAACTCCGCCGATCAGGTCAATCACCCGGATGAAGGTGTCGAAGTTGACCAGCACAAACTCATTCACCCGGATGCCCAGGTTGTATTGTACGGTCTGCATGGCCAGGCGTGGCCCACCGCCAGGGCCTTCCAGCTCACCCGCGCTATACGCCGCGTTAATGCGCTGCGGTCCATAACCGGGCACATCCACATACAGGTCGCGCGGGATGCTGAGCATCCCCACCGTGTTCGTGCGTGGGTCCAGGCTGATCAGAATCATGGTGTCGGTGCGCACCGACGCGCCAAACTCGCCCGGACGCCAGTCCATACCCATCACCAGCACGGTGAAGCGGTCTCTTCCGTCCCAGGGGCGGATGATCATGCTCTGGCCATCGCCCAGCATCCCGCCCACCAGACCCTCTTCGGACGAAGCCAGCACTCCCCCAGGGCCATACAGCACCGAAGTTGGCTCCTGCGGCGGCCCGCTGGTTGCCACCGTCCCCTGCGCCTCGCGTGTCGCCTGCAGCAGGAAGAACACGACCATGCTCATGATGACGGTCAGACCCAGCAGCGCCGAAGCGATGATCACCCAGGCCCAGTCATCAGGCGCGCCAAGCTCGCGCCGCACCTTGCGCCGCTGAACGCGATCGCGGGCGGTCTTGCTGCGGCCCCGCCCGCGCGCATAGAGTGGGGTAGCGAGCGGTTCCGGTGAGGGCATCGCCGGAGGCTGACTGGGGAAGCTGTACCAGTGCCCGGCGGCTGGCGCAGCCTTCGGTGGGCGCGGCGGTACCCCCGCCGCATCGGGCGGAGGCACGGCAACCATGTGCTGCTGCGTCTTCGCCGGGTCCTCAGGCGAGATAGGTGGCTCCACTGCGGTCATACCTGGTATTGTAGCGTTAAACGACCAAAGCACAATCTCCTACCAGTGTGCTACAATCCTGCTGTTCGGCGATGAGATTCCGCCTGAGGAGTAAGGTTCGCGATGACTCAAGCACGCTGGCGGCTGCTGATCACGCCGCCCGTTGACGGCCCCCTGAACATGGCCATTGACCAGGCGATCATGGAGGCCGTCGCCGCCGGGCGCGTCCCGCCCACGCTGCGCTTCTTCGCCTGGACTCCCCCCTGCCTATCGCTGGGCTACACGCAGCCCGTCGCCGACGTGGATCGCGCGCGGTTGGCAGCGCGCGGCTGGGACCTCGTCCGGCGTATGACCGGCGGGCGGGCCATCCTGCACACCGATGAACTGACCTACAGCGTTGCCCTGCCCGCCGAGGACCCTGTCGTCGCTGGCGGCATCGTGGAAAGCTACCGCCGCCTCAGCACGGCGCTGGTCGCTGGCCTGCAGACACTGGGAATTGCGCCCGAAGCCGACAAGCGCGTTGATGGCCACGGCGCGTCCGGCGGACCGGTCTGTTTCGAGATTCCCAGTCATTATGAGATCACCGTGGAGGGCTGCAAGCTGATCGGCAGCGCCCAGGTGCGCAAGTTCGGCGCGGTGCTTCAGCACGGCACGCTCCCGCTCGGCGGGGACATCGCTCGCATCTGCGACGCGCTGGTCTTCGCCAGCGACGAGCAGCGCGCCCGGGTGCGAGCGCGCGTCGCTGAGCGCGCCACGACGCTAGAGCGCGCACTAGGACGCATCGTCTCCTGGGATGAAACGGCAGAGGTCATGGCCGCCAGCTTCCGCCAGGTCTTCGATCTCGCGCTGGAACAGGTTGACGCTCTGATTGCAGAAGAGACCGCTAGGGTCGCCCGACTGCGGGAGGAGCAGTACGCCGCCGAGACGTGGAACGGGCGGTTCTAGCCCGGCAGGCACGAGGAATCTGGGGGCAGCGTCTCCGCGTTTGTCTGGAACACGACCTGCTCGAAGCCGAGCCGCTGCAGCAGATCGAACAGCGTGGCCTGGGCGTTCTGCGTCGCCAGCCCTGGCAGATTAAGCGTTGCGGCGGTTTCGAGCAGGTCGCCCATCGCGCGGTCGTAGGCTTCGCTCTGCATCCGCCGGAAGCGCCCGCCGCAATCCTGCAAACCCGCCCAGCCCCGGCAATCCCAGGAATGCACTTCGGGCTTGCCCAGGCCGCAATGGGTGATCTGCGCCGGGGGCAGGATCACGGTCAGCACCCCGTCGGTGCCGATGGCGATGTCGTCCTCGCCCATCTGCGCCAGGTCAATCCCCGCCTTGACCGTCCCCACAAAGCTGACGTTCATCTCTGCGTCGGGCGCGGCCCCACTATCCACCACTGTCTTGGTGATGACAATGCCGCTGCGGACTGTCTCCAGCAACGCGAGCTTCTGGATGTCCAGCACGACCGTCCGGCTGTCCACAACCATCGGCTCGGCATTACTATCGAACCCGAAGATGGCCAGGAAGTTGTCCGCCGGGTCTCCCAGGAAGTCCGCCACACCGACCGTTACCACTAGCGCCATGCAGGCCAGCACGACCGTCAGCACCAGCAGCGACGCCCCGGCGAAGAGGGCGCACGTGCTCCAGCAGCCGCGCGGCGGCGGGCTGGAGGGGCGGCGCTTGCGGCGCGGCGGTACCTCGGCGGGTCGGGCGGCCTTACCCGGCGGGCGCTCTGCGGGGAGACTATCGGGCTTGGAGGGCTGGAGTTCGGCCATAGGTTCGTCCTGGAGGTATGAGCTAACGGTTGTGGCTTGCAAGTCTTTGCTTGATGACTACGCGAAAGATGCTCTTCGGTTGCGCGGTCGGGCGCGTCAGGTCAGTGGGCGTATCTGGTACAGCGCCCCATCGCTGAAGCCACGCTTGCGGTAATACTCGCGCGTGCCGACCGCTGAAATCACCGCCAGGTGCGCGTAGCCGCGCGCGCTGGCAAGCTCCGCCGCCCGCTCGATCAGGCGCGTGCCCAGGCCGCTGTGTTGGGCCTTGCCGTCCTCCGCCTCGCCGATAGCCACCGCCTGCCCATAGACATGCACTTCGCGGATCATCGCCGCGCCCGCCAGTTCCGGCACGATGGGATCGGCCTGGGGCAGCGATAGCCGCAAAAAAGCGGCAATGCGCCGCTCGGCGGTGATGAGCTGCAGGAAAACCTCCTCGCCCACACCAGTCGCGTAATGCAGCTCATCCAGACTCAAATCGCCGGGCGCTACGGCCCTGCCGCGAATCTCGCGCCCGCGAATGTCCGGGCTGCGCAGGCCGCGCTCTTTGAGCGCCGCCTCGACCGTCTGCCGGAAGTTGGGCTTCATGTCGCCCACGACGATATCAGTAGAGGGGATGTCGCGCACCACGCGCGTCAGGCGACAGTATTCGGGCGTGCTGAGGAAGCTGGCGAGCAACACCTCGAGCAGCACTTCCTCGCTGTACGGTGCCCACTCGCCGCGCTGGTAGACCTGCATCAACTCGGCGCTCTCAATCAGCGAGCACGGGTAAATCTTGAGTTCGTCGGGCCGGATGTCCGGGTCGGCGAACAGCCGCCGGTAGTCCGCCACGTCCGCTTCCGGCGACGAGCCGTGCAGGTTCGACATCCAGTGGGCGTGAATCTTGAACCCGGCCAGCCGCAGCAGCCGGATCGCTCGCCGCGTCATGGCGACGGTGTGTCCGCGCCGGTTCATCGCCAGCACTGCGTCGTCCAGGCTCTGTACGCCGATCTGCACCTTCGTCGCGCCCAGCCGCCGCATACGGATCACTTCAGCCGCGTCAATGTGATCCGGGCGCGTCTCCACCACCAGGCCCACGCAGCGGATCGGCGCGACCTCGTTCTCGCGGTGCGCCGCCGCCAGCTCTTCCCAGGTAGCATATTCGTCCACGACAGTGCGCGGGCGCTCGCCACGCGCTACAACCAGCGCCAGCTCGCGCGAGCGCTGCATTTCCGCGCGGTAGATCTGCTGCACCGCCTGGTTGTACGTCTGCTCCAGTGCCGCCCCGTGCAACGCCGGCGGCGTCACCTGGTCGGAGTGAAGTTGGGAGGCGGAGCGTAGCAGGCCGCGCACCTCGTCCGTCCGGTCCACGCCCGCGCCGAAATCGTGCAGCGCGTCGAACAGGCGCTTGACAAACCACACCTGGTACGTCTCCGGGTAGAACGACCAGGTGCCGCCCAGAATGATTAGCTCCACCTTGTCGAGCGGATGCCCGGTCTCGTAGAGCGTCTCCAGCCGCGACATGACCTGCAGGTAAGGGTCGAAGAAATTCTGCCCGGCGCGCTGCGCGCCCGGCTCGCTGGCCAAGTAGCTTTTGGGCATCCGTACATCGCTCGGGCAGAAGATGCACTCGCCGGGGCACGGGTAGGGCTTGGTCAGCACCGTGACCGGCGTCACGCCCGACAGGGTGCGCACCGGCTTCATGCGCAGGCGAGCGAGCACCTCCACGTCGTAGGGCGGCAGGCCATGCGCTCCGGCCAATGTCCGGTAGGCGTGAATCAGGTCGTTCTTGTTGAACAGCCCCTGCCCGTCCTTCGGGTGTCCCTTAAGAATCTGGAGCAGGCGAGGGGTCGTCAGGTTGGGTTCCTGCACGACCTCGTGTAAGATCGCCAGCAGCGACTCACGGTACTCAGCAACGTCGGCGGGTGGCCGGTAGCGCTTACCCATCGTTCACAGTCCAGGCCAGCCTTGCTCGCGGGCCTCATTGATCACACCCATGGACGACATCACCATCGCGCGTCTGAACGCGCTCAATCGCGCCTTCTACGAGATCACGGCTGCCGATTTCGACCAGACTCGCGCCGCCCCCTGGTCCGGCTGGGATGCCCTGCTGCCCTACCTGGCGGTCCCGCTCTCGGTGCTGGATGTGGCCTGCGGCAACGGTCGCTTCGGATTGTTCCTTTTCGAGCATCTGGGCACAAACGTAACCTATCATGGGGTGGATAGCAACCCCGCCCTGCTTGACCGGGCGCGCGCGGCGCTGGCCGGGCGCGATGCGCACCTGGAACAGCGCGACGTGCTGGCCGGGCCGCCCGCCGCAGGGGCCTATGATCTGGTGGCTCTCTTTGGGATGCTGCACCACATCCCCGGCTGCGAGCGGCGCTGTGCGTTCATGCGCGCCCTGGCCGGGCGGGTCGCGCCGGGCGGACTGCTGGCTTTTGCCGCCTGGCGCTTCTACGAGTACGAGCGTTTCCGCCAGCGCATTTTGCCCTGGCCGCCCGACCTGGTCGCCGAGCCAGGCGACTGCCTGCTCGATTGGAGGCGCGGGGTGCGCGCCCCGCGCTACTGCCACCACGTGGACGACGAAGAGCACGCCGCGCTCGTCGCTGCGACCGGCTTGCGCGAGCTGGTCACCTACCGCGCCGACGGGCACAGCGGCGACGTGAACCGCTACAGCATCCTGCGACGAGACAGCCCATGACCAGCGCCCCCGACGAGTACTCAGCCCTGCACGACGCGCTGATCGCCTGGTTCGCCGCGCATCGCGAGGACCTCCCCTGGCGGCGCAGCAGAGACCCCTATGCCGTGTGGGTCTCCGAGATCATGCTCCAGCAAACGCAGGTCGCCACGGTGATCCCCTACTTCAAGCGCTTCATGGCCCACTTCCCGACGGTGAGCGCCCTGGCCGCTGCCCCGCTCGCCGACGTGCTCAAGCTGTGGGAGGGTCTCGGCTACTACAGCCGGGCGCGCAACCTGCACCGCGCCACGCAGATCGTCGTCGCCGAGCACGGCGGCCAGTTGCCGTCCGACCCCGCTGCGCTGCGCCGACTGCCCGGCATCGGGCGCTACACCGCCGGAGCCATCACCAGCCTCGCCTTCGGGGCCGACGCACCGATTCTTGACGGCAACGTGATCCGCATCCTGGCCCGCCTGTTCGACCTGCCCGACGACGTGAGCCAGAGCGCAGCGCAGCGCAGGCTGTGGGCGCTGACCGAGGCGCTGATCCCCGCCGGGCGCGCCGGAGCCTGGAATGAAGGGTTGATGGAGTTGGGGAGGCGCGTCTGCACGCCGGTGTCGCCTCAGTGCGCTCTCTGCCCGCTGACCGATCACTGCCTGGCGCGCGCGCACGGCACCCAGCACGAGCGTCCCGCCAGGCGCCGCCGCGCCAGGACGCCGCACTACGACGTGACCGCCGCCGTCACCCAGCGCGACGATGGCCGCCTGCTGATCGCCCAGCGTCCGCTGGACGGGATGCTCGGCGGACTGTGGGAGTTCCCCGGCGGCAAGCGCGAGCCGGGCGAGTCGCTGCGCGACTGCCTGCGGCGTGAGCTGCGCGAAGAGCTGGGCATCGAGGTCGAGGTCGGCGAGCAGATCGGCACCGTCCGCCATGCCTACACCCACTTTCGCATCACGCTCCACGCCTTTGCCTGCCGCGTTGTCGGCGGCGAGCCTACCGCCCTCGGCTGCGCGGACTGGGCTTGGGCGGCGCTCGACGAGCTAGACCGCTACGCCTTCCCCGTCACCGACCAGAAGATCGTCGCCATGCTGCGCGACGGCGGGCAGCCTGGCCTGGACCTCGGCTAAACGGGCGTCTTTACATTTCCGGGGTAAAAGATCACCGCGGAGGCGCAGAGAGCGCAGAGATGTGATGGCGTGGAGAGGGTGTTAGCTCTTCTCCGCGTCCTCTGCGGCTCTGTGGTTCAGGCATTTCGCCCCCATCGTCAGATGCACCCCGGCCAGATCGTGCTTTGGATCGCAGGGGCCGTTGTGCTATGCTCGGAAATGAACTCGACATGCGCGCAGATCACAGCGGAGATGGCGATGCTCAAGGACTTCATGAGCCGGCGGGACGAAGAGCGTGAGATGAAGGTCGCGGGGCGGCTCCCACCCGGACAGGCGCTCACGCAGAAGTTCCCCGTGCTGCACTACGGCCCCGTCGCCCAGATAGACGTGAGCACGTGGACGCTGTCCGTCTTCGGCGAGGTCGAGCGCGAAATGCGTTGGAACTGGGACGAGTTCCGCCAGATTCCCACGACGACGATTACCACCGACATTCACTGCGTGACCGGCTGGAGCAAGTTCGACACCACGTGGGAAGGGCCGCTCTTCCGCGACTTCATTCAGCTTTTCGGCGTCAAGCCCAGCGCAAAGTACGTCATCGCCCACGCCGCGCACGGCTTCACGGCCAACCTTCCCCTCGAAGCCATGCTCGAAGACAACGTCCTGCTAGCCTGGAAGTACAACGGGGAGTACTTGACGCCAGAACACGGCTACCCGGTGCGCACCGTCGTGCCACAGCGCTACTTCTGGAAGAGCGCCAAATGGCTGCTCAAGCTGGAGTTTAGCCCAGTGGACAGGCCGGGCTTCTGGGAGCAGGCGGGCTACCACAACGACGGCAACCCCTGGAAGGAAGAGCGTTACCAGCGCCGACGATTCTTCTGAGTCTGACTGGCAGACGGGGCCTCGGGTTGCGTCACACGGGGCATTCGCCGTATGGGTGGTCGGGGGCGGATCCTCTTCAGACGGTCCGGTAGACCTGGCGCAGCAGGCGCACCGGGAACTGGTCACCAGCCTGTGCTTCCGTTTTCCCTTCGGGGATGATCAGTAGGCCATCGGCGAGCACCAGGGACATGAGCGCCCCGGAGCTTTGCGTGCCGGTCGTCCTGGCAACCAACATGCTCTCCTGCTCGCTCAGCGTCACGCGCAGATAGGTACGCCGACCATCCAGGGACACGTCCTCGCCCAGAACAGCGATCACGATGGGGAGCGCGTAGGGGTCCACGCCGCCGGCCTTGCGCAGTGCGGAACGCACAAAGATGTCGAACGTCACCATCGCCGAGACAGGATTGCCCGGCAGCCCGAAGAAAGGCACGCCACCCACCTCACCAAAGGCCAGGGGCTTGCCGGGCCTGACATTGACCCGCCAGATGGCCACATGACCCAGCTCTTCCACGACCGTCCGCACCACATCGTGCGTGCCTACTGACACTCCCGCCGAAGTGACGATGAAATCGGGCGCATGCGCGAGGGCCTCGCGCAGCAGGCGGCGCACCTCGTCCAGGGTGTCGCGCGCGACCGGCAGGCGGATAGCCACACCGCCGCACTGCGCGACCAGCCCGGCCAGCATATAGCTGTTGCTGTTGTGGATCTGGCCGGGGGCCAGCGGCCGGTCAACGTCCACCAGCTCATCCCCCGTGGACAGGAGGGCAACGCGAGGCTGGCGATAGACAGGGATGTGCGCTCGGCCCAATGACACCAGCACACCGACATCCTGCGGTCGCAACACAGCGCCGCGCCGCAGCACCACCTGTCCGGCGCGGATGTCCTCGCCGGCCGCGCGCACGTTCTCGCCTGCTGCCACCGCGCGATGCACTGCCACACGCTCAGGGAGCGCCGCACGTCCATCCGGCTGCCAGCGGTCGTCGGTCTGCTCCACAGGGACTACCGCATCGGCGCCGGGCGGCAGCGAAGCGCCGGTCATGATCCGCGCCGCCTGGCCGGGGCCTAGCGCGCGACTGGGAGTCATTCCAGCCGGAATATCCTGGATGGGAGTGAGCGCTACCGGCGAGCCGGGAGATGCGCCGGAGGTGTCGGCGGAACGCACAGCGTAGCCGTCCATCGCCGAATTGGCAAACGGGGGGACGGACGTGGCCGCCGTGATGTCTTCGGCGAGCACACGATCGAGGGCCTGGCCGACGTGAACCTGCTCAACAGAAAGAACGCTGACCCGGTCGAGGACCGTGGCCAGCGCATCATCAACAGAGATCAGACCGCCCAACTCATGGCTCCCGCAAACTCAGCGGCAGGTCGCGCCTTCGCGGATGCCCAAATTGAATGTATCCGAGATGACCGGGATGTCATCCCACCAGCACTTGGCGTCAATGATGATGCCCCCGATCACCGAAGTGACGATGCACATCACCAGGAAGCATCCACAGCCCAGGACCACCCAGCGCCCTGCTCCGCCGCCCTCGTAAGGCTCCTCCTGATACTGGTAATCGTAGCCCGCCGGCTGCTGCATAGGCATCACGTAGGGTTGCTGACCAGGAATAGCTGCACCCGGATAACCGGGCGCGGCAGGAGGCATCCCCCCCTCCTGCGGCGGATAGCCTGGCATCGGACGGTGGAACTCCGCACCACCGGGCTGAGGTGATGGGCCAACCATCGTCGCCACCTGGCCGGGCCCCGCTGCATAGACTGCTCCGGCCTCGTAGGCCAGGGTGACCGTCTCGCCCAGTCCCAACATATCGCCCGGCGCCAGAGGGCGCGCTCCCGTCAGGCGTTGCCCGTTGACGAATGTGCCGTTGGTAGAGCCTAGGTCTTCCAGCGTGTATCCCCCGCTGCCTTGCGTGAAGCGACAGTGATGGCGGCTGACCTCGGGGTCGTTGATCACGATGTCGTTGGTGATATCCCGCCCCAACGTGATGATGCCTTGTTCGAGAGGGTAGACTTGATTCGGCTGCGGCCCACGACGCACCACCAAGCGAAAGCTGCTGCCCTGCATGACCCCTGCCTCCTCACACGCGGCTTGCGGCGGATTGAACTCACGAGACGGTTCGGAGTATACGGAGATCGCTCGCCGATGTCAACCGAGCGCAACGAACGGCGCCACCCAGAAAGGTGGCGCCGAACAACAGTTGTCTCGGTCGGTGCACCACGCCTATGTAAAATCGCGCAGTTGGCGCGAGCGCACCGGATGGCGCAGCCGCCGCAGAGCTTTGCCTTCGATCTGGCGGATGCGCTCGCGCGTCAGGCCGAACTTCTGCCCCACCTCTTCCAGCGTGTAGCTGCGACCGTTCTGCAGCCCAAACCGCAGGCGGAGAATGCGCGCCTCCCGCGCCGTCAGCGTCCCCAGAACCTCTTCCACGCGCTCGCGCAGCAGGTTCTGGTACGCGCTCTGGGTGGGCGTTGGTGTGCTGTGATCTTCGATGAAGCTACCCAGCTCGCTGTCCTCTTCCTCGCCAACCGGGCGCTCCAGGCTCATCGGGCGCCAGCTCACCTTGAGCATCCACTGCACCTTGCGCGGCTCCAGCCCCATCCGCTCGGCGATCTCCTCTGCGGTGGGCTTGCGCCCGTGCTCCTGCTCAAGCTGACGCGCCGTCTTATACAGCCGACGGATGCGATCGGACATGTGCACCGGCACGCGAATGGTCCGGCCCTGGTCGGCGATTGCACGGGTGATCGTCTGCCGGATCCACCATGTCGCATAGGTGGAGAAACGGTAGCCGCGCGTGTAGTCGAACTTCTCCACGGCCTTCATCAGCCCCAGATTGCCTTCCTGGATCAGGTCCAGAAAGTGCACCCCGCGCCCCATGTACTTCTTGGCGATGCTGACAACAAGCCGCGTGTTGGCCTTGATCAGATGATCGCGCGCCGCCTTGCTGTCCTCGACGATCGCCTCCAGCACCAGGCGGGCCTCGTCGTCCAGGCTGCCATCCAGCCGCGCCATCTCGGCCCGCGCAGCATTGCCCGCCTCAAGACGCCTGGCCAGCTCAACCTCTTCTTCTGTGCTGAGCAAGGGGACGCGCGCCATCTCCTTAAGATAAAGGCCGACGGTGTCGTCGGACGATACGCCGCTCAGGTCGAACGACTCATCGTCGTCCCCGTCGTCCAGAGAATCGTCAGCGGCCTCGAGATCCAACGCGTCGGACTTGTCGCCGAACACCTCGACTCCCGATGCCTGCAGCCAGTTGAAGATCTCTTCGAGCTGCTCGACCGCCTCATCAGCATCGGGCATGGCGTCAATAATATCGTCGGTCGTCAGAAATCCCTGAGTGTCCGCTTTTTCGAGCAGCGCCACCATGATTTCCTGGCCGGGTGCGCTGCCTTCGTGCTGCTCCGGATCGCTATGCTCTGTCAACTTCGACCCCCTCAAGTCACTCACCTGCCAACACCTGCGCGTCGTGGATGTGTCTTGATCGTCCTTCGATCTCTACGAGGTCATGGCTTACGGTTCATCCGAGTCCAGGGATTCGAGATGGGAGCGTAGAACCTCAAAACGTGGGTCGAACCGGTCTGGCTGACAGTCGCAAGGCCCCTCATTGAGGTCGTGCCCACACTCCGGGCACAGGCCGGCACAGTCGGGCCGACACAGCACCATCATCGGCACCGCCAGGATCGCTTCCTCGCGCAGCAGAGGGGCGGTGTCAAGAATGCCGGTTTCGGCGACGGAATAGGCGCAATCGGGGGATGCAGGAAAGGCGAAGAGTTCTTCCAGCCCTAGCGCGACGGGCACGAATGTGGGCCGCAGGCAGCGCGCGCACTCGGCCAGAACATGGGTATCGAGCGTGCCCTGCAACAGAATCCCCCGCGAGTTGCGGCTGAGCCGCAGCGTGCCACGCAGGAAGTCGAGCGTCAGGTCATCATCAAGCTGTACGCGCGGAAGATCGAGGGCAATATCACGGACGTAGCCCACACTCTCGACCAGCATGAAGCCCACATTGATCTTGAGGACTCGCCGGTTGACGAAAGGCTGGCTCTGCGACTTGGACACCCGGAACCTCTCAGTTCGGGAAGGATGAGCGCGCCCCTGGCTCGCCCGTCCGAGCCAGTAGTCGCGCTTGAGGTGGCCCCCACCCACTCGAGATCTGACGAAATTATAACGTTTTCTCAACTTAATGTCAAGCTGAACACTCACATATTACCAGATATAGAACTGGCGCGCTCTTCAGGAGTCGCCTGCAACGGACCACTCCGTTCTCCCAGACACGCCAGGCGATCAGGCGCGCGCCCCGGTTTACGCCCGGCGGCGAATCCGCTATAATCCGCCCCGGCAGGGAAACCGGCTGGTCGGGACAGGCTGCGGCGAGAGCGCGCTGCTCCTGCACAACCGTGAGAGTGACCGATGCGCATCCTCATCACCGGCGCTGGCGGGCGGCTCGGTAGTGAATTGGCGCGCGTGCTGGCCGCGTGCGAGCACACCATGACTGCCGTTGATCTGGACACGTTCGATATCACCGACCGCGCGGCAGTGAACAAGGAGTTCGGCTCATCGTCACCGGAGCTGGTCATTCACTGCGCCGCGCTGACGGTAGTGGACTTCTGCGCCGAGCATCCCGACGAGGCTCTGCGCGTGAACGGCCATGGCACGCAGATCATCGCCCAGGCGTGCCTTCAGCACGGCGCAGCTCTTGCCTACATCAGCACCAATGAGGTCTTCGACGGGCAGGAATGCCGTCCCTACCTCGAATACGATCCTCCCCGCCCCGCCAACCCCTACGGCTACAGCAAATGGGTTGGCGAGCAGGCCGTCCGCGACCTGCTGAGCAGGCACTTCATCATCCGCACGTCGTGGCTGTTCGCGCACGGCGGGCGCAACTTCATCCATACCGTGCTGCGGCGCGCGCGCGAAGGCCAGCCCTTGCGCGTGGTCGTCAACGAAGTGAGTTCGCCCACCTACGCCAATGACCTGGCCGCCGCCATCGCCCAACTGGTCATCACCGGCAGCTATGGCATCTACCACCTGGTCAACGAGGGGTACGCCTCGCGCTGGCAGTTCGCCCGCGAAGCGCTCGACCAAGCCGGATTCGACGCCGTGCCCATCGAGCCAATTGCCCTGGCTGAGTTCGGGCGAGCGTCGTGCCCGCCCCAGTACGCCATCCTGGGCAATACCGCCGCTGCTCGCCTGGGAATCACGCTGCGGCCCTGGCAGGAGGCGCTGGCCGCCTTCCTGGATGCTGAGGGGCTGCGCGCGCGCTGAGCAACCGCTATGCCGGAATCTACCCGCCAACCGCTGGTCTCGGTCGTCATCCCCAACTGGAATGGCGCGCACTTCCTGCCCGGCTGCCTGGACTCGCTGTGCCGCCAGGACTACACGCCGCTCGAAATCCTGGTCGCCGACAACGCTTCTTCCGACGGCTCGCGCGATCTGCTCGCAGCCCAGTACCCCGACGTGGCGCTGGTGGCGCTGCCGGAGAATCGCGGCTTCACCGGCGCGTGCAACGCCGGGATCAGCACTGCGAAGGGGGAGATCGTCATTCTGCTCAACAACGACACCGAGACAGCCCCCGGCTGGGTCTCGGCCATCGTAGACACCTTCGCCCGCCACCCCGAAGCGGGCCTGGTGGCGTCCAGGATGCTGCTCTTCGACCGGCGCGACCATTTCCACACCGCCGGCGACCTCTTCCGCGTGGACGGGCGGCTGTTCAATCGTGGCGTTTGGGAGCGCGACGAGGGCCAGTACGACCACGAGGAGTACGTCTTCAGCGCGTGCGGCGGCTCCGCCGCCTACCGGCGGGCCATGCTCGCCGAGATCGGCCTGCTCGACGACGATTTCTTCTTCTCCTGCGAAGACATGGACCTGGCCTGGCGCGCCCAACTCGCCGGCTACCGCTGCGTCTACCAGCCGGCGGCGGTCGTCTTCCATCGCCTGGCCGCAACGGGCGGCGGGGTCACCGCCAGCTATCACGACGGGCGCAACATGATCTGGCTGCTGGTCAAGAACTATCCGGGCGCGCTGTGGCGTAAGCACGGGCTGAAGGTGCTATGCGCCCAGCTTGACCTGGCCTGGGAGGCGCTCCGCGCCTGGCGAGGGGCAGCGGCCCGCGCGCGGCTGCGCGGCATGGTCGCCGGACTCATCGGCATCCCGCGCATGATGCGCAAGCGCCGGAGCATTCAACACGCTCGCCGTGTATCATTAGCGTACCTGGAATCCATCCTGACGCCGATGCCTGGCGAGGCTCCGGCATCGCAGCGAAAGTGAAGCCAACAGTGACTCCGCCAAGCGGTCCGCAGCGCGCAGAAGCGCCTTACCTGTCCATCGTCGTCCCCGCCTACAATGAGGAAGCCCGGCTGCCCGGCAGCCTGGGGGCCATCGCCAATTTCGTGGGCAGCAAGCCTTACAGCGCCGAGGTCGTGGTGGTGGACAACAACAGCCGGGACAGCACCAACGCCATCATCCAGGACTTCGCCGCCCGCTTCACTTTCGTGCGCGGGCTGTTCGAGGGGACGCAGGGCAAAGGGGCCGCCGTGCGCACGGGGATGCTGGCGGCGCACGGCGCGTATCGCTTCATCTGCGACGCCGATCTGTCCATGCCCATCACCGAGCTAGACAAGTTCCTGCCGCCCCGGTTGGCGGATTACGACATCGCTATCGCCTCGCGCGAAGCGCCCGGCGCGGTGCGCTACCACGAGCCCTGGCACCGCCATGTGATGGGCCGCGTCTTTAATAGCATGGTCCGCGTGCTGGCCGTGCCCGGCCTGCAAGACACGCAGTGCGGCTTCAAGATGTTTCGCGCCGAGGTCGCCGAGACGCTCTTCCCCCTGCAAACCATGAACGGCTGGAGCTTCGACGTGGAGATCCTCTACGCCGCCCGCCGCCGGGCATACCGCATCGTCGAGGTGCCCATCCACTGGCACTACGGCGAGAATACGCGCATCAGCCCGCTGCGCGACTCGCTAGATATGGCCGTCGAAGTGCTCAAGATTCGTCGCAACGGTCTGCGCGGCCTCTACAACCCGCCCCGCTCATGACCGCGACGGCAGACCTGCGCCATGAGTATGCGCTGGCCGAGCACGGCTTTGCTCGCATCGCCGGACTCGACGAGGCCGGGCGCGGCGCGTGGGCCGGCCCCGTCGTCGCTGGCGCGGTGATCCTGCCCCTGGACCGCTTCGACCTGGCCCACGTCCTGCGCGGTGTTAACGATTCCAAGCAGCTCACCCCCGCCGAGCGCGAGGCGCTGCTGCCAGTCATCGTCGAGACGGCTGTCGCCGTTGGCGTGGGGCATGCGGCCCAGGATGAGATTGACGCGCTGGGCATCGTCCCGGCTACGCGGCGGGCCATGCAGCGCGCCCTCGAAGCGCTGCCGGTCGCGCCGGACGCCCTGCTCGTGGACGGGCGGGCGCTACCGGCGTTCGCCCTGCCCTGCCTGGCGCTGGTGAGGGGTGACCAGCAGTCGCTTTCCATTGCCGCGGCCAGCATCGTCGCCAAAGTGACGCGCGACCGCTTCATGGACAGCCTGGATGAGGTTTTCCCCCAATACGGCTTCCGCGAGCACAAGGGCTATGGCACGCCGCTGCACCAGGGGGCGCTGCGCCACTTCGGGCCGTGCGCCGCGCACCGCCTGACCTTCGCGCCGCTGCGCGCTCTGCTCAGCGCGGTCGCAGGGGCCGGGGAGCAACCGGAGCCATGAAGCTCGCTCTGGTTCACGACTGGCTCAACCAGATCGGCGGCGCGGAGGACGTGCTCGATCACCTGGTGCGCCGCTACCCTGGCGCGCCCGTCTACACGAGCATGTACGCGCCGGAACTTATGCCCGTTCACTACCGCACCTGGGACATTCGCTCGACGTGGATGGATCGGCTGCCGGGCATTCACCAGGCGCACCAGCGCTACCTGCCGCTCTACCCGCTGGCCTGGGCGCGCACCGATCTCTCTGAGTACGACGTGGTGCTGAGCAACAAGAGCGGCTTCTGTCATGGCCTGCGCACCGGCCCGCACACGCTGCACGTCTGCTACTGCCTGGCCCCCACCCGCTACATCTGGAATCTGGACAGCTACCTCGCCCGCGAGGATTTCGGCGCGCCAGTGCGCCTGGCCGCGCGCCTGGTCGCCCGGCTTTACCGCCACTGGGACTACGCCGCCGCCCAGCGCGTGACTCACCTGATCGCCATCAGCACGGAGATTCAGGAGCGCATCCGCCGCTATTATCACCGCGAGTCTGCGCTCATCTACCCGCCCGTCGAGGCCGCCGGGCGCTTCACGCCCGCCCAGCAGGTGGACGACTACTACCTCGTGCTGTCGCGTCTCGTCCCCTACAAGCGCATTGACCTGGCTGTCGAAGCGTGCACACGGCTCGACCTCCCCCTGCTGGTCGCCGGCAAGGGCCGCGACCGCGCGCGCCTGGAGAGCCTGGCCGGGCCGACCGTGCAGTTCCTCGGCTTTGTGCCGGATGACGACCTGCCAGACCTGTTCGCCCGCTGCAAGGCGCTCATCTTCCCCGGCCTGGAGGACTTCGGCATCGTGCCCGTGCAGGCACAGGCGGCGGGCCGCCCGGTGATCGCCTTCAAGAGCGGCGGCGCGCTGGATACCGTCATCCCAGGGCGCACCGGCGAGTTTTTCACCGAGCCAACCGTCGAATCGCTCATGGCCGCCCTGCGCAGCTTCGACGCGGGCCGCTACGACCCGGCGGCCATCCGCGCCCACGCCCTGCGCTTCGACTCGGCGGTCTTCGAGCAAGCCATCACAACCTTCGTTGAGCGCGCCTGGGACGATTTCAGAGCACGGGGCGGGCTTCCAGCGCCGGGCGCGCAGTCATGAGGCCGCCGCCCCGCCGTCGGGCAGCCGTTCTTTCCAACGGTCGGCGCGCTGCGCTATAATCTGGCCTGTTCCCGCCCGCTCAACCGCAAAGGCTACATCTCCTGATGAGCATTGTCCAAGCTGTTGCCGAGCGCATCATTGACAACGTCGCTCAGGTGATCATCGGCAAACGCAATGAAATCCGGCTGACCGTCATCGGTCTGTTATGCCAGGGCCATCTGCTGATCGAAGACGTGCCCGGCGTGGGCAAGACGATGCTGGCCCGCGCCCTGGCCCGCTCTATTGGCGCGTCGTTCAGCCGCATCCAGTTCACGCCCGACATGCTGCCCAGCGATGTGACCGGCGTCTCGGTCTTCAACCAGCGCACGCACGAATTCGAGTTCCGCCCCGGCCCGATCATGTCGCAGATCGTCCTCACCGATGAGATCAACCGCGCCACACCCAAGACGCAGGCCGCCCTGCTGGAGGCGATGGAGGAGCGCCAGCTCACCGTAGACGGGCACACCTACGCCCTGGAAGAGCCGTTTCTGGTCATCGCCACGCAGAACCCGATCGAGTACGAAGGGACGTTCCCCCTGCCCGAAGCCCAGCTTGACCGCTTCCTGTTGCGCATCCGCCTCGGCTACCCCACGCCGCAGGAGGAGATCGCCATGCTGGACTCACAACAGTACCAGCACCCGCTGATCGGGCTGACGCAGGTCGTCTCCGTCGAAGACCTGATGGCCGCCCAGCGCGCTGTGCGCGACGTGTATCTGAACCCGGACATCAAGAACTACATCGTCAACTTGGTGACCATGACCCGCCAGCACCCAGACGTGTACCTGGGGGCCAGCCCGCGCGGTGCGCTGGCCCTCTACCGCGCGGCACAGGCGCGGGCGGCGGTCATCGGGCGCGATTACGTGATTCCCGACGATGTGAAGGCATTGGCCGACGCCACGCTCGCCCATCGTATCATCGTCGGCCCCAACGCGCGCATCAAGGACATCGCGCCCAGCAGCATTGTGCACAGCATCCTGGCCATGGTGCCCGTGCCCGGCGCGACCGTCGGGTTACGCCACTAGCCTTCCGCAGGTGGGCAATTCATGCAGAACCGTCGCAATGCGTTCTACATCCTGCTCATCTTCAGCCTGGTCTCCGGCGCGCTGAGTGGGCGTGCCTTCTTCTTCAGCCTGGCCTATGCTCTGGGCGCGGTGCTGATCGGGTCGTTCCTCTGGTCGTGGGCCGCCGTCAACTGGCTGAGCATCGCCCGCCACACCCACGCCCGCCGCGCGCAGGTTGGGCACTCGCTCGATGAGTCGTTCCGCGTGCGTAACACGGCGATCCTGCCCAAGCTCTGGCTGGAGATTCGCGACCACTCCACCCTGCCCGGCCACAACGCCAGCCATGTCGTGCCCACGCTGCTACCACGCAGGCGCTTCGGCTGGGAGACGCGCACGATCTGCACGCGCCGCGGGGAGTTCACCCTGGGGCCGCTGACTGTACTCAGCGGCGATCCATTCGGCCTGTTCCAGTTCCCGCGCAAGTTCCCGGCCCAGTCCTCGATCATCGTCTACCCGCCGACGGTGCCTATTCACAACTTCGCAGCGCCAGTTGGCCCGCTCTCCGGCGGAGAGGCCGTGCGCCGCCGCGCCCATTTCGTCACCACCAACGCGGCGGGCGTGCGCGACTACCAGCCGGGCGACAGCTTCAACCGCATTCACTGGCGTAGCACGGCCCGCCGTGAGCGAACGATGGTCAAGGAGTTCGAGCTGGACCCGCTGGCCGATGTGTGGATCTTTCTCGATTTGTCGCGCGCCTCGCTGATGGAGCGACCCAACGGGGTCACGCCCTACGCGCCGCTCACCCGCCTGCCGCCCTCGACGGAGGAGTACGGCGTGACCATAGCCGCGTCGCTGGCCCAGTACTTTGTGGGCAAGGGGCGCGCGCTCGGCTTCGTCACCTACGGCCCTTACCGCGACATCGTCCAGCCCGACCGCGGCCCGCGCCAGTTGACCCGCATCCTGGAGATTCTGGCTACCGCCCGCAGCGCCACTGAGTTATCGCTGGCGCAGATGCTCTCGCTGGAGACCGTGCACCTGAGTCGCGGCACGACCGCCGTCCTCATCACCGCCGCGCAGGACGAGCGCTGGATCGCCGCCGCGCACACCCTGGCCCGGCGCGGCACGCGCATCATCGCCGTGATGCTGGACGCGCACAGCTTCGGCGCGCCCGTGCCGCGCATTCATGAGATGCAGCGCATGGCCGAGGCCGCCGGCCTGGTCGTTTATACCGTCTGCCAGGGCGATGATCTCACCGGGACGCTCAGCCATCGCGGCACGTTGCGCGCGCCGGCGGTCTGACCGCTCTGCACAGCAAGGGATAAGCCTGTGAGCGAACGCGATTCTTACGCGCGGCGGCAGCGCCGTTTCCTTTATCTGGCGGTGTTCACCGGCGGTGTGACGACTCTGGCCGTCGAGATATCGGCAGCGCGCCTGCTGGGAAGCATCTTCGGCACCAGCAACATCGTCTGGGCCAACATCATCGGGCTGATCCTGGTCTACCTCACGGCGGGCTACTTCATCGGTGGGCGCGTCGCCGACCGCTGGCCGACCTTCACCATGTTCTACACACTGCTCACCTGGGCGGCCTTCTTCTCCGGGCTGATCCCGCTTGTAGCGCACCCTGTGCTGCGCCTGGCCGCGCAGGCTGTGCAGGACTTCGACGCCGCCGTAACCGTCGGCTCCTTCATCAGCGTGCTGGTGCTCTTCGCCGTGCCGGTGACGCTGCTCGGCTTCACCTCGCCCTTCGCCCTGCGCCTGGCCCTCTCAACAGTGAGCGACGCCGGGCGCACCGCCGGGCAGATGTACGCCATCTCCACATTGGGCAGCATCATCGGCAACTTCACGCCTGTGCTGCTGCTCATTCCGCAGATCGGCACGACGCGGACCTTCCTGGTTTTCGCTGGCCTGCTAATGGCCGTCGGGCTGACCGGGCTGGCTATGCAAGACCGCCGCGCGGCCCTCAGGCTGCTGTGGATGCCCGCTCTGCTGCTCATCCTGGCCGCGCTCGCCCTGCGCGGGCCGCTGCGCCCGCCGCCGCCCGGCATGACGCTGCTCTACGAGAATGAATCACCTTACAACCTCATCCAGGTCGTGGAGGACGAAGACGGCTACCGCTACTTGCTGCTCAACGAGGGCCAGGGCATCCACTCCCAGTGGCATCCCACCGAGGTCTACTTTGGCCGCACGTGGGGTCTCTTCCTGGCTGGCCCCTACTTCAACACCCCGCCCTTCACGCCGGATTGTGTCGAGCGCGTGGCGATCATCGGGTTGGCCGCCGGGACGGTGGCGCGCCAGCACGAGACGGTCTATCCGGGCATCCCGATGGACGGCATTGAGATCGATCCAGAGATCGTCGAGGCAGGCCAGCGCACTATGGGCATGACCATGCCCAATCTGCGCGTCATCGTCGAGGATGGGCGCTTCGGCCTCAGCCGGCTGGGCGGCGATTACACGATGATCGGCATTGACGCCTACCGCGTCCCTTATGTGCCCTGGCACCTGGCCACCGTCGAGTTCTTTGAAGAAGTGCGCGATCATCTGGCGTCGGACGGCGTGCTGATCATCAACGTCGGGCGCACGCGGACCGACCGCCGACTGGTCGAGGCGATGACGCACACGCTGCGCGACGTGTTCCCCACCATACACACGCTGGACGTGCCCGGTGCATACAACACCATCCTGGTCGCCACGCGCCAGCCCACGCTCGCCCAGAATCTGATTGCCAACATCGCCGCCCTGCCGCCCGACACGCATCCTGTTCTGCGTGATGTGCTCGGCGACGCCTGGAACGCCCTGGTGCCCACCGTCGCCTCAGATATGCGCTTCACCGATGACCGCGCGCCGGTCGAGATGCTGGTGGACGCGATGGTCATTGAGTTTCTGCTCGGCGGCGGCATTGATGGGCTGGCGAATTGACCGCGCCGGAGGGTAGCGTGACTACAGACGCCGCGCCGCCGACCGCCACCAGCCCCCTACCCTGGAACGCGCTGGCCCTGCGCCTGCTGCTGACGCTGGCCCTGCCGCCGCTGCTCGTCCTGACCAGTGTGCGCCTGGTGATGACCAACCTGTTCGTGCAGATCGAGTATCACCGCCCCGGTTTTCCCGCCGATCGTTACGGCTTCAGCCGTGACGAGCGCCTGCACTACGCGGCCTTCGCCGTGCGCTACCTGCATAACGACGCTGGCATCGAGTATCTGGGCAACCTCGCCTTCCCCGACGGCGGCCCTCTATTCAACGAGCGCGAGCTACGGCATATGGCCGATGTCAAAGCCGTGACGCGCGCCGCCTTCCAGGTGCATCGGGCGCTGCTCATCGCAGCAGGCGTGAGCGCCCTGCTGCTGGCGCGGCGCAGAATCACGCGGCGGGCGCTGTGGCGCGCGCTCGGTGACGGGGGCCTGCTCACCATTGTCCTGATCCTTGTATTGGTCATGTTGGTTGTAGCCAGTTGGGACGTGTTCTTCGACGGTTTTCACGCGCTGTTCTTCGAAGGAGACACCTGGGTCTTCCGCACCAGCGACACGCTGATCCGGCTCTTCCCGGAGCAGTTCTGGTTTGACGCCGCGCTGGCCGTCGCCTTCCTCACCGTCAGCGGCAGCCTGCTGGCCATGGTCGCGGCCTGGCGCATGGAGCGCCGCATGGACAGAACGCCCAACGAAACGGGACGAGATCGCGCGATCTCGTCCCGCTGAAGCCGCTTTGCCTGGGCTATATTCCCGCGCGAGCTTGTAGGGGCGTAGCGCATACGCCCCGCCCTTCGTCAGGCCCCGTGCTTCTGCAACCGCCTGGCGTGCGCCAGCGCCAGGGGCATCAGGTCCGCCGCCGGAAACTGGCCGAGCGCGCCGATCATGCATTCGCGCTCGCCAAACGCCTGCGCCCGGTCGGTCATGTGGGTGGCCGGCGCCCACAGCAGGGTCGGCACCGGATGCCACGAATGGGCGCGGAAGGTCGCCGGTGTGGAGTGATCGCCGGTGATGATCAGCACATCTGGCCTCAAGTTGAGCAGAGTCGGCAAGGCCGCATCCACGCCCTCGATGACCTTCACTTTGGCGTCGAAATCGCCGTCCTCGCCCCGGCTGTCCGTGTACTTGACGTGGCAGAAGATGAAGTCGTACTCATCCCACACGCGGGCCACATGATCGAACTCGTCCTGCGTCGAGTCATGCGACGAGGTCTCGATCACCTCCATGCCCACCAGGCTGGCCACGCCCTTGTACATCGGGTAGACCGCCACGCAGGCCGCCTTCAGTTTGTACACTTCGCTGTACTTGGGCAGCCCTGGCTCGCTGGCGAACCCGCGCAACGTGCACATATTGGCTGGCTCGTGCCCCTTCAGCCGCCTGGCCGCTTCGGCCAGCCACTGGTTGACCAGCGCGGCGGTTTTCTCCGCCTCCGGCACCAGCGCCCGCGCCGGCAGCGGGGCGACGCCAGTCTGCTGCGGATCGGTGTCGGCAATGGCGCCATTCAGCCCCTCACCGCGCATGACCATCGCAAAACGGTAGTCCTGCCCAACCCGCACGTCGAACTCAACGCCGGGCAACGTGATCTCGCGCAGGACAGTTACCCGCTTGGCCCCCTCCTCGGTAGGGATGCGCCCGGCGCGCCGGTCGGTGATCAGGCCATTTCCATCCACCGTGCAGAAATTACCGCGAATGGCCACATCGCCCGGCTTGACCTCCAGGCCGATCCCCGTCGCTTCCAGCACACCGCGCCCGATCTCGTAGACCAACGGGTCGTAGCCAAAGAGCGCCAGATGCGCCGGGCCGCTGCCGGGCGCGATCCCTCGCGCCACCGGGATGCTCAGCCCCAGGCTGCCCTCGCGGGCCAGCCGGTCCATGTTCGGCGTATGCGCGGCTTCCAGCTCGGTCGGGCCGCCTTGTTCGCGCGGCAGCCCGCCCAGCCCATCCATCACCAGCAGCAGTATCTTGCCACCCTTGTCCAGCGTCAGGCGGCGCATCATATCGAAGTTCGCCATTCTCCACACTCCCTCTCGCAGATACTCAATGCGACCACCACGCGCTAGTTGTAACACGCCTGCGTCGCCTGGCAAAGTGATCGTTGACGGCAAAACGTAGGCGCAATGATATTGTAGAAAGGGGGCAAACCGGCTAAAATCGCCCCCCGGATCGCAAGGTCCTGGGCAGCGGCGGCTGCCAGGTGTGGCCAGGTAAGGTGGGGTGAAGCACTGCCATGCGACGAACGCGGCACGCCATCGTCAAGTGGTTGACCCCCGGGCTGCGCGTCAAACGCTGGTTGGTGATGCTTCTCTTGGGCATCACTATCCTGGCCCTGGGATTGGCGCAGGTTATCGTCACCCTTTACCGAGCGGGCGACCTGCCAGACTGGTTGTACGTGATCACGCTGCGTTTCCTGCCAGGCTGGGCCCGTGTGCTGGTTTCAGCGGTAGTTGGTCTGGGTGCAATCAGCATCGCTATCTTCAAGCTGAATCGCTCCATTCTCGCCCCGTTTACCTACCGCCGACGCGAGTCGCTGATTGATGTCATGGTGGCTCACCGGCGGCGCGGGCGCGGGCTGCGAGTGGTGGCCATCGGCGGCGGGACGGGCCTGCCGAGTGTCTTGCGCGGCATGAAGGCCTACACCGGCAACTTAACCGCCATCGTGACGGTCGCCGACGACGGTGGCAGTTCGGGACGGCTGCGGCGCGAGCTGGGGGTGCTGCCCCCCGGTGACCTGCGCAGCAACATCGCCGCCCTGGCCGACGACGAAGACCTGATGACCCACCTGTTCCAGTACCGCTTCGCCGATGGCGGGCTGGAAGGGCACAGCCTGGGCAATCTGTTGCTGACCGCGCTAGCCGACATCGCCGGAGGCATGGACAAGGCCGTGGCCTTGACCGAACGGGTGCTGGCCGTCGAGGGGCGAGTGCTGCCGGCGACGCTCCAGGACAATGTAACCTTGACAGCAGAAGTGCGCGTCCCTGGCGAGAGCGTGTCTCGCCGCGTGGTTGGCGAATCGCGCATCGCCGAGATCGGTGGGCGCATTGAGCACGTTTTCCTGACACCTGATCGTGTGCGTGCTTTCCCGGAGGCTGTCCGCGCCATTCTGGGCGCCGATCTGATCGTCATCGGCCCAGGCAGCCTGTATACCAGCCTGCTGCCGACGCTGCTGGTCAATGGCATCACTGAGGCAGTGCGGGCCAGCGGTGCGCCCTGTGTCTACGTGTGCAACGTCGCCACGCAGCCCGGCGAGACAGACGGGTACACGGTTGTTGATCATGTTGAGGCAATTGAGAAGCATCTGGGGCGCGGAGTGTTCGACGCGGTGCTGAGCAACAACCGCTACCCCAGCAAGAACGCAGGTGAGCACACGCACTACGTGCTCCCCGCTGGCGAAGCAGAAGCGGCGAACCCACGCTATCAGTGGCACGCCGCCGATCTGGTTGACCGTGACCGCCCCTGGCGGCACGATCCTGACAAGCTGGCCAGGGCGCTGCTGTCCATCTATGAGAGCATGACGCAGCCGGCGCCTTCCAGGAATGGCCTGAGCGCTCCGGCGCCCCAGGCCGCGCTCCAGACCCATCAATCCGACAGCCCGTGACTGCGGGCGCCTGATCAGCTCGTGTCATAACCATAAGGAGACTCACATGACTGTTCGCGTAGGTATCAACGGCTTCGGCCGCATTGGCCGCCAGGTACTCAAGGCCATCAACGAGCGCTATCCCAACGAGCTCGAAGTTGTGGCTTTCAACGATCTGGGTGACCTGCCCACCATGGCTCACCTGCTCAAGTATGACTCCAACTATGGCCGTTTCCCCGGCACGGTGGAAGTGACAGACGGTGGCCTGCTGGTTGATGGCAAGCTCGTCAAGGCCCTCAACGAGAAGGAACCGGGCAAGCTGCCCTGGGGCGATCTCGGTGTGGATATCGTGGTCGAGGGTACGGGTGTCTTCCGCAGCCTGGAGAAGTGCCAGCCGCACATTGACGCAGGCGCGAAGAAGGTGATCATCACCGCCCCGTCGAAGGGCGCGGTGCACCTGACCATGGTGGTGGGCGTCAATGACAGCATGTACGACCCGGCCAACCATCACATCGTCTCCAACGCCTCGTGCACCACCAACTGCTTGGCTCCGGCGGCCAAGGTCGTCCACGACAGGTTCGTCATCAAGCGTGGCCTGATGACCACCATCCACGCCTACACCAACGACCAGAAGATTCTCGACCTGCCCCACTCGGACCTGCGCCGCGCCCGTGCCGCAGCCATGAGTATGATCCCAACCACCACCGGCGCCGCCAAGGCTGTCGCCCTGGTGATCCCCGATCTCAAGGGCAAGTTCGACGGCCTGGCCGTGCGCGTCCCCACCTCAACCGTGTCGCTGGTGGACTTCGTGGCCGAGATCGAGAAGGAGACCAGCACCGAAGAGCTGCACGCCGCCTTCAAGGAAGCGGCAGCAGGCTCGCTGCAGGGCATCCTCGGCTTCGAGGAAGAGCCGCTCGTCTCGATTGACTTCAAGGGCGATGACCGCTCCAGCATCGTTGATGCCGGCGCCACCAGCGTCTTCCAGGGCACAATGGTCAAGGTCATGGCCTGGTACGACAACGAGTGGGGCTACTCGGTGCGCACCGCCGACCTGGCCAAGCTCATGGCGGACAAGCTCTAAATCGGGTGCTCACCAACCTTGCTGATATGACCAACCAGGGGGCACGGGCACAGCGCCCTGCCCCCACAACGTTGTCTGGAGGATTGCCCACCCATGAACAAGAAGACCATCCGCGATATCGATCTGACCGGCAAGCGCGTGCTCATCCGTGTAGACTTCAACGTGCCGGTCAAGAAGGACGTCGTCACCGACGACACGCGCGTCCGCGCTGCCGTCCCGACTCTGCAATACATCCTGGACCAGAAGCCGCGTTACATCGCGCTCATGTCGCACCTGGGGCGGCCCAAGGGCGGCCCCGATCCCAAGTACTCGCTGCGCCCGGTCGCACCCGTGCTGGCAAAGTTATTAGGAGTCGAAGTGGCGTTCGCCGAGGATTGCGTCGGTGAAGCTGCCAGGAAGGCCGCAGCCGCTTTGCCGGCAGGTGGCGTGCTGCTGCTGGAAAACACGCGCTTCTACCCCGGTGAGGAAAAGAACGATCTGGAACTCGCCCAACAGATGGCCGAACTGGGCGATGTTTATGTGAACGACGCCTTCGGCTCAGCGCACCGCGCCCACTCGTCCACTGAGGGCGTCGCGCGCTACCTGCCCGCCGTCAGCGGCTTTCTGATGGAGAAAGAGCTTGACTACCTGGTCAATGCCATCGAACAAGCTCAGCGGCCTTTCGTCGCCATCCTCGGCGGGGCCAAGGTGTCGGACAAGATCGGCGTGATCGAGTCGCTGCTGACCCAGTGCGACACGCTGCTCATCGGCGGCGGCATGGCCAACACGTTCTTCAAGGCGCAGGGTTGGGTCGTTGGCGACTCGTTGGTCGAAGACGAGGCACTCGACACGGCCAGGGCGCTGCTGGCTAAGGGTGGCACCAAGCTGGTGCTCCCCGCTGAGGTCGTCATCGGCGATGCGTTCGCCGATGACGCGCATACGAAGGTGATCAAGGCGTCCGCTGGCGTGCCCGAAGGCTGGCGCATCCTGGACATCGGCCCCAGCGCCGTTGAGCAGTTCCGCGCCGTGCTCAAGGACGCCAAGACGGTCGTCTGGAACGGGCCGATGGGCGTCTTCGAGATGAGCAACTTCGCCAAAGGCACTTACGCCATCGCCGAAGTGCTGGCCGAATCCAGCGCCACGACGATCATCGGCGGCGGGGACTCAGCGGCGGCGGTGGCCAAGGCGGGCCTGGCCGAGCGCATGTCGCACATCTCGACCGGCGGCGGGGCCAGCCTGGAACTGCTCGAAGGCAAAGTCTTGCCCGGCGTCGTCGCGCTCAACGACCGCTAACCTGTCCATGCTGTTGGGCCATCCGGCGGAAAGTGTCTCCGCCGGATTTTGTTCGCCGTGTCCCTGAAGGCGCTGCGCGTAGATGCGTACAAACCTGTCAGGCAGGTTGCCACGCCCTGGTTTACCTCACCCCCGCTCGGCCCACTGACGCGGGCCTCGCTGCCCCCTCTCCAACGTGGAGAGGGGGCGAGCCGAGCGCAGCGAGGCTGGGGGTGAGGTCAATGCCCCTGCGTCAAGCGAGTCGCCGACAACGTGTGCACGCACCCCTGCGCACCAAGAGAAGCACAGACCTCGCAGGGGCACTATAATGGAGGCACGAGCGGATCGCGCCCTCGCTGGCGCACGAATCCGCATCCGGCTCACCCGCCGCTTGTATCCATAGTCGCTGTACCGCTGGAGGCAATTCCCTCATGCGCAAGCCCATCATCGCCGGCAACTGGAAGATGTACAAGACTCCTCAGGAAGCCGTAGCCTTTGTCAACGCCATCAAGGATCGCCTGGTTGCGCTCAGCGCTGCCGAGCGCGTCGTCTGCCCGCCCTATGTCGCCCTGCCCGGCGTGCAAGCGGCACTGGCCGGCACCGACATCGCTGTCGGCGCGCAGGACGTGCACTGGCAGGAAGAGGGGGCTTACACCAGCCAGATCGCGCCCGGTATGCTCAAGCGGCTGGTCAAGTACGTGATCATCGGCCACTCTGAGACGCGCGAGTACCTGGGCGTTACCGATGAGATGGCCAACAAGAAAGCCAAGGCTGCCCTGGCGCACGGCCTGCACCCGATCATCGCCGTCGGCGAGAGCCTGGCGATCAACGAAGCGGGCCAGACTCAGCAGTTCGTCGGACGCCAGATTCGCGCCGCCTTCGACGGCATTCCCGCCGAGGCCCTGGCCAACGTCGTCGTCGCCTACGAGCCGATCTGGGCTATCGGCACCGGCAGGAGCGCGTCCGGCGAGCAGGCCAACGCCATCATCGGCTCGATCCGCGCCATCCTGGCCGAACTCTATGGCGACGAGCACGCCGAAGCCACGCGCATCCAGTATGGCGGCAGCGTCAAGCCGGGCAACATGGCTGAATTCATGAGCCAGCCGCACATTGACGGGGCGCTGGTTGGCGGCGCGTCTCTCCAGGAAGACTTGTTCGTTGATCTTGTCCGCATCGCCATCGAAGCGAAGGGGCTGGCTTAGCAGCTATCCGCGAATTCGCCCGCATAGGGGCGCTGCTCTGCCGCACCCCTGGAGTCGGGCTTTTCTAGCGGGCGCCGCCCTGCTGCGCCCGGCAGTTCACGGGGAGGTTGGCGGGCATCCAGCATGACTCTGGGTACCGTGCTCACGCCCTGGCTGCTGCTGGCCGGGGTGCTCATCGCACTGATCTACGTGGAGAAATGGGTTCACAGCCACCTCTACGGTGTCGGCTGGGTACTGACCAACAACAAGAAGAGCGCCACCGCGCTGTACTATGTGCTGTTGCTGCCGGGTGTGTTCGTCCACGAGTTCACGCAGTACTTGGTGGCGGGGGTGCTCAATGTGCGCATCAAGCGCGTGATCGCCTGGCCAGAGGCGCAGGATGACAGCACCCTGCGCCTCAATTTCGTCACCGCGCCCAAGGCCCGCTGGTTCGAGAAGGCGATCATCGGTGCCGCTCCGCTGGCTGTGGGTCTTGCCCTCGTCTGGGTGATCAGCAACCACATTCTCAACCTCGAGGACGTGCTCACCGCCCTGGGCCAGGCCGATCTCGCCCTCCTCGGCGCGGCGCTGCGTGAGTTGGGCAGCACGCCGGACTTCTATCTGTGGCTGTACCTGCTCTTCGCCATCAGCAACGCCATGCTGCCCACGCCCGCCGACCGCGAAGGCTGGCCGCTAGTGCTGGCTGCCTTTGGCGTGCTGCTGGCCTTCCTGGTGGTGATCGGTGTGGGTGAGGTGCTACTGGATACGTTCACAGGCCCGGTCGCGCATGGTGTGGAGCTGCTGACCACCGCCTTTCTGACCGTGCTGGCCGTCGAGATTCCGGCGGTGATCGTCATCGCCTTCTTTGAGGAGATCATGGAGCGCGTGACCGGGCGCAAATTCGTCTATAGCCAACGCCCGGCGCGAGGACGCGGCCGGCAGCCCGGTTCCGCTGAGCCGCTACCCCCCGGCGCGCCGCTGCCGTCCGTCTACAACCTCGACCTGCCCCTGCCCGATCCGGCGACCGACGCCAGGCCGTCGCCGCGCCGCCGCGAAGCTGCCCCCGCCGTCCTGCCCGACCAGTCCCGCCAGCCGGAGCGCGCCCGTCCAGAGGCCACCGGGACACCGGCCCAGCGCCCAGCAACGCCCGCCGTCCCGCTGCCCGCCATGCGAGAGACTCCGCCGCCGGGATCGCCCGCCGTCCGGCCCGCACAGCGCCCGGCTGGGTCTGGGCCGCAACCCCCCGCCCGCGAAGGCCCGCCCACTGTCGAACACTCAGTGCCGTCCAGCGGCTTTGCGCCAGGCATGCGCTCTGCGACACAGTCGCCGTTTGGGGAGCGTCGCTCCACTGCCGAGCGTCCGCGCGACGAGGCGATCTGGTCAGCCCCGGACGAGAGCGTTGTGCCACGCGCGCCACGCCCCCTGCCCGGCGTGCCGCTAACGCCGGGCGTTCCGCCCTACAGAAGCGCACCGCCAGAGCGCGACAGCGCGGAGCGGCTGGACTTCGCCCGGCCCGCCCCGCGCCGCGATCCCTCTGACGAGGAGCCAGCAATCGAAGAGGACGACCTGATCTACGAGGATTTCGACGAAGATGGCGCGGCCTTCGATGACCAGTTCGACGAGTGAAGCGGACCGCCTCACTGGCGCGGTGGCGTCCTGCGGCTCAGGGCGACGAACCCCCCGCCGATGACAGCAGCCATCACGATCAGCGCGATCAGCTTGAACAGGCGGCTGGCCGTCACCAGAGCAATGCCCCCAAAGAGCGCGCAGAAGACGTAGTAGCCGAGCACGATCTGGCGCGGGGAGATGCCGGCGTCGAGCAGGCGATAATGCACGTGACCCCGGTCGCCTTCGGTCGGGTTGCGCCCGCTGCTCACCCGCCGCACGATCTGCCAGACGACATCCAGCAGTGGCAGGCCCATCACCAGCAGCACGGTGGCCATCTTCGCCCCGCCAATGATGCCCAGTACGCCGATCGTGTAGCCGAGGAACAACGCCCCGTTGCTGCCCATGAACACCCGCGCCGGTGGGAAGTTGTACGGCAGAAAGCCCAGCGCCGCGCCGAACAGCGCCAGAGCCAACAGGCTGACGCTCACCTGATCCAGATGGAAGGCCGCATGAATAAAGATCATCAGGGCAGCGACGGCACACACCCCCGCCGCCAAGCCGTCCAACCCGTCCAGCCAATTAACCGTGTTCATCATGAAGCCCAGCCAGAACAGGGTTAGCGTCACCGTGACGATGTACGGCCATTCGGGCGTGCGCTGGCCGGTCAGGGGGTTGTTGAAGCTTTCGATGAAGATCAGGAAGACGACGGCGATGGCCGCCACCAGCAACTGGGCGATGTACTGCGGCAGCGCGCTCAGCTCGCGCCTGTCGTCGAGCAGGCCGAAGAGGAACAGAAACACCCCACCGAGCAGCAGCCCGGTCAGGCGGATGATTTCCTTGTCGTCGGTACGCTCAACTGGCAGGAACTGGGCCAGGAGCGCGGTGACGGTGAAGGCGACGTAGAGGGCGATGCCGCCGGACTTGGCCATGACCTGTGGGTGCAGGTGCCGCCCGCGTGGGACGTCCACCAGTCCCCAGCGCAGGCCTAGCCGCCGCGCCAGCGGCGTTAGCGAGAACGACAGGCCGAAGGATACGAGCAGCACGACCGCGAACGAAATGATATCGCCGGAGCGCATAATGCCTCACCCAGTGCCGAACTGGCGGTCGCCGGCGTCGCCCAGGCCGGGGACGATGAAACCGTGCTCGTTGAGGTGATCGTCCACCGCGGCCAGATGAATCGGCACGTCGGGATGCGCGCGGGAGACCACCTCGATCCCTTCCGGGGCAGCGATCAGCCCGACAAACTTGATGCGGCGCACGCCCCATTCCTTGAGCACGTCAATGGCCGCCACCGCCGATCCGCCCGTTGCCAGCATGGGATCGAGAATCAGGCACACCTGCACCGTCGGCTCGATGGGCAGCTTGTTGTAGTACGACACCGGGCGCAGCGTCCGCTCGTCGCGGTAGATGCCCAAATGCCAGACCTGCGCGCCGGGGATCATCTCGTGAATGCCGTTCACCATGCCCAGCCCTGCCCGCAGGATAGGCACCAGACCCACATCCTCCTGCAAGTGGTAACCCGGCGCGCCCCCCAGGGGCGTCATCACCTCGAACGTGTCCAGGCGCAGGTCAGCCGTCGCTTCGTAACCCAGCAGCATGGCCAGCTCGCGGATCAGCTCGCGGAATTTCTTGTGCTCGGTCCGGGCATCGCGCAGCAGCGTCAGCTTGTGCTTGACCAGCGGATGAGTGGACACATGCACGTTGTCTTGGGCCATTCATGCTTCTCCTTCAGCGACCGCCCACGATGATTGTATCCGCATGTGCGCGCCCGGCAAAGCGCGCCTTTACCAGCGCGCCCGGCAACGGTATACTCGGCGGCGCAATCAGCGCGAGGGAACACCGTATGTCCGACAGCAGCCGCCTGCTCAGCGGGAAGAAGCGCGCCGAAGACCGGGCCGACAACGCCCTGCGTCCCAAACGCCTGGACGAAATGACCGGCCAGACGCGCGTCGTGGAGAATCTGCGCATCCTCATCGAGGCAGCCAAGAACCGCCACGAGCCGCTCGACCACGTGCTCTTCTACGGCCCGCCAGGGCTGGGCAAGACGACCTTCGCCCACGTGATCAGCACCGAGATGGAGGTCAACATCCGCATCACCGCCGGCCCATCCATCGAGCGCGCCGGCGACCTGGCCGCCATCCTCACTCACCTGCGCGAGGGCGACATCCTGTTCATTGACGAGATTCACCGCCTGGGCCGCGCCGTCGAGGAGGTGCTCTACCCGGCGATGGAGGACTTCGCCCTGGACATCGTCATCGGCAAGGGGCCGTCGGCCAAGAACGTGCGGCTGCACCTGCCGCGCTTCACGGTGATCGGCGCGACGACCCGTCTGGCCCTGCTCACTGCCCCCCTGCGCACGCGCTTCGGCGCCGTCTACCGGCTCGATTTCTACGACTCGGACGCCATGCGCGAAATCGTCCGTCGCGCGGCTCTTCTGATGACGATTCCCATTGACGACGACGGCATCGAGGAGATCGCCCGCCGCGCCAGGGGGACGCCGCGCGTGGCTCTGCGCCTGCTCAAGCGCGTGCGCGACTTCGCCGAGGTACGCGCCGACGGCGCGATCAGCCTGGACGTGGCCGCTGGCGCGCTCGACCTGCTGGACATTGACCCGCTCGGCCTGGACGACATAGACCGGCGCGTGCTGCTGACCATCATCCAGAAGTTCGAGGGCGGCCCGGTTGGACTGGAGACCATCGCCGCTTCGATTAGCGAAGAGGCGGATACGATCATGGATGTCTACGAGCCGTACCTGCTCCAGCTTGGCTTCCTGGAGCGCACACCGCGCGGGCGCATGGCCACGCGCCTGGCCTACGAACATCTCGGCCTCTCCGATGAGCGCCCGCCGCGCCAGGCTACCTTATTCTGAAAGGAGCGCAAGTCAGACGATGGATCTCGGCGCAGTGGGTCGCCTGGTGATCGCCGTTGGCCTGGGTCTCGTCATGCTGGGGGTGCTGCTCAGCGTGGCTGGCCGGCTCCCGCTGCTGCGCGAGCTTGGCCACCTGCCCGGCGACATCCGCGTCGAGCGGGAGGGCTTCTCCTGTTTCATCCCGCTGGCGAGTATGCTCCTGGTGAGCCTGCTGCTATCGCTCGCCCTCACTATCATCCTGCGCCTGCTGAACCGCTAGAATCCGCGAACAGGTATTGCTGCCAATGCGCATCACCGACTTTGACTATCATCTACCCCAGGAACTGATCGCCCAGACGCCCATTGAGCCGCGCGACGCCGCCCGCATGTTGGTACTGGATCGCGCCAGCGGGGCCATTCAGCACCGCGCTTTCCGCGATCTCCCCGAATACCTGGACGCCGGCGATGTCATCGTCCTCAATCAGACGCGCGTCATTCCCGCCCGGCTGCCCGCGCGCAAAATCCCCACCGGCGGCGCGGCGGAGATTCTGCTGCTGCGGCCCCTGGACGAGACGCGATGGCTGGCTATTGTCGGCGGCAGGCAGATCAAAACGGGCACACGGTTAGTCGTCGGGCCGGATGGCGCGTCGCCAGTCGAGGCAACTGTGATCGAAGAGCGCGGCGAGAACGAGCGCGTCATCTCCTTCAGCGAGCCGATCCAGCCCCACCTGCGTGCGCTGGGCGAGACGCCGCTGCCACCCTACATCACCACGCCGCTGGCCGATCCAGACCGCTACCAGACGGTATATGCCCGCAGCGATGGCTCGGCTGCCGCGCCCACCGCCGGCCTGCATTTCACTGACGAGATGCTGGCGAAGCTCAGGCGGCAGGGAGTCGAAATTGCCTACTGCACACTGCACATCGGCCTGGACACCTTCTCGCCGGTGCGCGCGGAGAACGTCGCCGATCACGTGATGCACACCGAGCGCGCTATCCTTTCCCCGGAAGACGCCCAGGTCATCAACCACGCGCGCCTGCGCGGGCGGCGTGTGGTCGCCATCGGCACGACCGCCGTGCGCACGCTGGAAACGGCGGCCATTCGCTCGGCGGCCTATGGCACCGCGGCCAACGACCCGGCCAGCGCCCGGCACACCCTGGCTGAGCTGGCCGAGAATGTCTGCCCCTGGCGACCTGTCATCGCCATTGACGAAGACACGGACCTCTATATCACGCCCGGCTACCGCTTCCGCGTCGTGGATCGGATGCTAACCAACTTCCACCTGCCTCGCTCCACATTGCTGATGCTGGTCAGCGCTTTTTCGGGGCGCGAGCACATCCTGCGCGCCTACGACGAAGCAGTCCGCGAACGCTATCGCTTCTACAGCCTGGGTGATTGCTGCCTGCTGCTGTAGCGACGCCAGGAGAAGAAAGCGGCGGCCATGTGCACGGGCCGCAAGTTCGGTGTTACAATTCGCCGCACGGTGGAGTACCTGAAGCCCATGTCTGAAGGGAAGCTGCTGCATGGACCAGACCATTACGATTCCGGAGAGCCACTACCGCGAAGCCGCTGACCATATCCGCGCCCGCCTCGCCGGCGCGCCGACCATTGGCGTGGTGCTTGGCTCCGGCCTGGGGCCACTGGTGGACGAAATCGAGAACGCGCGAGCCATCCCCTACCAAGAGATTCCCCACTGGCCGCGCTCGACAGTACACGGGCACGTTGGGAAGCTGGTGGGTGGCACGCTCGAAGGTCAGCCCGTCCTGGTCATGCAGGGCCGCATCCACTACTACGAGGGCTACAGCCTGGCTCAGGTGACGCTGCCGGTGCGCGTCATGCGCCTGCTGGGCATTGACACGCTCGTCCTGACCAACGCCGCCGGCGGGCTGAACCCTGGCTTCCAGGCGGGCGACATCATGGTCATCGAGGATCACATCTTCCCGGCGGGCTTCTCCGGGACGAATCCACTGCGCGGACCTAATCTGGGAACGTTCGGCCCCCGCTTCTCAATCCACACCCGCACTTATAGCCCGCAGTTGCGCGCCCTGGCTCGGCGGATCGCTGCCGAGCGCGGCATCACGCTGCGCGAAGGGGTGTACGTATCGTTGTCCGGCCCCACCTTCGAGACGCCGGCGGAGGTGCGCCTGTTCCGTTCCTGGGGTGGCGACGCCGTCGGCATGTCCACCGCGCCTGAAGCGATTGTCGCCAACCACGCGGGGATGCGCGTGCTCGGCCTGTCGAGTATCACCAACATCGCGCTCGACAGCACCGCCGCCCAGCAAGAGGTGAGCCACGAAGAGGTGCTGCGCGCCGGCAGGCAGATCGTGCCGCGGCTGGCCGCGCTGCTGCGCGGTGTGCTGCACGAGCTACCGCCGCTTGACCCCGGCGAGATCGAAAACAACCCGGAGCATGACTAGTCTCATCTTTTTCGTCGAGCGCATCTCATTTGGGCTGTACATCCTGTGCGCGGCGGGTATCTTGCTGATGGCCTTCCGGCTGCAGCAGGCTCGCCGCGAGCTGGCGGCGGCTCAGTTCAAGCTGGAGCGCGAGCACGCGCTGGTGCGCCAGGCCAGCGCTGTCACCCTGGGCGGGCTGCTCATCGAGGTAATGGTCGGCGTGTGGGCGGTGGCCAACATCATGGCACCCGCAGTTCGCGATCTGCGGGTCAGCCCGCATAGCGCCCAGATGACGGCGCCCGCTCGCTTCGTGACCAGCACACCCGCGCCCAACCCGCCTATCGCCCTGGACGCCGGCGGAGGCGTGATCTCCGGCCCGGCAGTATTCGCCACGCCGGCGCCTACGGCCACGCCCGTCGGCACGATCATCCCTGGCGCGCCCCAGATCGCGGGCTGCCCGCGCGATGGTGCCTGGCTGCTGGTGCCCGGCAACGGACAGCTCATCTTCGAGACGACGACCTTCTGGGGGACGGCCAACACCAGCGACTTCGCGTTCTATCGCTTCGAGCTGAAGCCCGCCGTGGCGGGTGCTGAATTCGCACCCATCGGCGACTATCCGGCCCCGGTGATTGACGGGCCGCTGGGGGACTTCTACCCGATCAACTTCGCCAACGGTCAGTATCGCTTCCGCCTGACAGTCTTCGACAGCACGCAGACCATGCGCCATCTGTGCGAAGTGACCATTCACATCAGCGACCCCCCACCGACCCCCACGCCGATCGGCGCCGGGGCCGTGGAGACTTCGCCCCGTTAGGGTGCCTCCTCGAGTCCGGCCAGGCGGCGCTCCCTGCGGTACTGCTCTGGCGTATCTATGTCGCGGAGGATGCTGTCATCATCAGCCGGCACCAGATGCGGTGCGTCGGGGTAGCGGGCGATCACGTCGCGCGGCGCGCCCGACTCCAGAGCCAGTAGCTCCGGCCAATAGCGGCGGTCAAACAGCACGGGATGGCCCCGCCGGCCCTCGTAGACCGGCGCGACGATCTCGCCGCGCCCTTGCGCGTAGGCGAGCAGCACCCTGTCCACCAGACGCACGTTGAGGGCTGGCTGGTCGCCCATCACCACCAGGCAGGCCGCGGTATCGTCCGGCAGCGCGCGCAAACCCGCCTGCAGCGACGAGAGCATCTCGCCTTCCTGGAACTCAGGATTGTGCACAACCCGCACCGGCAGATGACCCACGGCGCGCCCGACCTCGGCGGCCCTGTGCCCGGTCACCACCACGATCTCAGCCAGACGCAGGGCCACCAGGCGGGCCACGATCGCCTCGATCACGGTCTGTCCCCGGTCCCAGGGCAACAGCGGCTTGGATCGCCCCATGCGCGCCGATTCCCCGGCGGCCAGCACAATCGCTCCCACGCGGCGTTGCAGCTCAAAGACTGGCTCGCGGCGCGACTCCATCGCCCCCAGGGCCACCGCCTCGATGCGCGCCGAGCGCAGCACAAGCTGGGCCACACGCCGGGCGCGACGGTGCAAATGACCGTCGCCGGGCGTCTTGTTCAGCAGCACACAGACGCGCGCGCCATCCGGCACGCCGCGCAGCCCCAGCTCCGGGTCGCGCAGCGCCACCGCCATCCAGGGGGGAATCAGTCGCTCGCCCTCAACGAACCCATAGCGGTCGCACAGCTCTGCCGCGTTGTAGACATGCGCCTCGTCCAGTGGCTGGCCCAGCGCATCAACACCGGCCACCGGCACTACCAGAGTCGTCTCGCGCGGGATCACCGGCTCGTGCGCGCGCGGCACTTTGAATGGCAGCCGACGCGCACCATCAGCCTCGATCAGCAGGGCGTCCGAGTTCACCGCGTCGATCAGGCCACCGATGGTGGCCGGTGCCAGTCCGACGACCTTGTGCTCGTTCCGCGCATCACCTGACGCATACAGGAACACGAAACCATGCTCGCTCAACTGGGCACGGATGTGCTCGGAGGAGACCGTCCCAGTCATTTCAATGGCAGCGGGTGCCTGCGCGATCTCATACTGGGCGACGCGCGTCGTCGTCGTGGCCAGGACGCGCCACCCCTCGGCACGCAGCTCAGCCGCCAGACGAAAAAGGGCCGCTGTCTTGCCGCCAGCGCCCACAAACGACACAACGTCGCCGCGCTGCACGCGCAGCGCCTCACGCAGCAGCATCGAGCACATTCATCCTTCGAGTCAGCCGGACAGGTTTGCAGGCGTAGCGCCTGCTCTCAGCAGTGGCGCAAGCTGCGGCGCGCTCAAGATTGCCTCGAGCACGCCGCCTCCGATAGCCAGTGCCTTGTCGGAGATGGTGAAGCAGTGCTCGCGCACGCCGCGCGGGTCCACGTCGCCGATCTTTAGTCCCGCCGTGACCGGCACGGACGGGTGAATCAGCCCGCGCAGCACGCCGTCAAACGGGGCGCGCACTGTCTGCTGGCCCACCATCGCCACCACATCACCGGCGCGCACTGTGTCACCAATCGCAGGGAGCGACTCGACCGTCCCCGCGCACGGCGCGCGCAGCACGCGACCGAGGGTGCGGCCCCGGACGCTGCTGGGTGCGCCGGTGTCCGGCTCGGCTGCCCCCCGCCAGATCACCCGGCCCAGGGCGTGTCCCCGGTTCGTCTCGATCACCGCGTGGCAGTCCTCACCAGCAGTGAAGCCCGGCCCCAACCCAATGACGAATGGCGCATCCGTAGGTGCTGTGCCCAGGTTGCGCTTGGCCAGGCGCGCATCCACCACAACCGCCGGGCGAAGCGCGCGTATGCTTGCCCCGCCGGGATCAACCAGCACCGGCACTTCACCGGTGGCCTGCACTCCGGCGATCTCGCCAGGATGGGCGATGCGCCGCGCTGTGATGTCCTCGACCGTGACGCTGCCTTCAAACACTGCCGACGCAAAGGCGACCGCCCGCCGGATGGCCAGCGGGCGTTCCAGCTCGATGACCAGCACCGGAAAGCCCGCCTTCACCAGCCGGTAGACGACGCCTGAGGCGAGGTCGCCCCCGCCCCGGACGATCACCGGCACCTGGTCAAATAACACCGATGCCCTTCTCGCGCAGTCTGGCCACCACTCGCTCCGGCGTCAGGGGAATGCGGTCGAACCACACCCCGGTTGCGTCGTGCAGCGCCGCCGCAATCGCCGGAGCGAGCGGGATGAAAGGCATCTCCGCCATGCCGCGCGCTCCCCAGGGCCCGTGCGGATCGGCGTATTCGAGAATGACCGACTTCGTCTCCTCCGGGATGTCCCAGATCGTCGGGATCAGGTACGTTGACAGGTAGGGATTCAGGATGCGCCCGTTTTGGGTCACCACATCCTCCATGACGGCATACCCCAGCGCCTGGACGACCCCACCTTCTATCTGACCCTCGATCAAATGCGGGTTGATCGCCTTGCCGACATCGTGCGCCGAGACCACGCGCACCACCCGCACGTGCCCGGTCTCAACATCCACTTCCACCTCGACGAACTGCGCCATATAGCCGTAGGCGAAGTTCGGCTCGCTGCGCCCTGTCTGTGGGTCATAGGGCGTCGTCTTGGGCGGGCGATACTGATAGGTGGCAACCGCAGGACGCTCCTCGTCCTGCCATTTCTTCAGGGCCAGTTCCGCCGCCCCCTTGATCGCATTGCCGGCCATGAACGTCATGCGCGACGCCGACGAGCTGCCCGAATTGCCGGCGTGCGCTGTGTCGTGGCCGAGCAGCTCGACCCGCTCCAGCGGCACACCCACCGCCTCCGCCGCCATCTGCGCGAAGACCGTGTGCGCCCCCTGGCCCACGTCAGCGCCTGCCTCGCGCACGACCACGCGCTCGATCTCGCTGGAGCCGTGCAGCTCCACCGTCGCCCAGTTCTGCTCTGGCGCGCCGAAGCTGAACCCCACGTTCTTGAAACCCATCGCCATGCCGACTCCGCGCCGCCTGGCCGGGTCCGCTGGCTGGGCAACAGGCAGGCGCTGCCAGCCGTCGCCAGAGTGCTGCCAGTAGCCGCTCTGGACTGCGCCCTCAGCCAGCACGCGGTCGAGCGTAACGCCACGCGGCAGCGGCGAGCCGACCACGGTGATGCTGCCATCCTTGAGCACGTTCATAGCGCGCAGCGCGACCGGGTCCATACCCAGTGCCTCGGCCAGTTTATTCATCTGGCCTTCGGCGGCAAAGGCGGCCTGCGGCCCGCCAAAGCCCCGGAACGCGCCGCTAGGCACGTTGTTCGTGTAGACGGCATAGCTGTCAATGCTGGCGTGAGGGAAGACATACGGGCCGCAGGCCATCAGGTGCGCGTTGCCCAGCACCTTAGTGGACGTATAGGCATACGCGCCGGCGTCAGCGATGATCTCGGCTTCGGCGGCGACCAGCCTGCCCTCTTTCGTCGCGCCCCACTTCGCCCGGATCGTCATGGGATGCCGCTTGTGATGGCCAATGATCGACTCCTCGCGGCTCCAGATGATCTTGACCGGGCGCCGAAGTCTCCATGCGGCCAATCCCAGCACGATCTGGACGGACATATCTTCGCGCCCGCCGAACGCGCCGCCGATGGCCGGGTAGATGATGCGCACTTGTTCTTCCGGCAGGCCCAGGGCATGGGCCACCTGCTCCTGGTCTTCATGGACCCACTGGCCGGCCACCACCACGGTGACGCGGCCTTCTTCGTCTATATAGCCCAGTCCAGCTTCGGGCTGGAGGTAGGCGTGCTCCTGAGCGCCCGTGCGATACTCGCCCTCCACCACGACATCGGCCTGCGCCCAGCCCGCCGCGATATCGCCATGACGGATGCGGTAGTGGATGAGGACATTGCCTGGCGCGTTCGCGTGGAGTTGGGGAGCTCCGTCTTGCAGCGCCTCCTCCGAGCTGGCGACAACCGGCAGGTCCTCATAAGTGATGTCTATCAAGCGGGCCGCCTCCGCAGCCGCCGCCTCGCTATCGGCCACCACCAGCGCAACCTGATCGCCGATGCAGCGCACGATGTTGGCACCCTCTCTGGCGCTGCCCGGCCCGCACAACACGGGCTGGTCGGGCATGATCAGCCCGTATTCATTGACCGGCACATCCCTGGCGGTGAACACTGCCACCACGCCCGGATAGGCCTCGGCCTGGCTGGTGTCAATGGCCGTGATCCGCGCGTGAACGCGATCAGAGAAGCGGATCTTCATCCACAACTGACCTTCCATGTCAATATCGCCAGGGTACGGCGTCTCGCCAGTGACCTTGCCGACCGCGTCAAGGCGGTGCACACTCCGGCCGATCATCACCTCATTCGCGCTCACTGGTTCTCCATGCTCCTTGTCATGTAAGACGTCCGCCGGCGGCACAGCGACGGCAGCGCGTTGCGTCCATGCGCTCACTTCTTCTTGCGCTTGAGCTCGCGCTCCTGGCGTTTGGCCTCTTTCAGGTCTTTCTTGAGCTGCTTGACCACAGCCTTCTTGTTGGCCGGTGACGGTCCCATTTGCTTCCAGGCGGCGCGCTCGGGGTCCGTACCGTAGGTGGCCGCGCCGACCACCAGCATCGCCACGCCCATCATCACCAGCCACAGCATCAGCCCAACGAGTATCTCGACAATGTTGTTGCCGTGATAGCGCTCGCTGTCGGCGTACCATGGATAGCCGGCAAACTGCTTCCGCAGGTCACCGTAGGCGTTGTCAACGGCATCGCTCTGCTCGCGCCCAAAGTCCACCAGCGGGAAAGCGACCAGGTAGGCTGCCACTGCCAGCAGTCCGGCCAAAGTAAGACCGACGATCGGCAACCAACGACTGGTGCGCCGCTCCACCTTCTGGGGCGTGTACCTGCTCATCGCTTGTTCCTCCGCCGTGTGCAGCACTACCCTTGGCCCCACTCCGGGCTTCAGGCTTTGCTTCCCTCCGCAGCTTGCTCAAAGGCCTGCACGATCTTGTAGTACCCCGTACAGCGGCACAGATTCCCGGTGATGCTCTGCTCGATCTGGGCGCGCGTCGGGTGCGGATGCTCCTCCAGCAGCTTCACGCCAGACATCAGGAGGCCGGGCGTGCAGTAGCCGCACTGGACGGCGCCCGTCTCTACAAAGGCTTGCTGCAACGGGTGCAGCGTCCCATCCTCCGCCGCCAGTCCCTCAACCGTCATAGTCTGCGCGCCATGAGCGCGCGGCGCCGGCACCAGGCAGGCCATCACTGCCACCCCATCAAGGAACACGCTGCACGCGCCGCATTCGCCCTCCGCACAGCCTTCTTTGGTGCCCGTCAATCCCACATCCTCGCGCAGAAAGCGCAGCAACGTCTTGTTCGACGCGCCAGTGATCGAATACGTCTTGCCGTTCACCGTAGTGACAATCGTGTCGCCGAGATCGTCCTCATGACGGACGACCGCCGGCAGCGGCTCTCGCACCGCCGCCCGGTGCGCGCCCCACAGCATGGCCGGATCATCGGGCCAGCCCTCGCGCTCAGTTCCGGCCCGCAGCGCGCGCAGCGCCCTCGCTACCAGCACCCGGCACATCTCCGTGCGGTAGACGGCGCTGCTGCGCACGTCGTCAATGGGGGTAGGCGCTGCCGCTGCCAGGCGCGCCGCCTCGCGGATCACCTCATCGGTCAGCGTCTTGCCCTGCAGGTACTGCTCGACGACAGGCACGCGCAGAATCGTCGGCGCCACGCTGCCCAGCGTGACCGCCGCGCGGGTGATGGTATCGCCCGCGAAGCCGAGCACCACCGCCGCGTTGACCACGGAGATCGCCTGGGCGTTGCGCAGCCCCAGCTTGAGGAAGATGCCTCGCTCGTGCCTGCCGAGTGCCGGAAAGGTGATGGCCGTCAGCATCTCATCAGGCGCCAGCGCCGTCTGGCGCACGCCCCGGTAGAAGGCCGGGAAATCGAGCGTGCGCTCCCCGCGCAGCGAGGTCAGCGTCACTGTGGCTCCCAGCGCCCACAACGGCGTGATCGTGTCGTTGGCCGGGCTGGCTGTGATCACATTGCCCGCCACCGTGCCCCGGTTGCGAATCTGCGGCGCGCCGACGCTCCAGGCTGCCTGCGCCAGCGGTAGCGCCCGCTCAACGACGACAGGATTGCCCACCAGATGGTTGTGTGTGACCAGCGGCCCCAGCCGGATCGTGTCACCGCGCACTGTGATCTGATCCAGGCCCGGCACGCGCGTGATGTCAATGAGCGTCTCCACTCCGGGCCGCGCTCCGCGCTCCAGTTCCAGCAGCAGATCGGTCGCGCCGGCAACGATGCGGGCCTGCGCTCCAAACTGCGCCAGCAATTCGAGGACCTCTTTGACGGACGTAACGCTATAGTAATTCTGCCACATACACCAATCCTGTCCTTTTCGGGCTGCCCGTTTACTGCTCGTGCGAGAGCTATACTAGCATAGAAGAGAACACTTGCCTAAAGCGGACTCCCCCACTCAGGGGACTTCGACGACCATGTACGGGTTCACGTTGAGTACCGTCGTCCCGGCGAAGACCGTGCTCCTCGTCCGTCGCCTGTCCCAGGTATCCACGTGGCCGTGCAGCAGGAACATGGGCCGCCCCACGCGCATCAGCAGCCGAAAGGCGTTGAACCCACGGTGCGCCGGGTCCTCTGCGATGTCGTGGATGTGGCGCGGGGGCGAGTGCGCGACCAGGACATGGACGCCGTAGCCCGCCCAGGCCCGGCGCACGACCATCCGCGGCAGCAGGCGCAGCACGTTGATCATCATCTCGCCCTGCGTGTACTGGGCATCGGCCCGGTTATAGCGAATCGAGCCCTCCAACCCGGCGAACAACCGTCCCTGGAACTTGAGGAAGCGCAGGTGCAGGTTGTCTCCGCCGGGATGGTGGGGGGCATAGCCTGTGTCGTGATTGCCGCGCACAAAGAACAGTGGCAGCACCAGCACCGTCCCAATGAGATCCAGGTACGCAACAGGCATATCGCCGCAGCTCACCAAAACATCCACATCCGCGTAAGTCGCGCGGAGGTACGCCGGATTCTGCAGATGGGGTTGCACCACATCACTGACGGCGAGTATCTTCAACGCAGCACTTTCTCATTCGTCCGTTCACCTGGGCGCATCCTGCCCGCTCGGCCACTGCAGTGACTTGCCACTTCCCCCGCGCTGGGCCTGAATGACCTCGGCGAGAATGCTCACGGCGATCTCCTTGGGCGTCTCAGCCCCAATAGACAGCCCGATCGGGGCGTGAACGCGGTCAAGATCGGCCTGCGCCACCCCCTTCGCGCGCAGCGCCTCAGCCGTGATCATCCAGCGGCGACGACTCCCGATCAGCCCGATGTAGGGCGCGTCTGTGCGCAGCAGCGCGGGCAACAGCGCCTCGTCCACGATCAGCCCGCGCGTCACGGCAATGACGTACGTCCGTGCTGTGATCGGGGCCTGCTCCGCTAACTGGCCCGGCGCGACCGTCAGGTACCCGTCCATGCCCGGAATTTGCCCGGACGTGGCATAGCCGGGCCGGTCGTCCGTCACGATCACGCGATAACCCAGCCACTTCGCCAGTTCAGCAACGGCTTTGCCCACGTGTCCGGCGCCGATGACTAGCACCGTCGCCGGGGGCAACAGCGGCTCGACATAGACGCGCACCGACCCGCCACACACACCCGGATCGCCAGATTCTGGATCGGCCAGGTCGTAGCTGACGATGCGACTCTCTCCGCTGCGCATGGCCGCCTGAGCCTCGGCGATGACGAACGCTTCCATCTGCCCGCCGCCCACCGTGCCGACGATCTGCCCGTCCGGCCAGACCAGCATCTTGCTCCCCGCCTGACGCGGGACGGAACCTTGCGTCTCCACGACAATGGCTAGCGCAGCCGGCCGCCCGTCCTGTTGAGCAGCGAGCGCCGCCTCAAAAACGGCTCTGTCTTCGCTCACGCGCGCTCCTTTCGGCTCATCCAGCCTTGGCCTGCTGGCGCAGCGCGCGCCAGACGCGCTCTGGCAGCAGCGGTCCATGCATGATACGAATTCCGGCGGCGTCGTACAGCGCGTTCGCCAGCGCAGGCCCCACGCCGTCTAGCGGAATCTCGGCGACAGCCTTCGCCCCGAACGGCCCGCTCGGCTCGTAGGTCTCGACGAAGATAACACCCATCTCCGGCATTTCGTCGGCGCGGTAAATCTTGTACGGGCCGAACTGTGGGTTGGTCATGCGCCCCATCGCGTCGAAGACCATTTCCTCGCAGTGCCCGTAGCCGAGTGCCTGGACCATGCCCCCCTCGATCTGGCCGCTGGCCGTCACCGGGTTGACGATCACACCGCCGTCCACGGCCATCACCATCTCGTCCACCGTGAACTGGCCTGTCTCGGTGTCAAGCGTCAGCGTCACGTACTGCGCCGCGAATGGAGGCGGCGAGTCCGGGCTGACATAGCTGGCCGTGGCCATGATCTGCTGCTGGTGCTCGTGATGCAGGCTGTTGAGCGCGATCGCGCGGTGCGTCACGCTGCGCCCGTCCGGCGCGTGGGCCGCGCGGTCGCGCAGCACAATGTCTTCTGGCGCGATGGGCGAAGTGCCCCCGTCCTGCTGATTGAGCATCCGCGCGGCGACTTCGCGCATCTGCGCGGCGACCTTCTCGGCGGCGAGCACCGTCGCCCGCCCGGAGATGTAGGTCGTGCTGGACGCATACGCGCCCTTGTCGAACGGCGTGAAGTCCGTGTCTGACGAATAGGTGATGAAGTCCTCCGGCGCGCAGCCGAGCACTTCCGCCGCCATCTGGGTCAGCACGGTGTCAGAGCCAGTGCCCAGGTCGGTGGCGCCGACCAGCAGGTTGAACGAGCCATCGTCGTTGATCTTGATGCTGGCCGCGCCCATATCCAGACGGGGGATGGCCGTGCCCTGCATCACCGCCGCCACGCCGATGCCTCGCCGCAGGTGAGGCTTGCCCGGCACCTGGTGCCAGGCGGGATTGCCGAACCGCTCGTGCCAGCGAATCGCCTTCGCGCCCTGCTCCACACACTCGGCCAGCCCGCACGACTGGATGAACTCCGGCGCCGCCTCGCGCCCTTCGCTCCAGGCCTTGCTCGCCGGGTGCTCGTCGCCGCTCTTGATGGCATTGTTGAGGCGGAACCGCAGGGGGTCCCAGCCCATCTCACGGGCAATCCACTCGATCTGCTGTTCCACCGCCCAAAAGCCCTGCGGCACGCCGTAGCCGCGAAACGCGCCGCTGGGCGGGGTGTTGGTATAGACGGCATCCGCCCGGAACTTGATGTTGGGCGCGTTGTAGAGTGACATGGCTTTGTGGCCGGTGTTGCCCGCCACAGTCATCGCGTGCGAGCCGCAGGCCCCGGTGTCACTGAGCGCGTGCATCTGGTTGGCGACGATCTTCCCGTCGCGGGTCACGCCCGTCTTCAGCGTCAGGACCATGGGATGCCGCGAGCGACTGGCGTAGAACTCCTCTTCGCGCGTGTACTCCAGGCGCACCGGGCGACCGGTGGCGATGGTCAGGTGGGCGCAGATGTCCTCAATCAGCACTTCCTGCTTGACGCCGAAGCCGCCGCCGATGCGCGGTTTGATCACGCGGATACGCTTTTCCGCCAGGCCGAGCACAGGAGCCAGGATGCGCCGCACGTGGAACGGCACCTGTGTGCTCGTGCGGATCACCAGGCGGTCGTCCTCGTCCCACCAGGTGACCACAACGTGCGGCTCCAGCGGCGTCTGCTGCACCTTGGGGCTGTAGTATGTCGCCTCAAAGATGCGGTCGGCCTGGGCGAAGCCCGCCTCCACATCGCCTACTTCCCAGTCAATGACGGCGGCCAGATTGCGCGTCCTGTCCTCGATGTGCCAGCTTTCCGGCTCGTCGTGCAGGATGGGCGCGCCTTCCTTCATGCTCTCGCGCGGGTCGAAGATAGCCGGCAGCAACTCGTACTCGACCTCGATCAGTTCCAACGCCTTGCGCGCGATCTCTTCCGTCTCCGCCGCAACCGCCGCCACCCGGTCGCCGACGAAGCGCACCTTGGTGTCCAGGCTATAGTTGTCGTGCGGCCCCGGCTCTGGGTCGCTTTGCCCCGCCGTCGTATAGGGCACGCGCGGCAGGTCCTGGTGGGTCAGCACGGCATGCACGCCTGGCAGCGCGCGCGCCCGGCTGGCGTCTATGCGCTTGATCAGCGCATGAGCGTGCGGGCTGAGCAACAACTTGCCGACCAGCATCCCACGAAACTCGATGTCATCCGTGAAAGCCGGGTTGCCCTGCACCAGCTTGCGCGCGTCTACCTTGCGCGCGGGCTTGCCCACCTGTTGCAGCGTGTCCGCCTCCGGCGCGACCAGCATCACCGGCAGCGTTCGCGTGGTCACGTGCGAGGTGCCCGGCCCCGCCTGCGGAGAGTCGGCGGGGGGCAAGGCGTCGTCATCCCCCCACCCTGCCGGGCGCGTGAAGATTTCCGCCGGCACTGGAATGGCCCGCTCCGGCCCGATGGGGGGAACCTCCTCGCCGCGCATCATCGCCGCCGCGCGTAGCACCGCTTCCACCGGCTTGACGTAGCCGGTGCAGCGGCACAGCACGCCGGCCAGCGCCTCGCGCACGTCGCCTTCGGTCGGGCTCGGATTGCGCTCCAGCAGCGCCTTCGCTGCCAGGATCATCGCCGGCGTGCAATAGCCGCACTGGATGGCCCCTGTCTCCACAAAGGCCACCTGCAACGGGTGCAGCGGCTCCGAGCCGCGCCAGCCACGCTCCTGCGCCCCACCGACGCCCTCAATCGTGACGACCGACCGGCCCGCGACCTGCGCCGCCAGGATCAGCGACGACACGACGGGGGCGCCATCCAGCAGCACCACGTCCATGCCGCTCACGCCCTGGTCGTCGCCGTACTTGACGCCGAAGACGCCATGGCGGCGCAGCAGGCGCAGCAGACTCTCGTTCGGCGCGGCATCCAGCGCCACCGCCTCACCATTGAGCGAAAAGGTAATCTTCACTGCTCAGTCTCCTCCACCATGATCTGACCGATGAACAAGCGCCCGTCAGGGCCTGCGCCCTCCCCCACTACCGGGTAGCGGATGCCCGTGCGCGCTTCGAACATGCCGAGCACCACCACATAGGTGCCCGCCGGAAAGTCTGCGGGCAGCAGAACTGTGTATGTATCCGTCAGGGTGCCGGGCAGCCAGTTGGCCGGCGGCAACGCCCCTCCGCCCGGACGGGTGACTACCTGCGCGACCGGCTCAGTATCCACTCTCTCACTATTATACAGGTGTACGAAGATCACGCCGTCTCCTGCGCCGGGCGCCGGCCCCTGCCACACGGCATAAACGGCGACCTGCCCGCCAGCGCCGTCAACAGGCGGCGTATAGGCGAGCGCCACCTCGCGCAGACGCACCTCGCCCCCCTCGCCGAGAACGGCGACCGGCTGCTCCTCGTCCGCCCCCTGTGGGCGAAAACTGCCCTGGTATGCCCAGTGGTAGTACGGCGAGTAGGCGTCGGCGCGGGAGTCGTCCACATCCGCCTCGATGCGCACCCGCGTGCGTGTCCCCGTGATCTGTGCGGCGGGCACCCAGGTGACGATCTCCACCCAGCGCCCCGGCACGGCGGGCTGCACGCGCTCCGCGACGCGGACGCCGTTCACGAAGATCGCCAGCAGCACGCTCGTCCGCCCGTGGGCGCGCGTGACGAGCAGCAGGTCTTCGCCGGGCCGCGTGCGCAGGGTGAACGCCTCGCCGCCGGTCAGGGCGCGCCCGCCGTCAGTCGCCCGGCACGCTCCCTTGTCGGACAGCCCGCAGGCATGGTACCAGTGCGCGTAGACCTCAGTGACGAAGCCAGGCGGGGACTCATCCTGCCACCAGGTGTAATCGTGCCCATCCTCACTGCTCAAATTGGCGACATCCACCGTGTCCACCAGCGCCAATCCCCGCACTGCGTCCAGCGTAGAGGCTTGCGCGGCGATCTCCTCCAGGCGCGTGGTGCTCCAGTCCGCCGCGTACACCGCCTGGTAGTCCGCTGCCGCCGCGACATTGTGTTCGCCCAGCGTCACCGGGAACTCGGCCAGCACGTCGCCGAAGACGCCCGCATCCAGCAAATAGCGCAGCCCCTGCACGTCCGGGTAAATAGCGAAGGCGCCGGGCCGGTAGCGGCTGTGAGCCATGTGCTCGTAGATCGCGCCGGGGCCTTGCCGCCACGACGGAGCCGGGCCGGGCAGCGTCAGGCCAACCACGTCATACAGCGGGCGCTCGCTGAAGTAGCCCATCATGCCCACGTCGTGCACGCCGATGCGCGGCGCGTCCGGCTCCAGCGGCAGGTTTTCGCGGGCCCAGCGAGCCATCGGCACCTGCTGGTCGCGCACGACAGCCACATTCTCGCCGTAGTAGCGGGCGAAGCTGATTGCGGTTAAGGCTGAGGGGAGGAGTATCAGCGCGGGCAGCGCCCAACGCCAGGCCCGCCCCCCCGCGCGCGCGGCCAGCCCGTCGCCCAGCCCGCGCGCCGCCCACGCCGCCGCCGGGTAGAAGAGCGCCATCACCGGAAGCTGATACCGCTTGAACTGCCAGAATGCTGTGTCCAGCGTGGCGACCGCCGCCGTCAGCAACAGGATCGTCGCCAGGGCCAGGGCCGCCGCGTTGACTCGCCTCCCCCGCCAGGCCAGCCACGTGCCCGCCAGCAAGGCCCCCAGCGCCGCCGGAGCCAGCAGCGGCGAGGTGAACGTGCCAAAGTCCGCGCTGCGCCCGACGAGCAGCTCGCCCCACATGCGCCCGAAGAACGAGAGCACGTCCGCCAGCCGCTCGCCGGGCGGCGCGCCCGTGTTCGCCAGCAGGGACTTGGCCTGCATCCCCGCCGCCGACGGGCTGCCCGTCGCCGCCCGGTTTAGCGCGGGCTGGATCAGCGCCGCCGCGACCGGCAGGCCAAGCAGCGCGGCCCGGCGCAGCCGTACCGGCCAGTCGCGCGGCCACTTATGCCGCACGGCCAGTGCGATCACGGCCAGCGCCGCTATGATGACGCCTTCCGGGCGAGTCAGCACGGCCAGCGTTCCTGCTACAATCGTCAGACGGAAGCGATTCTGCTGCGCAGCATAGAAGGTCAGCAGTGTGAGGAAGAGGAAGAGCGCCGTCTCCATGCCGCTGAGCGCCGCCCACACGAACGGCCCCGTCACGGCGTAAGCCAGAGCCAGAGCCAGCGCGTACCCTGCCCTGCCCGGCTCCTCGGCCAGCGGACTCGCCCGCCCAATCAGGTAGACCAGCCACACCGACCCGAAGAAAGCCAGCGCGCCGATGCCCAGCGCCCAGGTCGCCAGCGCCCAGCCATCGAAGCCCGCCGCATAGCCGAGCGCCAACAGCGGCGCATAGAGGAGGCTGGTCGCGCCGGAGGTCGGCGGGTCGCCCGGATAGTAGGTCATCGGCTGGCCCGCCGCCCACTGGCGCGCGTACTGGAAGTGAATGTAGGTGTCATCGAGCGGCATGAGCAGCGGGTCGCGGCTCACCGAAAGGCTCACGCTCAGGGTAAGCAGCACGACCGCCCCCACCACAACCACAAGGGCCAGCCACGCCATCCACTGCTCGCGGCTGGCCCCTGTTGTCTGGAGCCACGGTCGGCGGCGCGGCACATGGTGCGCCACGCCGCCCGCATCATCCGGCATCAGCCGCCTCAGCCGTCTTCTCCCGGATACACCTGCCAGCCCACGTCGGCAGCGCGCATCTGCGTCACGTGCTCCTGGGGAATGTCCGCCAGCGTCGCCGACGCCTCAACTGCCACCGATCCATCGGCCAGCGCGATCTCGCCGCTGACCAACGCCGTCCGCCCGCGATCCTGCTCCACGCGCCCGCGCACGGTAAATTCCTCGTTCAGCGGCACCGGGCGGCGGTAGCGAATCTCCAACTTCGCCGTGAACATGAAGCGCGCCTGCTCCACCGCATCGGTTCGTTCGTCGGCCAGCAGCGCGCGCCCCATCGTCTCGTCGAGAATCGTCGCCAGGATGCCGCCATGTGCCATGCCGGGGTAGCTCTGGTACTGCTCGCCGAGCGTCACCCGCGCCACCACACGCTGGTAGCCGTCGTTGAAGAAGCGGAGGCGCAGCCCGCACGGATTCTCGACACCGCAAACGAAGCACCAGCGCGCGCTCGGCTGCTGGTCGAACCGCTCCACCGAGGGAGCATGATTGGACACTCACGCCTCGCTGCGCGGTGCCTGTCAGTCGCTGTAGCCGCCGGCGAACGTGTCAATCATCAACCGGACATCGTCGCCGAGCGGGTAGAGCACCGGGCAGGTGCAGCCGGTGGACACATATTCGCGCACCTTGGCCCGCACTTCTGCCGGCGTCCCCGACGCGGTGATCAGTTGCACCACGTCATCGGGCACCAGGGTCATGGCGCGCTCGATCTGCTCTTCGGTAGCCGGCCAGGTCAGCACCTGGTGAATCTCGTCGAGCAGCTCGCTGCTGACGCCGCTGGCCTTCATAATGTGCGGCTGCTGGCCCAGGTACTGCGTGACCAGCTTGCGCGCGCCGTCCAGCGCCCTCTTGCGGTCACTATCTACCGAGCACACCACCAGTTGGGGCCGGTCAATGTCGTCCAGCTTGCGCCCGGCCAGCTTCGCGCCGGACTCCAACTGCTCCAGCGCGGCCACGTTGTAGGCGGGCGACACCAGATAGTTGAGCAGCGCGCCATCGGCAATCTCGCCGGCCAGGGCCATCATCTTGGGGCCTGTCGCGCCGATGTAGATGGGCACGTTGCGCGGCTCGCGCCGCCCGTGCACGATGTCCAGTTCAATGCCGGTCACGTGCACGAACTCGCCGTGAAAGGTCACGTTCTTCATCGCCAGCAGATCGCGCACCACGGTCACATGCTCGCGCATGGCCAGCAGCGGCTTGGTGCGCTCGATGCCCACGTTCTTGGCCAGCGGATCCCACCACGCCCCGATGCCCAGCAGAATCCGGTCCGGTGCCAGATCATCCAGTGTCAGGAAGGTCGCCGCCGTCAGCGCGGCATTGCGCGTCCAGTTGTTGATCACACCGGAGCCAACCTTGATGCGCTTGGTCGTCGCCGCAAACGCGGCCATGGGCACGATGGCATCGCGCACCAGGCGGCTTTCGGCCTGCCAGACGGCTTCGAAGCCGCGATCCTCGGCGTATTGCACATACTGGATCGCCTCCGCCAGCGGATGCGCATCCTGCAAATACAAAGCAACTTGGTCAGCCATAAGATCTCTCCTGTCTACCATGTGATTTTCACCAACATCTGCCCGATCTAGGAGGTGCCTTGCGACAGCAGGGCGCCCAGCAGGCCAGCCCGCTCTATGATAGGCTCTCCCGTCGCCTTTGCCAACTCAATGTAGCGGGCCAGGTCAGCGGGGGTGTCAATATCCAGCGAAGCGCCGTCCGAGCGATAAACCAACACCGTCGCCCCGACATCACGCGCGTAGTATTGGTGGCGGTTGAAGCTGTTCTCTCCGAAGGCGTAGGGGATCAGACCGGGCGGCCTGACGAACAGCAGATTGGTGCCCTGCTCTCGATGATCGGGCACGAGCACCACAGAATTGTGATAGCGCCCCATGTCCACTACCGCGCCCACATCCTCGCTGGACAGCAGCGGGATGTCCGCTGGCACCACCAACCCGGCCTCGCCACCCCACGTCCGCAACGCGTGAGTCGCTCGCAGGAGCGCACTGTTGAGTTCTGGCGCCCCGCTCTCCTGCACCGTCTGCGCGCCCTGGTCACGAGCCATCGCCAACGCCCGCGTATCGCGGCTGATGACCAGCACGCCCTGAATGTGCGAGAGCGGCAGCAGCAGCCGCACCGTGCGCAGCAGGAGTTGCGTCGCCAGGTACTCGCGCTGCTCCGCTGTCAACACCCCCGCCAGACGGCTTTTGGCCCGCTTCAGGGGCTTGACGGGGACAATCGCCCACACGCTCATCGCTGTAGACTCCCTGCCCACTCCAAGACCTCACGCGCCAGACGCGCTTTGTCGGCGTCTGTCTTCATCAGCGTACCCGTGACCAGCGCCGGAACGCCCATCCCCGCCGCCTGGGCCGCGTCGGCGCTGTCTATCACCAGCCCATCCACCAGGCCCTGATAGTAGCGCACCACGCCTGTCGCAGAGACGTCCAGTCCCAGCTCTGGCATCAGCTTGGCCGCCGGCCCCTTGATTGCCTGCCCGCCGATGAACGGACTGACCGCCACACACACGCCCCGCCGCCCGCGCAAGACGTCGCTCATGCCACCGGCGGCCAGGATTGGCGCAACGGACAGCACCGGGTTCGACGGGCAGATCACGATCACTTCGGCAGCGGACACGGCCTGGGCAACCGCCCCGCTGATGCGCGCGTCCTGCGCGCCGCGAAACCAGACACGGCGGACGGTCGGCTGCCAGCGCCAGCGCACAAAGTAGTCCTGAAAAGCCAACGGGCCTTGTTCCACGGTGTCTACGATGGTCGCCAGCGGGTCGTCGGTGACGGGCAGCAGTCGCTGCCGGACGCCCAGCGCCGCCGCCAGGCGAGCCGTCACCTCCGTCAGCGACAGGCCCGCCGCCAGCCAGTGCGTGCGCAGCAGGTGCGTGGCCACGTCGCGGTCGCCCAGGCGAAACCAGGTCTCTTCGCCATAGCGGGCCAGCATATCGAGCATCTGCCCGCTGTCCCCGGCCAGCCCCCAGCCCGTCTCCGGGTTGGCGACTCCGGCCAGCGTGTACATCACCGTGTCCAGGTCAGGCGAGATGTGCAGACCATACAGCTCAAAGTCATCAGCTACATTGCCGACGACCGTCAGATGATCGGGCGGCAGGACCTGGGCCAGCCCAAAGACCAGCTTGGCCCCGCCCACCCCTCCGGCCAGCGCAACCACGCGCGGCGCGTGTGTCAGAACCATCGAAGCTTCATTCCCAGGGGCGCGCGATCCTTGCTGTGCGCCTCCGCCGGATAGCCCACCGTCAGCAGGGCTTGCGCTTCCCAGTCAGGCGGCAGTTCGAGCGTCTCGCGCACCACGTCCGGGCAGAAGAGCGGCGCGCACATCCAGCACGCCCCCAACCCCTGCGCGTGCGCCATCAGCAGCATATTCTGGACGGCCAGGGCGACGCTCTGCGCCGCCATCTCCCGCTCATAACCCTGGCGGCGTGCATCGGGAAGGCGATCCATGTCCACTATGCTCAGAAACACGACGATCACCGCCGGCGCGCCGCCGATCCGCGCAATGGAACGCGCCACCTGTCGCTCAACTTCGTCTGGCGGCAGGCCGTCGGCCAGCAGGTCGCGGCGGAAGCGCTCGCCCATCGCCTGGGCCAGGCGCAGGCGTGGCTCCGGCTCGACGAGCACAGCGAAGCGCCAGGGTTGCCGGTTGTGCGCCGACGGTGCCCAACGCGCCGCCTCAAGCAGTCGCTCCAGCGCCGCCCGCGACACAGGCCGGTCGCTGTAGCGGCGGATCGAGCGCCGCGCCTGCATCAGCGCCAGCAACGCCGCCGCGTCCATGCAGCTACTCGCCCGCGTCCTGGTGATCGGCGTACAGGTCAAGGGCTTCGGGCCGGACGAGATCAGCGGCGCAGCCCTCGCCCTGGGGAAGCGCCATGCCGCGCACCAGCACGGCCGGCAGCCCTTCTGCCCCCTGCCCGGTGACCAGCCCCGCCGCCGCCGCCAGTTCGTCGCCCAGGCCGGTCACGGTGATACGCAACTCGCGCCCATACAGATCGCGCTGCCCGCGCTTGTCCCAGATCGCCGGGAACCCCGCCAGGCCGATGGCCACGCCCACCGTCCCGATGCGAAACGGGCGGCCATGCGAGTCGCTGACCACGATGCCGGGCGCTACACCGGTCAGGTCGCGCAGACGCTGGCGAATCTGCCTCGCCGAGCGGTCGGGGTCTTCAGGCAGCAGCAGCACCCAGTCTTCTCCGTCGCGGCCCACGTTCGAGTGGTCAATGCCCGCGTTGGCCAGGGTGAAGCCCAGCCGGTGACGCACGATCAGCACGTCCGGGCGCATGCGCGAGATCGCAGTGGACTCGCGCAAGATGAGTTCGACCATGCGCGGGTCCTTGCGCGTTTGCTCCGCCACCCGCCGAGCGCGCGCCGACGGCTCAACCGCCCGCAGGTCGGCGAAGCGACCCTCAGCTTTGGAGACCAGCTTGGAAGTGATGATGAGAATATCCCCCAGCTCGAGGGCCAGGCGTGCGCTTTGCAGGCTGGCGACCAGGATCGCCGCCAGGTCGTCGCCGGGCTGCACGTGGGGAATATGCGGCAGACCGATGAGGGTCAGCCGGGTGAACTGCGCTGCCATCGGCACGTCATTCCAGGCCCGTGATGCGAATCCCCGCCCCAGCGACCTTGTAGCGTCTGTTGATATACAGCAAGACAGGCGTCAGCGCCTCGACCGCCACCGCGTTGGCCAGCGGCCCGGCGTCAACGGCGCGCATCCCTGGAATGGCCTCCACCAACTGCGCGACCTCACCCTTCGCCCCGGCGTCGTCGCTGCACATCAGCACATCGCAGTTCACGCTATGAGACAGTTCCTGCAGATGCGCCGCGCCCACATTCTGGAAGGCCGCCACCACGCGCGCGCCATCGCCCAGCAGGGCCTGCGCTTCCAGGCTAGCCGCCTTGCCTTCCGGCACGTACACGGTGCGCACGTTCGGCGGCTGCAGCGGCACCGTGACATCCACCACGATCTTGCCTCGCACGTGGTCCTTCACTGACTGGAGAATGTCCTTGTGCGCGCTGTACGGCACGCTGAGCACCACCAGGTCGGCCTGCGCGGCGGCGTCCTCGTTGCTCATGCCGCGAATGGCATCTGCGCCCAGGATGGCATTCAGCTCGCCGGCCTTGGCCGCGGCGCGCTCCGCATCGCGCGAGCCGATCAGCACGCGGTAGCCGCTGTGCGCCCAGCGCAGCACCAGCCCCGATCCTTCCTTGCCGGTGCCGCCCAAGACTGCAATCGTCAGGAACTTGGGAATGGTAGTCAACGTAATAGCCTCCGTCATTGGGCGAGTACCCGCTGGGCAAAGTGATTATAGCGTTCCCAGACCTGGGGGGCGTGCGCGCGCGCCGCCGCCGCAATCGCGCCCTCGTCCAGCGTGAGCAGCGTCCGGTCGCGCATCAGCACCTTGCCAGCAACGATGGTCGTCGTCACCATCGAGGACTCGAAGCCAAACAGGATATGCCAGGGCAGATTGCCCGCGTTGAGCGGGGTGAAGGGGCGGTAATCCACCAGGATCACGTCCGCCGCCGCGCCAGGCGCAAGCGCGCCCACCTTGTGCGGGAAGAAGGACGACGCCAGACGGGCATTGTTGCCCGTGGCAATCTGGGCGATCATGTCACCGGGGGCTAGGCGCGGATCGCGGTTCGCCACTTTGTGCAGCAGGTAGGCCGCTTTCCACTCCGCCCACATATTGTTGCTGAAGCCATCGTTGCCCAGCGCCAGGGCAATCCCCTCGGCGAACATGGCATCGAGCGCGGCAGCGCCGACGGCGTTGTTCATGTTCGAGCGCGGCTGGTGCGACACCCAGGTGCCCGTATTCTTGAGGATGGCGCGCTCGGCAGCGTTGACGTGCACCGCATGGGCGACGATGGTCTGTGGCCCCAGGATGCCGAAGGAGTCCAGGCGCTCGACGACGCGCTTGCCCGCTTTGCGCAGGCTGTCTTCCTCGTCGGCCTCGTGCTCGGCCACGTGGATGTGGAAGCCCGTGTCCAACCCGCTGGCCGCCTCCACGCACGCCCGCAGCGTCTCGTCGGTCAGCGTCAGGCTGGCGTGCAGCCCGAACGTCGCCGCGACCAGCAGGCGCGACCGCGCGGCGCGCAGGAAGCGCACATTCTCGGCGATGCCCGCCTGCGCTTTGTCCGGCCCGTCGCGGTCGGTGACTTCGTAGCACAGCACTGCGCGCAGCCCGGCCTCTTCCGTTGCGTCGGCGATCACATCCAGGCTGCCGTCAATGAAGTTGGGGCTGGCGTGATGATCGATCAGCGTCGTCGTGCCATGCTTGATCGCGTCCACCAGGCAGACCAGCGCGCTAAAGCACACTGCCTCCCGGTCGAGCGCCTTGTCGAGCGGCCACCACAGCCGCTCCAGGATTTCGGGGAAGTTCCTGGGCGCCGGCCCCGGAATGCCCATGCCGCGCGCATACGCGCCGTAGAAATGGGTGTGCGCGCAGATTCCGCCGGGCATGAGCAGTTGCCCGCGCGCGTCGAAGCGTTCAGCGGCAGGGTGGCGAGCCACCAGCGCGGCTGTCTCGCCTACTTCGCGGATCGTGTCGCCCTCAATCAGGACAGCGCCATCCTCGATCACGCGGTTCGGCGTCTCCCAGGTGACGACTGTTCCATTGGTGATCAACAAAGGCATAGCATTCATCTCTTGTTCTCTAGGGGCGCCCGCTTGCGGGCGGCCCACCATGCTTCTTAACTGCGTCCAGAATCGCCGCGACGCTTTCACGCAGGGCGCCCGGCCCATCACAGGCCGGCAGGACAATCACCCGCCCATCGCGGGGACGGGTTGAAGCGATCACCGTCCCGTCCGCGCAAGGAATGGCCAGGAACGGTCTCCTGCCTTCTGGCAGAGCCTCCGCCTCCCACCGCCGCTCAGCGCGGACGCCCTCGCGCTCCAGGGCATGGAAGACGCGATCCACAAAGGCGTCGGCGTCGGAGTATAGATCAGCCAGGTCCTGCGCTTGCGAGAAGCGGTCCCACGTCGTATGGATGAAGGTCACCACGCGCCGATCGCGGTTGGCGATGGGCGGGTCCTTGTGGCGCAGCTCGCCGAATTGCAGCTTGTGATACAGCGCGTCGGCGCGGGGATGAGCCGGCTCGTCCGGCAGCAAATCGCGGCGGTGAACCAGCTCAAGCCCCGTGCGCCGTGCATAGTAGTGAATAGCGCCGTTCAGTTCCCCAAAGGCGCGGCTGAAGAAGAAGGCGATGTACTCCGCGTAGATGCCCCCCGCAGCCCGGTCCTGTGGGATACGGTACCAGTGCGCAGTTTGAGCCGTGTCGAAGTCGCGCTTGCGGTTGATGACGCCAACCAGGACGCGGTCTTCGGGGTACATCGGCCTCTCCCGATCAGATTCGTCCGGTCTGGCGGTACTCCAACAGCCTGGCGTCAATATCCTTGACGCGCGCCTGCTCAGCTTCCCACCAGGCGGGGTCCTTCTGGGCGTCGAGTTCTTCCACCATCTTGCCCTGCTGCTCGACCCAGGTGTAGTACTTCAGGTTGTGCCAGCGGGCGCGGTTCTCCCAGTTGCCTTCCCACACGTAGTCGGTACGCAGGCCGTGGAACAGGCTGCGCACGCGGGCGATGGCCTCGGTCTCGTCAACGATGCCGTAGTCGCGGCGCATCGCGCCCATCACGCTGCCGTAGCGATCCAGCCCGTCGGTCGCCACCGTGACCACCAGATCGTCCTTGCCCATGCCATAGTACTTGGCCGTCTTGATCGCGCCGAAGATGTTGCAGATGCTGCTGATGCCCAGCCGTGTCTTGAGGTAGTCCACCGTCTCTTGGGCAATGCCGAAGTGGTTCACCAGCGCTTGCAGCCCGCCCTCGTCAGCGAAGAGTTGCAGCGCCAGCTTGGTCTCAATGTCGTCAATCAGGATGATCGCATCCATGTTGTTGACGTTGTGAATCCAGGTCACGTGCTTGTCGCCTATGCCCTGGATGTCGTGGCCACCGTACCCGTTGAGGGCCAGCGTGGGGCACTGCACCGGCTCCAGGCCGACGATCTTGTGGTCGTGCCACTGCTGCTTGAGCCGGTCGCCCGCCGCGATAGTCCCCGCGCTACCCATCGCCGACACGTAGGCCGACACCTTACCGCTGCCAATGCCCCGCTCGGCCAGCTCGCGTGCCAGGTCAATGATCGTATTGCCGGTCACGTAGTAGTGGAAGCGATAGTTGCCCATGACCTCGAACTGGTTCATGCTGCGCATGTCCGGGTCGGAGGCCATCAATTCCTTGACCTTGTCGTAGATTTCCTTGACGTTGCTCTCGCAGCCGGGCGTGGCAATCGCCTTCGCGCCGTATTCTGCGATCAGGTCAAAGCGCTCCTTGCTCATCTCTTCGGGCAGGATGACGATGCTCTTGCAGCCCATGCGTCCCGCGACATAGGCCCCGCCAATGCCGTAGTTGCCGGTTGAGGGCCAGATCAGCGTGTGCTTCCAGGGGTCTACATCGCCGAACAGCTCTTTTTCCAGCAGCACCGAGTACGTCGCGCCCACCTTGTGGCTGCGCGTCGGGAAGTGCGTGCTGGTCAGCACGGCGATGGGCGTGTCAATCCCCGTAAGCTGTGGGGGGAGCACGGCGTACTGAATCTGGTTGGTGATGTCGCGCCACGAGATATTGAAGAGATTGATGGACGCCAGAGGATCGCTTGTCCGCGCTTCATGCGCCTGGGCGCGAATCTGCGGGTCAATCAACTGCGGATGGAGCATTTCTTCGAAGGTCGGACCGGTAATCAACTTCCGTTGTGCCACAGTCAGGACTCCTGTCAAACTGAACGAGGCGAAAGCGGCAGCCATCGAGGACTGCCAGACAAGCACACGTGCCCGATCGTGCGCCCTGCGCGCCGGCTACCCGGTCTCAGGGCGCTTCGTCGTCCGGAAAAATCTCGCGCTCCAGGCGCTTCATCTGGTTGTAGACGTAGTCGCGATGGTTGGCCAGCTCGCGGTAGCGTTGGTAGGCTTCATCCGGCATGGACTCGGTGGAGCCGTGATGCTGGGCGATCAGCGCGTCAATCTGCTCGTCCAGCGACTCGTACTCGAGCACGAGCCGCTGGTATACCTGCACACGCTCGACCTCTTCGCCCTTCCCTCTGCCTTGCGGCGGCACAACCCCGCTCACCAGCACACCCCTTCCACGCTAACGACACTCCCCGGCCTGCCCGGCGGGAGCCGACGCCGGTCTATCGTCTGACTCCGCCTGCACCCCGTCAGGGATTGCCGCATCTGCCGTTCCGTCCGGCCCCTTCTCCCACAGGTCAGCGACCACATACAACGGCCTATGGCGCACCTCATCGTAGATACGGGCGACATATTGCCCCATGATGAAGAAGAAGAACAACTGGAACGAGCTGACCAGCAGCAGCACGACCAGCGTCGTCGCCTGTCCCTGAAACTGGATGTTGCTGCTCGTCAGGCGCAAGACCGCCACCAGGGGAACAGCCAGCACGGCGATCAAAGCCAGCACCAGACTGGCGTAGATGGCCACCTGGAGGGGAAAGTACGAGAAACCGGTGATGGCATCCAGCGCGAAGCGGATCATCTTGCGCAGCGGGTACTTCGTCTCCCCGGCAAAGCGCTCCTGCCGGACATAGTACACCCCCGTTTGCCGGAAGCCGATCCAGCTTGTCAGCCCGCGGATGAAACGGTTGTGCTCGCGCATGGCGTTCAGCGCGTTGACCACCTGCCGGTCCATCAGGCGGAAGTCGCCCGTGTCCACCGGGATGTCCACGTCAGTGATGCGGTAGATCAGCCGGTAGAAGAGCTTGGCCGTGAGCTTCTTGAACCACGTCTCGCCTTTGCGCTCCGAGCGGACAGCATAGACGACATGGTATCCCTCGCGCCACTTGGCCAGCAGATCGAGCATCACCTCCGGAGGGTCTTGAAGATCGGCGTCAATGACGATCACGGCGTCGCCACGCGCATGGTCCAGGCCGGCGGTGACAGCGTTCTGGTGGCCGAAGTTGCGCGCGAAGTTGACCACCCGCACGCGCGGATCGCGCTCGACCAGCGCGCGCATCTTGGCAGCAGAGCCGTCGAAGCTGCCATCGTTGACCATGACCAGCTCCCACGTCTCGCCGGTGCTGTCCAGCACCTCGACCAGACGCCGGTACAGCTCGTCAATGATCGGCTCTTCGTTGTAGACCGGAGCAACGACAGAGATCAGCGGATGTGCGCTCATAGGCCTCTCATTGCCCTGCGCCGTGACTGACATCATTGTACCCGGTTGGCCGCCCTGTGGCGACCTGCGCCCGCCCTGACGGCGCACTATCCAGGCTAAGAGACATCACCGCAGAGACGTGGAGAGCGCGGAGAAATATGGGGAAATCCTCATGAAGTTCTGTGCCCTCTGCGTCTCTGCGGTTCAAGAATCTCGTCCCAAACGCGGAGCACCCACGCCCTAGCGGAACGTCGGCAGGCCCAATGTCTGGCGCACCTGCTCGACCTCGGCGATGTCCGGTGCCACCGGGTGCCCGGTCCCTGCCACACGCATGGCGCTCTTGATGTCCTTCAAGCCATTGCCGGTGACCAGCAGCACTACGCGCTCGCCCGACCGGATGTGCCCCTCAGCCAGCGCCGCCCGCGCGCCTGCATACGTCGCTGCTGCCGCCGGCTCGGCGAAGACGCCGCTCAGCCGCGCCAGCACGGGGATGCCCGCCAGAATCGCGTCGTCAGGAACGGAGACGAACGCCCCGCCCGTCTCGCGCACAGCACGCACGGCGCGCACGCGGTCGCGCGGCAGGTCGGCGGCGATGCTGTCGGCGACGGTGTGGGAGGCGATGGGGGGCATAGTCGCCGGGTCCGCGCCCGTCTTCCACGCCTGATAGCAGGCCGCGCTGCCGTCCGCCTGGACGCCGATCAAACGTGGCATGCGCTCGATCCAGCCCAGAGCCAGCAGGTCGCTGAAGCCCTTGTGCACGCCGCTGATGATGTTGCCGTCGCCCACGCTCAGCACGACCACGTCCGGGGCCTGCCAGCCAAGCTGCTCGGCGATCTCGTAGGCAACGGTCTTTTTGCCCTCAGCCGTGTATGGATTCATGCCTGTGTTGCGGTTGTACCAGCCATAGCGCCCGGCGGCTTCCACGGCCAAGTCGAAGGCGTTGTCGTAGTTGCCCTGCACCAACAGCACATGCGCGCCATAGGTGAGCAATTGGGCGATCTTGGCTTCGGGGGCGGATGCCGGCACGAAGATCACGGCGGGCAGGCCGACGCTGGCCGCGATACCGGCCAGAGCCGCCGCCGCGTTGCCTGTGCTAGCCGTCGTCACCACCTCGATGCCCTGCGCCATCGCCCGCGCCACAACGACCGCGCTCGCCCGGTCTTTCAGCGAACCGGTGGGGTTGCGCCCGTCATCCTTGACCCAAACCTGAGTCAGACCCAAGTCTGCCGCCAGGCGCGGCGCATCGTAGAGCGGCGTGCCGCCCACCGCCAGTGGCGGGACCGCCGCCTCCAGCGGGAGCGGCAGCAGCGGACGGTAGCGCCACAGGGTGGGATCGGCGCTGCGCGCGATGTCCTCGCGCGATACCTCCGCCCGCAGCGCCTCAAAGTCATACAGCACGTCCAGCGTGCCCGCCTGCCCGCAGTGTGGGCACGTGTAGGCGACCTGGTCGGGGGCATAGGAACGCCCGCAGATCGCGCAGCGCAGTTCAGAGACGTACATCTGCAGCTCCCTTAGAGAATGCCCCCAGCGGGCAGCGATCAGCCAAGTTCGCCTTCTGCCGAGCTGCCGCTCGCCGGGGGATTTCCGTCTCATGCGGGCACGACGCGCGTGCCCGTCTCGCCGTGCAGCGCCCGCGCCACGTTCTCCGGGTCGGTGACGATCGCCAGCGGGCCGCCGCTCTCCAGGAAATTGATGATCGCCTCAATCTTGGGCCCCATGCTGCCCGGCTTGAAGTGCCCCTCGGCCAGATAGCGCCGGGCCTCAGCCAGCGTCATCACATCCAGGTCCTTCTGGTCGGGCTTGCCGAAATTGAGCGCCACCTTCTCCACAGCGGTAGAGATCAGGAAGAGATCGGCCTTTAGGCCATTGGCCAGCAGCGCTGTGCCGCGATCTTTGTCAATGACGGCGTTCACGCCCCTCAGGTTGCCCTCTTCATCGCGGATGACGGGGATACCGCCGCCGCCAGTGCAGATCACCACGAAGTCTTTCTCGACCAGGGTATTGATCGCGTCCAACTCAACGATCTCGATCGGGATGGGCGAAGCGACCACGCGGCGGTAGCCGCGCCCTGCGTCCTCAACCACCGTCCAGCCTTCATCGCTGAAGCGCTTGCCCTCTTCTTCCGTCATGAACCCGCCGATGGGCTTGTTGGGGTTCTGGAAGGCCGGATCGTTGCGGTCAACGAGCACCTGCGTCACGACGGTGACTACGCCACGCCGGATGCCGGCGGCCCGCAACTGGTTGTCCAGCGCCTGTTGCATCATGTAGCCGATGCTGCCCTGGGTATCCGCGCCGATGACATCCATCGGCGTCATGTGAATCCCCTCGACCTTGTTGGCCAGCTCATTGCGGCGCAGGATGAAGCCTACCTGGGGGCCATTGCCATGCGTGATGACGACGCGCCAGCCATCGCGAATCATGTCCACGATGTGCTTGGCCGTCTCGTACACTGCCTGCCACTGGTACTCCATGCCAGGCTTGTTCTTGTCCAGAATCAGAGAATTACCGCCGAAAGCGATAACCGCAGTACGTGCAGATGGCATTGTGTCCTCTCTCGTTAACTCAATACTCGTACCAGTGATCGATCAATGAGATGAAAGCCGATCACCCTGCGCGCGCAGTTGATCGGCTTGTCCATTCCTTACGTGTGGTACCCAGCCAGTCGCCGCCGTGCCATGCGCCTAGCGCATGGTCAGGGCCATCACGGCCTTCTGGACGTGCAGGCGGTTCTCCGCCTCGTCGTAGGCGCGGCTTTGCGGCCCGTCAATCACCGCGTCGGTCACTTCGATGTTGCGGTCGGCGGGCAGGCAGTGCATGTAGATGCCATCGTTGGTCAGCGCCATCCGTCGCTCGTCGGCGATCCAGTCGGTGTACTTCTTGGCGATCTCGCCGGATTCCTGCATATCGGTCGTGGTCAGGGTCGCACCCCAGCTCTTGGGGTAAACCACGTCGGCGCCCTTGAAGCCGGCGTCGAAGTCGTCGAGCACCTCGAAGCTGCCACCGGACTTACGGGCGTTCTCGCGGGCCAGGTCCTCGATCTCCGGCATCAGCTTGAACTCCGGCGGGCGTGTCAGGCGCACATTCATGCCAAAGCGCGTCGCCAGGGTGATCAAGCTCTGCGGCACCGAGAGCGGCTTCTGGTAGCTGGAGGCATAGGCCCACGACATATTGAGCGTCTTGCCGCGCACCTCGCGCCCAAAGCGCTCGAAGACCGTCATCATGTCGGCCAGCGCCTGGAAGGGGTGGTACCAGTCGCACTGCATGTTCAGCACCGGCACGCGGCTGGATTGGGCCACGTCGCGGATGTACTGATTGCCCACGCCCCAGTCCACCTGGCGGATGGCGATGCCATCGCAGTAGCGCCCGATGATCTCGCCGATTTCCTTGGCCGTGTCGCCATGTGCGATCTGCGTCGTGCGGCTCTCGATGAACTGCGCGTGCCCGCCAAGCTGGGCCATGCCGGCCTCGAAGCTGACGCGCGTGCGCGTGCTGGAAAAGAAGAACATCATGGCCAGCACTTTGTCGCGCAGCAAGGCGTGAGACTCGCCCAGGGCGCGCTTGCGCTTGAGGTCAAATGCCACCTCGAAAATGGTATTTACCTCATCATCCGTCCATTCGTCGGGCGTGATCATGTCACGTCCGGCCAGATATGTTTGCATTCTGTTTCCCTCGTATTGAACTGCTGATCTCGATCACACACGCCAATACAGCAGAAGAAGGTGGGGATCACACCAGCAGTGGACCGCCCACCTTCCTGGCACGTTCGCCTACTCAACCGCGCCCAGAATGAGCGCCAGCAACGCCATGCGCGACAGCACGCCGTTGTACGCTTCCACCCAGTAACGCTGGTGCCGCGTGGTGTCCACGTCCTGCAACAGCTCGTCCTGGCGCGGCAGCGAATGGAGCACGATGGCGTCCTTGCGCGCCTTCTCGAAGAGTAGCTTCTTGCTCACCTGGTAGTTGGCGGGCGTCCGGCCCTTGTCCGCGCGGACTTCCTCACGGGCCTTGGTGTAGTCGGGCTGCACAACCGGCTCCATGTAGATCACATCAGCCTGGCCGATGACCTGCTCGATATGCTCCTTGCGCTCGAAGTTGAGGCCCATATCGCGCACCTCAGCCTCGAACTCCGGCAGGAAGTACATCTCATCGGGCGAAATGACGTATACCTGCACGTCGAACTTGCTGAGGGCGTAGCTGATGCTGTGCATCGTGCGCATGCGCATGTCGCCGATCAGAATCCAGGTCAGCCCATCCAGATCGCCGCGCTCGCGCCAGATGGTCAGCAGGTCGGTGATGACCTGAGTCGGGTGCTCGCCCCAGCCATCGCCGCAGTTGATCACGGGGACGCTGGCGTGCATCGCCGCCTCTGCCGGCGCGCCCTGCTGGAAGTGGCGCATGGCGATCACGTCGCCATAGTATTCCAGCATCTTGACCGTATCCTGGATGCCTTCCTGGTAGAAGTCGCCCGCGCGGGTCATCTTGGCATCCGAGAAGCCGGTCACGTGCCCGCCCAGGCGGTGCATGGCGGCTTCGGTCGCCAGGCGCGTGCGCGTGCTGGGCTGGTAGAATGCCGTCACCAGCGTCTTGTGCGTCAGCAGATCGCCGTTGCGACGGTCGCGCGCATACGGTTCGAGGTCGTCGGCGACCTGAAAGACGCGGAAATACTCGTGTCTCTCGAATTCCTTCAGCGAGAGAATATCGCGACCCATGAAACTACGCATTGCATGAACTCCTGTTCACCTCTTGTTGCAGCGCCAGATCATGTCCTTCACGGGAACGCGCTTGTGCCAGCCACCGCCGTCAGCGCTCTCCCTGACAAGCCCTTTAGCATACCACGTCACTCACAAGCTGTCACTCCTCACTTTTGGCGTCCCAGCGGGACAAAGGGCTTGCCGCGCAGGAAGCGCCCGCGCCCGGCCTGAGCGTGCAGCGCGCCGTCGCTCACCAGCACCTCACCCCGGCTGAGCACCGTCCGCACCCGTCCCTTGACCGTGATGCCTTCATACGGCGTGTAGCGGGCCACCGTGTGCATGTCCTCGGCACGCAGAGTCACTTCCGGCTCCGGGTCGTAGACCAGCAGATCGGCGTCGCTGCCAGGCAGGATCGCTCCCTTCTGCGGGTACAGCCCGAAGATGCGCGCCGGGTCTCCCGCCATCAGGCGGGCCAGTTCGGTGAGCGGCAGCGCCGCTGCGGAGCGTCCCTCCGCGTGCGGCAGGTGCACCCCGCAGGTGTAGGTCAGGGCGAACGAGGTCTCCAGCCCGGGCAGGCCGCCTGGCGTCCGCGTGAACTCACGGAACTCCTGCTTCTGGGCCAGCGAATAGTCACAGTGATCGGTCGCGACGGCGCTGAGCACCGGCCAGACCTCGCCCAGCTTGACCATGTGCTCGCGGGGGCGCAGCGGCGGCTGGAGGATGAAGTGCTCGGCGTTTGCCCCCGCATAGCGAGTGTCGTCCAGCCAGAAGTACTGGGGACACGTCTCGCAGTAGACGGGTGGCCAGTTGCCAGCGTCGTGCGCTTTCTTGACCTGCCACACGGAGTCGGCGGTCGAGCAGTGCACGATGTAGACGGCTTTTCCGGCGATCTTGGCCAGGTACATGACCCGGCGGATCGCTTCGACTTCCGCTTCGGCGGGGCGGCTCTGCCCGTGAAACGCCCAGGACGCGCGGCCCGCGCCGACCAGGCGGGCAGTCGCGTCAGTAAGCAGGGCGTCGCTCTCGCAGTGCACCAGCGCGATCATATCGTCCGGCATGGCGCGCAACGTATGCAGCAGCGTCGCGTCATCGGCGTAATAGTTGGGGCGGTAGGTCGTGAAGAGCTTGATGCTCGGCAAGCCCTGGTCGCGCAACGCCTCCAATTGCTGCCGGGCCTCTAGCGGGTCGAGCGGCAGGTCGGTGACCATCATGTGCAGGCCGTAGTCAATCAGCGCCGGCGCGCATTCCTTCAACCGCCGGCCCAGAGCGTCAGCAAAGGTCATGCCGGGGAACTGCGTGGCGAAGTCCACCACCGTCGTCACCCCGCCGAAGGCCGCCGTGCGCGTGCCAGCTTCCCAGTCGTCTGCCGTCTGGTAGATGCCCGTGTCGAGCTGAATGTGCGTGTGGGGGTCCACCACGCCAGGGAAGACCAGGCAGCCGCCCGCGTCTATCGCCGGCGCGCCGGCCCACACGTCCGTCCCGTGCGCCACCAGGCCGGCGATGCGCTCGCCTTCGATCAGCACGTCGGCAGCGACGACCTCTGCCGGTGTCACAACCATCCCCCCGCGAACAATGAGACGTTTCTCCATCGCCCTACTCCCCGTTCACTAATGCCAACGCCAGCCTGTTGTGCCGCTCAATGAGCGGCTCAAGCTCAATCGTCGCCAATCGTCCATCGCGCACGACAACCCGCCCGTTGATCACGCTGACGCTCACATCTACCGACGTGCAGAACAACAGCGCGGCAACCGGATCGTGCCATGCGCCGGCGAAAGGAAGCGCCTTGAGGTCGTAAGCGACGAAGTCGGCGGCCATGCCCGGCTTCAACATGCCAATGTCGTCGCGCCCCAGCACGCGCGCCCCGCCCAGCGTCGCCAGTTCCAGGGCATCGCGCGCCGCCATCACCACCGGGTCCTGGGTGAGCGCGCGCTGCATCAGCAGGGCCAGGCGCGCCTCGTTGAGCAGGTGCCCGCTGTCGTTGCTGGCCGATCCATCCACCCCCAGCCCCACCGGGATGCCGCGCCGTAGCATCTCGCGCACGCGGGCGATGCCGCTCGCCAGCCGGGCATTGCTGGCCGGGCAATGGGCCACGCCCGTCCCGGAGCGCCCGAACCTGTCAAGCGCGTCATCGGTCAGGTGCACGCAATGCGCGTGCCACACGTCCTCGCCGATCCAGCCCACTTCCTCGGCATACTCGCCCGGCTTGAGGCCGAACATCTCGACGCTGTAAGCGACATCGGGCTGCGTCTCGGCCAGGTGCGTGTGCAGCCGCACGCCGGGATAGCTGCGCGCCAGTTCCGCCGATGCGCGCATCAGGTCGCGCGAGACGCTGAACGGCGAGCACGGCGCCAGCGCGATACGCAGCATGGCATAACGGCTGTTGTCGTGGTACTGCTCGATCACGCGCCGGCTGTCGGCCAGGATCGCGTCCTCCTCTTCCACAAGGCTGTCGGGCGGCAGACCGCCCTGGCTCTCGCCGACGCTCATGCTGCCCCGCGTCGCGTGGAAGCGCAGCCCCGTCTCTTGCACGCCGCGAATCTCGTCATCCAGCGTAACATCGTTGGGGAAGATGTACAGGTGATCGCTCGACGTGGTGCAGCCGGACAGGATCAACTCAGCGGCGGCAAGCTTGGCGCTGACGTACACCGCCTCGGCGGTCAGGCCCGCCCAGATCGGGTAGAGCGCGCGCAGCCAGTCGAATAGCTCCTGGTTCTGCCCTTCGGCGATGACGCGCGTCAGCGACTGGTACATGTGGTGGTGCGTGTTGACCAGCCCCGGCAGCACCACGTGGTCGCGCAAGTCCAGGACTTCATCCGCCGTAGCGGGCAGGTCGCCAGACTTACCCACCGCCTCGATCACATTGTCGCGGACGAACAGCGCCCCGTCGGCGATCTCGCGGCGCTCGTCGTCCATTGTCACCAGCACGTGGGCATGTTTCACAAGTAAGGTTGCCATCAGCGTTCTTCCTTATAGGGGACCAAAGCAACAACGGGCGTGTGCCGTGAGCATTTGAACTCACGACATGCCGCACACGCCCGACATTCGTCTCAATACCCGTTCGTGCCCGCCCCTAGACCGCGCCGGACAGCACCAGCTCTGCCCCGCGCAGGGTGTTCTTGAGCAGCATGGCGATGGTCATCGGGCCAACACCGCCTGGCGAAGGTGTGATCGCCCCCGCGACTTCTTTCACCTCGTCGAAAGCCACGTCGCCCACCCAGCGGTATCCCTTGTCGCTGGCCGGGTCGTCCACGCGGTTGGAGCCGACGTCAATGACGTAAGCGCCGGGCCTCACCCAGTCCGCCTTGACCATCTCCGCCCGACCTACCGCCGCGATCAGGATGTCCGCCGACCGGCAGACAGCCGGCAGGTCTTTCGTCCGGCTGTGGCAGACCGTCACCGTTGCGTTGCGGTGAATGAGCAGCAGTGCGGCGGGCAGGCCCACGATGTTGCTGCGACCGAGCACCACCGCATTCGCCCCATCGAACTGGGCACCCGCCTCCTCCAGGAGCACAATCGCCCCGTGTGGCGTGCAGGGGATGAACAGCGGATCGCGGCCCTTCATGGCCAGCCGGCCAATGTTCACCGGGTGGAAGCCGTCCACGTCCTTGTGCAGGCTGATCAGGCTCAGCACGCGCTCTTCGTCCAGGTGCCTGGGCAGCGGAAGCTGGACGAGGATGCCATGCACGCGCGGATCCTCATTCAGCCGGCGCACGAGCGCCTCGACCTCCTCCTGGGAGGCATTGCCCGGCAGTTCGTGGGGCAAGGACTCGATCCCGGCCTCGGCGCAGGCTTTGCGCTTCATGCGCACGTAGCTATGCGAGGCGGGGTTGTCGCCCACCAACACAGTGGCCAGGCCTGGCACAATGCCGTGCGCAGCTTTCATCTGCGCCACGCTCTCGGCGATCTCCCCCCGAATGCGCTCAGCCACAGCTTTTCCGTCAATTATCTTGGCAGTCATCTATTGGCGCCTTTCTCTGTTTCGTCAAATGAGCCTGTAAAGTGAGCATCTTGAGCCTAACACGTCCCGGCCAACAGCACCAGTGACTCGCGGCGCAATTGCCGGGACATTTGTCAATGATTCAGGACAACTCTTCGACAAAAAAAGACCCCTGCCCCAGGCAAGACTCGAGTACTATTAGATGTAGGGGCATCAGGCCCGCCTGTATGCACGCCATCTGGCAATCGCTGCCGGCTCAGTGGACTGTGGGCGCCAGCAGGGGCGGCGCCCCAGCAACCCGTCAGTTCAGGAGGGGACCCTTCAATGTCTGATCACCAGACCCAACCGCGGCGCCTCTCCAGACCGGCGCTGTTGCCGATCGGACGTGGCGTCGCTGACCATTCCCACGGCCAGGCGCTGATCGAATATGCGCTGATCGTTCTGTTGGTCGTGTTCGCGCTGGTTGCCGTGCTCGCCATCACCGGCCCGGCGGTCGGCAACGTGTTCAGCAACACCGTCTTCAACCTGTTGGGCGGGACCATTGAACCACGCGCCACCCTGGCCGCCGATGATTTCTGGACCCAGGTGGCGGCTGTCGCCTCCTACACACCAGAGAACCCCGGCCTGTTCACCAACACGCCGGCCCCCCCGACGCTGAGTCCCACCCCTGGCCCCTCACCAACAGCCACGCCGGTCACGCCGACCTCGACACCCCGCCCCACCAATACGCCGGGGCCTAGCCCAACACCGACTGATGCTGAATGGGGTCACCCCTTCGATGATCTCGGCGACAATCCTGACCGGTGGCGGCGCGACTTCGATGACCTGATCACCAGCCCCTGGTCTGCCGAGTACTGGAACTACAGCACCTTCGGCTGGCGCAATGATATGAGCGCCATGCCGGACGGCTCGGGCCTGGTCCGGACTACGCTGCCCGATCTCGACTTCTATCTCGCGTCCGGCACCCGGCCCCATCCCAGCGTCAACGAGAATTTCTACGCCCGCTTCAAGAACACCTACACCTTCGAGAACAGAGAATATACGTTCCACATCATGCGCAACAATGGGGTGCGCATCTGGGTGGGCGGGCAGCTTGTCGTGGATGCCAACGTGCCTAACCCCGGCGACCCTGCTACTTGGGTTGACTGGTCCGCCGACCAGATCCGGGAGACCTGGTTCGACCGCAAATTCACGCCCGCCGCCGGCACACATGAAATCGTGGTTGAATTCGTCGATCCGTCCGGATCCGCGCACCTCCACGTCTACCTGCTCGATCTGGGCGATCCGCTGGGCACGGCCACCTGGTCCGCTGAGTACTGGAACTACAGCACATACGGCTGGCGCAGCGACATGAGCGCCATGGTTGACGGCACCGGCGTGTGGCGGACCTCCTATCCCGCGCTCAATCTGTCTTTCGCCAGTGGTGTCAGGCCAAACCCCGCGGTTCAAGAGAACTTCTACGCCCGCTTCAAGGCAACCGTAGTCCTCGATTACAAACCCTACGTCTTCCGCATCAGCCGCGACAACGGCGTGCGCGTATGGGTGAACGGGGTACTTGCGGTCGGCCTGAATGCCCCTAGAGCGGGTGACCCCGAAACCTGGACAAGCACAACCGACCTGCTGTGGTTTGAGCGGCCCTACATCCCTGCGGCAGCGGGCGCGCACAGCATTGTGGTCGAATGGGTAGACACCTCCGGAGCCGCACGCCTCTGGCTCGATCTGGCCGAAGACCTGGAGCTGGATCGCGGCAACTGCGGCTGGGCTTTGTCGGGAGAGTCGTTCTTCAGCCCACCCGAAGCCTGGTCCGACAGCCCCGGTCGCTTCTACGACCCTGGCTCGTACTGCATCCTGAACCTTCGCGGCACCATTGACTTGCGCGGCGCGACCAATCCCCGCCTCGAGTTCTACGACCGCTACAGCCTGCAAACAGGCACTTTTGCCCGTGTGGGCGTGAGAGAAGTGGGCACCCTTCCCTGGGTGGAGGTAGATGCCCATTTCAACGGCACTGACCTCACCTGGGTGAGAAATGTGTATGACCTGACGAACTTCGGTGGGCGGAACTTCACCGACAGGGTCATCGAGTTGCGTTTCGTGCTGGACGCCGCCAATTCTACCAGCGCTCTTGACGGCTGGTGGATCGACAACATCAAGGTCGAGAACCATGTCCAGAGGCGCTACACCGTTGGCTTCCAAGACAACATGGAGGGCACCTCTCACTGGTATCCTGGCGGGACCTGGGCGCGCAGCAACGAGGCAGTGCGCGGTGGTTCGCTGGCCTGGTCGGACAGCCCTGGCGGGTCGTACCTGCACGGCACCAACAGCACACTCGAACTGGATGGTGTGATCGATCTGAGGGGCGCCGCCAGGCCAGAGATCACTTTCTGGCATCGCTTCAATCTGGCCAACAACGATGTAATCTACGCCGAGATCTCGACGGATAGGCGCCGGACCTGGCAGAACCTGACTGGCGCGACCGGCGTGCCAGAAGCCGGCCTGGCCTACCGCTCGACCAACATGAGCTGGGCGCAGGTGGTCATCCCGCTGTCCACCTACGCCGGCATGGAAGTGTACTTCCGCTTCCGGCTCGATGCGCGCAGCGACAGCAGCGTCGCCGATGGGTGGTGGATTGACGACTTCGCCATCCGCGAGGAGCCGAGCAGCTTCATCTACACGCCCTGGTGCGACGGCATGGAGGGCGGCGGCGGCAACTGGATTCCGGGCGGCTCCTGGGCGGTGGTCAGCGGGCTGGACTATAACCCCAACCAGCCCCAAACGATCCGCGCCCGCTCTGGATCGGCCTTCTGGTCAGACAGTCCCGCTAACAACTACACTCACCTGACGAACAACTCTCTGGAGCTGCTGCCCCGCCTCAACCTCACGGGTACCACCAACCCTGAGATCGTCTTCTGGCATCAGTGGGATCTCGCCTTCAGGGATAACCTCCATCTTGAGGTTTCGACGGACAACGGCGGAACCTGGACGACGATCTGGTCGTATCTGTTCGATACGCTGCCTTCGGAGTTCTGCAGCACCTGCAGCATTGTCAACCACGGCTACAACCAGAACCTGTCCTGGCATCGCGAGGTAGTCAGCCTGCGGAGTTACGCCGGCCGGACCATCAACGTGCGCTTCCGCCTGGATGCCAGGAGCGACTCGCTCGTAGACGACGGCTGGTGGCTCGACGACATCTGCTTCCAGGAGCAGGCCCATCAGATGCGCACGGTTGGCTTCAGCGACGGGTTCGAGAGCGGGGCCGACAACTGGCACGCAGGTGGCACCTGGGCCATTTCCTCGGAGAATGCGCGCCGCGGTCGCGCCTTCTCGGACAGCGTGGGCACGTACTACAGCCACCAGTCCAACGCTGTGCTTGAGCTGAAGGGCGTTGTCAACCTGACCGGCACCGTCAAGCCGACGCTGTACTACTGGGAAGCGTTCAACCTCGCCAGCGAAGACTACACGCTGGTCGAAATCAACATCTCAGACGATGGGGGCAACACATGGCAAGGCTGGCGCGATGTCCCCGCTGTGCGCAATAGACAAACGACGACGCTTTCCTGGAACCGGCAGCAGGTTGACCTCCGCCCGTACATCCCAACCGCGGGGACCCCGAACCGCGTGATCCGCATCCGGTTCCGCCTGTACGCAGTTCGCTATACCAACGTGGCCGAGGGCTGGTGGATTGACGATGTCTCCATCGTGGATCGTGCGGGCATCGAGCTGCTGCACCCAGTCCCCTTCGTGGAAGACGTCGAGTTCGACAACGACTATTGGGTCTTCGAAGGGACCTGGAATCGCATCCCGTACTTCCGCATGGTGGGCAGCGGCTCGGGCCTGGATACTGGAGGCTGGATCAGCCCAGGCGGGTGGACGGGCTACTACTACGCGGACACCAACGCCAACAGGGCCATTGACCCCGGCGAACTCCGCGTCACCCGGACGGACAGCGAGATCAACTTCAACTGGGGCACCGGGCGACCAAGCGGGCTGCCCTCAAACGACAACTTCATCATCCGCTGGACGCGCAGTGTCTACATCAACAAGGACAATACCCAGTTCTACATCGAGGCGCGTTCCGATGACGGAATCCGTGTCATCGTTGATCCTCCGGGCAACCCGGACACGGACCCCACCTATCCCAACGGATGGGCCTGGAACGCCCAGTACTGGGCGGGCAGAGGCTGGACCGACCCAAGCAACCCGACCAGGGGCACGGTGACGCTGAATCAGGGCTGGCACACCATTCTCGTCGAGTACTTCGAGGCCTCTGGCGACGCACGGGTGCAGGTTGACTTTGGTAGGCAGGGGCGCGTATTCCACGACAGCCTCAACTCAACCACCAACTATATCCATCTCAGCAACATGTCAACTATGCTCGAGGGCATGGTTGACATGAGAGGCACCGTCAACCCGGCGCTCACCTTCTGGGACAGCCGCGCGCTGGGCACTGGTGACTGGGTCTATGTTGAGGTCTCGACTAATGAGGGGTTCTCCTGGACCTCCATCTGGTCAGCAAGCGGGACGGATCTGACCTGGCGGCAGCGTTTCATTGATCTCACCGGCTATGCCGGCCAGCAAATCAACATCCGCTTCCGGCTGGATGCCCGTGTCAACACCAGTGTCGGCGATGGCTGGTACATTGACGACATCGTCGTCGCCGATTAACGACGCCAGGGCACAGCGACGGGGGGACAAAACGGGGGTCGCCTGCGGGCGGCCCCCCGTTCTTGTGGGTGTAGGCCGGGCTGCCGGCCAGCGGCCCGGCGCTGACGTAGGCGGCGTATGCAGAGCATGTTACACTTGCTCCCAGCACAGCTCGAATCGTCTGCTCACCTGAGGAATACCATGGCAGGGAATGGATTGCTCTTCATCCTGGTCGGACCTTCCGGCGCGGGCAAAAACACGCTGATGCGCGCCGCGAAACAGCGCTTCGCCGATCTGCGCCAGTTGGCTACCGCCACGACGCGCGCCATGCGCCCTGGCGAGCAACAGAATCGCGAGCACCTTTTTGTCTCACTCGCCAAGTTTCAGCGCATGGTCGCCAGCGGGGAGCTCGTCGAGCACCAGAATGTCCACCTGGATGACTGGTACGGCACGCCGCGCAACAGCCTGGAGTCTGCTTTCGCGGACGATCGGGACCTCATCGCCGATATTGAGTGCCTGGGCGCCGGGCAGATCTACGCCGAATATGCCGACAACACTGTGCTGATCTTCGTCTCACCGTCCAGCGTCGAGGTGCTGGCTGAGCGCATCCGCATGAGAGGCAATGTGAGCGATGAGGAACTGGCTGGTCGGCTGGCACGCGCGCGCTTCGAGATGACCTTCGCCCGGCACTGCCGCTACCTGATCATCAATGACGTGGTCGAGCCGGCTGCTGAGCACCTGTGCCAGATCATCGCCAGCGAGCGTGCCCGGCGGCGTGCTGAGCCGCTCCCGGCTGCCCTGGCGCTGCCACGGCCCCGCGTCCACAGCGCTGCCTCGGCCCTCATCGTTCGCGGCGAGCACCTGCTGGTCCGCGCGGGCTGCGACGACGTGCATCTGCCCACTTTTGCCATGCCGACGGGCAGCCTCCAGCCGCCCGTGGATCACCTGGTGAGCCAGTTGGGCGAGACATTCGGCCTGACGGTCACCGTTCATCGCATCGTTGACCCGCGCTTCAAGGAATGCGCGCCTCACCACGTGGCTCTGGCGGCGATTCCGCACGATGTGTACCTCTATTACACCTACCGGTGCTCCGTGAGCAGCGACGCGATGCCCGGCACGCCCGACTGGAATTGGCGGCCCATCGCTGACCTGCGCCTGCCAGATGCCATCACCCAGGCCCTCGCCATCCCTCCTGGATAAGCAGTACAAGCCGGGTTGTGCGGAAGTTGTCAGGGTCACGGCGGATCGCTGCGTGGCAGACTGGCAGCGAGCGATTGTTCGACTACAATGGGAAGGCAGCACACCAGGATACAACCCTCAGCCGCGCAGAGCGCTGGCTCAAAGTGTGACACATGATCGAAGTTGATCGGCTGACCAAACGCTACGGGCGCTTCGAGGCCCTCCACCACGTCTGCTTTCGCGCCGATCCTGGCGAGATTGTGGGCTTTCTCGGGCCCAACGGTGCGGGCAAGACCACCACCATGCGCGTGCTCACGGGATATATGCCCCCCACCGAGGGCACTGCGCGCATCGCCGGGTTCGACGTGCTGACCGACTCGCTGGAAGTGCGCAAGCGCGTGGGATACCTTCCGGAGACGGTCAGGCTCTATCGCGATATGTCCGTGCGCGGCTATCTCAAGTTCATGGGCCAGCTTCGCAGCGTTGACCGGCTGGACCGGCGCATAGACGAAGTGTTGGACCTGGTGGGGCTGCGCGAGCGCGCCCGGCGCCTGATCAGCAGTCTGTCCAAGGGTATGCAGCAGCGCGTGGCCCTGGCTCAGGCTATGGTCCACAGTCCCCCGGTGCTCATCCTGGACGAGCCGACCATCGGCCTCGATCCGCACCAGGTGCAGGAGCTCCGCGCGCTGATCCGCGAGCTAGGGCGCACGCACACCATCCTGCTCAGCACTCACATCCTCTCCGAAGCTGAGCAAGTCTGCGACCGGGTGATCATCATTGACCGCGGGCGCATCGTCGCTGAGGACACGCCCGCGAACCTGCGCGACAGCCTGGTCCGCAGCAGCCGGCTGTTCGTGCGTGTCGGGACAAATCCTGACAGAGTGGTTGTTCTGCTTGCTCGCATCCCCGGTGTGACAGACGTGCGCGCCACAGGAGATGGGTTCCTGCTGACGGCCGCCCCCCACGCGGCTGACGTGCGCCCGGCAGTCGCCAGCACCATCGTGGCCCAGGGGTGGCCGCTGCTGGAACTACGTCCCTGGGCGACCACACTCGAGGAGATTTTCCTTGAACTGACGGCAAGGCTTGATGCGCCGGCTGGCGAGAACGAAGGGACGAGCCATGCGTAGCGTGCGCATCATCGCCAGGCGCGAGCTCACCCAGTACTTCGCGTCGCCGATCGCCTACCTTGTCGCCTTCGCCATTCTAGTGCTGACCGGCTGGCAGTTCAACGTCGACCTCGCCCAGCGGGTGGGCCGGCAACCCCCTGACGGAGCCGCAGTCCTGGGCGCGTTCGCGTTCTTCACCCTGTTCTTCGCCCCGCTGCTGACCATGCGCCTGTTCGCCGAGGAAGCGCGCGAAGGCACGCTGGAACTGTTGCTCACTGCGCCCGTGCGGGATGGGGATGTTGTCCTCGGCAAGTTCCTTGGTGCCTGGCTGTACTATTCGCTGATCCTCAGTCTCACCCTGGTCTATCAGGCGATCTGGCTGGCGATCACTTCGGCCCGCGAGTACACATTGACCCCCGACCTCGACATCGGCCCGGTGATCACCGCTTACCTCGGCATCTGGCTCTTCGGCGGGGCTGTGCTGGCCATCGGCCTTCTCTTTTCAACCCTGACTGAGAACCAGGTGATTGCCGGGTTCCTCAGCATGTCGGTGCTGTCCGTCCTCTGGCTGGGCGACTACGCCGGGCATGTCATCCAGAGCCGCACCCTGGCCCAGGTGATCCGAGAGCTGAGCCTGCAAGCGCACTACGCCACGTCGTTCCTGGTAGGGGTCATCCGCTTTGAGGACGCGGTCTTCTTCATTGGGGTGATCGTTGCCGCGCTGTTCGTAGCCACGCGCGTGCTCGAGTCGCGGAGGTGGCGCTGATGGGTGCCCGCCATGTTCCAGTCCGCGAGACGCTGGCCGGCTGGGCCGGCGCACTCGGCGTGCTGGCCCTGCTCGGTGGAGGGCTGGCGGCTCTGCTGGCGCGCGAAGTCACCTATGCGGTCTTCGCCTGCGTGCTGGCCGGAACGGTGGGCGTCGCCTTGTGGATGGCGTGGGCGCCGGGCGACGTGCGCGCATGGCTGGGGGGCCGCCCCACGCGCCACGGCACGACCAGCGTCCTGGTCAGCATCGTCTTCATCGCGGCCATTGCCTACACCTACATCCTGGTCGATCAGGCCAACATTACTGCCGATCTGACCGCCGTGCAGCGCTACTCCCTCAGCGCGCCATCTCTGCAAGTGATTGAGCAGCTTCAGGCGCGCGGCTTTCGAGTGCGCATTGTCGGCTTCTTCAGCCGCGCCAAGCTGCGCGAGCAAGAGGCAGCCGACATTCTGCTGCGCCAGTACGAAGCGGCAGGCGGCGACACCATCCAGGTGCAGTACGTGGACCCCGACGAACAGCCTGACTTGGCTGTCCAGTATGGCTACCAGGCTGGCTTTGACGGGCAGTTCGTGCTGACTCTGCTCGGCGCGGACGGGAACCCCCGCCCGCGGAGCGCGATGCAGACGGACGGCCAGGTCAGCACGGCCTACTTCACGCTGTTGTTAGGTGTGGCCAACGAGCGCGATATCACCACCGGCCTCAAGACCGTGGCCTCCGCTGGCGCGTTCAAGGTTTATTTCACGACCGGGCACGGCGAGCGTGACCTGTCCCTGGCCGACGACAACGGCATCTCGCGCCTATTCGTCAGCCTGGATGGGCAGGGCATTGCCGTTGAGTCGCTCCCACTGGCGGAGGTTGAGGCTGTGCCCACCGATGCCAGCGCAGTGCTCATCATCGGCGCTTGGGACGATTTCTCCGAGGCCGAGGTGGCGCGCCTCGCGGCCTACATGGAACGAGGTGGACGGCTGGGCATCTTCGCCGACCCGCCCGTGATCGAAGCGGCCATCAATAGCGCGCCCGGCAACACGTTTCTCGATGCCAACAGCCCTCTCAATGCCTACCTCTGGAGCGAGTTCGGCCTGCGCGCGCTGGATGCCTTCGTCATCGAAACTGAACCGGAACTGGTCAACGGCAGCGAATGGCTGCCTATCCTCAACACCATCGCGCCGCACGCGATCATGAGCGACGTGCGCGACGAGCCAATCTACACGCGCTTCGCACGCCCGTTCGAAGTCGCCGACCAGCCCACCGCGCGCCAGAATGCTTACGTGCGCGAACCTCTGCTATTCACCTCCGATCAGTCTTTTGGCGAGACTGGCCTGAGCGACTTTCTGGAAGGGCGCATCGCCTATGACCCCGGTGCAGACCTGCCCGGCCCCTTGCTCGTTGGCGTCACGGTGCGCCGCCAGCTAGAGTTCCAGCACGATGTTCAGCCCCGCCTGGTGCTCATCGGCGACTCGGATATCGTCAAGAACGAGTACGTGAAGCAGATGCTGGGCAATGTCTTTCTGTGGACCGATATCATAGACTGGCTCACCGGTTTCGCCGATGCCGTGTCGTTCGCGCCGGTCAACGACCCGACCCTGCTCAAGCTGACCGTATCTGGTGAGGAGCGCAACACCATCGCGGTCATCACGATGATCCTGCTGCCAGGCGCCGTGCTCCTCACGGGCGCGGTCGTCTGGTGGCACCGGCATCGTTAGCCAGAATCGGGGCCTGCCCGCCTGGGCGGCGAATCATTCACATGATGAGGCGACAGACAGGCTATCTCCTTTTGCTTGCCCTGGCGGCGGTCATGCTGGCCCGGCTGATGCTCGACGACCCAGCCGCGCGCCTGGAAGAAATGCGCGCCTTCAGCGCGACGCAGCAGGCCAGCCAGCCACTACGCTTGTTCCCCAACCTGGTCGCTCCGGCTCAGATCAGCGGGCTGGAAGTGCTGGATGTCAGCGCAGGACGGGGCATTCTGCTGGTGCGCGACGCTGAGGGACTGTGGTACGCTCCTGAGATAGTCGGCGTCCAGCACTTCATCGCCGCCGAGGCGATCAGCCAGATGACGACTGAGAACGCCGCAGCGACGATTGTGCTGCTTGCCGCGACTCAGCAGTATCCGGCTACCGACACGAATCTGGAGTTGTTCGGACTGGCGCCGGCCCCGGCCTACCTGGTTCGCTTTCAGGCGCGCGATGGAGCCGGGGGTACCTATGAGGGGCTGCTTGAGATAGGTGACGCGAATCCTGATCATATGGCATACTATGTGTACGTTCATGCCCAGGTGGAGGCTGACCGGCGCATCTTCTTGATCCCCAGGCAGGGTGTAGACTACCTCCTGGCTGCGCTCAACGATCCCACGCCCCTGGCGCCTGCGCTTGACGCATCGCCGGCGGAGACTGGGACAGCACCGTCCACGCCCTGAGGTCTGCCTTCGGGCGGGACGCTGGATCAGGAGACCCTACCGCTGGCGGTAGGGTGTTTTTTGTGGAAGACCTGGCTCCTTGCGAGATGACCTTGACTGACGCACGCGACGCACTGATCACTCCTGACTCACCTCTGTGGCAGGAGCTGATCGAGCAGGGGGAACGCAGCGGATATCTCACCTACGACGATATCCTGGCCCGTTTGCCTACCCTGGAACAAGACCTCGAACTACTGGACGAACTGCTCGATGCCCTGAGCAGCGCCGGAGTCGAGGTCGTGCCGGATTCCCCGGCCCGAGGCGGGGAACCAGAGGCGGACGGCGCCGCGGTCGCGGAGGCAGTGCACGAGGAGGTGCTCGACCCTGCCGCTCTCTATCAGGACCTGAGTGAGGATGCGGGCTACCAACAGGCTCTTGAGACAGACGACGTGGTCGGCCTGTATCTCAAAGAAGCTGGTCGCGTGCCGCTGCTGACTGCTGAAGAAGAAGTGACTCTGGCCAAGCGCATGGAAGCGGGCCAGTTCGCGGCAGAGCAGCTAGAGGAGATGGGCGACTACCTGACCAGCGATGAGCGTCTGAGCCTGGAGGCAATCATCGCCGACGCCGAAGCCGCTCAGGAGTATCTGGTGCGGGCCAACTCGCGCCTCGTCATCAGCGTGGCCAAGAAGTACATCGGGCGGGGCGTGCATTTCCTCGATCTGATCCAGGAGGGCAACATCGGCCTGATTCGCGCGGCCCGCAAATTCGAGTACCGCCGCGGACACAAATTCAGCACCTATGCCACCTGGTGGATCCGCCAGGCGGTCAGCCGTGCCGTGGCTGACCAGGGCCGCACCATCCGTGTTCCTGTGCACATGGGCGACCAGATCAACCGGCTGCGCCGCATCTCCACCCAGCTCACCCAGGAGCTTGGGCGCGATCCCAGCACAGACGAGCTGGCCGACGCGATGGACACCACGCCCGACAAGATCAGCACCCTGATCGAGATATCGCGCCGTCCTATCAGCCTGGAGACTCCCATCGAGGAAGACGCCGATTCCGAATACGGCGATTTTATCGAGGACAAGAACAGCCCTCAGCCAGCCGAGATCGCGACGCAGAACCTGCTGCGCGAGCACCTGCAGCAGGCGCTCGGTCGCCTGCCCGACCGTGAGGCGCACATCCTCGAGCTGCGCTATGGGTTGCTGGATGGCGAGGCCCACACCCTCGAGGACGTCGGGCGCAAGATCGGCGTGACCCGCGAGCGCGTTCGCCAGCTTGAGGCCCAGGCGCTCAACCGACTGCGCCATTCGTCCGCTCACCAGTTGTTGCGCGACTATCTGCGCGAGAATTAGGAGGTTGCCATGAGTTCGCTCACCAAGCGCGTTCCCCTGCTCTGGGCGCTCGTCGTGATGGCCGGCGGCGTGGCGCTGCTGCTGGATAACTTCCTGCTCATCGAGCTCGAGCTGGCCCCTTACTGGCCGGTCGTGCTGGTCCTGGTCGGTCTGCTCGTCCTGGTGCGCGGAGACATCGCCCCCAGTTGGGGCGCGCACACCTTTGGCATCACGCGAGGCAGCGTTGAATCCGCGGCCATTGAGATTGAGAGCGGCGAGATAGATGTGCAGCTTCAAGCGCTGCGCAAGTCGGGGCGGCTGGTCGCCGGGCAGTACACAGCGCGCTCGCGACCCGGTCTGTCCGTGCGCAACAATCGCGCCCGTCTCACCCTGCACCGCGGCCAGACCTGGTGGCTCTCCCTGGCCGACTGGGATGTGGGCCTGGCCCACGACCTGCCCTGGGAAATCTTGATGAGCAGCTACCTGGGGCGGCTCGACGCCGACCTGCGCGGCATCCAGATCGAGCGCGCCTACGTCGCCTCCGGCCTGGGTGATGTCAGCCTGGCCTGCCCGGCCCGCTGCCGCGGCGAGCTTGTCGCCCGCTCAAGTTTCGGCGATGTGCGCGTGAGCGTTCCCCCACGCAGCACCGCTGTCGTGCGCACCCAGACCGGGCCGTTTGGTCGCGTGCGCGCCGACGGCGGGCGCTTCACCGAAATCGCATCTGGTGTGTACGCCAGCGGCGATCACGCCGGCCTGGATGCTGGCGAAGTCGAGGCCCGCGCCGACCTGGTCATCACGGTGGCGACGACTTTCGGCACGATCCACCTCAGCTAGCCTGGCGCTCGGTCAGCAGCGCGCGCTCCTGGTTAGCGGGGCGCGCGCTGCTGGGCCTCATCATTGTCTCACAACGCACTGAATGGGATCACGTTCGTCTCTGGGCGCTTGCGCTGGCTGCGCGGCACGACCGGCGGGCACTGCCAGGCGTCGGCGGGTGTCTCCATGCGCAGCGGCGCGAACTTGGGCAGAATGCCGCAGGCGAAGCAGTGCTCGCGGCAGTCCTGCCGTGTCTCACCACGCAGGGACATCTGGTAGTCCTCGGCGAGAAACGACTTCTTGACGGCAATATCAATGTGATCCCAGGGGAACACTTCGTCGAGCGCGCGCGGGCGGTGCGTATAGAAGCCCATGTCCAGCCCTGTCTTCTCGAAGGCGCGCACCCAGGCCCCGTGATCGTGATGCTCCTGCCAGGCGTCGAACTTCGTCCCCAACTCCCAGGCCCGCTGGATGACCGCCCCCAGCCGCCGGTCGCCTCGGCTGAGGAATGCCTCCAGCAGCGTCTCCTCCGGGCGGTTCCAGCGCAGGTGCAGGCCAGCGTCGCGCATCCCCCGCTGCAACAGGCCTTGCTTGGCGCGAATCTGCTCCAGCGTGTCCAGCGGCACCCACTGGAAGGGCGTGTGCGGCTTGGGCACGAAAGTGCTCACCCCCACATTGACCTTCACCTTGCGCCCGTGAATCTTGCGCCCCTCAGCCAGTACCTCCGCCGCCAAGTCAATGATCGCCCCCACGTCTGCGAGAGTCTCGCTGGGATGCCCGATCATGAAATACAGCTTGATCGTCACCCAGCCGCGCCTGAAGACTTCGCAGGCCACGGCCAGAAGCTGCTCGTCCGTCACCGGCTTGTTGATGATGTTGCGCATCTTCTCAATGGCCGCCTCCGGCGCGAAGGTGAAGCCGCTGCGCCGGTTGTCTTGCAGCGCATCCATCAGGTCCACGCTAACCGTCTCGATGCGCAGGCTGGGCAGGCTGACACCCAGATTGCGCTCGCCGAGTCGCTCGCTGATGGCAACGACCAGTTCCCGCACATGAGCGTAGTCCGACGACGACAGGCTCAGCAGGCCTAGCTCGTCGAAGCCAGTCTGGCGCACGATCTCCTCGGCGGCGGCAACTACCTCCTCCAGCGGACGGTCGCGCACGGGCCGTGTCACCATCCCCGCATGGCAGAAGCGGCAGCCGCGTGTGCAGCCGCGCATGATCTCAATCGGCGCGCGGTTGTGAATCGTATCCACGTGCGGCACCAGGAAGCGCGTGAAGGGCCTGGGCAGCACCGCCACGATGCGCTTGCGCACGATTGGCGGCACGCCCTCGCAGTTGGGCGTCACAGCGGCAACCGTGCCGTCCGGGTGGTAGTGCACATCGTAGAAACGGGGCACGTAGACGCCCTCAATCGCGGCCAGGGCCAGAAGCTGCTCCTCGCGCGAGCGCCCGCGCAGGTCGCGCAACGCCCGGCAGATTTCGAGCATAACCTCCTCGCCCTCGCCGATGGCAAAGGCATCTATGAAGTCGGCCATTGGCTCCGGGTTGTAGCAGGCGTGCCCGCCGGCGATCACCAGTGGGAAGCGCTCGTCGCGCTCGGCGGCACGCACGGGCATTCCGGCCAGGTCGAGCAGGTTGAGCGCGTTGGTGTAGAGCTGTTCGTAGGGCAGCGTGATCGCCAGCAGGTCGAAGTCAGTCACCGCGCGCTTGCTCTCCAGCCCGTAGAGCGGGATTCCTTCGCGGCGCATGATGGCTTCCATGTCCGTCCAGGGGCTATAGACGCGGTCGGCGAACATGTCCGGCTGGTCATTGACCAGGCCGTAGAGGATCATCAGGCCCAGGTTGGACATGCCCAGATCGTAGATGTCCGGGAAGGCCATCGCCACGCGGAAGTCCACCGCGTCCCAGTCCTTGACGACGCTGTTGAACTCGCCGCCGACATAACGGGCCGGTTTCTGCACGCTGAGCAGGGCGCGCTCCAGCGCGCGGGCGATGCGGTCTGGTGAAGGCTGTGGTCTGCGTTGCATGGTGCGATGTCCGCCTTTCCGGGGAAGTTCTGTGCGGACTAGGGTATTGCATTCCGGGCGGGGGGTCAAGGGCGAACGGCGCGGACGGGCGATCACAACCGTTGACACGCCCCGAAAACACGCTACAATAACCGTCGTTCCCCAGGGAACAATGCCGAGGTAGCTCAGTTGGTAGAGCACTTGACTGAAAATCAAGGAGTCCCCAGTTCAAGTCTGGGCCTCGGCAC
>JBBIHG010000003.1:8454-88387 GCA_037447125.1 Chloroflexota bacterium | reverse complement strand
ATGCCCCCCGACGAGATTCCCTCTGGCAAGCTGCCCACCTCGCGCCAGCCGCGCGCGGCGCGCGGTCCCCGGCGCGGCGAAGCGACGGAGAGCGTCTACGGCGGCGCGCTCATGCGCTCGCGGCTGGAAGTGACCTTCGCCCAGGAGCTTGACCGGCGCGGTATCGCCTGGCAGTACGAGCCGGAGCGCGTCGGCGGCGGGCGCTACCTGGTGGACTTCCACCTGCCCGCTCTCAAGTGCTGGGTGGAGGTCAAGGGGCGCTTCGAGGCGCGCGACGAGTTGCTGCTGCCCAACGTCGCCAACCATCTACGCACCGAGCGCGGCGAGCGGTTATTCCTCTACATGCGGGCGCGGGCTTTCCGCGTGACGTGGCGCGGCTTCGCACCGCTGAGCCTGGACGAGTTTTGGGCGGCGCTCCACAATCCAACGGACGAGGTGGGCGAGCCGCTGGACTATCTGCGGCGCAAGGAGGGGCGCAAACCGGAGGACGAGAGCCAATGACTCAGGAGGGGAGACACCCATGCGCGTGATCCTGGTTCGACATGGCAAGGCGTCGAAAGACCCGCAGTACACGAATGACAGCGAGCGCCCATTGACTGAGCGCGGGCGGGCCGACGTTCTGGCGCTGGCCGAGATTCTGGCTCGTGCCGGCGTGACCGTCCACCAGATTCGCCACAGCGGGCTGCTGCGCGCCCAGCAGACTGCCGAGATCTTCGCCGAGCGGATCAACCCAGCCGGGGGTGTGGTCGCCGTGCGCGGGTTGCTCTTTGACGATCCGGTGGACAGGCTGGCCCGCGAGCTGGCACTGGAGACAGAGCCGGTGATGCTCGTCGGGCACAACCCGTTTATGGAATACCTAGCCGCCGCCCTGCTGCGCGCCAAGGCGGCTCAGCCGCCGATCTGGTTTGCGACGGGCAGCACGGCCTGCCTGGATTATTTTGACGGCTACTGGTCGGTCAAGTGGGTGTTGCACCGCGAATTGGCTGGGCCGAATGGTGACGAGGGCGAGGGGTGATGGTTCCCGCAACGCAGGGTAGGGGCGGGTTTCGAAACCCGCCCCTACAGAACCACCGGTGCGGTTACAGCCCCTCACCGCGGCGCGAGCCAACTCGCCCGCCCGCTGATGCTCATCCGCGTGATTGGTTTGTGGCTGCCTGAGTTTTTTCGGAAGAGTCATGATATTCCTCCTGAGAAATTCTATTATATATCAAGCACAATTCTAGTCGCCCACATACCTATGTCAGCCACATTTAACCACCAAACGATCTCAGATCCTAGTCAGCCCCCCCTCCCTCCGCCACCCCCCTGACCCGCAGCGCGGCGATCACCCCCGCACCGCGCCCAGGCGATCCCCGTCCCAGGCGGCGGGGTGCACGTCCGCCAGCGCCCCCAGGTCCGCGCCGAGCAGCGTCGCCAGCACGGCGCGAAAAGCGTCCGGCTCGCCGGTCGTGTAGCAGGTCACGGAGCCGGGCGCGCCCGCCGGGTTGAGCGCGTCGAGATCGCGCAGCACGTGCCCGGTCTGCCGGGCGACCGCCGGGCTGGGGTCCACCAGGGTCACGCCTGGCCCGGCCTCGGCCTGGAGCGCCTCGTTGAGGAAGGGGAAATGGGTACAGCCGAGCACAAGCTGGTCAATGCCGGCGGCCAGCAGCGGCGCCAGGCAGCGGCGCACAGCCAGACGCGCGCGCGGCGACGCCGTCTCGCCCGCCTCGGCCAGCCGCACCAGTTCCGAGCAGGCCCGCGTCTCGACGCGCACGCCCTGGGCGAAGCGCCCGACGACGCTGGCGAATAGCTCGCCCTGGAAGGTCGCCTGGGTGGCGATGACGCCGATCACGCCGCTGCGCGTGGCGGACGCGGCGGGCTTGACCGCCGGCTCCATGCCGACGAAGGGCATGGCCGGAAACTGCGCGCGCAAGGGGTGCAGCGCGGCAGCGCTGGCCGTGTTGCAGGCGACGACGATCAGCTTGACACCCTGGGCGATCAGGAAGCGGGCGATGCCCTCGCTGAAGGCGCGCACCTGCTCGATGCTGCGCGGGCCGTAGGGCACGTGCGCCTGGTCGGCCAGGTAGAGCAGGTGCTCGGCGGGCAGTTGGGCGCGCACTTCGCGCAGGATGGACAGCCCACCCACCCCGGAGTCGAGCAGTCCGATGGGCCGCGCGCTGAGCGCCGGACCGGTCATCTGCGCCACCTTGATGGCACTTCCTTCCTGCGTGCAACCTCACCCCCTGACCCCCTCTTCCGCCACGGAGAGGGGGAAGTTGAGCGCAGCGAAACGGGGGTGAGGTAAAGAATCCACAGTCGGAGTCTGTGCCCTCTGCGCCCCGCCCGCTAGAGGTTGCGCACTTCGAAGCCGCGCGCCGCGATCAGGCCGGCGACCGGGCTGCCCGGCAGCCAACGCTGCTGGTCGCCCAGGCCTCCGGCGCCCGCCGCCACCACCAGCGCCGCCACGCTGAGCGTCTCGCCGTCGTCCAGCAGCAGGTCGAGCAGGACGTAGCGATCGGTCAGGCGCAGTCGCTCGACCGCGTGCCAGGCCACGACGGCGGCCTCGTCATAGAGCGGATGGCTGTCCGCGTTGCGCGGCAGCACGGCGACGTGCGTCTCGCCAAAGCCCAGGTAGTACTGGCCGATCTCGCCGCGCCAGGTGCGGAATAGCTGCACGGCCAGGAATATCCAGGCCAGCCAGCCGAGCACGCTGAGCAGCCCGGCGTTGAGGATTCCGCCGAGGATGTTCAGAGCCAGCCCGCCGACCGCAAGCTGCTTCCACATGCGCCAGCGCGTGGTGCCGCGCACGTCAATCACCCCGACCAGCGACTCGCCGGGGGGCAGCGCCCGGCGCATCACGCCCAGGGCGGGGGCATTGGCCGGCACCGCGTCGCTCATCGCGCCATCGGGCGTGCCGGGCAGCGGCGGCGCGGCCTCCGCCGCCTTCTCGACAACCACTTCCAGCGAGTGGTCCACCGCCTCCATCGCCTGGCGCAGCACCCCAGAGGCCCCTCCGCGATCGGGCAGGCCGCGCTTGCGCCCCGGCCTGGACGCTGCGCTCTCTGGCCCAAAGGACTCGTCATAGGCGCTGCGCTTGGCCTTGCGCCCCGGCGCGACCGGCGGCAGCGGCAGCGGGGGCGGCGGCGGCGCGATCCGGGCGGGCGGGGGCACGATCTCGTCCGGCGCGATGGGGGAGGTCAGTTCTGAGTCTGCCGGAGATACCTCAGTGGCGACGGGCGCTTCTGGCTCAGCCTCTGGCCCGGCTTCTGGCTGCTCCGTCAGGATCGGCGTCCGTGGCTCGCTGGCTCCTGCTTCAGCAGCGTCAGGGGCGGCGGGCGCCGATGCAGCCGGCTGCTCGTCCGGCTGGTGCGTTCGCTGGGGCAGCGACCCGGCCACGCGCACCACGTCGTTGAAGGCGCGGGCCATCGCGCCCGCCGACTGGTAGCGATCGTCCGCGTTCTTGGCCAGCGCCTTGAGGATGACTGCCTCCACCTGCTCTGGCAGGTCGGGCAGCGCATCGCGCAGGGGCGGGGGCGCGTCGTGGATATGTTGGTACATCAGGGTGAAGGGCGTGTCGGACTCGAACGGCGCCCGCCCGGCTACCATCTCGTACAGGATGACGCCCAGGGCGTAGACATCGGAGCGCGCGTCCACCGGCTCGCCGCGCCACTGCTCGGGGGCCATGTAAGCCGGCGTGCCGAGCACCGTGCCGCTCTGGGTCAGGCTCTGCGCCGAGGCCATCATCTTGGCCAGCCCGAAGTCCGTCAGGTAGAGGTTATCCCACTGGTCAATGAGGATGTTGTTCGGCTTCAGGTCGCGGTGGATCACCCCTTTGGCGTGAGCGTAGTCGAGCGCCTCGCCGATCTGCGCGACGAAGCGCGCCGCCATCTTGAGCGGCAGCGGCCCGCGCTTCAGCCGGTAGTAGAGCGACTCGCCCTCAATCAGGCGCATCACCAGGTAGAACAGCTCCCCCTGGTGCCCAAAGTCGTGCACGGGCAGGATGCGCGGGTGCTCCAGCCGGGCGATGACGTGCGCCTCGCGCTCGAAGCGGGCCACGAACTCCGGGTCGGTGGATAGGTCGGCGCTCATCACCTTGATGGCTACGTCGCGCCCCATGGTCATCTGGCGCGCGCGGTAGACGGTGGCCATGCCGCCCTTGCCGAGCCGGCTGGCGATCTCGTACTGGCCGAGGGTCTGCGAGATCAACGGATCGCTCATGAAGCATGTCCTTTGCCAGGCATCTGTGTGGCTGCGGCCCGGTGCTCTCCGAACTGGGCGCGGGATGGCGATCTTCTGCTGGGGCTGCTGCGAGCGTGCAGGCGCGCGACTCCCTGTCAGATCATACGCACAACCAGGCCGCAAGTCGCGTCCGCCCCGTCCGGGCGGAGTCACCAGTTGTCTGCTCACACTGTACCATGAGCGGCCCGGAAGGTCGAGACGTAGGGTGGGGCTGACAGGGGCGCAGCAGAGCAACGCCCCTACGGATCGTGGATCGCTGCGCCGCTTACGCCGGCGGCTCGGCGGGTGGATCGCCAGCGATCATGCAGACGGTGTGGTGCGTGCGGAACAGGCCGTACAGATCGATCTGGCCGGGCACGGCCTTGAGCACATTCTCCGACTGCATGATTGACAGCCACAGGTCCAGGTCGCGGGCGGTGAGGTCCGTGTGATCGCGGATGGCGTCGCGGGTGAGGGGCAGGCGGCGCTCGTACAGGTCGAGCAGGGCGCGCACGAAGGCGTTGCGCTCCTCTAGCACGCGCTGCACGGCCGGCGACTGCTCGACCAGGGAGATGCCCTTGGTGGTGAAATCGCTCTGGGGGTTCTCGTACTCGTTGATCTCGACGGCGCCGCGCTCGACCAGGTCTTCGACCGCCTGCTGGAAGGTCGTGCTGGGGTCGAAGGGGCGCAGCCGGCGGTGCAGGCTGCCCAGCGGGCACCAGGCGAAGCCGCGGAACGAGGTGAACTGCTCTACGCTGACGATGACGCGCCGGATCATCTGCTCGACATCTTCGCGCGTGATGCCCGGCAACTGCGGCACCCCGATTGGCTTTTCGGCGTCGATCAGCTTGATCACCGGCACCAGATCTTCGGGGTTGTGGCGGTGCGGGACCAGCTCGCGGCTGAGGATGGTCTCGCGCACGAGCGTATCCACCCACTCCGAGCGCCAGGCGTCGGTCGTGTTCAGGCCCGGCCCGACCAGCCCGTGATCCATGCTGATGCCCTTGAGCAGGAAGCCGTAGTTGACGTACTCCCAGCCGCGCACGTGCAACGTGTTGGCGACGCGGTGGACGATGCGGTCGCGGATCAGGCGCGTCGTCTCGACGATGGCGTTCGAGCTGTTAGGCATGACCGTGTCCCCTTCGGGGTCCACCGCCAGAATGCCCTGGCTGGTCGCCTGGAAGATCAGGTCCTGGGCGCGGTCCTCGTTGGGCACGGCGCGCTCGTCCACCAGACGGTTGACCAGCGTGTGGACGCTCACCCGGTCGGCGCTGCGCTCGCCCAGCAGCAGGTCAAGCTGGAGGACGACGCTCGACCACTGCGACGGGCGGAACTCCACCGCTGCTCCCCTGGCTTCGGACGGCTCGGCATGGACGGCCATCGCGTCGGCCACGCGGCGCAGCTTGCAGAAGTCCTCGATGTACTCGACGCTGAGGGCGGGGTTGGATTCGAGCAGGCGGCTGGTGCTGCCGCGCACGCCCCAGACGATGACTTGCTTGTTGCGCGTGCGCACGGCGCTGAAGACCTCGGCGAAGTCGCGGTCGCCGCTGGCGATGATGAACACGTCGGCGCTGTTGGGCCGGCCGCTGTCGTCGAGCACATCTTTGGCGATGCGCATGTCGGCGCTGTTCTTGCCCGGCAGGCTGAAGACGGGGTCAATGTTGGCGCGGGCCAGGCGGCTGGGCACTTCGTCGGAGACCTCGCGGCCCGTGCGATCAATCATGGGCGCCAGGCTGCCGCGCTGGCCCCACGGCGCGTAGGCCGCCATGTGCACGACCTGGCCGTGGGCCTGCGCCTGGCGGATCATGCCTTCGAGCAAATCGTCAATGTTGATGATGTAGCCCTGCTCGCTCAGGCTGATCGAGATGTTCTCGAAGTCAATGTAGAGCGCCACCGTCTTGCTGGGAATGCCCAGGATCACCTCGAGCGGCTGGAAGATGACGCCGGTCAGGCCGGGTGTCGGCTCCTCGCCCCAGATGCGTATGCGCGCCCGTCCCGATGTCGGGACGCGCTGCGCCAGCGCGGCGATGTCCATGCGCGTCGAGGCGATGATCAGCTCGTCAATGACCTGCTCCTCGAAGGAGAAGTAGTGGGTCAGCAGGGCATCGGTCACCACCCGCCGATCGGGTACGTTGAACAGATCGTAGCCCTCGTTGGCGAAGACCTGCTGCACGCTGACCCCGGCGCTGACGCTGGGGCGGCGGTAACGGTTCCAGTCGGCGACGGCGATGGCCATCAGATCGTCGGGGCTGCCCAGGCCAGCGGCCAGCGACGCCGAATTGAGCAGAGCCGTGGCGACGGTCTGGATATCCATGACCACGCCGCGCGATTCCAGGCGCTGCAAAAGGTCGTCGACGTCCACTATCAGGTACGCTGTCATGGTCGCTCTCTACGATCAGGCATTCCCTGGCGCGGCTGGACTACCGGCAAGGCGGCACGCTGGACAGGCGGCAGGGTGACTGCGGAGCTCAGGCGGGGCGCAAACAAACGGTCATGTTTGTCCGTCAGAGACGGGCTGAGCGGCGGTTGCTACACGGCAAATAAACCTATTGCGGGGGATGCGGGTTCTTGCACAAGTCTTTAGCCATGTGCCCCAAACACTTGACTGCCGCAGTTTGTCTCCGTCTACCCTCTGCCATTCTCCCTCTTCATTGTAGCAGGGCCGGGCCGGTTAGCCAAGAGACATTTTCACGCCGGGATGGGTGGATTGGGCGCTTTTGCACAATGCCTGGCGGGCCGCGGCTCACATCCTGAACACGTTATACGCGCCGAACAGGCCCAGCATCAGATAGACGCCTGCGACGAGGGCGCGCACCCTGCCCTCGCCAAAGCGGTCGATCACCGTCTGCATGCGGCGCTCGTCCATGAAGAAGCGCCAGCGCAGCAGCGTCCCGGCGAAGCCCAGCAGCCCGCCCAGAAACATCGTCCAGTCTATCAGCGCGATCAGGTCCATTGTGCACTCCTGGTCAGTGATCGGTTTTCGGTTGTCAGCATTCGGTTGCCGGTGGGTGTGTGCGAAATATCACCGCACCTTTGTTTACCTCACCCCCGCTCGGCGCTGGCGCGCCTCGCCTCCCCCTCTCCGCAGCGGAGAGGGGGAAAGACCGAGCGCAGCGAGGCCAGGGGGTGAGGTTTCACAGTGTCAGGTGCCGGCGAACGGCGTGTCGTCCCGCGCGCAGATCAGGGCGCTATGCCGCCCGGCGACCTGGGTCAGCACGACGACCGCTTCCTCACCGCCGCCGTCGAGCTTGAGCAGGCGGATGGCCTCCTCCGGCGACAGCGGGCTACCACGCTTCTTGATCGTGACGCGGCCCATGCCCCACCCGCGCAACGCGGCGCGCAGCCGCTTGAGCTGGAACGGCATCCAGGCCAGCACTCTCCACGCGCGCGCCCAGCCCGAACGCGGCGGGGCGTCGCCGGTGAGGTAGGCGATGGACTCGTCCAGGCGGTACAGCGCGACGCCCAGGTGCGCGGCCAGTTCGCCGAGCAGCCCGGCGCGGATGATCGCCGGATCCGGCTCGACCAGGTAAGCGCGCGGCGCCGACAGCGGCGGCGGCGGCGCACCCTGCGGCCAGAGCGTCTCCCCGGCGTCGGCGCGCGCGGCGCAGCGCCCGGCGAAGCCCAATGCGCCGCTCCACAGCACGGCTTCTTTCAGCTCACCGCCCACGCTGACGAACTCGACGCCCGCCCCGGCGCGCGTATAAGGCGCTAACTCCTCCAGGGCCACGCCCGGCGCCAGCTTGACCGCCAGCGCGTCGAAACGCCAGCCGGCGATCACCTCGAGCGGCGGCAGGTAGTCGCGCACGGAGAACAGGCGTCGCCCGTCAGCCCTACGCGCCGGGTCGAAGAACGCCGCGCGCACCCCGGCCAGCGGGAGCGGATCGGTCAGATCGGCGCGCACCCAGTCCGCCGTCCGCCCGTAGGCGGCCAGGTTGGCGCGGGCCAGGGCCAGGCGCAGCGGATCGCAGTCCAGCCCGACGACATGTACGCCCGGCAGCGCGGCCAGGGCCAGCGCATCCCCGCCGATGCCGCAGGCCAGGTCAGCCAGCCGCGCGTAGCCGCCCCCGGCGAAGCGGCGCGCCCGCCACGCGCTGACGGTCTCGCTGCTGGCCTGTTCCAGCGCGTCCGGCGTGAAGAACATGGCCTCCGCCCGGCTGAACCTGGCAGCGGCCCGGACGCGTAGCCGGGCTAGGCTCAGGGCAGCGGCGGCCAGGTCGGCGGGCAGGTCGCGGCGCAGCGCCTCCAGCAGGGGCAGCGTCTGCGCGTCGCCCAGATCGCGCGTCGCCAGCCAGGCCAACGTCGCGCGGCCCTGCGGCCCGGCCAGAAAGCGAAAGGTCTGTGCGGTGAGCATGGGGTGGGCGCGGGCGGATGTGGCTGGCCGCCGCGCCTAACGAAAGAGGCGGGCACTGCCTGGCCCGCCCCCGGCGTCTGGCCTAGAGCGATTCGATGAGCTGGACGAACTCGTCCCACTCGTCGCGCGCGAAGTAGAGCGTGCCCCAATCCAGCTCGACCTCGACATCGTCCTTGCTGTCGGCTTCTTCGTCCGCGATGGCCCCGCGGATCATCTCGAGGAACTCGGCCCATTCTTCGGTGAAGAAGTGGGCGGTCACCGGGCCTAGTTCCACGTGGAAGGTCTTCTCGCCGTCCGGCTCCACCGCGCTCCAGACGGTGTAGTTCTCGGTCTCGGCCAGGGTGTCAATCGGGATTTCGGTCATATCGCCGTTACTCGCCATGGGTGGGAGATGCTCCTTTTCTGTGGCCAAAGTGTCACCATTTTCGCCGCAGCGCCCCGAATTGTCCAGGGTACATCGGGATTTGGGGGTGAGAAGCTCTGAACCGCAGAGGCGCGGAGGACGCAGAGGAGAAACATAGAGATGACATCATGAAGATCTTTTGTTTCTCCGCGCTCTCTGCGCCTCCGCGGTGATGTATTGCCCCCAAGCCGCTTACGCCCATTGTCAGGGGCGTCTGCGCATGTCTCCGCGCAGCAGCCAGATGATCCGATCGTAGGACAGGGCATAGTGGACAACGACCGCCATGCCCAACAATATCCCGGCAGCCGTATACCCGGCGGCGATCAGCGCCAGCACGCCTAGCACGAATAGCGCCAGCTCCAGCAGCAGGCGGATGGCCCCCGGCACGGGCACCGGCGCCTGCCCGGACGCGCTGGCGTCGCCCGGCACGCGGAACGTGCCCCACAGCGTCGCGGCAGCCAGCGGCAACAGCACGGCGAAGACCATGCTCGCCGAGCCGTGCAGTCTGGTCAGCGCCCACAGGCTGAGAGCGGCGAGCGCGCCCAGTTCCAGGATGAAGCGCAGGGCCAGGTTGGCCGGGTTGTGGCTCATCGTGCGCTCCCATGGGCCGCGGGGGGCGGCTCGTCGAGGTGCTCGGCGGTCATGATTGGATAGCGCCGGCTGATGAAATAGTGCATGAGGCGGTAGAGCAGGCTGTGCTGCCCGGCGGCGGAGGGCCGCGCCGCTGGCATGTGCTCCTCGTCGAGCAGCTTGACGTGCAGGTAGCGCACGAACAGACGCACCGTGGCCACCGTCGGCGCGGCGAGCACCACGCCCAGCACGCCGGCCAGGCTGGCGCCGATCAAGATGGCCACGAGCACGACGAATGGGTGCAGGTCCAAGCTGCTGCCCAGCACGCGCGGCACCAGAAACACCGCTTCAAGCTGCTGCACGGTCATGTAGGTGATCGAGACGACGACCGCGTACACGATGCCCGCGTCCAGGGCTGGAATCGTGGCGCTGTCGGTGGTCAGGGCGAAGAGCAAGGCGGGGATCTGGGCCAGCGCCGGCCCCAGGTTGGGGATGAACTCCAGGAACCCGGCGACCAGCCCCAGCAGCAGCGGTTGGGGCAGGCCCAGGCCCAGCGCCACCAGGTAGACAACGACGGCCATGGTCAGGCTCAGCACGACCTGCCCGCGCAGATAGGCGCTCCAGACCAGCCCCAACTCGTGCAGCAGACGCCGCGCGTCGCCCTGGTAGCTTTCCGGCACAGCCCCGATCAGGCCGGCCGCGAACATCGGCCCGTCGCGCATCAGGTAGAAGAGCATGGTCAGCACGAAGATGGTCGTGATCAGAAAGGTCAGCGCGCCGCCCACCACGCCCAACGCCGGATCGGCCAGCGACAGCACAGCATCCTGGATGGCGCTGCTGATATCGCCTTCCGCTGCGCCTTCCTCGCGGCGGAACAGGCTCTCCAGCTCGTCCCAGGGCACGACGGTGAAATTGCCAATGGTGATCGGACGGCCCAGCACGGACTTGAGATCGTTCTGTGTGTCTTCGAGCACGCGCGGCAGGTCATCGGCGAACTGGCGCGCCTGCTTGACGGTCGCCGGGACGATGAGCCAGATCATCAGCCCGAACAGGCTGAGCACCATCAGCCAGGTGAGCAGCACGCTCAGCGAGCGCCGCGTCTCGCGGTTGTGGATCAGCCTGAGCCGGCGCTCGAAGAAGGTGACCACCGGCGACAGCAGATAAGCCAGCACCAGGGTGATGATGATCGAGTTCCAGGCAATGGCGTCCACCTGGCGGGCGAGCAGATAGACCAGCGTGAGCACGCTCAGCGCGATCAGGCGCTTGGCCGTCGTGCTCCAGGGGGGACTGGTGACGGGTGGCAGATTGGTGGACACGGGCAACCTTCCCCGCTTGCGGCGCCCCGCAGCGGACTCCAGGTCTGATTGTAGCGCGCCAGGGGCCGCGCGACGAGAGATCAGGTGAGCCGCCTATGACTTGCCCGACAGATTAGTGCGCCAGTCCTCACGTCGAACCGGGAGCGCGTCGAAGTCCGTGTCGCTGCTGGCGATGATTGCGTCCAGGCGCTGCGCTGCAGCAGCCAACAGTAAATCCATGTCGGCCAACTGCCTGCCTGCGCCTACCGAGGACGCCCATAGCCGGGCTGCCAGTTCCCAGTCCTCGTCGGTAAGCGTCACCAGCTCAAACAGAGGGAGCACATTGTCCTGGAGCACAGTCAGCTTGGCTGTCGCGCCCACCCACAGCAGACCACGCAGCACCTCGTAACGCACCGGCTGACAGATGCCCAGGGTCTCACCGCGCCGTAATCCTGCTTGCACTCGGGCTGTGACCTGGGGATGCTGTCTGAGCAGGTCCGAGATGATATTCGTGTCCAGCAGGTAGCTCACGTCTGCCATGTGGAACGCTCAGCCCTCTGCACGACCTCCACATTCATCGCCCACTCCAGCCGATCAAGATCGGTGTCGGAGAACCCCTCGCGCAGGGAGTCCAGTGCCAGGGCCAGTGCCTCCGCTGCGGCTGCACGCTGGCGCTGCGTGATATGCTCGTGCAGGGCCTGCAATTCCTCTGCGGACAGGCTGTCAATGGCTTGCATCAGTTCGGTGAGTGTCATGGGCCATGCTCCTGTTGGGCCATGAGGTTTTTCGGCTGTGTTCAGCGGGAAGCTCACCCAACGACCAGGAAAGCTGTCTTTCAGCCCACTCAATACGGCAGGTCCTCGGGCGGCACGTTGCGCCGCTCGCGGCTGCGCTGGATAATGTCGTCAATGCGCGCCTGCAGGTCCGAGGAGGCCTGGGCAGGGCGCGGCTGGCGCGCCGCGCGGCGCCGGTCGTCCGGGCGGGCGGGTAGGCGCGGCACGTAGCCGCCCGGCGGCTGCCCACCGGCATAGCCTGGTGCGGGCGTGTAGGGTGGCTGCTCGCTCGCATAGCCTGGTTCTGGCCCGTAGGGTGCCTGTCCACCTCCATACTCCACCCCAGGCGCATAGGGCGGCTCTTCGGCCGCGTACCTCGGCCCTGGCGCGTAGGAGTCTGGCGCTGCGTAGCGCGGCGCTTCGGCGGGCGCGTAGGGCGGCTCGGCCCCGCCGTAGCGATAATCTGCCCCTGGCTCGTAGGGTTCCTGATAGGCGTCCTGGGCAGGGGGAGCGGCTGGACGCTCGTAGCCGGGCGGCGTGAAGTAATGATCGCGTCGCGGGCGGGCCGGCGGCTGCCCGGCCCCATAGGCGTACTCATCGGCGGGCGGGTAGCTAGCCCCCCGCTCTGCGTACCCCGGCTCCCTGCCGCGCCGGTAGCCGCGTTCGGCCTGTTCTTGCGGGGAGGGCAGGTAGGCGGCGCTGGATTCTTCGACGACGTGACGCGGGACATGCGGGCGCGGATCGCCATCATAGCGCCCCCGGCGCCGACCGCCGGCCGCCGCCTCGCCCAGCAGCGCGTTCGGGTTGACCAGGCGGAAGATGGCGGCCAGGCCCATCGAAACCAGGGCCACGCCCAGGTAGACCCACAGGTCAATGTTGAGACCCTCGCCGTCGCCCATCGCCCCGATCAGCATGCTCACAATCTCCAACATGCTGGACACAGCCATCCATACGCCGAAGACCCAGATCGAAAGCGAGGTGTGCCAGTCATGACTGCGCTGGTAGATGGCGGAGCTGAGCAGGATGATGCTGAGCACCAACACGACCAGCCAGACGTAGCCCAGGAGGTGCGCGACCAGGGCAAAGCCCAGCCAGATGACCACGGCTGCCCAGGTGACGGCTTCAACAGTTCGCTCGGCTGATGATTTCACGCTGACGCTCCTCGCTGCTAGCTGATCAGTGGCGCGGTGGTTCCTGGTCACTGCTCACTCATGATTATCCGCCGGTTCATGAGCAGGTGCAAGAAACGTGAGCGCCGGAGCGCCGGGTGCCTTTCAGTGGCGGGGCAAAACATCACCGCGGAGGCGCAGAGAGCGCAGAGAAGAGCTAAAGAACCTTTCTGGTTCTCCTCTGTGTCCTCCGCGCCTCTGCGACTCGGCAATTCGCCCCCATCGCCAAACACACCCCCACCCTCACCGCTTTTGACTTTGTGTGCATCTGTGGTCATAATGGCGCGGTAGCTGACCACCACGCCCTGGGGGGGATTCCCGGTAAAGGAAACACTGCATGGACCCATCGCGCCGTCCGCTGCGTCAGGAATGGTTGACATGGTCCGATGTGGACAAGTTGGTGGACGTGCTGCTCCCCCAACTGCGCGCGGCAGGGCACTTCGAGGCGATGATCATCATCACGCGGGGGGGCATTGTGCCTGGTGGGCTGCTGGCCGAGGCGCTGGACATCGCCAACGTCCTCAATGCGGCGGTGGACTTCCCCGCCGAGCACAACCTGGACGAGAAGATGCGCCTGTTCGCCTGGCCGATGTTCTTGCAGTTCCCCGAAAACTCACTGCTCACCGGCAAGCGGGTGCTGATTGTGGACGATGTGTGGGGCAGCGGGCGGACGAGCACCGCCGTCAAGAGCCGGGTGCAGGCGGCGGACGCGCAGGGCTTCACCTGCGTATTCCACTTCAACCCCTACCGCTCGCTGTTCAGCCGCGCCGAGCCGGACTTCTACGCCGCCGTCACCGACGCCTACATCATCTATCCCTGGGAGATTGAGCGCGGGCTGAAGGGCATCACGAGCGACATCCCCAGTCTGCTCCCCTCGGACTCCAACTAACGCGCGAGTCACGGCTTCATGAATCCTGGACCTGCCCTGTTCGCGCTGGGAGAACGCCAGCGCCAGGTGCTTCATGAGTCACGACTCACAAGAGAGCTAGCCTGCTCCGGCCCGCAAGGCAGCCTAGCGTTCTTCAGATTCCTCGGACGGGCCGCCACGCCGGCGGTAGCGGTAGGTGATGCGACCGCGCGTCAGATCGTAGGGGGTCAGCTCGACGCGGACGCGGTCGCCGAGCAGGATGCGGATGTAGTACCTGCGCATCTTGCCGGAGAGGTACGCCAGCACGCGGTGCCCGTTCTCCAGCTCGACCATGAATTGAGTGTTGGGCAGGGCTTCGACTACCGTGCCTTCCATCTCAAGCTTGTCGTCAGAGCGTTTGACCATAGGTTGTCTTTTCTCTGGCCTGCCCCGGCTGCGCGCGCAAGGTGACTTGCGAGGGGTGGCCTGGCTGCCACCCCTGGCGCATCGGCAGTGTCCGTTCGTGTGTGGAGCGTGTAGCTAAAACGAGCTGTGCTTGCGCTGCTTGCGGCGCGCGCGGCGGATCGCCTTCTTCTTCTGGATGCGGCGCAGTTCGCTCTTCGAGACGTGCCAGCGCTTGCGGCGCACCGTGCTCAGGATGCCGCTCTTGGCCACGCTCTTGCGGAAGCGCTTGAGCAACTGATCCTGAGATTCGCCCGGCTGTAGTTCCACATGAGCCACGCAGTTCACCTCCCCTCTTGCGTCAGGATTGTGTGAGCAAACCAGTTCAGGAACAAAAAAGGCAGGTTGTGAGAACCTGCCTTGTGAATGTCATGCGAAGGCTGACTGCTATTCCGCGATCGATTCTTCCTGGGCCACCGGTTCCTCAGCGAGAGATTCTACCGTGTCTGGCGCAGTTTGACCAGCCTCAGTTTCTACGATTTCCTCCACGTCTTCGGCGGGCAGGAACAGGCCGTTGTCAATGTCGCGGATGCTCAGGCCCAGGCGCTGGCGATGTGGCTCGATGCTGATGATCCGCGCCTGGATTGTCTGGCCGTCGTGCAGCAGCTCGGCAGGGTTTTCGGGTACGGGGTCGGCGATCTGGCTGGCGTGCAGCAGGGCCTCGATGCCCGGCTCCATGCTGACGAACGCGCCAAACTGGGTCACGCGGCTGATGACGCCCTCGACGACCTGGCCAACATGGTACATCTCGTCCACCTGCGACCAGGGATTCGGCTGGAGGCGCTTGAGCGACAGCCCAATGCGACGGCCTTCCTGGTCCAGGCGCAGCACGTAGACCTCGATCTCCTGGCCGACGCGCAGCACTTCGCGCGGGTGCTTGACACGGTGCCAGGCCAGCTCGCTGATGTGGATCAGACCGTCGGCTCCGCCCAGGTCCACGAAGGCGCCGAAATCGCGCAGGCCGCTGACAATGCCCTTGCGGGTCTCGCCCTCAGCCAGCGCGGAGAGCAGCTCGTCCTTGTTGGCGTCGCGCATCTCGCGCTGGGCTTCGCGCTGGCTGAGCACCAGGCGGCGGCGGCGGCGGTTGACCTCGATCACCTTGACGCTGATCGGCTGGCCGATCATGCCCACCAGGAATTCGGTGCGCTCTTCTTCATTCAGCCCACGTGGCAGGTTGGTGACGTGGCTGGCCGGGATGAAGCCACGCAGATTGCCGAAGGGCACGATCAGCCCGCCGCGATTGGCATCGGCCACTTCGCCATCCCAAATCTCTTCGCTGTTCATCATCTCTTCAGCGCGCAGCCAGTCTTCGTTCTGCTTGGCCTGGGCCACCGAGACGATCATGTTGCCGTCTTCGTCTTCGGGGCGCACGATCAGAACGGGGACTTCGTCGCCCACGGCGAAGTTGGCTTCTTCGCCCAGGCGCTCCAGGTCGCTGCGCGACACAAACCCGTCGCGCTTCATGCCCAGGTCCACGAGCATGCCCATGCTGTCAATGGTCTGGATGACGCCCACGACAATATCGCCGCGCATGGGCTGATCGACGAGGGATTCCTCGAGCATCGTCAAGAAATCCATATCCGGTTCTGCTACGTTCGTGTGAGGTTCGTTTGTGTGGATCATGATTCCTGCTAGATAGCCCCCAGGGGTCGTATTTTGGACTACGGGATGGGCAGCAAAAAACCGGCGCGATCTAGCGGCTGATCGGGGCCGGTAGGGACAGTCTTAGACGACGTCGTGCGTGCGCGCTGGTCAGACCAGGTTGCCCAGTGGCTGAGGATGTGCTGGACAAGATGCGACTGGTACCGACACCTGGGCGACTTCGCGGCGCAGCGCGCCCCCCTTCCCATAGTTGGCAGCATTATAGCGAGGGCGCTCGCTTTTGTCAAACTCATTTGATCATTTATTCACAGGAGGCGAGACACAAACCATCCCTTCCCAACCGTAGCGGCGGTTGGCCGGGGACTGTGGGGCATAGGGCGCACGCCAGTGGGCGTGTTGATCTCAGTCCTTCAGGGCGGTGTCGGGCGCGTCCTCCGGCGCGTCTTCAGCCGAGTCCTACAGCATGTCGGCGGCGGGCGCGGGCGCGTCTTCCGGCGCGTCCGTCTCCGCTTCAGCGGGTGCTTCTTCGACCCCCGCCTCTTCCAGCGCATCGGCGGCGGGCGCGTCTTCCGGCGCGTCCGTCTCCGCCTCAGCGGGTGCTTCTTCGATCCCCACCTCTTCCAGCGCATCGGCGGCGGGCGCGGGCGCGTCTTCCGGCGCGTCCGTCTCCGCCTCAGCGGGTGCTTCTTCGACCCCCACCTCTTCCAGCGCATCGGCGGCGGGCGCGTCTTCCGGCGGCGCGAGCGGCTCTTCCTGCTCGATGCCCCAACGCTGCGTGAACCCGACGCGGCGCTGGTCCGGCTCCAGGCGGCTGATGCGCAGTTGCAGGCGGTCGCCCTTCTTGACGTAGCTATGCGGTTCTTTGAGCGTGCCGTCGCCCATCTCGCTCAGATGCAGCAGGCCCTCCAGCCCGTCGTCGAGGGCGATGAAGGCGCCGAAGTCCACGACATTGGTCACCGTCCCTTCGACGAACATGCCCTCATGGTAGCGTTCCAGGGCGTCGTCCCATGGGTCGGATAGCAGGCGCTTGCGGCTGAGGGCGATGCGGTTGGTGTTGCGGTCCAGGCTCAGGACGTAGACCTCGATCTCATCGCCGATCTTGAGCACGTCGCGCGGGTGATCCACGCGGTGCCAGGCCAGCTCGCTGACGTGGATCAGGCCATCAGCGCCGCCCAGGTTGACGAAGGCGCCGAAGTCGCGCAGCCCGGTGACGGTGCCGCGCACGATATCGCCCTCATTGAGCGTGGCCAGCAGTCGCGCCTTCTGCTGGGCGCGCCACTCGCGCTGGGCTTCGCGCTCGGAGAAGATAAGGCGCCGGCGATCCTGATCGACCTCGATCACCTTGACACCCACCGAACGATTGACCAGGCTGTTGAGCGCTTCGCGACGCTCGTTGCCCTGCAGGCCGGCGCTGACCGTGACCAGGTGCGACGAGGGAATGAAGCCCTCCAACGATCTCCAGCGGACGAGCACGCCGCCCCGGTTGTGGCCGGTCATGGTGACCTCCACGACCTCGTCTCTGTCCATCAACGCGCGGGCTTCGTCCCAGTCATATTGCTGGAGGCCCATGTTGATCGAGACGATCAGGTTGCCGTCCACGTCGCGCGGGTTGAGCACGTAGACCGGCACCTTCTGGCCGACCTGCAGCGACTTGCGGTACGCGCTGGGGAGCCGTTCCAGGTCCTGGGCGGTGACAATGCCGTCCTGCTTGGCGCCCATGTCCACGATGATCTCGTTGGGCTCGATCTGCAAGATGATGGCATCGCGGATCTCGCCCCGGTGTGGCGGCTCGTAGTCGAACGAGGCCTCCAGCATCTGCGCGAAGCTCTCGTCCATGCCCCCTTCGGGACCAGAGTCAACCGGCTCTTGCTCTAGGGGAGTTGGCTGCTTGTTTTCCTCGAAGTCCATACTATGCTACCACCTTAGGTTTGAAGTTGGTTTGGTGAGCGGGAGCCTGCGCCGTCAGCCGGGTCGTGTGACAGCGTGTCTGCCGGCGGAGGGGCTGTCCGCCACCCTACATGAAACGTACACGGATGAAAGGCAGAGGGTCACCTGCGCGGTGTCCCACTGCGTGCGCCATTTCCTAGTATACCCTGACAGGGTGGGCTGAACAAGCAGCTAATTGTATGGTTTGGAGCACCGTCAAGGGTGGCGAGCGCGGCGCGGCAAAGGTTGTCAGGCGCTCGCTTTTCGCGGGGCCATTGACCTCACCCCCAGCCTCGACCCGCGTCAGTGGGCCGAGCGGGGGTGAGAGTGTGTATGGAAACCCCCTCACCCCTGCACCCCTCTCCCTCAGCGGGGCGAGGGGAAACCCCGGGCCTGTCCGCCCCTTCTCCCTCTGGAGGGAGAAGGGGTCGGGGGATGAGGGGAGAAAGAACCAGCTTAGCGTACACGCTCTGAGGTAACCGGGGCATGGCCTGCCGCCTGACAGGTCTTGCCCGCACCCCGCCCAGCAGCCTGGTATCCGAAAATCCAGGCTTGACTATAATAGGGAGCCAGATAGGGTAACGCTCGCCGGGATCGCCACCGGATGCGGGCCGACGTTGCACAGGCCGGCACGGATTGCTGTCTTGAGGAGGACTCGTGATGAAGGTGCAGAAGCTTGCGATGGCTCATAGCAGAACCCGGCGCTGGCGTGTCGCCGGGCTGGCCCTGGTGATGCTGCTGGTGATGGGGCTGGTCGCGCCGCTGACCCAGGCTGCGCCTGCGGCCCAGGCCAGCGTCTTCCGTATCGGCTATCTCGGCCCGCTGGGCAGCGCCACGGCCAACGGCGCGCAGCTAGCCATTGACCAGATTAACTCGGTCGGGGGCGTGCGCGCGGCGGGCGGGGCGACCGTCCAACTGGAACTGGTGGCGCTTGAGCAGGCGCCGACGGTCGAGTCCCTGCCGGGCGCGCTGGCCGAACTGACTGAGCAGGGAGTTGGCGCGCTGCTTGGCCCCGATACGAACGCCCAGATCACGCCGGACACCATCGCCGCGCTGGCCGCGACGGGACTGCCTGTCTTCACGCCGGCGACGCAGAACGCCATGACCGACGTGGACACGGCCAATGTCATCTTTCGCACCCGCGCGCCGGAGCGCGTGATGAGCAACGCCATCGCCAGGTACCTGATGACCGATCTGGGCATCGCCACTTTCGCCCTCGTCCAGACGGAAGTCGAGTTCACTGAGGCGCTGATGGATTTTGAGGTGACGCTCCGCGCGGAGGATCGGTCGCCGTCTGAGATCATCCAGATTCCGGGCGGCAGCGCTCTGCTGGACGAGGCCCCGCGCCTGCTGGAGATTAACCCGGATGCGGTGGTGATGTGGGGCGCGCCGGAGGACGCGGCGGCGCTGCTGGGCGCGCTGCGCGAGGCAGGGTGGGGCGGCGTCTTCGCCTACCGCCACGCGGAGGCAGCGGTCCGGTCGGGCGTGGTGCCCGTCCGCCTGGGCGATGGCATGCTCGGCTTCGACTCGTGGTCCTACGCCGATGCGCTGCCTGCCGGGCGCATCTTCCTGCGCGATTATGTGGTCGCCTTCGGCCAAGTGCCGGATCCGCTGGCGGTGGCCGCCTACGACGCGGTGTGGGTCCTGCGCGCGGCGATGATCGAGGGTGGCGTCACGCCAGCGGGACTGCGCGCGGCGCTGCTTGGAGGCAACGCGCGCAGCCTGGTGCAAGGAGTAGTGCGCCCGACGGACTTCGGCAATGGCGACCTGGCGCGTCTGGGCGTCGTCTACCGGGTGGAGTCGCGCGGTGGCTCCAGGGTTCTCGCCCGCTTTGATGATACGGAGCGGCTGGGCCTGGACCAGGCTGGTCTGTTGCCAGAGCCGGTGGCCCCCGAGCCTACCGTCGCGCCAGAGCAGCCGACGGCTGCGCCGACCGAGGTCCTGGAAGGCGTGTGGATCGAGGTGACGGCCAACGTGCTCAACGTGCGCAATGGGCCAGGGTTCAACTTCGACCAGATTGGGCAGATCAAGGCCGGCGAGCGCTTCCGCGTCCTGGGTGCTTCCGCCGACTATGGCTGGCTGGTCATCGAGTACAAGGACGGCTTCGGCTGGGTGCGTACCGAGTACACCAGGGTCCTGGGCGACCTCAACCAGGTCTCCGTCGTGCAGTCGCCGCCCACGCCCATCCCGGCGCTCTCGCCCACGCCGGCGCTGCCCCCTGAGCCGGATATTGTCATCGATTCAGTGGTGCTCAATCCCTCCCAGCCAATTCCCAACAGGCCGTTCACGGCCACCGTGACTGTGCGCAATGCTGGCGGCGGCGCGGCGGGTCGCTTCGCGGTAGCGGCCACCTGGGAGCCGGGCGCAGTTTATACGTCGGCGTTCGTGGAAGGGCTGGCTGGCGGGCAGAGCCTGCCCGTGCAGCTCAGCGGCACGCTGATGGGCACCGGAGTCTTCCAGGTGGCGGTCGTGGCCGACCTGAACAATGAGGTGGCCGAGCTGAACGAGGGCAACAATCTGTTCAATGTTCCTTACCGCGTGGACTATCCGCTGCTGGCCAACCAGATCAACATCCAGCTTGGGCCGAACACGCAGTGGGACATGTTCGGCGGCACGCCCGACTTCTTCTGGGATGGCTACAACATCGCCATGCTCAACGGCGCGCAGATCGGCCAGTTGTCTGGCGTGACCTACGAGAACGTGCACTACGACATGCTGACGCCTGCTGTCATCAATAACACGGTGGGCGTCGGCACCGACAAGGTGCAGCCCGGCGCCGTCTTCGGCATGACCATTCCCGAGGGGCGGCGCGCGGTGATCCGCGTAGATAACCGCAGCGGCGAGACGGTCTGGCTCAGCTACCGCGTGTACAACGACACGCCGTAGGACGGGCAGGGCGTTGTCGCCCGGCGGGGATGGCGAGTGCGTGTGATGACGGACTTCGGGAGTCCCGCAAGGACTCCCGAAGTTGCGTCCGGGCGGCGAGCCGCGCCCCCTGAGCCTTGACAGCGACCGCACCCTCCAGTATCCTGTACAACAGCCAAGCGCATACCCTCCAACGTGTGGATCGGGACGAGTACTGGCTCATCCCCGGTTCCAGGGAGAGCGGACCGCGACTGGGAGTCCGCTCATCCGGCGAGCCAGGAAAACCCCCCGTGAGCGCGCTGCCTAACAGCGCCCTGAGCGCCCAGTAAGCGACGCCGGTTGGCCCCGTTAGCAGCCGCCATGAGGACAGCGCGCCGCCCTGCGCCGCGCCCTGTCGAACTTGGGTGGAACCGCGTGGAGGATCTTGACCCTCGCCCCAACTTTGGGCGGGGGTCTTCATTTTTGGGGCGTTATCGGTGTAGTATGGTGGTAGGAGTTTGGAGGATGAGTTAGTAAGGATCAGAGCCGTGTTCGTCAAACGCGTATGGATTGAGCCTGAGCCTCAGGTCGGGTTCGACCCGCTCAACGACAGCGCCGATGTTCTGGTGGAGATGGAAGACAGCAGGCTGTGGCAGGCCCATTTCGTCACCCTGCCGCATCTCCAGCAGGAGATGCAGCTCAGTCTGGATGTCGCCCGCCAGCACGACGGCGCGTTGGCCCCGATGCAGTTTCTGGCGCTGGAGACGCCGCACGTCATCGTCGAAAAGCTGACGCCGGATGTCATCGAAGATGTGGTGGACAACCTGATGGTGCTCGGCGTCTTCGAAAACGTCTTCGTCGAGTTCGCCAGCGAGGCCGGGCTGCTGCCTGGCTGAAAGAAGCGCCCTATGACCGAACTCCCTACTGAGACTGGAACGCGCACGACTGCCGGGCGCTCTGGGTAGGGACCTTCTGTGCTGATCCCTGCCGGGCGCGCTGCGTTGCGCCGGCAGCGGGGATCAGCGCAGAGCAGCTCTGCTCGTTCCCCCTGCACGTGACAATCTGCCGTGTGACTGGTGTTGTAGGACGGCGCCGCCGGACCGTGACTCGTGCGCCCGCCCGCAGCAGCGACGCAAGCCAACAGGAGAAGACCGACAAGCTCATGAAACGCTATCAAGACAGCAAGCTCTACCGCATCCGCCATTCCACGGCGCACGTCATGGCTCAGGCCGTACTGGAGAAGTTCCCCCAGGCCAAGATCGCCATCGGCCCGCCCATCGAAGACGGCTTCTACTATGACTTCGACCTGCCGCGCCCGTTGACCGATGAAGACCTGGCCGAGATCGAGGCGCGGATGCGCGCCATCATCCGCGAAGGGCACGACTTCGTTCGCAAGGAGGTCAGCGCCAGTGAGGCGCGCGTCCTGTTCCACGACCAGCCGTACAAGATCGAGCTGATTGACGGGCTGGAGCGTGGCGGCGTGGACGAGTACGGCGAGAAAACCGACGAAGCGGTGGTGATCAGCACGTACACGCAGGACACGTTCGAAGACCTGTGCCGGGGACCGCATGTGGCCAACACGCGCGAGATCAACCCGGACGCGCTGAGCATCACCTTCAAAGCGCCGGCGGGCGCTTACTGGCGCGGCGACGAGAACCGCGAGATGCTCACCCGCATCTACGGCACGGCCTGGGAGACGGCGGAGCAGCTTGAGGAGTACCTGGCCCTGCTCGAAGAAGCCCGCAAGCGCGATCACCGCGCGCTCGGCCAGCAACTTGGCCTGTTCACCTTCAACCAACTGGTGGGCAAGGGTCTGCCGCTGTGGAAGCCCAACGGCGCGATCCTGCGCGACCTGCTGGAGCGCTTCCTGCGCGAGGTGCAGATCGAGCGCGGCTACGAGCCGGTCATCACGCCGCATATCGCGCGCGTGGCCCTCTACGAGAAGAGCGGGCACTACCCGTACTACAAGGACAGCCAGTACTCGCCCTTCGAGGTGGAGGGTGACCTGTTCATGCTCAAGCCGATGAACTGCCCGCACCACATCCACGTCTATAAGGACGACCTGCATTCGTATCGCGACCTGCCGGTGCGCATGGCTGAGTTCGGCACGGTCTACCGCTACGAGAAATCGGGCGAGCTGCACGGCCTGACCCGTGTGCGCGGCTTCACCCAGGACGACGCCCATATCTTCTGCACGCCGGAGCAGCTTGAGGACGAGTTCCTGGGCGTGGTGGACCTGGTGGAGTTCATCTTCCGCAGCCTGGGGCTGACCGACTACCGGGCGCGGGTGGGCGTCCGCGACCCGCAGAGCGACAAATACGTGGGCAGCGACGAAGTCTGGGAGCAGGCGGCCAAAGCGATCATCGCCGCGGCGACCAGGCGGGGGCTGAACTTCACGGTGGAGGAGGGCGAGGCGGCCTTCTATGGCCCCAAGCTGGACTTCATCATCCGTGATGCGCTCAAGCGCGAGTGGCAGATCAGCACCGTGCAGGTGGACTATAACCTGCCGGCGCGCTTCGAGCTGGAATACGTCGGCGAGGACAACGAGCGCCACCAGCCGATCATGATCCACCGCGCGCTGTACGGCAGCATGGAGCGCTTCGTCGCCGTGCTGATCGAGCACTACGCCGGCGCGTTCCCGGCGTGGCTGGCCCCGCTACAGGTCGCGCTGATCCCGGTGGCCGACCGGCACATTGCCTACGCCCAGGACGTGGCGAACATCCTGCACAGCAAGGGCCTGCGCGTGCAGGTGGACGACTCCAACGGGCGCGTTGGGGGCAAGATTCGCGCGGCGACGCAGCAGAAGATTCCCTGGATGCTGGTCGTCGGCGACCGCGACGCGGCGTCGAGCACGGTCAGCGTGCGGCTGCGCTCCGGCGAAGACCTGGGGCCGCAGCCGGTGCTGGCTTTCGCCGACCTGGCGACGCGCCTCGTGGCGAGCAAGGCGCTGACGCTGGCCTAGGCTGGCGGCAGTTAGCGGCAAAGCACCGCCCCCGTGCGAAGGGACTCGCGCGGGGGCGGTTTGTGTTGAATGGGCGCATTTCATCTTCTGAAAGAGATCACCGCCGAGACGCAGAGAGCGCAGAGAAAAGTAAGTATCGAGAGGTTCCAGTTCTTCTCCGCGTCCTCTGCGCCTCTGCGGTTCAGGAATCTCGTCCCTACCGTGAGATACACCCTGTTGAACTGATGGTTTTCTCTCCGCCGCGTTTGGGGGATAATAGGCGCTCAAAGAAGGAGAGTGATTGGGCGACAGAGATGAGCAAGACGCAAGACCGGCTGCCGATTGATCTGCCGATGGAGGGCATTGCGGCGTTCTGCCGGCGATGGAACATCATCGAACTGGCGCTATTTGGCTCGGTGCTGCGCAGCAATTTCGGGCCGCAAAGCGACGTGGACGTGCTGGTGACTTTCGCGCCAGATGCCGATCCCGTTCCCGACCGCCAGGCAATGCGCCGCGAACTGGAGGCGCTGTTGGGCCGCCGGGTAGATTTGCTCTATCGCCGGGTCATCGAGCGCGACCCGAATTATCTTCTGCGCAAGGCTATCTTGCAGTCAGCGCGGGTGGTGTATGCAGCGTGATCTGGTCTACCTGCTCGATATGCTGCAAAGTGCACAGATGATCCAGACCTTCGTGCAGGGCATGGATCAGGCTGCCTTTGAGCAGGATATCAAGACCCAGGACGCTGTGATCCGGCGCATCGAGGTCATTGGTGAAGCTGTCCGGCGCACCTCAATCACTTTTCGAGCCAGCCACCCTGAGATACCCTGGCAGCAGATCGCGGGAATGCGCAGCAAGCTGATCCACGAGTATGACCGCGTTGACCTGGTGGCAGTTGGCCGATGTCATAGACACGCCGCTCATCAAGGCCCTTGATCTGAGAGTAGATTACGCCGAGCACATAATGCTTGGCATAGTCCTGGTAGGGAAAGGTGGTGATTGAGGCACTTTCTCGCGCCCTGAAGTAGCCTGTGTACGTCCCTAACGTCATCCCGTTGACCTTGGACCTCCCCTGGCGATCCACCACTCTACGATATGTGGACTTGATGTCTAGCGCATATTTGGCGCCATCGGGAGCTAGCCAACTGATGTCGGGATATTGGTTTTGTTGGCGGGCCAACACCATCTGGTAGCCGTTTGCCTGAGCAAACTCGACCAACGCTGGAAACATCAACAACTCAAGTGCTTTGGACAGCACTTTGGTGTCCAGCGTGATCGTGTAGATGCGCTGGTAAACGTCAATGAATCCTTTTACCGTCCAATCCCCCGTCTCTGTTGTCACCCGCTCACGCAACCTGCCAAAGTAGGAGACCAAGGAGTCGCGGAATGCATCTTGAGAAGCCATCTGCTTCGGCTCACCACAGTGCGGCTACAGTGCAATTAGGAGCAGCTCGGCTGAATCGCGTTTAGACAAGACGTACTTCTGGCGCTTATTGGCCTCAAAGACATTGCTCTTGTATCGCTTGAGCACCTCTATAAGCGCATCTTGGGATGGTATGCCATCGTTGCGATAGGAGACAACCAGAATGCTCTTGCGATAACGGGCAATCACTGCCTCAAAAGCCGCCAGGATGGTGCCGGGTCTAGTCCAGGGTGACTCCAAACGCTGCAACCGCCGGTGCTTGGTGCTGTAGTCAATGCGCTGTTGCCACTCATCATACAGCGTAAGCCCTTCGAGAAAATGGTAAAAATCCAGATAGTCCACCCCTACGCCTCTGTGGTTCACATAGGGCGGGTCAATATAAACCAGATCCACGTCAACAGGTGCTTCGAGCGCATCGCCACAAATAGCCCGATTGTTGCGCGCGTTGTCAAACACGGCTGCGTTGGCTTCGGTGGCAAAAGCGCGAAAATGGACTTCAAAAGGTGTATCCCATGTCGTCTTATTGCCAAAGGATCGCTGGACTCTGGCCTGGCGCATGTACAGGTTAGCGCGATGAAAGAGGTTGTAGGGACGCTTGACGATACAAGCCTGATACACCGCAAAGCGCGCCAAAGCCTGCTTGAACGGATCGGTCAACAAATGATCTATGTTGTAAACAACGCGATCCAGCCAGGCGTTCTCGCTGTCAGTGAAGTAGATGCCGCTGAACGTTCGCTGGATGAAATCGGGGTAGTTGATGCCGGGATGTCGCTCAAGCACCAGTTCGATATCCGCTGGCGTTAAGCGCGCATCCCTGTTTTCGATTAGGGCCAGGCCGATAGTCCAGTTGAACCGCAGGATATCGTTGTAGATGACGCGCTTACCAGCCGTCTTGAATAAGTGGCTGACACAGCCTGTCCCGCCAAACAGATCCAAGACAGTATCGAATTCCAGGTCCTCAACGTTCGCCCATATCCACTCCGCCAGCTTGAGTTTGCTCCCCTGATAGCGGGTGGAGGGAAATGGGACGTTATATCGCCTGGCCTGTCGGGTTACGAATAACGATTGCTGAACAGGCGGCACCATGCCCAACTCCGGGACTCAACGGATTTCAGGCATTATAGCGCAATCTCCCCCACCAGCACCGCCGCCAGCAAGTCCACCGCCGCGCGCACGTCGCCCATGTTCGCCGTCTCGCTGGGCGTGTGTACGTAGCGCAGCGGCAGCGAGATCGCCCCGGTGGGGACGCCCGCCCGCACCGCCTGAATCGTGCGCCCGTCCGAGCCGCCGCCGGTCAGCACTTCGAGCTGGTAGGGGATGCCCGCCTCTTCGGCGCGCGCGATGAGCAGGTCGCGCACCGCCGGCGGCACGATCAGCCCCTCGTCGCGCATCTTGATCGCCGGGCCGCCGCCCAGCCGGATGGCCATCTCCTTGCCATGGGGCTGGTCGCCGCAGGGAGTTACGTCCACGACGAGCGCCAGGTGCGGCTCCACGCCGTAGGCCGCCGGCCCGGCCCCGCGCGCGCCGACTTCCTCCTGCACGCTGAAGACGAAGTAGACGCTGTGCGGCGCCCCCGTCTCCTTGACGCGGCGCAGCGCCTCGATCTGCACGGCGCAGCCCAGCCGGTTGTCGAGGCTCTTGCCGATGATGCGCTCGCCGCGCCGGAAGACCTCGCCCACGAACGCGCCAGGGTCGCCCACGCCGACAGGCGCGTTGCTGTCTGCGCCGGTGCTGATGTCCAGGTAGAACCCCGGCAGGTCGGGCAGCTCGCGCCGCTTGCTGAACTGGTGCTCGACGCCGATGGTGCCGATGGTCCCGTTTTCGAAGCGCACGCGCGCGCCGAGCAGCGTCGCCGGGAAGAGCGCCCCGATGCTGGCGAAGCGCGCGTAGCCCTGCCGGTCTATGTGGCTGACGATCAGGCCGATCTCGTCCATATGCGCGGCGACCAGCACGCGCCGGGGGCCGTCCCCCACGCGGCAGATCAGGTTGCCGAGCGCGTCCACGGTGATCTCATCGGCGGCATTGGCGACTTCGGCGCGGATCAGGTCGCGGATGTGGTGCTCATAGCCGGGCGGCCCCCAGGCTTCGGCCAGGGTTTTGATCAGGGTTTCCACAGGAGTCATCCTCACTTCATGCAGCAGGGCGGGCGCAGTGCTTAACGATGCCGTTTCAATCTTTTCCAGGCGGTTTGCAGCCGCTCGTTGACCTCATTCAGATCGAACGCCTCCGCATCCCACTCTCCGCCAATCCACTCCAGATAATCGTCATGTTCAGGGTGATTGGGGTCCTGGAGCGCTTCCAGAAAGCCATAATAGCCCCAAATGCCGCCGACGTCCTCCGGCGGGCAGGCGCGCCTGCCTTTGATGCATGCAGGCAGCGTGCGCTGGGGATCGGGCGGCAGGATTTTTTCGACCAGGATGTCATGCAACCAGCTATCACCAAAGTCGTACTCGTAGCGGAATTTGAATTTCTCGCCAGGAACCAGGCGGTCGAGCCGGATGCGTCTTTCATCCCCCACTCTGGCCATATACTCGTCCAGTTCGAAGGACGGCTGGCTGTAGTACTGCTCTCGCACGATGAACTGGTGCAGGTGATAGTCATACCACCCGAAGGCGGCCTGAATGAGATGATGAAGATATGCCAGGGTGATGTCGCCGGGCACCAGCAACCGCCGCCAGATGGGTGGCTTGCTGTCGTTCAGCGTCACCTTGAGCTGGTAGACGGGCGTCTCTGACTTGACCTGCGTCTCGCTCATGGTTGTCCCTCCCAAAGTCTGTCGCCCCCTGTCAGGGGCGCGCGAGCACATCCTCGTCCAGCGTTTCCCACGCCGCGCGCAGCAATGCCGCCTGGTGCTCCCAGTCGGCGATGCTCATGATCGCATACGGCCCGTGAATGTAGCGGCAGGGGTTGGCCACCACCACGCTCGGCACGCCCACACCTGTCTTGTGAATAGCTCCCGCGTCGGTGCCGCCGGCGTGCTGCGGCGAGCGGAACTGGTGGGGGATGCCCGCCGCCTCAGCGGCACGCACTAGGTGGCGCACCAGGCGCGGGTCGCTGACCATCGAGCGATCCATCACTGTGATCGCCGGGCCGCCGCTCAGCCGGGTGATCGTCGTCTGGTCCGGCTCGTCGGGGTCTTGCGGCAGGTCGTGGCAGGCGGTCGTCTCCAGGGCGAAGGCCGCGTCGGGCCGGATGCGGCCGGCGGCGGCCCGCGCCCCGCGCAGCCCAACCTCCTCCTGCACGGTGAAGGCTACGTGCAGGTCGAAGGGGAACGGATCGCCCTGCACCAGATGTATCAGCGAGGCGCAGCCGGCGCGGTCGTCGAGCGCCTTGCCGCGCACGGTCGGCCCCAGCACCTCGAACGTGCTGGCGAAGGCGATGGAATCGCCGGGCTTGAGGGCTTTCTGGGCGGCTTCGCGGCTGGTCAGGCCGATGTCAATGCGCAGCCGGTCAATGGGCACGGTGTCCTGGCTCTTGTTGAGGTGCAGCGGCGGCCAGCCGATGACGCCCGGAATCCTGTCCGGGCCGACGAGCACGCGCGTCCCCGGCAGGATGCGCGCGTCCAGCCCGCCGACCGCGCTGAAGCGGATGGTGCCGTCGCTGTCGAAGCCCATGACCATCATGCCCACTTCGTCCATATGCGCGGCGGCCATGACGCGCAACTTGACCGCGCCAGTGCCGCGCTTGACGGCGAGCGCGCTGCCCAGCGCGTCAATACGGATGTCCTCGACATGATCCCGGATGTGCTTGAGCACCAGCGCGCGGACTTCGCCCTCGTCGCCGGAGATGCCAACTGCCTCGCATAGCTCGCGCAGCACGTCCATCATGCGTCACGCTCCTTGGGGGCGCTCGCTTCGGGCCAGGCGAGGGAGTCCAGAAAGTCCGGCGCCAGCCCGGCGATGAAGACCGCCAGCAGCCGCCCGGCGCGCGTCACATCGCGCAGGTTGACGATCTCCGACGGCGTGTGCATGTTGCGCATGGGCACGCCGATCAGCCCGGTGGGGACGCCCTCGCGACTGACTTGAATCTCCCAGGCATCGGTGCCGCTGTGGCCGGGCGTCGGCTCGATCTGCACCTCGATCTCCAGGTCATCAGCGGCGGCGTGCAGGGCCTTGACCAGCAGCGGGTGAAAGTTGGGGCCGCGGGCGATGGTCGGCCCGTCGCCCAGGGCGAAGCCTTCGTCGTCGCCGACGCCCTTCTGCACGCCCCACGAGCCGTCAATGGCGATGGCGATGTCCGGCGCGATCTGGTAAGCCGCGGCCAGCGCGCCGTAGCTGCCGACTTCCTCCTGCACCGCCGCCACGCCCACCACGTCCCAGGCGTGATCGCGGCGACTTAGCTCGTCCAGGCAGAGTGTTACCACGGCGACGGCCAGGCGGTTGTCGAGCGACTTGGCGGCCAGGTGATCGCCTTTGAGCGGCACGGCAGGCGCGTCCAGGGTGATGATGTCGCCCACGCGCACCAGCGCGCTGACTTCGTCGGCGGGCAGACCCACGTCCACCCACAGGTCATCGGGAGTGGGGTACCTGTCGCGGCTGCGGGCCATGTGCGGCGGCGCGGCGCCGAAGAGGCCCTTGAGCGTCCGGCGGCCATGGACCAGCACCGGCTGGGTGAGCAGGGCGCGGTAGTCAATGCCACCCAGGGGTGCGGTGCGAATGAAGCCCTCGCGCACTTCGGCGACGATCAGGCCGATCTCGTCCATGTGCGCGCAGAGCATGATCTTGCGGCGCGGCTCCGGCCCGCTGCCCCGCTTCACCGCGATCAGGGTGCCGAGGGCGTCGGCCCGCAGGTCGTCAGCGCGCCCAGCCCAGGCGTCGTGAATCACAGCGCGAACCGGCCCCTCGTGGCCGGACGGTCCTGGCGCAGTGCACAGCGCCCGCAAATGTTCCTGGAGGTCTAATGGCATTGACTCGTGCGTATCCTATCGTGGCGTGATCCGGCGCATCAGTTCCCTCCCAGGCTCTCCTGGGTGGGGGAGGGCAGCGGCGAGTCCGTCGGCGGATCGGTAGGCGGCGGCAGAACGTCGGTTGGAGCTAGTGTGTTGGTTGGCTGCGGCGTGATCTTCGGGGCGACGGTCGGCGGCGGGGACGTCGGTGACGGCGGCAGCGTCAGCGTGGGCGCGGTGGTGATCGTCGGGAAGGGCGTCCAGGTGGGAATTGGCGTCCATGTGGCCGGCATGATAAAGGGCGTGTTCGTCGGCAGGAAGAGCTGGGGCGGCGTCGGCTGGAGCGGCGGTCGGTAGGGTGTGTAGGTGGCGGTGAGGAACGGCGTGTAGGTCGGCACGCCGGGAGAGGCCGTGGCCCCGCCCAGCGTCGGATCGGTCGGGAGGGGGGTCCTGCCCCTGTCCGCGGGGGCATAGGCGAGCAGCACCGCGCCCAGGCAATAACAGGGAACCGTCAGCAGGATGATGGCCAGCAGGACCAGGCGAGTGGTCTGCCGGCTGTCCAGGCGACCCGAAAATGCGTCAGACATCGTCGTCTCTCGCTGGCCAGGGGCGCATCTAGTCGAATGGTACCATGCGCGGTGGGCAGGTGCCAATCAGGGCCACCTTGCGGGCGCATACGGATTCGGAGGCGAGTTTCTCTGAACCGCAGAGACGCGGAGGCCGCAGAGAAGAGCTAATGAGGGCTGCTGACTCTTCGCCGCGCCTGCCGGCCTCTGCGGCGCAGCCTCGCCCCGGCACTGATATGCACGCCCCTCACTTGCGCACGTCCAGCCAGACATCCGTCTCCAGGATGCGCGCCATGTGCAGCGCGACCTGGTGCGCCGGACTGTCGAGATCGGCCAGCCGAATCGGGCGGCGTCCGGGCTGCTTGAGGGCAGCGCGGGCCGCTTCCCACTGCCGCGAGACGCCCTCGACGCGGCCCAGATCCACCACCTGCCAGAAGCGGTCGCCGCCGGCGAGATGCACCCACACATCCTGGGCCACGCGCATCGGTCCGTCTTTGCCCTTGCGTCCCAGGGGGCGAGGAGGGGTGTGGGTCAGCAGCACGTAGCTCGTCTGCTCGAACGGCAGGCGCCAGCGCGTGCTGCCCGTGAAACGGCTCCGCGCGCGCACCTCGCGTTTCTTGACGTCCAGCACCACGTCGGTGGTGGTGATCATCTGCCAGAACGCGCGCAGCGCCGCCACCAGGAAAGCTACCCCGACAGCCAGTCCCAGAATGGGCAGCCAGGTCGGCTTGACTTCGGCCAGGCCGCTTTCCATGGTGCCGCTGGCCAGCAGCGTGAAGCCCACGGCCAGCACAATGAGAAACAGCGCGCGCAGCAGCCTGCCCAGCACCCAACGTCCCCGCCGCTTCCAGGCGAAGCGCGTCCGCCGCGCCACGAAGGCCCAGCCCTCGAAGGTGAAAGGCGGCTCGCACAGGGCGATGCCGGCGGGCGCGGGCTGGGGCGGGGGGGCCGCCCCAACCAGGGGACGCGCAGCCGGGGGCAGGCGGGTGGCGATCGGCGCGGACCTGGGCGGCGCGACGACGTGCAGCGGACGGTCCAGCAGCCGGGCCAGCGCCTGAGCCGCGTGGCGGGCGTCCGCCTCGTGCTCGGCTGCTTCGCCCTGGGGCCAGCTTGCCAGCCCGCACCAGCGCGGCTCTGCCGCCGCATTGTCCGCCTCGTTGAGCAGCAGCCCCAGGTGCCAGCTCTGATACTCTGGCGCCCAGCCGACGACCACGCGGGCGACTGCGGCGGGGGCCAGCCATCTCCCCGGCGGGAGCTGGCGGGCGCGGGCGAAGGCCGGCGCGTAGCTGAGGCCATCGGGGTGCGCTTCGAGCAGGGTGGGGGCCGTGTCAGCGGCAGGGCGCGCGCCGTTGATCAGCCGCCAGACGGCGGGGCCGATCTCGATGGTCAGGTTGTGCGCGGCGCTGATGGTATTGGTCACGTAGTGCGAGCTTGGCATGTGTTTGGTCAACCAGTGTCTCAGAGCGAACGCGAAGCTTCAACGCCCGCGTTCGCTCACCCTTGCGGAGCGGTTTGCGCTGCGACCAAGTCTACCGCGCGTTGGGCAGCGCGGCGAATTAGCGGCGCGCGGCGCATCACCGCCGGCAACCCTGTGTATCCACTACGCTCGCTTTGGCCACATGTGCGTCCGGTGTTGAGGCAAAGTGTCACCGCAGAGGCGCAGAGGGCGCAGTGAAGAGCGAGAGTCTGCCTTATAGTCCTCCTCCGCGTTCTCTGCGTCTTTGCGATTCAGAGGGTCTCACTTCACAAGTCCGCAAGCCACCTCCGCCTCCTCCTCCGGGGCTCGCGAACGACTTGTCAGGTCGGGACCTGCGCTGCCGCGCTCTGGCTTAGCCTCACCCCCAGCCTCGCTACGCTCGGCTTGCCCCCCATCCCCCAGCCCCTTCCCCCGCGCGGAGGGAAGGGGAGCATGCCCGCCGCTTTTCTCCCTTCCCCCCTGGTGGGGGAAGGGCCGGGGATGGGGGGATAAGCTCGCCAACAACTTGTTCGTGAACTCCCTCCGCCGAATCGGTCTGGATTTTGGCGCGGAATGGTTTATAATGAGGGCGCGCTGCCCTGGGAGGGCGGCGCCGGAGCGTTCAACCAGACGCCCATTCGCCTATCCCCAACCGGTGCGCGCCGTTGTTGCGGGGTAGTGGCGGCAAGCCCGGCAAGGGGAGGTGTTGTCATGAAGGTACGTTCTTCGGTGCGCAAGATGTGCGACAAGTGCTATTTCGTGCGCCGCCAGGGCCGCCTGTATGTCATGTGCTCGGCCAACCCGAAGCACAAGCAGCGCCAGGGCTAGCGCGGTCGGCATCGGTTGCCATCCAACCAGCAGAAACGGGTCACAGGTGTGACCTGTTTTTGTTGAGCACCCCGGTGTTCGTTGATGGCGATCTGCTGTTCGCCCTACGGCCCGGCCCGCTGGTACACCCCACATCCTTCAGCATAGACTGACGGGCTGCCCAGCCCGTCCGGCGTGATCGCGTAGACCTGGTACTTCACGATCTGCAAGCTGTCGCCGGAGCCAGTCAGTTCGCCGCTGGTATAGAAAAGCTGCTGCCCGTCGTCAGACCAGCTCAGGTCATCAAAGGTGCCGACGTAGCTGGCGATGCGGCGCAGATCGGTGCCGTCCGCCTTGACCACGTAGATCGTGCCGCCCGGTGGCGACAGGGTGAGGTTGGCAAAGGCGATGCGCTGACTGTCTGGCGACCAGCGCGGGCGGAGGCCCAGCGGCAGGCTGGCGTCTGGCGCGGGGACGGCGATCTGCCCGGAGCCGTCGGCGTTGGCAACGATCAGTTGGGCCGCGCCGACCGGGTTGGCGCTATAGGCCAGGCGCAGCCCGTCCGGCGAGGGGATGCCCGGCCCATCGGCCCAGGTGCGCGCGGGCTGGCCTGGCGGCCCGTCGCCACACTCGGTCAGGATGACCAGGTCGCGGGGGCCGGGGGGCGCATCGGGCGGCGTGGCCGTGATCTCGCCGGTGGGCGCGGGCGTGGGCGGCATGGCCATGCCAATGACCGGCAGGGTGATCAGCGCCTCGTCGAGCACTTCGCCGCTGATGACGTGGACGAGCGCCAGGCGTAGGCGCGCCTCGCTGCCGGTAGGGGGTATCACGGGCGCTACGACGCCTGTCCCGCGCGACGGAATCCAGAGGTGGGCGCGCGGCAGCTCGATGTTCTGCGTCGCCCCGTCAGCGAAGACCTGGCTGAAGGTGATGGCCGTCAGCGGGTGGCGGTCGCGCACCGCCCAGGTCACTTCCACGCGCGCCCCGCCGGAAGCCAGCACGGCGGCGGGCAGGCTTTGCGCGGGCGTGGTGAACGACTCGATGGCCGGTTCGAGCGCGTCCAGCCATTGCCCATCGAAGGGGATGATCACCGCGCGCTCGTCGAGGATGGCATCCGCTCGATCCACGACGCTGACGCGAAAAGTGAGCGGCCCGAAGTTGCCCGGCGCAGCCAGCGGGACAGTCAGCTCCCCGACGGGGGGCAGAGGCTGGGGCGTCTCGATGGGCACCCAGGCCCGGCCCTGGTAGGTATGCAGGGCGACGCGCTGTCCGTCGGCAACATGGGCGATATGCCAGGCCAGTGTTGCCTCTCCCTCGCCGGATTCCAGCTCGTCCAGCGTGACTTCCGTCCGGTCGCAGGTGAAGAGCAGAATCGTCGGGTCGTAGTCGGCCTGGGCCTGGGCGCTGAGCGGCACTGCCCCCAGCGCGATCCCACAGACGAGCAGCCCCAGCATGAGTCTTGTGACCACCTCACTCCCTCGACAACAGACAGGCTGTCAGCGAACAGCGCGCAGCAGCCGGCAGCACAGGGGGTAGTATACGCAATCTGAGCCACGATCTGCCAGATGCTCGCCCCATGCTTCGCCTGCCTTGTGGGTGCATTTCAGATTAATTCACGATGCGCCGGGTCCCCCTATCCTCCCAGCCTCCTTTCCCCCACGAGGAGGTAAAGGAGGAGTCAGAGCGTCTGTGGCTGGTTGCTTTTTCCCTTCCCCACGCTGTGGGGGAAGGGAGACGTCACCGCAGGTGACGAGGGATGGGGGGTATGAACTTTCGTGAAATGCACCCCTGCCTTGTCGCTGCGGCGGGGTGTGGCGGCAAACATGGTACAATGAGAACACGGTCGCCGCCCGGTCCGGGCTGTGGATCGCGCGTATCAGGCGTGGGCATGGGGCGCACGCTGTGCTCTTGAGGAGGCAGATCATGCATCGGATTCGCTTAGCGCATGGCGGCGCACTTCTGGTCATCCTGATCCTGGCCCTTGCGCCGCTGGTAGCACACGCCCAGTTGCCGCGCAACAAACAGTACGCCTCGCCCAGCGGTCATCTGACCTTCTCCTATCCCGCTGGATGGGTCGTGGTCGAGGATCAGGGCATGGTTGTCCTCACCAACGACGAGGCGGCCCTGGAGGAAGATACGGTGCCGCCAGGGGTGGTTGGTGTGCTGGTCATGGAGCCGGCGACTATCGGCATGATGGTCTACGAATTGCCAGACACGAGTCCGGAGGGCGTTGTGACGGCCGTAGCTGAGTCGATCGGCTCCGGCGACATTGACGCAATGCCCGTGCCGGAGAGCGTCATCGTCGGGGACCGGCCCGCAGCGCGCGCTTCGCTCAGCCTGGAAGTGGGTGATGTCCTGGTGATCGCTGTAGACGTTGGCGACGGCAACACGGTGGCGGTGGTGGCCGTCGCCTCTGCCGGGGAGATGGCGCAGTTCGAAGCGAATATCCTGGGCGTCGCCGCAACCGTCCAGTACACATCTCCCTGGCGCGCGGCCCTGCGTGGCCACGAGAGTTGGGTCAATGCAGTGGCTTTCAGTCCGGATGGGGCGCAGGTGGCCTCCACCAGTGATGACGGGACCGTGCGCGTGTGGGATGTTGCCAGCGGCGCGGAGTTGCTTGCCATGCAACACCCCGACTACGTCAACAGCGTCGCCTATCACCCCGACGGGACGGTGTTGGCCTCGGCTTGCGATGACGGCGTGGTGCGCGTGTGGGACGCGGCTGCTGGCATCGAGTTGCTGGCCGTCGAAGCGCACGACGGTTATGTCTACAGCGTAGTCTTCAGCCCGGATGGCACGCGCCTTGCTTCCAGCAGCAGTGATATGCTGGTCAAAGTGTGGGATGCGGCCACAGGCGATCCACTCGCCACGCTTGAGGGACATACGTCCACGGTGAGAGGGGTGGCCTTCAGCCCGGATGGAACCCGGCTGGCCACGGCCAGCGATGACTACAGCGCGCGCGTGTGGGATGCGGCGACGGGGGGAGAACTGCTCAACATCGAGCACCCGGACTGGGTGAGTTCAGTGGCGTTTAGCCCGGACGGTGCGCTGCTTGTCACCGGCAGCGACGACAGCCTCGTGCGCGTGTGGAAAGCTGCTTCGGGCGAAGCCGTCGCTGAGCTGTCCGGCCATACAGACTACGTCAATGCGGTGGCCTTCAGCCCGGATGGGACGCTGATCGCTTCCGGCAGCGACGATTCGACGGTGCGCGTCTGGCAGGCGGACGGTGATGGCTCCTTTGCCGGGCTGGCGATGCTCTCCGGCCACACGGACTGGGTGAATGGCGTCGCCTTCAGCCCGGATGGGACGCTGATCGCTTCTGCGTCGGACGACGCGGCTGTAATCCTCTGGGACGTGCCACGCTAGGCGGGCAAGAGGGACAGGGGCGTAGGCGATACGCCCTGATTTGCCCCACCCCCGCTTGGCGCTAACGCGCCTCGCTTCCCCCTCTTCGCAACGGAGAGGGGGAAAGGCCGAGCGCAGCGAGGCCAGGGGGTGAGGTCAATCAGACGTCATCATCATGGCTTTTGCGCTGCTGCCCGTCCCTGAAAGTCTTGCCGGGGAGGGCCGCCGCGCAGAACAAGACTTCCGAAGTTTTCAAAAACTTCGGAAGTCTCTGTTTACACTCTTGCCGCCGCCCGCCAGGTCGTCTACACTGTGATCCGTCGTCCCTGGCGGCTATGACAGTCACCATGACCCACCCTGACGCTCCCCACATTCCCGTGCTGGTGGAGGCCGTGCTCGCCGCGCTGCGCGTCAGTGAGCGCCTGGCAGGGCGCTTCGTGGATGGCACCGTCGGCGCGGGCGGGCACGCGGCGGCGATCCTGGCTGCTGCGCCGGATGCTCGCCTGTTGGGGCTGGATCGCGACCCGGCGGCCCTGGCCCTGGCGCGCGCCCGGCTGGCCCCGTTCGAGGGACGGGTGGCGCTGCGCCACGCCAGCTACGAGCAGATGGGGACGCTGGTCCCGGCCTGGCTGGAGACGGTGGGCGATGGGGGACAGGGCGTGGACGGGATTTTGCTCGACCTCGGCCTGTCTTCGATGCAGGTGGACGACCCGGCGCGCGGCTTCGCCTTCATGAGCGCGGGGCCGCTCGACATGCGCTTCGACCCGTCAGCGGGCGGGCCGACCGCCGCCGACCTCGTCAACACGTGGGACGCCGAGGCGCTGGCCGAGGTCCTGTTCCGCTATGGGGAGGAGCGCAACGCCCGGCGCATCGCCCGCGCGATTGTCGCCGCGCGCCCGCTGAGCACCACCCGCCAGCTTGCCGAGGTCGTGGCTGGCGCCCAGCGCGGCCCGCGCGAGAAGATACACCCGGCGACGCGCACCTTTCAGGCGTTGCGCATCGCCGTCAATGACGAACTGGGCGCGGTCGAGCGCGCCCTGCCGGTCGCCCTTGATCTGCTGCGCCCCGGTGGACGGCTGGCGGTGATCAGCTTCCACAGCCTGGAAGATCGCATCGTCAAGCAAACGTTCAAGACCGAGGCAGCCGGCTGCCTGTGTCCGCCGCGCCAGCCGGTCTGCACCTGTGGGCATGTGGCGCGCATCCGCCTGGTCACGCGCAAGCCCGAGCGGCCCTCCGCTGAGGAGATCGCTGCCAACCCGCGCAGCCGCAGCGCCCGCTTGCGCGCCGTGGAGCGGCTCGAAGGGGCATCTGCATTGGGGGGCGAGAAACGCTGAACCGCAGAGACGCCGAGGACACAGAGAAGTACCGTAGAGATTGTCCGCTTTTCTCCGCGATCTCTGTGCCTCTGCGGTGAGGCTTTCTCCCGAAAATCCAGATACACCCGGCCTGGCGGCGGCGGTTCGCCAGGCCGGTTTGCAGTATAATTCTCACCTGGGCGCGGCAGAGCGACGCTCCTACTGCCTGATAGGTCTTGCAAGCGTCCAACGGGCGCCAGCACGCCCCGCGACCGCACCCCGGCCAGGTCCGGCGCGGGTGTGGCACCAGCGCGCTCACTCCAACTCCACCGCCATCGCCACTGCCTCTCCGCCGCCCAGGCACAGACCGGCCAGCCCGCGCTTCAGCCCGCGCTGCTGCAGGGCGTGCATCAGCGTGACCAGCACCCGCGCCCCCGACGCCCCGATCGGGTGGCCGATGGCAATCGCCCCGCCGTTGACGTTCAGCTTCTCCAGCGGGATCGCGTGCCCGTCGCGCGCCAGCCCCTTCAGGTCGGCCAGCACCTGTGCCGCGAACGCCTCGTTCAGCTCGACCAGGTCTACATCGGCCATCGTCCAGCCCGCCCGCGCCAGCGCGCGCGGCATGGCCTTGATCGGCGCGGCGAAGAGCCATTTCGGCTCGACTGCCGCCTGCCCGTAGCCGGCGATGCGCGCCAGCGGCTGGTGGCCGTGCGCTTCGGCGTACTCGCGGCTGGCGACGACCAGCGCCGCTGCCCCATCGTTGAGGCCGGGGGAGTTGCCCGCTGTGACGATCCCATCGTCGCGGAAGGCCGGGCGCAACCTGGCCAGCGCCTCGAGCGTCGTGTCCGGGCGGATCGACTCGTCGCGGTCGAAGAGGGTCACCTGGCCCTTACGCCCTGGCAGCTCGACTGGCACGATCTCCTGGGCGAAGCGCCCGGCTTCAGTCGCCTCGTGGGCCAGTTGGTGGCTGCGCACGGCGAACTCGTCCAACTGCTGGCGGGTGATCTCGAACTCCTGGGCGATGAACTCCGCCGCCTCGCCCATGATCCAGCCGGCGATGTGATCCCACAGCCCATCCCACATCACCGCGTCCACCATCTCGAAATGCCCGTACTTGTGCCCGACGCGCCCCTTGAGGTCCATGAACGGCGCGTTGGTCATGCTCTCGACGCCGCCGGTCAGGTAGAGGTCGCCGTCGCCGGCGCGGATCAGGCCCGCCGCCAGCATGACCGCTTTCAGGCTGCTGCCGCAAATCTTGTTGATCAGCAGGCCGCCGACATGTGGGGGAACGCCCACGCCGAGGGACACCTGGCGCGGGACGGCCTGACCCGATCCCGCTGGCACGACCTGGCCGAGGATCACCTCGTCAATGTCTACCGGGTCCGCGCCACTGCGCTCAAGGGCCGCGCGCGCAGCCATCTGGCCAAGCTGCACGGCGGTGAACGGCGTCAGCGCGCCCAGCAGCTTCCCCTGGGGTAGCCGCGCGCCGCCGAGAATGACGGCATCACGGGGAGATTTATCGTTCGCGGGCATGAAATCCTATCCTTTCATCATCAAGTATTGAGCGTTGATCCAGGAAAAGTAGCTGGCGATTGCAGCGCGCTCAGTCGCCCGGCCAGGCGGCGCGCAGCCTGGCGTAGGTGTCGCTGAGCAGCTCCGGGATGACGCGCGTCCCGCTGATGACGGTCATGGTGTTCGTGTCCGCCTCCCAGCGCGGCACGATGTGCACATGGAAATGGTCGGGGATGCCCGCCCCGGCGCTCGCCCCGATGTTGGCCCCAATGTTGAAAGCGTGCGGGTTGTAGACGGCGCGCAGCGCGGCCAGCGCCTTGTTCGTGGTCAGCATCAGGTCGGTCAGCACCTCCGCCGGCAAATTCTCCAGCGACGGCACGTGCGCGTAGGGGATGATCAGCAGGTGTCCGTTGTTATATGGGTACATGTTCAGCGCCACGAAGACGTGAGTTGAGCGGGCGATCACGTACTCGCGCGCGTCGGCCTCGGCCTCTGCCTGGCCCCCCGCTCCCTTGATGCAAAACACGCAGCCCTCGTAGTGGGCGCGATCTTCGCCGCGCAGATAGGGCATTCGCCAGGGCGTCCACAGAAACGGATCGGTCATCAGCGGTTTTCTCCAGGAGCAGGCCGGATCGCCTGGACTTGTAGACCGCATTGTACGGCGTGGAGGCCGCGCGCACAACTAAATGGGCAGCAATCCGTCTATATTGCGTGGGCTGCGCGGTAACGGACGCTTTGCGGGTATTATACTGAGGCGGATCATCCGGTTTCAGGCAGACCCACGCTTCGGCGTTTGTACTGAATCGCTCATCGCTGGTTTGCTCCCTTAGGGGGTTCCCATGCCCGACCGCCTGACTCCCGACGCCCTGCGCGCCGCCCTGGGCGAGCGCCCCTTGCGCTGCTTCGACGAAGTGAGCAGCACAGCCTGCCCGGACTATTTTGACGGCTACTGGTCGGTCAAGTGGGTGCTGCACCGCGAATTGGCTGGGCCGAATGGTGACGCGGGCGAGGGCTGATAGTTCCTGGAACGTAGGTAGGGGCGGGTTTCGAAACCCGCCCCTACAGAACCACCGATGTGGTTACAGTCCGCCTACCGCAGCGCGAGCCAACTCGCCCGCCCGCAGCGGCGGCGTGTAGCGATCCACCGTCAGGCCGTAAGCCAGCGCCACCAACTCGACCGGGTGCACCGTCTTGGCCCCCGCCAGCGAGGTGATCTGCCAGCGGCACGTCTCTGTGTCGCAGACAACCAGCGTGGCCCCCGCCGCCCTCACCTGCTCGGCGATGGGCCGGCCCACCGCCTCGGCGATCTCGCGCTTCTCCGCCTTGTAGCCATACGTCCCGGCGATGCCGCAGCAGTCGGCGTCAATCTCCCAACAGCGCAGCCCCGGAATCAGGTCGAGCACGTCCAGCGCCGGGCGGCCCATGCCGTGCGCTTTGAGCTGGCATGGCGCGTGGTAGGGCAGCTCCGCCTCAATGGGCCGAAAATCGAGCGGCAAACGACCTTCATGGCACAGTTTGGCCAGGAATTCCATGAAGTCGTAGGTGTTGGCTGCGACCAGCAGCGCGTCCTCGTCGTCCAGGCCCAGCACGTGGTGATAGTCGCCCTTGATGGCCGTGATGCAGCTCGCCGACGTGCCGACGATGGGGATGCCCCGCCGCGCGTACTCGACCAGCGCCTCGATGTTGGTGCGCGCGTAGCGCCGCGCCGCTGTGAAGTCCCCATTGGACTGGGCGGGCAGCCCGCAGCACGTCTGCGGAGGAATTTCCACGTGCAGCCCGATGTGCTCCAGCACGGCCACGGCCAGCTTGCCGATGTGCGGCTCGTAGGTATTGGTTGAGCAGCCGTGGAAGTAGACCACGCGCCCGGCGTCGGAAGCGGGCTGCGGGCGCGGGCGCCGCTTCAACTCGCGCTTCCACCAACCGCGGAAGGTGTAGCCGGCCCAGCCGGGCAGCGGCCCGCGCGCCGACACCTTGAACGTCTTCTCGACGATCAGGCGCAGCCAGTGATTGCGCACGCCGAAGTTAGCCAGCGGCGCGAACGGCGTCCCCAGGCGGCCCCATAGCTCGTTGCGGCTGAGGAACCAGTTGCGCGGCGACATGCCGAGCGTCTGGGTCATGACCGCCTTGGCCTGCGTGTTAATCTCCATGACCTTCACGCCGTGCGGGCAGACCAGCGTGCAGATGCCGCAGCCGGAGCAGTAGTCAACAGAATGATCCGGCGACGGCTCGCCCGGCAGCCGCAGGCGCTGCGCCTGCGGGCCGACCGTCTTTGGGCCAGGGAAGAGCGGCGTCACCGGCGCGACGGGGCAGGCTGACGCGCAGATGTTGCACTTCAGGCAGTGGTCTGCCGTGAAGGGAGTCAGGTCAATCAGGGAGATAGAATGGTCAGCCATGAGATTCCGCCAACTGCGTGAGTACGTTGATCGTGCTATACTACTGTCAATCCAGTCACCTGGAGGTGGAAGGCACACGCCTTCGAAGCCCGCGAGGGCTTTTTCGTTTCCTGGGCAAACCCTCACGCCCGCGCCGCCAGCGCCGCGCTCACGGCTTTGTAGGCCGTCGCCAGGGCCACGCCCTCGGCGCAGCCGTCGGTCAGCGGGTTGAAGCCCGCCAGCAGGTGCCCGGCGGCGAAGACGTTCTCCAGCACGGGCGCGCCCTCAGCATCCAGCGGCTGCATCTGCGCGTTGACGCGCAGCCCGGTATGGCGGTGAATGGCATGGCCGCGCCCAGCCAGCAACCGCTCGCCGTACCACGCCTCGCGGCCCTCGCCCTCCGGCCCGCTGACGGGGAGGCCGAAGACCGGCTCCCATAGGCGGCCCGTCTCGTCGCTCTGGATGCCGCCGTTGTACAGCCCGCCCGTCGCCAGGACGAAAGCATCGGCGTAGAACGGGTTGGCGTGGCCCAGCGCGCCGACTTCGACGCCAGTGCAGCGCCCGTCCGCGACGATCCCGCGCACGACCGGGTGCCCGACCTGCACCCGCGCCCGGTGACGCAGCAGCCAGCGGCGGATGCCGTTGCTCAGCCGCGTCCCCGCCGGGCTGGGCGGCAGGGTGGGAATCTCGAAGACCGGGCGGCCCAGGCCCGCCTCGAACTCGCGCAGCACCTCGGCGTGCCCCTCCATGCCCAGCACCGCCGGGAAGCCGACCTTGACTGCCTCCTTGACCTGTGGCTGAATCTGGCGCAGCACTGCCGTGCGGAAAGCAGAGTCATCGAAGCGGCGGGCAAGATCGGCGGGCCAGTCGTCCCACGACCCGCGCCCGGCGGGCAGAGTCACCGTCAGCGCGCGCGCGGCGATGCCCTGCGCGCTCAGGTTGCCGGCGACCAGCGCCGGGTAGAAGTCGCGCCAGCCGGCGAAGCCAGCGATCAGCAGTGGCCCCCCAGGCTCTGTAAGATCGCCGGCGGCGATGCCCTGCGGGGCGAGCAGCGGCGTCTGAATCGCGCCGAGCATGGTCGCCAGGCGCAGGTTGTGCCCGTCCCTGGGGCGCATGACGAACGGCTCGCCGATTTCCTCGGCGATGTCCTGGAAGAGGTCCAGCGCGCAGACCAGCGCATCCAGCCCGGCCAGGGCATAGGGGTGATCCGGGTGCAGCGCAGCATAGCTGCGCACCTCGGCGATCACGTCGGCGGCGGCGCGGTCGTACACGCTGATCCAGCCGGGGCTGACGATCTGCTGGCCCCAGCCGCTGGCGATCAGGCGGACGCGCGCCCCGGCTTTGACGGCATGAACCGCCGCCAGCAGCCCGGCCAGCCCCGCCCCGATGACGATCACATCGCTGCCCCGCCCCGCGTGGGAGTCTATGGTGCAGCGGCCCGCTTTGCGTTTCTCAGCCATGGGCAGCCTCCTCGTCCGGCGTGGCGGCTGTCGCCTGGGGGACGCCTTCGCCGGGCAGCCGGTCAAGGCCGAGCGTGCGCCGGTAGATCAGCTCGTCGAGGTAAAGCTGGCGCAGTTGGTGGCCCCACAGCAGGGGCCGCACGCCGCGAAAACGCTCGTCCACGAACGCGCTCAGGGCCGCCGTCGCCTCGGCGCTGGCCTGGCCCTTGACCGCCTGCAGAATGCCCGCCGCGCGCACGCTGCAAAAACCCGCCTGGCACGGCCCCATGCCCAGGCGCAGATCGCGGCGCAGGTCGTCCAGGGCGACTGGCTGGTCGCCGTAGGCGGCGATGGCCGCTTCCAGTTGCGGGCGGGTGACCAGCTCGCACTCGCAGATCAATTCGCCGGGCATTTCGCCGTGCTCCAGCTTGTGCAGGCGATGATCCAGGCGGTGATAACGCCCGGCTGTGGCGGCAGGGATGGGCAGCACTTCGTCAGCGGTGGTGCAGGGCGCGCTGATGCCAAGCTGCGCGCAGGCAGCGTCCACCGCTTTTTCGGCCATCAGGCGGCAGGTGGTCAGCTTGCCGCCGGTGACGGTCACCAGGCCGCGCACGCCATCCAGCGCGGCGTGATCCAGCACGGAGAAGGTGCGCGCCACCTCGCGGCCCTGCGCCTTGTTGTTGCCGGCCTGGGGCGGCTCGTAGAGTGGGCGCACGCCCGCCCAGGCGCGCAGCGCCCGCCCGTGGCGGATGCCCGGCACGACGACATCGGCCTCGGCCAGAATCTTGCTGACTTCCCACGCTTCGACGCGATAATCGTCGGGTGAGGCGGTGTGTACGGAGGTGGTGCCCAGCACGCAGACCGTGCCCACCGGCACCAGGATGTCGCCGTCGGAGGCAGGGCGCAGGCGGTTGACGATGGTGTTGACCCAGCGCGTGTTCATGGCGACCATCGCGCCCCGGTCGAACTTGACGCTCACCTCCAGCCCGGCCAGCCGCGCCACGACTCCCGCCCAGGGGCCGGTCGCGTTGAGCACACAGGCGGCGTGGACTGTGCGCTGCTCGCCGGTGCGCGTGTCGTGCAGCGTCGCGCCGACCACGGCGTCGCCTTCGCGCAGCAGCGCGGTCACCTGCTGGTAGATCCAGGCGTCGCTCCCTAGAGAGCGCGCCGCCTCGACAAAGCCGTGAATCATATCGAAGGAGTCCACCGAGCCATCCGGCACGCGGTAGACGGCGGTGATGGCCGGCGTCAGCGCGGGTTCTTCGGCGCGGGCCTGGGCCGCGCTCAGCGGCTCGGTGGGAATGCCTGCTTTGGCGCAGCCGTCCAGCCAGCGGGCGGGGAAATCGGCGGGGTCGGCGGGCGTGGCGACGAACAGCCCGCCCGTGTCCTCCACGGCGAAGGGGACGATGCGGCGCAGCACCCGGTTCTCGACGATGCACTCGTGGGCGGTCTCCAGGTCATGCCCGGCGTAGCGCCCGCCGGAATGGAGCAGGCCGTGGTAGCGCCCCGATGTGCCAGTGGTGAAGTCGAGCTGGTCTACCAGCAGGGCGCGCACGCCGCGCCGCGCCAGATCATAGAGGGCGGCGGCTCCGGTCGCGCCGCCGCCGATGACCAGCACATCCACAGAGGTCGTGGTCAAGGCAATTCTCCCCAACAACAATGGCGAGCGTCCTATGGCTTACCTGTACCTAACAATTGTAAAGACGCCTAATCCATGCAGCATAACATGAGGGGCAAGGTGCGGATAGTTACTTCTGTCACGACGGAATGATACGAAAAGAATGGCAGTGGTACTGGTTGGCAAAAGGCCCTAGAGCGTGTTATGCACTTCTGCCGGGTAGACGCCCCCCATCCCCCGACCCCTTCCCCCACGCAAGCGGAGGGAAGGGGCCAGGGCGGGCTTCTTCCTTCCCCCCTTGCGGGGGAAGGACCGAGGATGGGGGGGCAAGCACGGGAGCTACCCGCCTGCCAAAGTTCATAACAGCCTCTATACTCCGAGGTTGCAGAGAGTGCAAGGAGAGGTTGCCTGTGGAAAATGAAGTAGAAGGTCTCTCACGTTACGATGAAGTGATTCTGGCAGTCTTCAAACGCCTGACGCTGCAATACGGCCTTGAAGCCGAGGTATTACCCTTTGACAAGGGTTTCCTTGATCAGATAGCAGAAGAGTTACATATCAAGAATATTCCCGATATTATCTATTCTTATCGTTCTGGAAGGCGGGACTTCCCGCCAGAAATGGTGAGGCATGGAAACTGGGTCATCAGAGGCGAGGGCAAAGGGAAATACACCCTGGTCAGGCTGGATATTCCTGTGGAACTTGCCGTGCCCCTGGAACTGGAGATCACGGATATCCCCAATGCGATTCCCGAAATTGTGCTCATGTTCGCAAAAGGCGACGAGCAAAGTGTGCTGGTTCAGATCCGCTACAATCGCCTGGTTGATATCTTCACCAGCCTGACCGTATACCATCTCCAATCCCATCTCAGGGCCTATGTGCGAGACATGGGGCAGATAGAAGTGGACGATCTCTATCTTGGGGTCAATACAGATGGGCAATGGTTCTGTATACCTATTGAAGCTAAGCCCGCGAGTTTGAAAGATCAACTCAATCGAGTTCAGATATCCTCAATGGTTGCCTACGCTGAACAGGAGTACCCTGGGCTAGCTGTGCGCCCTTTAGGCGTCAAGGTGCTGGATGATGGGTCAATGGTCTTTGTGGAATTCACAGCGACTTCTGATCCTCTCAAACTCCAGACGCGCTCTTACAAACGGTACCGGCTGTTTCGTGATGCCACGTGATCAACCCAGCCAGCGCAATATAACTACCTCCTCGCGAATCTGACAACCTGTTGCAGTCGCCGGACGTGTGCGCCAGAGATCGATGCGCTCAATCTTGTATCCGCAATGCTCAGCGATTTCGGCGAGTAGTTGCCCGGTTCGGATCGTGATCCGAAAGTAGGATTCCTGGTCTCCCACCACATAGGCACATAGCGCACCAGGCCTGAGCACATGCTTCACGGCCTCAAGGTGGCGATACATCCCTCCAAAGTAAAGGCGTACGACACGGTGATACAGCCTCTCAAACCCCGAAGTCTTGCCCAGTTCCAAACGCCTCGCTTCTATCTGACCGGCTAGTTGCCGAATAGATGCGAATTGCTGTACCCAGCGATCATCCTGATCGTCAACATACACGTTCCGTGTGTTACTCCGTAGCAGCTTCTTTTTGACAGCCTGAAGTTCTTGTCGTGAGTTGATAAAGCCAAGCACGACACTTTCCAGGCGAGTAGTGCGCGTATAGTCCTTCTCATTAGGATATGGAGGAGAAGTGATCACAAAGTCAACGCTGTTTTTCTCGAAAGGGAACGCATCCCGTGCATCGCCATGAAAGACAGTTACAGGTCGGTGTGATCGGTCAGGTAGTGCACGCAGATCGGCAGCCATTTGCCTCACTCGCCCCATCCAACAGCCCACCACGTCAGCATCTTCCCTCGGCTTTCGGTTGACTCCAACCTCTGGCCCGAACTTCAGATTGCTTGCGTCGGCGACTAATGTGGCCGCAAATGCCAGTTCTTGATGACATGACCAGGGCTTTGCACTGGCACGGATCAGATCGAGCAAGACCAGCGCACGATGAAGTGGGCGAGGGCTTATCGAACCGGACAGCAGCAGTCCCGCTCGTTCATGACTCAGATGGCGAAGATTGCTCGCTGTTGTATCGGGCTTGGCGAACAGTGGCAGGTCGCTGTAGTCAAAACCATGTGCGCTCAAGATGGCGCTAGTTTGCCTGGCGATCTCCTGGCTGTGTTGTTCGAAATCCTCCAGGGATATGTTCCACTGCGTCTTCACCTTACAGGCAAAATAGGCCATTGGGTTGGCTTCGATCCCAGTGCAAGCGAAGCCTAGCTTGCGGGCTTCAACGAGCGTCGTACCTGTACCACAGAATGGATCAAGAACAGTTTGTCCAGATTTGGCATCAAAATCGTCCAGATAACGCCGGACTAGATGGGGGGGAAAAGACAGGACGAAGCGATACCAGTCGTGTATCCCCCGGTCTGTCTCTTGAATCTGATTAGCGCCGGCAGAAGTCGCCGTTGAGTCAATCATGCGCTTCCCCGATTAGACTTGATTACACTCGATTATAGAACAAATGAACGATTCAGCAACTTTCGTGATTGTCTCGTTCCCCGTAGCTGACCTGCGGAACACAATCCTGTGAAAACCTGCCACGACAAATGATCGGGCCTGAGTCGATCAGGACGCTCACGAGACTAACGTGGCCATATCAAGAGATTACCGTAACAAGATGTCGCCCTGCCGACCATCCCACGGCACGACAGCACGCGAAGATCGAGATCGGCAGCGAGCAGCCCAGACCGCCTACTCGCCCAGCGGGATGCAGCCCGACACCCACAGCGGCGGCCATTCGGAGTGGAGCATCCCGTAGTAATCCTCGACAATGCGGCGCACAATTGGCGCGGCGACCTCGGACCCTTCGCACGAGTTCTCCACCGTCGCCACAATCGCGATCTCGGGGTCATCCTGGGGGGCAAAAGCCACGAACCAGGCCTGGGGCTTGGTGCCTGCGCCGCCGGTCTGGGCGGTGCCCGTCTTGCCGCACACCACTACATCGCTGCCCTGGAAGCGATACCATTCCTCGAAGATGTAGCGCGCTGTGCCATTGCGCCGCTCGATAGCGGAGGTATTGGGCGTGAGGTGTTCCACAGCGCTGTGTTCTTTCGCTCACTGAACTCGCTCCCGCACGCTCGACAGCGCAAGTACCGAATCCCATCCTTTCCATAGGTCTTGCGCACGGTCAGATGGTGCTGCCCTGCTTGCCCGTACCATTCGCACCGCTGATTGACACATGCTAAAGTTGCCAACGGAGGTCGTGTAGTGGTAGGTGTGTTTGTGTTCATACCACAATCCTACCTCATTCACGCCTCCCTTTCCTGTCCGGTTGGAGATAATCTCACTTCACTACCTGTCAAAGCAGGAGACGGTTGTGAGGCCAGACGAAGCCCGCTTTCATTGGGGTGCGTAGATCCTGAACTCGCCGCTCAGGTGCAGCAGGCTCAGCAGATACAACAGCCCGCTGTAATAGCGCCATTTACCGGTAGGCAGCGGCGTGTTCCAGAATTCTGCGATGAAATCCCAGGCTACCGGCTCGCTGGCGGCGAGGCTCGCGGCGGCGTTGGTGGCGACGAGTCCTTCGGAATGCCAGGGCGTGAGAGACTCGCTGCCGTCGATGCGCCACTTGTCCGAATACGTCTGGATGCCCTGCGCTGCAAAGAACGCTTGCAGCCGGTTGCTCTGCTCGATCTGCCAGGGATCCGCGGCGAACCAAGCATAATCTACCGCAACATTCATGCCGTTGCGCCACGAGTCAGCATAGAAGAACTGCCCGTAATCTGCCGAATACTGCGGCGCGCCGTCAAAGGTCGCGTAGTTGGGCATCAGTCCGGTTTCCGGATGCGCCGTCCTGCGCCAGAAGGCCCGGCTGGCGGCGGCGGCGGCGGGCCAGAAGGCGTTATCTTGCGCAGCCCACCGCGCCCACAGCTCATAATAGTGCGGCAGGTGATACGAAGGATTGGTGAAGCGCCCATCACGGTTCTTGGACGGCACAAACACGACCTGTTTGGTCTCGGCGTCGAACATATTGGTCGCCATGGCCAGTGGATCGTCGGCGGTGTGCAGCATGGTATACAGGATCGCGTTCGCTTCCGCCTCATAGTTGAAGATACCCTCGCCATTGCCCCAGCGCCCGGCGGCAAAGAACAACGCCATCACAAACCACTGTTCGCCATCTGAGGCGGGATTGTCGTTGATCTTTGAGCCATCGGGCCTGCAGTGCCACGCGAAATAGCCCCGGTACGCCCCGCTAGTGTTATACATGTACGTCTTGGTCCACTTCCAGATGCGGTTGAACTCGTCCTGCTTGTCGAGCTGCACCGCGATCATCATCCCGTAGGACTGGCCCTCGGTGCGCACGTCGCCATGTCCCGTATCGAGGATATAGGCCATGTCGTCGCCGACCGGGTAATACACGCGCTCGGTGTGCTCATCACCGTAAAAGAGCTGGTTCCACACGGCCTCAATGCGCGACTGAATCTCACCCTCACTCAGGCCCCATTCTGCGAGCATATTGCGGTATTCGCCAGTGAAGAACGCGCCGGTGTCCGGTGGCACAGGGGCGGGACGATGCTCACCCTGCGCTCGGGCAGGCAGCGCGGCAGCGGCCAGCACACCGATCAGCGTGCCAAGCAAGACGACGTTGAGAGGTTTGCGCATGATCGTGGCTCTCCCTAGAGTAGTGAGGATATCCCAAAGTGGCCAACTGCACCGGGCCAGCGGGCCCATCTGCCAGCGCTCACCGGGCAGGGATGTGCGAAACCGCGCTCAGCCTTTCAGCTCGCCGCCGGTCAGCCCGGTGACAATCAGCTTTTCGGTGAAGAGGTAGAACACCACAGCCGGAATGATCAGGATGGTGACGTAGGCCATCACACGTGCCCAGTCGGTGCCGTATTGTCCCTGGAACTGCATGATGCCCAGCGGCAGCGGCCACGCCTCCTCAGACGGCCCAACCACCAGCAGGGGCAGAAAGTACTCGTTCCACGCCGCCACAATATTGATAGTCATCACCGCCGACAGGGCCGGTCGCGAGATTGGCAGCAGGATATAGAAGAAGAACCCAAAGACTGTGGCCCCGTCGATGTAAGCGGCGTCTTCGAGTTCTTTGGGAATCGCCATGAAGAAGCCGCGCAGAATCACCACACTGCTCGGCAGCCCGAACGCAGCCATCGGCAGAATGATCCCCCACACCGAGTTCAGCAGGCCCAGCGCGCGCAGTTGGATGAACAGGGGCAGGATCGCCACGACCAGCGGGAACAACAGACCAAACGAGATGATATTGAACAACAGGCTGCGCCCAGCGAACTTCACGCGGCTGAGGGCAAAGGCCAGCATGCTGGCGAGGGTGATGTTGATGCTGGCAACGCCAACCGTAATCACTACGCTGTTTTTGGCGGCCCGCCAGAACTTGCCGTCTTCGAGAATGCTGGTGTAGTTTTCCCACTGGATGCCCTGCCGCGGCAGATCGATGGGACGGGCCAGAAATTCGCCGTTGGTCCGCATCCCCCCCAACACCGCCGTCGCGACCGGCATAGTGACCACGATGCTCAGCGCGATCAGGACGGCGTACTTCAGCGCGATCGAACTCGCTCGGTCCCAACGGATCGGCCGCCGTGTGGGAGTGGCGGGCGCTGGATAGGTAGTTTGCATCGAGTTTCCCTCTATGGAACCGCTACAGATCCTGGTAGTCGCGCTGCATCACCATGCGCTGGTATCCGATAGAGAAGGCCAGACAGATTAAAAACAGCACCACTGCCACCGCACTGCCATAGCCCATATCGAAGCGTTTGAACCCGAACTTGAAAAGATACGTGGCGATCACGTGGCCCTCGTTGAACGGGTTGCCGCCGCGGGTCAGCACCTGGACGACCACGAACTGCTGAAATGATCCCAGCACCGAGAGGAACACTGTCAGGCGCAACGTGTTGCCCATCATCGGCAGGGTGATCCAGCGCAGCACCTGGAGCCAGTTGGCCCCGTCGACGCGCCCGGCTTCTTCGAGGTCTTTGGGCACGCCCTGCAAACCTGCCATATACAGGATCATGTAGAAGCCGAAGTACTTCCAGGTGAGGACGGCGAAGATGGCATACATCACGTACTGCCTGTCACCGAGCCAATCGACCGCCCCGAAGTTAGGAATGAAGGAGGCGAACAACTGGTTGGCTGGACCCTCAGCGTTGCCGCGCAGCACGTACTGCCAGATGATCGCGGCGATAATCTCCGAGAACACATAGGGGACGAACAGCAGCCCCCGGAAGAACGTGCGGCCTGGCAGGTCTCCTCGCCCGACCAGTAGAGCCAGGATCAGCGCGATCGGCAATTGGACCGCCAACGAGAGCAGCATCAGCAGCGAGCTGTTACGGAGGGCCGTGCGAAAGTCCCCGTGATTGAACAGCTTCTCGTAGTTCCCCAGCGGGATCTGATCGTCGCCCCTGAGTTCCGCAAAGTTGCTGGGTGTGCCAAAACCATCCCACTCGTACAGGCTGTAGCGGGCCGACTGCGCCACCGGCATCAACACAAAAGTGAAGAACAGAATCATCCCCGGCAGCACAAAGAGGGGGATCAGGATCAGCTTATCGAGATTTCGACGCGCACGCTCACACTGCGCAGCAACCCAACCTCGTAGCAGCGTATTGGTTTTGGCAGACATAGCGGCATCCCTTATACGGCTGTCACGAACGTGTTGAGCATCTGCTGAATAGAAGGCGTGGGGGCAGCCGCTGGTGGACGGACGGCAGCCCCACACCTTCGGGCCTTATCGCTCAGTCAAGCGCAAGCGAGGCTTCATCCTCAATATACATAGCGGCCTCTTCAGGCGAAAGCTCGCCAGCCAATAGACCCTGCACTGCGTCGAGCACCGCCTGGGCAACCGACGGGGGCAAGAACTGATCGTAGTACAACTGGGCGTAGTTCGCGTTGTCGCGCATCTCGAGGATCTTGGTCAAGATCGGATCATCAGCCAGGACATCTGTCGCGGCGGCGACCACCGGAATGGCGAAGAACGTGCGCTCCTGAACCCCTTCGCTGGTGAGGTACTTCAGGAAGTCAATGGTCTCATCTGGCGCGTTCTTGCCGACGACAAACCCATTGCCACCACCCAGGATGTCGGTCGGATCGCCCACTCCGCCTTCAACCATTGGGAAGGGGAAGAAGCCCAGATCCTCGCCGATGCCACCCTGCTCGCTGTTGCTAACCTGCGCGCCGGGCGCCCACTGTCCCATCAGCTCCATGGCGGCCAGGCCATCGCCGACCAGACGGGCCTGGTCCCCGTAGCCCATGCCCATGAACCCCTCTTGGAAGGGCTGCAGGGCGGCCAGTTCCGCCAGCCTTTCGCCTGCCTGAACAAACGCCTCATCAGCGAACGACCCTTCACGGTTGTAGGCGTTCAGGAATGCCTCAGCGCCGCCAATACGGAGCGCCAGATAGACAAACCAGAAGTGGCCCGGCCACCGGTCGCCTTCACCCAGCGCGATCGGGATGGTGCCGGAATCCTTCAGGGCCCGCACTGCGTCGAGGAAGTCCGTCCAGGTGGTGGGGGGATTCTCGGGATCGAGGCCCGCCTGCGCGAACAGGGCCTTGTTGTAGAAGAAGCCAACCGCACCCCAGTCCCAGGGGACGCCGTAGTATTCGCCATTCTGCCCGAACATCTCAACCGCGGCAGGCATCGCGAATGAGTCGTACCATTCGCCCTTCAGTTCGGCGGAAATGTCGCGCACCAGGCCGGCATTCGCATAGTTCCACAGCACGCCGCCGCCCCAGCTCTGGAACAGATCCGGGGGTTGTTCGGCCTGCATCACGGTCACGATCTGGCTCTTGAACGCCTCGTTCTCCAGGAAAGTGATCTCGATGTTGACATTGGGGTGCAAGGCTTCGTACTCAGCCGCCACCTCAGCCCAGAAATCGCCACCTTGCAACGCCTCCTGAATATGCCACCAGTTGATGGTGACGGTGGACTGCGCGGCAGTGGGCTTGAGGCCCGCCATGCCGCCCACTACGCCCAACACCAGGGCCAGAACCAGAACACTGCGCAAGACTCTCATGATATTCTCCTTGGATAGCTACTTGGGTCTTTATGCTCCGGCCTGATTGCGCCAGAGCCGTACACACAAAAAACGCGCTATTGGGGACGAGGTGGCCTACACGAGTCGCGCTCGACCAGTGTGGTCGGGAGCTCAACGCGCTCCCCCGGTAGATCAGGATTGTCCAGCCGTCTGAGCAGAATCCGCGCCGCCACCCGCCCCATCTCTTCGAGTGGCTGGCGCACGGTGGTCAGCCCGGGATGGACCTGCTGGGCCTCGATGGTGTCGTCAAACCCGATCACCGACACGTCGTCTGGCACACGCAGTCCCAGACGAGTCACCGCCTCCATCACACCAAACGCGGAGCTGTCATTCGCGGCGAACACAGCGGTGGGAGGCCGGGGCAAAGCCAGGAACCTTTGGGCGGCTTCATACCCCTGCGGGCGGAAGAAGTCGCCGGGATAAACCAGTTCCGGATCGTAGGGGATGCCGTGCGCGGCAAGTGCGTCACCGTACCCCTGCAGCCGGTCCAGCGCACACTGCATCTCTTTCAGCCCAATGATGTAGGCGATCCGTCGGTGACCCAGCGCGATCAAATAGCGGGTCGCCTCATAGGCTCCCTGCCAGTTGGTCGCCTGCACCGTCGAAGTCAGGTCGTTCGCGACATGCTGGTAATCGATCAGCACATGCGGGAACTGCCGCTGCTGGAGCGTGGCCAGATAGGCTTCCACATTTGTCGGCAGCAGCAGGAGCAGACCATCGGCCAGCCCGCGGGTGATCGTCGCGACGTAGGTCGATTCACGGGTCTTCTGCCGGTGAGTGGTGTAGAGCATGAGGTCGTACTGGTTGGCGGCGAGCTCGGCGTCAATGCCCCGGATGATCGCCCCGATGTAGCTGTTGCCGACATCGGGGACCAGCAGCCCGACGACTTGCGAGCGTCCCCCGCGCAGACTGCGCGCCGGCTGATTCACGACGTACCCCAGACGCATCGTGGCATTGAGGACCTTCTCGCGGGTTTCGGGCTTGACGTACTCGTAGTTGTTCACAACGCGTGAGACAGTCGAGTACGACACGCCGGCCTCGCGGGCGACATCCACAATGGTGATACTGGGGAGCTTCTTGTCGTTGTTCACAGCAGGCATCTCTTTGACAACGTTTGCAGAATCGCCCCCAAGAGACGTCGCCTATTCAGACCGCCGGCCCGCCCTCTGCTCTTGGTCTTCGCCCGAAGACCCGGCCTTACGGCAGGCCCTGCGGACAGAATCGCGCTGTTTCCAGGCAACCCTATTGCAAACGTTATCAAAATCAGTCTATAATGACTCCTGACCAATGTCAAGCGCCCTGCACGACTTGTTGGTGGTCCGGCGCTTGCCCGGTTTGCAGCACGCCGTTCTTTGAGTGGCCGATTTTCAGCAGGAGTCTTTTGGATGGCAGACACCCGAACCGCAACCCGCGGCCTCTACCGCGATGCGTCTCAGTCCATCGATGCGCGAGTCCGCGACCTGTTGGCGCAGATGACGGTGGACGAGAAACTCGCTCAGCTGGGCAGTGCCTGGGCTTTTGAAGTGCTGGAAGGTATGGACTTCTCAGAAACGCGCGCCCAAGCCCGGCTGAAGTATGGCATTGGGCAGATCACGCGTATCGGCGGGTCAACCAACCTGCCTCCAGCCCAAAGCGCAGCCGTCGCCAATGCGGCCCAACGGTTTCTGGTCACGCGCACACGCCTGGGCATTCCGGCAATAGTGCATGAAGAATGCTGCAGTGGCTACATGGCCCAGGGGGCGACCGTCTTCCCGCAGGCGATTGGGGTGGCGAGCACCTGGGACGTAGCGATCACGGAGGCGATGGGCGAAGTGATCCGCACGCAGATGCGCGCCGTCGGCGGTCACCAGGCGCTGGCTCCCGTGCTGGACATCACCCGCGATCCGCGGTGGGGACGCATCGAGGAGACCTTCGGCGAGGACCCCTACCTGGCAGGAAGGCTTGGCTCAGCCTTCATCCAGGGGCTGCAGGGCCCGTCATGGGCCGAAGGGATCGTCGCCACCGCCAAGCACTTCGTGGGCCACGGCATGAGCGAAGGCGGGCGCAACTGGGCCCCGGTATCCCTGCCGGATCGCGAGCTGCGCGAGGTCTTCGTGCGCCCCTTCGAGGCGGCCATACGCGAAGCGGGCCTGGCGTCGATCATGAACGCCTATCACGAGATGGACGGAGTGCCATGCGGCGGCTCGGTCACCCTGCTTCGCTCACTGCTGCGTGAGCAGCTCGGTTTTGACGGGCTGATTGTGTCAGACTACTTCACGGTGGACATGCTCGCCGGCTACCATCGCGTCGTCGCTGGCAAGACTGAAGCGGCAGCGTTGGCCCTGCAAGCCGGCATTGAGGTCGAACTGCCCAGCACCGATTGTTTCGGCAGTCCGTTGAAGGCCGGGTTGGAGAGCGGGCAGATCGATATCGCGCTCGTGGATGCGGCGGTGTCGCGCGTGCTGGCGTTCAAGTTCCGGCTGGGTCTGTTTGAGCAGCCCTATGTTGACGAGCAGCGTGTCATCGAGGTTTTTGATACGCCGGCGCAGCGCGCGCTGGCCCGCGAAGTCGCCCGCAAGAGCATGGTCCTGCTCAAGAACGAAGCTGGCCTGCTGCCGCTGTGCAAACAGACAGCGCGCATCGCCGTGATCGGCCCCAATGCAGACTCGGTGCGGAACCTGATGGGTGACTACTCCTATCCCGCCCACACCGAGACTCTGCGCGAAGCCCAGACCCTTGCCGTGTTCAACACCGCCACGCCGGATCATGAAGTCCAGGTCGTGGATCGTCCGGTGGACATGATCAGCGTCTTGGAGGCGATCCGCGCTGCCGTGCCCGCGGCTGATGTACGCTATACCAGAGGCTGTGACGTGCTGGGCGACTCCACCGCTGGCTTCGCTGAAGCAGTTGCACTCGCCCAGGCGGCCGATGTGGCAATCCTGGTGCTTGGCGACAAGGCCGGACTGACGGAAGACTGCACGTGTGGGGAAGCGCGTGACCGCGCCAATCTGAACCTGCCCGGCGTGCAGGACGATCTGCTGCGCGCTGTGGCGGCGACCGGCACGCCTGTGGTGCTGGTCCTGATCAACGGGCGCCCGATGACTATCACCTGGGCAGCGGAGCACGTGCCGGCGATTCTGGAAGCCTGGCTGCCCGGAGAGGAGGGCGCTAACGCCGTCGCCGATGTGCTCTTTGGTGACGTCAATCCGGGCGGCAAGCTGCCGGTGACCTTTCCGCGCCATGTCGGGCAGATCCCGCTGTTCTACAACCACAAACCCTCCGGTAATCGCTCGCACTGGAAAGAGCATTACGTCGATACCAGCGTGCACCCGCTGTATCCATTCGGCTACGGGCTGAGCTATACCCGCTTCGAGATCGCCAATCTGCGCATCACGCCCGAGACCGTGCGTGCAAGTGACACCGTCATGATCCAGGTGGACGTGACCAACGTTGGGGATCGCGCAGGAGACGAAGTCGTGCAGCTTTACGTGCGCGATCTGGTATCCAGTATTACGCGCCCGGTGCAGGAGCTAAAGGGATTCCAGCGCATCACATTGGCTCCGGGTCAGCGTAGGACTATCACCTTTGAGCTGCCGGTGAGTCTGCTGGCCTTCTACGATCGCGACATGCGCTACGTAGTTGAACCGGGTCGTGTTGAAGTGTGCATCGGCAATTCCGCGACCAACATCGCCTGCAGAGGCGAGTTTGAGATCGCCGGCGGCGTTACGGAAGTCTCTCATAAGGGACGGTATTTCACGGAAATTACCTGCTGAGGCCCAGGGCCAGCCCGAGCTGGCAGCATTGGGCGTGACTCCTACTGATACTGGCGTATCTTGCTAAACTGGACGTATGGCAGATGCTCGCCGGTTTACCTCACCCCTGGCCCCTCGCCAGCCAATGGGTTCAGGGGCGGACAGCAGCGTGAGAAACATTGAGATGGCATCTGTTAGGTAGTGAAGTGAGATTATCTCCAACCGGACAGGAAAGGGAGGCGTGGATGAGGTAGGATCGTGGGATGAACAAAAACGGGCCAGCAGGGCGTAGGTGCGCCCTTCGCTGTCGCTGAATTCCACCTCAAAGATGCCGGGGGCGAGTTCTTCCACCACCGTCCTCACCTGCCCGCGTTGTAGGTCGTGTTCGGGCAAATCCTCCAGCAGAGCCACGTCGTCCAGCAACTTGATCATGAGTCTGGCCCTCTCTGCCGTTTCTCCCCTCTCCCCCGCCGCATCGCCCCCAGCACGCGCGGCATGACGCGCTCATAAAGCGCGTACAGCGCGCGCGAGGGCGCGTAGTCCCACGCGCCGATGTGCCGCACCACCGTCCCGCCGAAGCCGTCCTTGAAGCGGTAGACACCCCACAGCGGCGCGTCCTCGCAGAATTCGTCCGGCGCGCCCCAGAAGTCGTAGGTCGCGTAGCCGCGCGCCCGCGCCCAGCGGATTGCCTCCCATTGCAGCAGGTAGGTGGGCATCCGCTCGCGCCCCTCGTTGCCACTCATGCCATAGAAGTACCACGCCTTGGGGCCGAAGTGGAACAGCACCAGCCCGGCCAGGGCGCGCCCCTCGTGCTCGGCCAGGAACGCCTGCGCCAGCCCCGCCGCGATGAAGCGCGACCAGGCCGCCCGGTAATAGTCCGGCGGGCGGATGAGGAAGCCCTGCCGCTGCCCGGTGACGCGGTAGAGCGCGTAGAGCGTCTCGAAGTCGCCGGGCGACTCAGCGGGCCGCACGCGGACGCCCCCCTTGCTCGCCTGGCGGATTTTGCGGCGCGTGCCCTGGTTCATGCCCGCCAGCAGCGCCTCTTCGCTCTGCGCCAGGTCGAGCGTCAGCGTGTTGCGGAACTGCACCTGCGCCGCGCTGAAGCGCCAGCCGCGCGCCCGCAGCAAGTCGAGCGCCCGCTGCCCCGCCAGGTCGGCGCGCGGGGGGCGGTCGGGGTCAGCGCCGCCGGGCACTCCCGTCCCGGCGATGGCGTCCGGATCGATCTTCAGCCAGATGGCGCAGCGTCGGCGGGCGAGCGTCTCCAGATGTGCCAGCACTTCGCTCACCAGGGCGGGGTCGCGCCAGTCCAGCGCCGGGCCTTTGGGCGCGTACATCACGCGCAGCGGCCCGACGCGCCGCGTCAGCACGGCGGCAGCGGCGACCGTCGCGCCGGACTCGTCGCGGAAGGCCAGGCGCTCCGGCGACCAGCCGGTCTCGCCGCGCTTGAACTCGCCCCAGTCCCATGTCTGCAAGACGTGCGCGGCGGGCAGCGGGCGCAGCAGGGCGTGCCAGGCGTCGCGGTCGGTGATCGGGGTGACGGTCAGCATGGGGACTACTCCGCGCGGCGCAGCAGGCGCACGGCCAGCCGGTAGAGCGCATAGAGCGGCGGGCTGTAGACACGGTCCCAGGCTCCCGCGCCGCGCACGACCTGCCCGCCCCAGCCGCGCTTGAAGCGGTAGACGCCCCACAGCCCGGCGGAGCGCGCCTCGAACTGCGCTTCCAGGGCGTCCGGCTCGGCGTCGGGCACGCCGTAGAGGTCGTAGCAGCGCGCGCCGCCGGCCCTGGCCCACTGGATGCCCGCCCACTGCACGCCGTAGGAGGCCATGCGCTGCCGCTCGCGGTCGGACGACGCGCCGTAGAAGTACCAGGCCCACTCGCCCAGCCGGAAGACCATGACGCCCGCCAGGTCTTGCCCGCCATAGCTGCCCAGGATCAGCGCGGCGCGGCCCGCCGGGGCGAAGAGGTCATAGGCGCGCTGATAGTAGTCGGGCGCGTGCACACCGAATTCGTCGCGCGCGCCCGTCTCGGCCAGCAGCGCGTTGAAGCGGGCCACGTCCGCGCGCGTCCCCTGGCGGATGGCGACCTCGAAGCGGGCGCTTTTGCGGATGTTGCGGCGCGTGCCCTGGTTCATGCGGGCCAGGATCGCCTCCTCGTCGCCGCTCAGGTCGAGGACGATGGTGCGCGGCGGCTGGATCGTCTGCGGGCTGGGGCGAAAGCCCAGCCGGGCGAAGTCGGCGTTGTCCAGGCCCAGCCCTGGCTCGATCTTCAGCAGGATCGCCCCACGCTGCCGCGCCTCGGCGTCGAGCGCGTCCAGCAGCGCGCGAACCTGTGCCGCGTCCGCCCACTCTACCAGCGGCCCGGCGGGGATGTAGGCGAGTGTCCCCAGGCGGAGCGGCAGCGTGCGCAGCAACATCTGCGCGCCGGCGACGAGCGTCCCCGCGCCGTCAGCCAGGGCGACGCGGACGGGCGTCCAGCCGAAGGCGGCCTTGAGCGCGCCCCAGTCGCTCAGTTGCAGGAGGTGTGCGCGCGGGTGCGCCGCGACGAAATCGTCCCAGGCGGCGGGGTCGGGGGTGAGCGGGTGCAGGGTCATCAGTCTCCGGTCGGGGTATGGTCGGCGCTGAGGCGATTATACCGCGTGGCGGGGGTGGCGCGTCTGGGCAAGAAGACGCCCCCGCATCGCGCGACGTGGGGGCGTGTGTGTGGAGAGAGTTCTAGTGAGCGCAAGCCAGGAAGAGAGACTCTGGCTGTGGGCTACCCGATCTGCCCGCGAATCTCGCCAGCGGGAAGGTCACCAGGGCCGGTGCCAGCCGGCGCTACTCCGTCGTTGGTATGCACGTTCACGTAGGTGTTGCCAGCGGCGATGGCGTCCAGCAGGGCGCTGAGCGGCTGCCCGGCCAGCGGACCGACCAGATTCGCCGCCGTGATCGTGCCCTCGGCGAGCACGCCAGCGAAGCGGCCACCCCCTGGCGCTGCCGGGCCAAACAGGAAAGCGACCACCGGCCCGTTCACGCCCGCCGCACCCAGGTGAATGTGAGACGCGACGACGTTTTCGATGTTGGCGACAATGAGCCGGTAGTGCAGCTCGGTGCCGTCCTTGCTCAGCCAGAAGTTGGCCTGCCCCTGCCCTCGCGACTCGTTCGCCGGCACTTCCTCGCCAGCCGACAAGTGGGCCTTGAACGACCGGCCTGAGGCCGCACTGATGCCCGCTGTGCTGGCGATGGCCAGCACCATCAACGCAAGCATGACCAGACGCAAGTTGCGCATTTTGTGTCCTCCATGAAGCTGCAACGAATGCGATACCAGAACATACCAGAATATACGACTTTCTGCCGAAGTTTGGATCTGCCAAAGGCGGACGTTTGCCAGATGTTCATGCGAAAGCAGCACCGCCGAGACGCAGAGAGCGCGGAGAAAAGCAGAGAATCTTCCATAGTTCATTCTCCTCAAAATGCTCTCCTCTGCGTCCTCTGTGCCTCTGCGGTTCAGGCATTGCGCCCCCAAGTGCGGATGCGTTCCCCCTGGCACGGGTTTTGTGTTCACCGGGCCGTGTGCTAGAATGGTGGCGCGACGCGCCCGGAAATTGCCCATCCCCTGGCTGATTGTTATACTAGCGGGCTGTTGCGCCCGGCGCGTGCGCGTGCGGTGCATCCAGATCACACTGGAGGGCGAGCCTGCAATGAATTTGAACGAATGGATTTTTATCGGCCTCTTCTTTGCGCTGGGCTGGACGCTCCCAGCAGCCCCGATCGTTTTGGGCAAACTCCTCGCCCCCAGGCGTCCGAATCGAGTCAAGCAGCAACCTTACGAGTGCGGCGTCGAGATGGTCGGCTCGCCATGGACGCAGTTCCGGGCGCAGTACTATGTCTTCGCCCTGGTCTTCGTCATCTTTAGTGTCGAGCTGATCTTTCTATTCCCCTGGGCGCTGGCCTACAACCAGTTGGGGCTGTTCGCCCTGTTCGAGATGGCCGTCTTCATCTTCTTGCTGGTTGTCGCGCTCGTCTATACCTGGCGCAAAGGTGCGCTGCGCTGGTCATAACCGGAGAGAGAGTCGGTATGCGCAGGGGGGCGTACCGGCTTTTTGCTGTGCCAACGGCCTGCGGCGTTGGCCGAATCATGAATGACGTTCGCCGGAGACTGCGACCATGACAGGTCTGTTACAGGATATTGGGTTCTCGCGCGATCTGGCAGTGCTCATCGCCAAGGCGATCGGGGTGATCGTCGTCGCCGTCTTTGGCCTGCTGTGGACGCTGCTGGGCATCTGGCTGGAGCGCAAGTGGGCCGCGCGCTTCCAGGACCGCGTCGGGCCGAACCGGGTGGGTCCCTTCGGGCTGATCCAGACCGTGGCCGACACCGTCAAAATCCTGCTCAAAGAAGACATCATGAACAAGGGCGTGGACCGCTGGGTTTACAACCTGGCCCCGATTCTGTCAGTGCTGGCCGTGACGTTGATCTGGGCGGTGGTGCCTTTCAGCGCGGTGTGGATCGGCACCGACCTGAACATCGGTGTGCTCTACCTGCTGGCGGTGGGGTCGCTGGGCACGGTGGCGGTGATCATGGCCGGTTGGGGCAGCAACAACAAGTACGCGCTGCTGTCGGCCTTCCGCGCGGTCGCCCAACTGGTCAGTTACGAGGTGCCGCTGGTGCTGGCCCTGCTGGTGCCAGTGCTGCTCTCTGGCTCGATGAGCACGCAGGAGATCGTGCGCGAACAGCACCTCTGGTACGTGTTCGCCGTGCCGCTGACCGTGCTGATCTTCCTGATCTCCAGCCAGGCCGAGATCGGGCGCGGCCCGTTCGACCTGCTCGAAGCCGAGTCCGAGCTGGTATCCGGCTTTCACATCGAGTATTCGGGCATGAAGTTCGGCATGTTCTATGTGGCCGAGTTCCTGCACGCCTTCACTGTCGGCGTGCTGACGGCGATCCTCTTCCTGGGCGGCTGGCGCGGCCCGTTCGCCGAGGATGTGGCCATCCTGGGCTTTTTCTACCTGCTGATCAAGAGCCTGTTCGTCTATTGGGTGCTGGTCTGGGTGCGCATGACGCTGCCGCGCCTGCGCATTGATCACCTGCTCGATTTCAACTGGAAATTCCTGGTGCCGGTCGGGCTGGCGAACCTGCTCGTCGTCGCCCTGGTGTGGAAGCTGATCCCCAACAGCAACCAGATCAACAGCGCCGGCGAGGCCGTAGTGCCCACGCTGGTCCTGCTGCTGACCAATGTGGCCATGCTCGTGGTCATCGGGGCGCTGCTGGCCGATCGGGGACGCCGCGAGCGGGCGCGGATCGAGGCGCGCGTGGCCGGGACCGATCTGCCAGTCGAGTCGGTGGCCGGTGCAGGCGACTAGGAGGGGCGTGTGGAACTGACAGCGGAGTCCATTGTATTCCTGATCTTGAGCGCGATCACCCTGGGTGGCGGTTTGCTGGTCGTCTCGGCGCGCAACCTGTTTCACGCCGGTTTGTACCTGATGGTGGCGCTGCTGGGCGTGGCCGGGCTGTTCGTGCTGCTGGCCGCGCCGTTCCTGGCCGGTGTGCAGGTCGTCGTCTATATCGGGGCCATCGCCATCCTGATCATCCTGGCGATCATGCTCACGCCGAGCGTCACCCAGGTCCCGGCCATCTTCAACCGGCAGTGGGCGCTCAACCTGGTGCTGGCCGCCTTTTTCTTCGTGCTGCTGGTGTCGGTCGTCTCGCCGATCATGGACGACCTGGGCGTGGACGACTGGAGCGCTGACTTCACCGAGAAGAGTCCGGCGGACGTGCCAGCGGATAGCATCGTCCAACTGGGCAAGGACCTGGTGGCCCCGGACAAATACATGCTGCCCTTTGAGGTGGCGTCGGTGCTGCTCATGGCGGCATTGATCGGGGCGGTCTTGCTGGTCAGCCCTGACAAAGCGAAAGCAGACGAGCGCGGCGAAGATTAGCCGGTCGCGCGGTACGACCGGGGCGAGGGACGAGTATGGTGCCATTGTGGATGTACCTGGTGGTGGCGGCGGCGCTGTTCAGCACGGGCCTGTTCGGCGTGCTCTCGCGGCGCAACGCCATCGCTATCTTGATGAGCATTGAGCTGATGTTGAACGCAGTCAACATCAACCTGGTCGCTTTCTGGCGCTACAACACGCCGGTTGACCTCAGCGGGCAGGCGTTCGCCGTGTTCGTGTTCGTGGTGGCGGCAGCGGAAGTGGCCGTCGGCCTGGCGCTGATCATCAGCATCTATCGCAAGCGCCAGTCAATCATTGCCGAAGACGTGAATATGCTCAAGTGGTGAGGAGTCATCAGCTTTCAGCAGTCAGCGGTCAGGTCATGCATCGTCTCGCCCACGCGGACGCCGACCGACCACTGAGAACTGATCACTGACCACTGACAACGAACAGGCAGGAATGGCTTATGGATGTGAACTGGTTTAGCGCCGACTATCTTCCCTGGCTGATCATGCTCTTCCCGCTGCTCAGCTTCCTGGTGATCGTGCTGTTCACCAACCGCAGCGTGATTGTCAGCCAGGTGGTGGCCCTGGCCGGCATCGGCATCGCCTGGCTGCTGAGTATGCTCCTCTTCGTCAAAACGGTGTGGACGACCGACCAGGCACTGGGGCACGATGTCTTCGGCAGCCAGTTTGACTGGCTGAAGCTGGGGACGCAGACCTTCCGCGTGGGTGTGCTGGTGGACCCGCTGACGGCCTACATGCTGCTGATGGTGCCGCTGGTCTGCCTGCTGATCTTCATCTATTCGCTGGGCTACATGCGCGGCGACCGCTACAACGCGCGCTTCTTCGCCTACCTGTCGCTGTTCTCCGGGGCGATGCTCACCCTGGTGCTGGCCGATAACCTGCTGCTGCTGTTCATCGGCTGGGAGGTGATGGGCTTCTGCTCCTATTCCCTGATCGGCTTCTGGTTCCACAAGAAGTCGGCCATGGAGGCGGGCGTCAAGGCGTTCATGACCACGCGCGTGGCCGACGTGCTGATGCTGGTCGGCATCGGCTACCTGTTCGTCGAGGCGCGCACGCTCAACTTCCGCGACATCCTCTACAACGAGGAGATGCTGAAGATGCTCGTCGAGAAGGACGCGATCCTCTTCGGCGGCAGCGTGGCGGCGCTGGTCAGCGTCCTGCTGATCATCGGCACCATCGGCAAGAGCGCGCAGTTCCCGCTGCACACCTGGCTGCCCGACGCCATGGAAGGCCCCACACCCGTCAGCGCCATGATCCACGCAGCGGCCATGGTCTCCGCTGGCGTGTACATGATCGTGCGCATGTTCCCGCTGCTGAGCGCGGGCGCGGACTTCCACCACTTCGACTACAACACGCCCATGCTGCTGATGGGCATCATCGGCAGCGTGACAGCCCTGGGCGCGGCGGTGCTGGCCCTGGGCCAGCGTGACATCAAGCGCATCCTGGCCTACTCGACGATCAGCCAGCTCGGCTACATGGTGGCCGCGCTGGGCATCGGCGCATGGGTGGCGGCGGCCTTCCACCTGATCAACCACGCCTTCTTCAAGGCGCTGCTGTTCATGGCCTCCGGCTCGGTCATTCATGCCATGGAGCACGGCGAGCACAACGCCCACGAGCGCGGGCACGGCCACGATCACCACGAGGACCCGGACGGCCTGGTCATGGACTACTGCGCGCCGCCCAACGACGTGCAGCGTATGGGCGGGCTGATCCACCGCATTCCGCTCACGGCGATCACCATGGCCATTGGCGGGCTATCGCTGGCCGGCTTCCCGCTGATCACGGCGGGCTTCTGGTCGAAGGACGAGATCATCGCCGAGGCGTGGCACGGCATGACCGAGCACCCCTTCCCGCTGTTCGTGCTGCTGCTGCTGCTCGTGACGGCGGCGCTAACCGCCTTCTACACTGCGCGCATGTGGTTCCTCACCTTCTGGGGCAAGCCGCGCACGCCCGCCGCGCAGTACGCCGGGCTTGGCTCGCTGCGCAAGGGGTGGGTCGTGTGGTGGAACAAGCGCCGCTGGAGCGTGGACTACAAGCTGATGCAAGAGCCGATCACCCGGCGCGACAAGCTCTCGGCCAACCAGATGGAAGCGCCCCTGGTGGTGCTGGCCTTCTTCGCCATCACCGCTGGCTTCATCGGCATTCACGCCGACCTAGTCGGCAAGAATCCGCTGCACGACTTCCTGGGCGGGACGCTGCTAGAGCACCCGAAAACCTTCCCGTTCAACTTCGCGCCAATGCTGCTCAGCATGATCCTGGCCGTCGGCGGGCTGACGCTGGGCTGGTGGGCTTACGGTCGCCGTCCGCTGGCGGCGGGCCAGACCGACCCAACCGAGGCGGCGCTCGGCCCTGGCATCTGGGCCATGCTGCAGAACCGCTTCTACATTGACCTCCTTTACCGGCGCTACCTGCTGCGCCCGGCGGAGTGGTTCGCGGAGAACATCGTCATCCAGGCGATTGACAAAGAGACGATTGACGGCGTGCTGGAGACGATTAGCGAGACCTTCACCTGGCTGGGCGAAGCCTTCAAGCGCTTCAACACGGTGGTCATTGATGGGACGATTGACGGCCTGAGCGCGGCCCTCTACCGCTTCGCTGGCTGGTTCCGCCAGACACAGACCGGGCGCGTACAGCAGTATTTGCTGCTGGCGACGCTGGGCCTGCTGGCGATTGGCACGTTGTTCCTGATCCAGGTGAGATAACGCGGCGTCCTGCCCTGCCGCCCCGCGCCCGGCTGACTGGCTGGCGCAGCGGGGCGCGGGGCCTGCGCGCGACGCCGGTGATACTCCGGTGAGAAGGAGAAGCACACGCAGATGAATGATATTCTGCCCCTCGATTTTCTGACCACGATGACCCTGCTGCCGATCGTCGGCGCGGCGGTGGTTTTCATCATCCCGCGGGGGCGCGAGCGCCTGGCGCGCTGGACGGCGCTGGTCATCAGCCTGGTGGTGATGGTCATGGCCATCGGCGTCTTCTACGACGTCCACGCCAACCCGCCCGGCGCTGGCCAATGGTCCTTTGAAGCGCAGGCGCAGTGGTTCCCGCAGCTCAACATCTCGTGGCACGTGGGCGTGGATGGCCTGAGCGCGACCATGATCCTGCTGACCGGCCTGCTCGTCCCGCTGGCCATCCTGATCTCGTTCGAGGTCAAAGACCGGGTGCAGGCGCACATGGCCCTCTTCCTCTTCCTGGAGACAGGGCTACTCGGCGTCTTCGTGGCGCTGGACATGGTGATCTTCTTCCTCTTTTGGGAGATCGGGCTGGTGCCGATGTACTTCCTGATCTACCTGTGGGGCGGCGAGAACCGGCGCTATGCGGCCAACAAGTTCTTCCTGTACACAATGGCCGGGTCGCTGGGCTTGCTCCTGGCCACGCAGCTCATCGGCCTGACGGTGGGGAGCTTCGACATCCCGGTGATGCTCCAGGAATGGCCGCGCTACCTGATGCGCGGGGGCGAGATTCTGGGCGTGGATGTGAGCATTGTCAAGTATTACGCCCTGCTCGGCTTCACCATCGCCTTTCTGATCAAGATTCCGGCCTGGCCGTTCCACACCTGGCTGCCCGACGCGCACACCGAAGCGCCGACCGCCGGCTCGATGCTGCTGGCCGGCGTGCTGCTCAAGTTGGGCGCGTATGGGTTCCTGCGGCTGGCCATCCCCCTTTTCCCCAAGGAGTGGATCGTCGAGCGGCAGTTGTTCAGCCTCAGCTACAACCTGGTGGACATTCTCGGCTTCCTGGCCATGGCGGGCATTGTCCTGGGGGCGCTGGGGGCGTGGGGCCAGAACGACTTCAAGCGGCTGGTCGCCTACTCGTCGGTGAATCACATGGGCTTTGTCGTGCTGGGGCTGGCCGTGGCCGCGCTGATGTACGGCACGGTGTGGGCCGAGGCCAACAACCAGTATGGGTTGCTGGCCGGCGTGGCCGGGATTGACGGCTACGAGAAGATGACTGCTACCCAACTGGCTGACACAGTGGAGCAGGTCTATCCGGCGGAGCTGCGCGAGTCCGACCGGCAGGATGCGCGGCTGGCGCTCAACGGCGCGGTGTTGCAGATGTTCAATCACGGGCTGAGCAGCGCGGGCATGTTCTTGCTGGCCGGGGCGATCTATCACAAGGCGCACACGCGCGATCTGCGCCGCTTCGGCGGGCTGTGGCCGCTGGTGCCTGTATACGGGGCGGCGCTCATCTTCGTGAGCATGGCCTCGCTGGGCCTGCCGGGGCTGAACGGCTTTGTGGGCGAGTTCCTGGTCGTGTCGGGGTCGTTCAAGGCGTACCCGGTCTACGTGCTGCTGAGCATGGCCGGCCTGCTGGTGACGGGCATCTACATCCTCAAGGGGATTCAGAAGCTGCTGCACGGCCCGCTGAACGAGGAATGGGCCGAGTACCATCGCACGCGGCATTCGCTGGAGATCGAGCGGCGCGAGCTGATCGCGCTGGCGCCGCTGATGGCACTGATGCTGATCACCGGGCTGTATCCGAACTGGGTCTTGCGGGTGATCAACGATGGCGTGGTCCGCTTCCTGGGCGGGTAAGGAAGGGCGAGCGTGACCGGGGACGAAGCGCGCGTCGCATTGCCCACAGAGGCGCTGGAGCGTTTCTGCCGCCGCTGGCAGATTGACGAACTGGCGCTGTTTGGCTCGGTGCTGCGCGATGACTTCGGCGCGGACAGTGACATTGATGTGCTGGTGACGTTCGCGCCAGGGAGTGAACGGTCACTGGACGACTTGATCGCCATGCAAGAGGAAGTCGAGGCGGTATTCGGTCGCCGGGTAGACCTGGTCAACCGACGCGCAGTTGAAGAAAGTCGGAATTATCTTCGTCGCCGGGCGATCCTGCGCTCGGCCAAGACGATCTATGTCGCGCGATCTGGCGTATCTGCTTGACATTCTGGACTCAGCGCGCCTGGCGCAGCAGTTTGCGCAGGGTGTGGACCGGGATGGTCTCGCTGAGGATGCGATGAGGCAGTATGCCATCGTGCATTCGATTCAGATCATAGGCGAGGCGGCACGACGGGTATCGGAGGAGTTTCGGGAGATGCACCCTGAGATACCCTGGAGAAGCATCATTGGCATGCGCAATCAGCTGGTTCATAAATACGACGATGTGGACCTGGACGTGGTGTGGCGTGTTGTCCAGCACGAGATTCCGGAGTTGATTGCGCTGATCGAACCGCTGGTGCCACCTGACGTGGATGCGGACACCTAGACTCTCCTGCACGCATAGGAGGCTTATGCATGGTCATTACGTTTAGCGGTGTGTTGACGGGCATCCTCCTGACGCCGATCGTCGGCGCGGTGGTCATCCTCCTGCTCAAGAAGGAAGCCAAAGAGCAGGCGCGGATCATCGCCGCCATGTCCACCGGCCTTACCCTGTTGCTGGCGCTCTTTGTCTTCTTCGGCTACAGCGTGGACGAGGCCAACGCCGTCAACGGCGACGGCGGGCTGTACTTCGCCTTCGAGGATCATGTCAAGTGGATCGAGGCGGTGGGCATCTCGTGGCACTTGGGCGTGGATGGCATCAGCGCGCCGATGGTCCTGCTGACGGCCATCGCTGGCTTCACCGGCGTGCTCATCTCGTGGGGCATCGAAGACCGCCCGCGCGAGTTCATGGCCTTCTTCCTGTTGCTGGTGGCGGGCGTGTTCGGCGTCTTCCTGGCCGTTGACCTGTTCGTGCTGTTCTTCTTCTACGAGCTGGCCATCTTCCCCATGTACTTCCTGATCGTCATCTGGGGATGGGACCAGACGCGCCAGTACGCGGCCATGAAGCTGACGCTCTACATCCTGGTCGGGTCGGTGGTGGCGCTGATCGGCATCCTGGCCCTCTACTTCAAGGCGGGCCACGCCACAGGCGTCTACAGCTTCGACTTCGTGCACCTGCACGCGGCGATGAAAGCGGGCGCGTTCGACACGCCGTTCTCGCCAGCGTGGTCGGCGGTGACGACGGCCAAGCTGTGGTTCCCGCTGGTCTTCCTGGGCTTCGGCGTGCTGGCCGGTGTGTGGCCGTTCCACAACTGGTCGCCGGATGGTCATGTGGCCGCGCCGACCGCCGTCTCGATGATCCACGCCGGCGTGCTGATGAAGCTGGGCGCGTTCGCCGCGCTGCGCGTCGGCGTGCAACTCATGCCCGAGGGCGCGCGCGTGCACCTGCCCTGGATCGTCTTTCTGACGCTGATCAACGTGGTCTATGGCGCGCTGATCGCCATGCGCCAGCGCGATTTCAAGTATGTCATCGGCTTCTCCTCGGTCAGCCATATGGGGCTGGTGAGCATGGGCTTCGCCACCATGAACGTCACCGGCATGACCGGCGCGGGCCTGCAGATGTTCTCGCACGGCATCATGACGGCCCTCTTCTTCGCCTGCGTGGGCATGGTCTACGACCGCGCCCACACCCGCGACATCCCCAGCCTGGGTGGCTTCGTCCAGAAAATGCCCTGGGTGGCGGTGGCCTTCATCATCGGCGGTCTGGTGAGCATGGGCATGCCCGGCCTGAGCGGGTTCGTCGCCGAGTTCCCCATCTTCCTCGGCCTGTGGAACGGCCCGGCCTTCGACCCGGACCCGAACTGGCTGACAGGCACCTTCAACTACTACGGGCTGATCGCGATGATCGCGGCGCTGGGTATCGTCATCACGGCGGCTTACGTGCTGCGCGTCGTGGGGCAGGTCTTCTTCGGCGAGTTCCACGCCGAGCGCTTCCCACACATCGCGACGATCACTGTCTACGACAAAGTCGCGCTGATCATCCTCGTCTTCTGGCTGGTCTTGCTCGGCGTCTATCCCCGCGTGATGGCGCCGATGATCGAGTCCGGCGTCAGGCCGATTGTTTCGATGCTGGGAGGCTGACTTGGACTTCTCGACGGACGCCCAGGCGAGCGTCATCGCTATCCTACCCGAACTCCTGATGGTGGCCCTGGCCGTGCTGGTGCTGGCCCTCGACCTGATCTGGCGACGGGCGCAGCGCCAGGACATTGGCTATGTGGCCGGGTTCGGCCTGCTGGGCATCGCGGCAATCGTCTTCCTGGTGGGTGTCCCTCCGCAAAGCGGGGAACTGACGGATCAGCTTGTGCTTGGTGGCATGGTGCGCCACGACGACATGACCCAGATTTTCCGGGTGATGGTCTTGCTGGCGGGCGGCATCGGCGCGCTGATCACGATGGGCATTCCCAAGCTGCGCGCGCGCGGCGATTTCTACGCCATCCTGATTGTCTCGATCATCGGGGCCAGCCTGGCCAGCGCCGCTGCCGACCTGATCATGGTCTTCCTGGCGCTGGAGACGCTCTCGATCGCGCTGTACGTGCTGGCCGGCTACCTGCGCGACGATGACGCCAGCGCGGAGGCGGGCCTCAAGTATTTCCTGTTCGGCGCCTTCGCTTCAGCGATAACGCTCTACGGCCTGTCGCTGGTTTATGGGCTGACCGGCAAGACGAACATCTACGAGTTGGGCCGCCTGGTCGCCACCACCGGCCTCAACGAGCCGCCGGTGATCGTCGCCCTGGGGCTGGTTATGGCGGGCTTCGCCTTCAAGATCAGCGCCGTGCCGTTCCACTTCTGGACGCCAGATGTCTATGAGGGCGCGCCCACGTCCGTCACCGCCGTGCTGAGCACGGCCAGCAAAGCGGCCAGTGTCGGGCTGATGCTGCGCTTCTTGCTGGCGGTCTTCCCGCCGGCCGCACTGCTCGGCGCCGCCGAGGCGGTTGCCGACTACAGCGCCCTGTGGGTGCAGCTTGCCGTCGTGCTGTCGGTCGTCTCGATGACGCTGGGCAACCTGCTGGCTCTGGTACAGAGCAACATCAAGCGCCTGCTGGCTTATTCGACCATCGCCCATGCTGGCTACGTGCTGATGGGCGTGGCGGCCATCTCCACCGACAAAAGCGGCGACGGAGCGGCGGCGGTGGCCTTCTACATGTTCATGTACGTGCTGTCGAACATGCTGGCTTTCGCCGTGGTCATCCTCTTCACACGGGCAACCGGCAGCGAGCAGATTCGCGACCTGGCCGGCTTCAGCCGGCGCAGCCCCTGGCTGGGGCTGGCCATGACCCTGGCCCTGCTCAGCCTGGCGGGTATCCCTCCGGCGGCGGGCTTCATCGGCAAGTTCTTGCTCTTCCGCGCGGCGGTGGATGCCGGGCTGGTCTGGCTGGCCCTGGTCGGCGTGGCCAACGTGATCGTCGGCCTGTACTACTACCTGATCGTCGTCAAGGTCATGTACATGGAAGAAAGCCCGTCCGACGAGCCGGTGCCAGTGGACCCGCCCTTCAAGTGGGCGCTGACCATTTCAGCGGCGGGCGTGCTGCTCTTCGGCACGATTCTGGTCACGCCGCTGCTCAACTGGGCAACCGACGCGGCGCACGCGCTGTATGTGCTGCTGTAGGGCGGCCTATTCGTGAGTTCGTGGGGCGATCCGCAGGGAAGGGATCGCCCTTTTCGTTGGGCCTGCGGTAGAATGAGGACAGAGAGTGTGTCTGTAAAAGCTCCCATTCCCCAGCCCCTTCCCCCAAAATGAGGGAAGGGGAGCGGTTAGGGGCGGGGGGAACGACTTAACAAACACGCTCAGAGAGCTAAGCGCAGGACTGCCAGGGGAGGCAGGATCGGGTGAGCGGCATCATCTTGGTCACGGGAGCCTCGCGGCGCGTGGGCGGCGAGGTCGTGCGGCGGCTGGCCGGGCGCGGGGTGCGCGTCCGGGCGGCGGCGGACGACGCGAGCGCGGCCCTGCCCCCGGACTGGGGGAGCGCCGAGATCGCCGCCTTCGACTATGGCGATCCGGCGACGTACCCGGCGGTTTTCGACAGCGCCGACCGGCTGCTGCTGGTCATGCCGCCCGGCGATTTCGAGTCGCAGGAGGGGCAGATCGCCCGCCTGATCGCCTACGCGCGCCAGGCCGGGGTGGAGCACATCGTCTTCATCTCGGCGATGGGCACGGATAAAATCTACCTCTCCTCGCAGTGGGTGGTCGAGCAGTACCTCATGCAGTCCGGCGTGGACTACACCATCCTGCGCTCTGGCTGGTTCTTCCAGAACTTCGTCACCGATGACTCGCTGCGCGAGGGCATTCGCCGGGGGGTACTGCGCCTGCCGCTCGGCGAGGCGCAGATCAGCAGCGTAGACCTGCGCGACGTGGCCGAGGTCGCCGTCGTCGTCCTGACCGAAGACGGGCACCGCAACTGGGTCTATTCGCTGGGCGAGCACCTGCTCAGCGCGCGCGAGCAGGCGGCACTGTTGAGCAAAGTGCTGGGCCGCCCGATCGTCTACGAGCCGATCAGCGATCATGAGGCGGCGCAGGCTTTGCGCGCTGCCGGCGTGGATCGCCAGGTGGCCAAGTGGTGGCGCATCGTCTACCAGCTTATGCGCCAGGGGGCGTATTCCTCGACCGTCCCCGACGTGTCGCGCGTGTTGGGCCGCCCTTCGATCCCCTTCAAGCAGTTCGCCCAGGATTACGCGCACGTCTGGCAGCCAGACGCATAGTGCCTCTCGGCGCGGCGAGCGGTGATGATCGCCACGCGACGCCCTCGAGGATCAGGAGTAGGCTGTTGGATAGTAGTCGGGATTGAGGAGACCAACCAATGGCCGAAGCGAAGAAGTTCCGCTGCGAGACGTGCGGACTGCGCCGCCGCGCCGAAGCAAACCCCAACAAGTGGTGGGCGCGCCTGTGGCGCTGGCACACCGGCTGGTGCCCCGGCTGGAAGGCGTACCAGCGCCATCTGGCCGAGACCAGGCAGTGATGTGAGGAGTCAGGAGACTCCGGAAGACGCGCAGACTTTCGGAGTCTCTTGGTTAGCGGCTGCTCACCACTTGCCCAGGCCCGGATGGGCGGGCTCACCTCACCCCTAAATCCTCTCTCCACACGCGGAGAGGGGACTTAGCTGCAATACGCTTCCCTTCTTCATAATCGCGGATACCGCGCCGGGCACGTAGGGGCGCTGCCCTGCTGCGCCCGGTAGGGGCGGGTTTCGAAACCCGCCCCTACACCCCCGCTCGGCCCACTGACGCGGGCCTCGCCGCCCCCTCAGCCACGTCATGGAGAGGGGGCAAGCCGGGCGCAGCAAGGCTGGGGATGAGGTCAGTGCCCCTGCGGCAAGCGATTTGGTAACAACCCTGGCACGCACGCCCAGGCCGATTCTGGCTGGCAACCGCCTCTGTCCCCAGCTACAATAGCCGCGGCGAGTAGAACATAGGAGCGGGCCGGGTGACGTCCTCGAAGATTCTCAGCGGCATGAATCCCCAGCAGCGCCAGGCGGTGAGCGCGGGCGATGGCCCTGTGCTCGTGCTGGCCGGGCCAGGCAGCGGCAAGACGCGCGTCCTCACCCACCGCATCGCCTACCTGGTCCAGGAGCGGGGCGTGCGCGCCTGGCACATCGTCGCCGTGACCTTCACCAACAAGGCCGCCCGCGAGATGGAAAACCGCGTCGTCGGGCTGCTCGGCGGCTCCGGCCAGTTGGATGGGCTGAGCATCGGCACCTTCCATTCCGTCTGCGCGCGCCTCCTGCGTATGGAGGCGGACTACACACCGCTCAGCCGCGACTATGTGATCTTCGACACCGACGACCAGCTCAGCATCATGCGCCAGGTCATCGCCGAGCTGAATTTCGACCCCAAGAAAGTGACGCCGCGCGCCCTGCTCAATGGCGTCTCGGCGGCCAAGAACGAGTTGATCGGGCCGGGCGAGTACCAGCCGCGCGACTACAGCGACGAGAAGGTGCGCCGCGCCTACCTGCGCTACGAGGAGCTGCTGCGCGAGAACAACGCCCGCGACTTCGACGATCTGCTCATGCACACCGTCCTGCTCTTCCGCGACCAGCCCGACGTGCTGGCCCGCTACCGGGGGCGCTACCAGCACATCCTGGTGGACGAGTTCCAGGACACGAACATGGCCCAGTACGTGCTGGTGCGCCTGCTGGCCGGCGAGCGGCGTAACTTGTTCGCCGTTGGCGACCCGGACCAGAGCATCTACGCCTTTCGCGGCGCGGACTACCGCAACGTGCTGCGCTTTCGCGAAGATTACCCGGACGCCCAGGTGATCCTGCTGGAGCAGAACTATCGCTCGCACCAGGCAATCCTCGACGCGGCGATGGGTGTCATTGACCAGAACACCGACCGCGCGCGCAAGGCCCTCTTCAGCGCGCGCAAGCAGGGGCCGCTGGCCTATGTCTACGAGGCGTACAACGAGGACGACGAGGCCCGCTTCGTGGTGGAGACCATCGCCGAGCTGGTCGCCAGCGGCGAGTACGCGCCGGGCGACTTCGCCATCATGTACCGCACCAACGCCCAGTCCCGCGCGCTGGAAGAGGGCTTCCGCCGGGCGAACATGCCCTACCGCGTCGTCGGCGCCACGGCTTTCTTCGGACGCAAAGAGATCAAGGACGTGATCGCCTACCTGCGCCTGATCCACAACCCGGACGACAATATCAGCCTGCAGCGCATCATCAACGTGCCCACGCGCGGCATCGGCACCAAAACGCTGGAGACGCTCGACACCTGGGCGCAGCAGCTAGGCACGACCGCGCCGCAGGCGCTCATGCTGCTGCCCGACGCGCAGATGGACAGCCCCTTCAGCGGGCGGGCGCGCAACCTGCTGTCCGCCTTCGCCGCGCAGGTGGCCGAGTGGCGCGCGCTCAAAGACCGGCTTGCCCCCGACGAGCTGATGACCCGCGTGCTCAACGACACCGGCTACCTCAGCTATCTCGACGACCGCACCGAGCAGGGCGAGAGCCGCATCGAGAACGTGCTGGAGCTGCGCGGCTATGCCGAACAGTACGCCGGGCTGCCGCTGGCGACCTTCCTGGAGGAAGTGTCGCTCGTCTCCGACGTGGACACGCGCGACGACGACGAGAACCGCCCCAGCCTGATGACCCTGCACTCGGCCAAAGGGCTGGAGTTCCCGGTGGTGTTCATCGTCGGGCTGGAGGAGAACATCCTGCCCCACGCCCGCTCGATTGGCCCGGAGCGCAATCCGGCTGCCTCAACGGAGGAGAAGGACGAAGCCCGCCGCGCTGTCGAGGAGGAGCGCCGCCTGCTCTATGTGGGCATCACCCGCGCCGAGCAGCGGCTGTACCTGGTCTTCGCCTCCATCCGCTCGCTCTACGGCGACAGCCGGGCCAACCTGCCCTCGCGCTTCCTGTACGACATCCCCGAAAGCGCGCGCGAAGGCTCGCCGCTTAGCCTGCGCCTGCAGGCCGACCTGGCCCGCGACAGCTTCCAGGCGCTCATTCGCTGGGACCGGGGCGCGAGCGTCGAAGATCGCCCGCGCGAGAAGGCCGCGCGCCCCGCGCCGGCAGCGCGTTTCAAGGGCGGCGACCTGGTCTGGCATGTCCGCTACGGTGAGGGCGTGGTCATCAGCGCGCGGGCCAGCGGCGACCTGGAACAGGTGGACGTGCTCTTCCCCGGCGGCGTCGGGCAGAAGACCATCGTCGCCGATTTCCTTAAGCCCATGGATATGTGAGCAGCAGGAGAGCAGGCTATGGATCGCGGAGCATTGGCCGATTACCGCGCCCGCGCGCTGCGCTGGGCTTACGAGGTGCTTCAGGAGCCGCTGGTCGTGCTGGATACCGAGACGACCGGCCTGGGCCAGCGCGACCAGATCGTGCAGGTCGCCGTCATTGACGAGACGGGAGAGCCGCTACTGGTGCGCCTGGTCCGGCCCACGGTGCCTATTCTGCCGGACGCCAGCCGCGTGCACGGCATCACGGCGGACATGGTCAGGGACGCGCCGGCCTTCCCGGAGGTCTACACCGAACTGACCGCCGTGCTCAAGGAGCGGACCATCGTCGCCTACAATGCCGATTTCGACCGCCGGATGCTCAACCAGACCTGCGCGGCCTACCAACTGGAGCGATTCCCGGCAGCGCCCTGGCACTGCGCCATGCTGCGTTTTGCTGAGTACCATGGCCAGTGGAACCGCGCACGCCAGTCGTTCGCCTGGCAGAAACTCAGCGCGGCCTGCGCGATGGTGGGCGTCGCCCCGGCAGGCACACACAGCGCCCTCGGCGACGCGCAGATGACTCTTCGTCTCGTCCAACGATTAGCCGGGTTGTATGCTGGAGAAGTGTAGTCATTATGCCGACACTGGTGATTGTGGTGTTGTTGGGGTTGCTGGGCGGGCTGGCGGTGGGCTTGCAGGGACCGCTGGCCAGCCTGATGACGCAGCGGCTGGGGCTGCTGGAGAGCATCTTCATCGTGCACATTGGCGGAGCGCTGGCCGTGACCGTGCCGTTGCTGCTGCGTGGCGGTGGTCGCCTGGGCGAGTTTCGCAGCGTGCCCTGGTACACACTGGGGGTGGGGCTGATGGGGCTGGTCATCCTCAGCGCGGTCAGCTACACCATCCCGCGCGTCGGCGTCGCGCCGACGGTGACGCTCATCGTCGCCGGGCAGCTCGTCCTGGGCGTGGTGCTCGATCACTTCGGGCTGCTGGGCACCGAAGTCCATCACCTCGACGCGCAACGCCTGATCGGCATCGTCGTGCTGTTCGTCGGCGTGTGGCTCATCGTCCGCTGAGCAGCGCCGCGTCGCACTGCGGGGCCGCGTGCGTCCAGTCGAACTGGGCCACGCGCGCGCGCCGGTGTCGTAGGGTTCGCGCAGCAGCAGGCGCATGGGGCCAGGGCCGGTCTTGCAGGTCGTTCGTGCGTTGCTCGTGCCCTAGATGGCGAGCCAGAACAGCCTTGATGTACTGCTGCAAGGTTTCTTCGCAGAGTTCGGCGCGTCTCTTAAGTTCGTCGAAGGTCAGCTCTTCGCCTTGTGACCACACAATTTCCAGTCTGCGGATAGGTCGCATCGCCACATGGTCATATGAGTCCGGGTATGCCCAATAGCAGGACGCACAGACTTCACGCGACTTCAGGGTTTGCCAGTTCTCACAGTGCTCACAGACCCACGATTTCGCCCGATTGCATGACCCACAGAGCAACATGTAGTCGTCAACAAGACGTGTAGAACTCTGCTCCCCACTGACTTGGTACGGAATGCGATGGTCAACCTGAAGATAACTGGCCGCGTAGTCTTCAAGGCAGATGGCACACTGGGAGCCACTGATCGTCACAAGCTCCTTCTTGAGGTGTTTGGGAATGTTCTTGCGTCCGCCAAGCTTATCCATTCTGGCTTCAGCGGGATCGCCAAGCCGATAAGCGGCGATTTGCCGCCCATCACTCCCCACGACCCGAAAGGTGACCAGCGGGACTCCCTGTTCGCGGACATCACGAGCGGCTCGTGGGGGATGGTTATAGCCATAGCGTTCTTTGAGTTCTTCGGTGGTTATGTAGCCGTGCCTGAGAATATGCTCGATGACAGTGCGCGGGCGCTTGCTACTGATGCTGCTCAAGAATTCCAGAAACTCTGAGGGAAGGTCTTGTGCGGTCATGCTCTCAAGCCCATAGCGCCATCTGGCGCAAAGGGGTGGGCCGGCCTTCGAGACGGGCACACAGGGCCGGAGACAGGTACAAAGACTCAAAGGTTATCTTGTTGCGTCCCAGAAGCGTCTCTTGGGACGATCTCCCCACTTCGATCTCAAGGTGCCTCAAATCAAGCGATTTGGGGAGCGTCTCACCATAGGTTTTGGTGCCTGTTCGCCCGTCGTAGCTGACAATGTAGGATATATTTCTTAGATTGAGCGCGTGCAGAGAGGCGACAAACGACTCGAACGACAGGCTTTGCAGATAACGCGGGTCTTGTTTCTTGCACACCCCTTGATAAGGCGGATCCATGTAAATCACATCGAGAGGGCGCGCTTCGTAGATGATTTCCCGATAGTCAAGCGCGTGAACGGTTGTCTTGCCTTTCAGAAGTTGCGAGGTAGCCAGAATGTTCCGGCGCATGGTAACAGGATGCATGCCTCTTCTTCTGTTGTCCGGGCCTTGGTTGAAATCGCCATCCGTGTTGTAGCGAATGGATGCTTTCACACACCTGGCGAGCAAATAGAGTAGATGGTGGGGCTGGTGAGTCCGGTTGAACTCATCTCTGATGGTGAAGTAGTATTCTTTCTCCCGGCCTCTCTGGGCAGTCCACAGGTGCTCGTACTGAGTAGCCAGCCAATCAGGCTGGTTGATGATCTCGTTCCAAAGGGCCATCAGGGGAGCGTTCACGTCGTTGAGCACGAAATGCTGAGCCTTCGCTTTGGTCGCTGCCGCCACCGAGATGGCCGCTGAACCAGCGAAAGGCTCAATCAGAGTATTCACATCATCGGGAAGCTGCGCGATGATGGTATCCGCGATCTTCCTTTTGCTTCCCTGGTACGGAAAGGGTTGAGGAATGCTCATCCTGGTTCTCAGTTCAACCTGATGGGAAACGCCTGCGGTTACATGATAGGAGATTACGAGTCTGGAATCTGGCACCAGTCCCCGAACTCCAGACCCATGACTCCCGACTGACCACTCAATCGTACTTGATCACCTCGCGGGGCTTGCTGCCCTCCTGCGCCGGGCCGATGATGCCATCCTCCTCCATGCGGTCAATCAGCCGCGCCGCGCGCGTGTAGCCGATGCGCAACTGGCGCTGCAGCAGCGAGATGGACGCCTTGCGCAGGCTCTGCACCAGCTCAACCGCCTGGTCGTACAGATCGTCCTCGCCGTCGCCGTCCGCGTCGCTGATCTCTTCCGTATCCCACAGCGCCGCCTGCTGGGCGGGCGGCTGGCTGGCGCGGCGGCCCACGCGCGCTCCGCGCCCTTCCTCGGCGCCGAGCGCGATCTCGCGGCCCGGCAAGGCCAGACCATCGGAGCCGGCCTTCTGCACAAGCTGCGTGCGCCAGAAGCTGGTGATGCGCGTGATCTCCTCGTCGGAAACGTAGACGCCCTGCATCCGCTGCGGCGCGGCGGCGTCCGGCGACTGGAAGAGCATGTCGCCGCGCCCCAGCAGCTTCTCCGCGCCCGGCTGGTCGAGGATGACCCGCGAGTCTACCGACGAGGCGACCATGAAGGCGATGCGCGCCGGGAAGTTGGCCTTGATCAGCCCGGTGATGATGTCCACGCTAGGCCGCTGCGTGCTGATGATCAGGTGAATGCCGGTCGCACGGGCCATCTGCGCCAGGCGGGCCAGCAATCGCTCCGTCTCGTCAGGAGCCAGCATCATCAGGTCGGCCAGTTCGTCAATGACCACCACGTAGTAAGGCATCCGCCGCTGGTCGGGGCCGATCTTCTTGTTGTAGTCGAGGATGTTGCGCGCGCCGATGGCCGCAAACTTGTGGTAGCGCGACTCCATCTCGCGCTGCACCCACTGCAACACTCCAACAATCCGCTCCAGGTCTACGACGACCGGCGCGACCAGGTGCGGAATGCCGTTATAGCTGGTCAGCTCGACACGCTTGGGGTCTACCATGATGAACTGCACGTCGTCCGGCGTGTTCTGCAACAGCAGACAGGCGATGATGGCGTTGACGCACACCGACTTGCCGGAGCCGGTTGTGCCGGCGATGAGCAGGTGCGGCATGGCCGTCAGGTCGGCGGCGACCGGCGTTCCGTCCACGCCCAGCCCCAGGGCCAGGCGCAGCCGGGACTCAATGCGCGTGAACTCCGGCGCTTCCATGATGTCCAGCAGGCTGACCAGGGCCACCTCGTTGTTGGGCACCTCGATGCCGACCATGCTCTTGCCCGGCACCGGCGCTTCAATGCGGATCGACTTGGCGGCCAGGGCCAGGGCCAGGTCGGCGTCCAGGCGGGCAATGGCCCCCACCTTGACGCGCTGCTTCTTGCCGCTGCGCGTGATCAGGTAGTCCGGCTCGATGCCGAACTGGGTGATGACCGGGCCGGGGTTGACCTCGACGACCTTGCCCGGCGCGCTGAAGCTGGCCAGCGTATCCTCGATGACTCGCGCCTTCTCGAGCAGCACATCATCGTTGACGCGCCGCTCTTCGCCCCGCTTGAGCAGCTTGTGGAAATCGGGCAGCTCGTAGGCAATCTGGCGGGGGGCGGGCGCGGCGGCGCGACGCTCTGGCGCGCTGCTGCCGGTGCCGGCGACCGCCACCGGCCCCGCGGATCGCGGCGGAGGCTGGGGGGGTGGCGCGGGGCGGCGCATAACCGGCGGCGCGGTGCGCTCTGCCGTGGGCTGCCCGGCTTTGGCTGTGTCGCGGAGAGCCGGTGTGGTGGGCTGCGAATCGGCGAGATGCGCCGGGTCCGGCGTTTTGGTCGGGCCGGGATCGGGTTCTGGCTCCAGCACTGTCTCCGGCAGCGGCTCGGCGCGGCGGGTAGGGGTGGGGTCGCCGGCGGGCGGCTTCGGCTCTGGCAGGGGCACGCCGGGCACAGGTCGCGGGCCCCGTCCCTCCAACTGCTCGCGGCGGCGCAGCAGTTCGGGGTGCGCCGGACGCGCCATCCGCTCGGTGAAGGGGAGCTGCGCCTCATCCGGCGGCGCGCCCTCGCTCGTGGGTGCTTCGTCCGCCGCCACGGGCATCTCGCGGCGCAGGTGCGGCTCACCCTCGCGCGGCGTGGGGGGAGGGATCGCGCCGTGCAGCGGGGCGCGCAGGGTAGCCTTGTCAGTGGGGGCGCTCTCGTCTGGCAGGGGGGCGCGCACCGGCTTGTCATCGCCCGACTGGTCGCGACTCAGGGCGCGACCCAACAGAGCCGCCGCCCCCAATGCGCCTGCAGCAGCAGCCGCATCGCCCATCCCGCCGCGCTCGGAATGGCGCTCTGGATGACGTTCCTCGTCCCGTGCGGGCGGCGTGATCGGAGCGGGTTCAGAGGGCGCGCGGCGCGGCTCGACCGGGCCGGCGGGCGGCGGCGCTCCCCGTTCCAGGAAGGGGCGCAATCGCCCGGTTGGCGCCTCCGGCGACCCGGCGGCTTGCGGCTCAGCGCCGCTCTCGGCAATCTCTTCGGCGTCGCGTGGAGTGCGTTCCAACGGGCTGCGCGCAAAGGGGGGGCGTCCGCGCTCTCCCGGCGACCCGGCGGCTTTCGGCTCAGCGCCGCTCTCGGCAATCTCTTCAGCGTCGCGCGGGGCGCGTTCCAGCGGACTGCGGACGAAGGGCAGGCGTCCGCGCTCGCCCGGCGCACCCGGCGAGTCGGCGGCTATCGGCTCCGCGCTGCTCTCGATAATGTCTTCGGCGGCGCGTGGAGTGCGTTCCAGCGGACCGCGGGCGAAGGGCAGGCGTCCGCGCTCTCCCGGCGACCCGGCGGCTTTCGGCTCAGCGCCGCTCTCGGC
>JBBIHG010000003.1:5726-8354 GCA_037447125.1 Chloroflexota bacterium | reverse complement strand
GCTCTCCCGGCGACCCGGCGGCTTTCGGCTCAGCGCCGCTCTCGGCAATCTCTTCGGCGTCGTGTGGAGTGCGTTCCAACGGGCTGCGCGCAAAGGGGGGGCGTCCGCGTTCTCCCGGCGACCCGGCGGCTTTCGGCTCAGCGCCGCTCTCGGCAATCTCTTCGGCGTCGCGTAGAGTGCGTTCCAGCGGACTGCGCGCAAAGGGCAGACGTCCGCGCTCGCCCGGCGACTCCGGCGACCCGGCGGCTTTCGGCTCAGCGCCGCTCTCGGCAGTGTCCTCACCTTCGTGCGACTTGCGCCCGAACGGCAGACGCCGGCGCGCTGGCGGCTGGTCGTCCGGTTTGGCGGCGGCATCTGCTGGCGCGCTGGCAGGCGGGGTCTCCTCGCCCTCCGGCGCGTGCCGCCCGAACGGCCCGAAACGGCGGCGCGGCGCGGCAGGTGGTTCAGTGGCGCTGGCTTCGCCGGCGGGTGGCGCAGCTTCGCTCCGGGGCGCGCTCTCTTCCTCGCCTGCATCGGCCCGCCCGCGCCGCAGGAATCTGCCGAACCGTCCGCCGCGCCCCGGCCTGGCCTCCGGCTCAGCGCCCTCGTCACCCGGCACGCCCGCGAGCGGCTCTGGCGGGCGGCGGCGCGCGGGCAGCGGCAGCAGCGGGCGCTCTTCACCGTCTTCAGTCCCGGTGACTGGCCGGGCGAAGGGGACGCGCTCTGGCCCGCCGGCGCTGCCGGGGCGCGCGGCGGCGCGATCGGGCGTCTCGTTGCCCGGCTCACGCCCCACAGGCGGCTCCCCGCGTCTCAACGTTCCCAAAGGCGGTGGAGTTTCGTCATCTGGCCTGGCATCGCCCGGCAGCGGGCGGCGAGGGTGCCCGGCGCTCTCGGCGTCCGTTCCGGCAATCGCCGGGCCGCTTGCTGGTGCCAGCGGTCGCCGCGAGGGCTGGCGCGATGGTTGCTCCGCCGCGCCACTGGCCGGAGCAGACTCGTCCACCATCCCCGGCAGCATGGGGCGTCCCTCGCTCGCTGGCGCGCCGGCTGTTGCCGCGGACTCGTCAGCGGCCATGGCACCCCGTCGCATGATGCGCGGCGCCGGGCGCGACGCTTCGTCCGTGGTGGGCGGTGTCGCTGCGGCGGGCGATCCGCTCGCCTGTTTGCCCGTTGCCGCACCCACTGCGACGCCAGCCGCCAGCGCCACTCCCTCGACGCCGGGGCGCCGCGCCTCGACGCGCCCCGCCTTGAGCACCGCGCGCGCTTCGCGCTTGCGCGCGCGCTCCTCCGGACTCAGGCGCAGGCTGGCCAGACCGAGCGCCAGGCGCGTCCATAGCTCGACCACCGACAGGTTAAAGGCGAGCATCAGGCTCATGATCAGCCAGGCGATCAGCACGGAGACCGTGCCCCAGTCCAGAAGCTGGCCGAGCAAGAAAAGGTAAATCTGGTGGCCGACCCACCCCCCGCCGCGTTGCTGCTCCATGGCCAGCTCGTAGGAGATGGGACGGAAGGCTTCGACAGAGGGAGCGGTGTCGTCCACGAGGGTCAGCATGTGCAGCCAGGCCAGCACGCAGGCGTAAAGCATCACCCCGCCGACCAGACGCATGAAGTTCAGCTCGATGCCCGAATGCTCGAAGCTCTTCACCATCAGCCAGACGCCGGCGCCGAAGGCGATCACCGGCCAGACCAGCTTACCCCAGCCGAACAACTGCCCCAGCAACCTGTCCAGCGCGCCGGTCAGTCCTGAGTGTGGCTCTGGCAGCAGCCCAAACGACACCGAGGGGATGACCGAGAAGAAGGCGACCAGCGCGAACCCGATCAGCGCCACACCGATCAGGTCGAGCTTGCGTTCGAAATCGAGGCCCTGGTGAATGGTGAAGGCGCCTTTGTCGCGCCCGCCCGGCAACGGGCGGGCTGCCAGGCGCGCATCGGGCACCGCGTCACGCGAGCGGCGGGCCGGCTCGGCGGGGGCTGCTGCGCCGCGCGCGCGACCCGGTGCCTGGGCAGCCGAGGTTGGCTCGCGCCCCCGTCCTCCCAGCGGTAGGTTCGGCTCGGCTGGCGGGCGCCGCGCGCCGATCGGCGGGGCAGCGGCATCGCTGCGACTGGCTGCCGAGGCGCTGAACGCCCGCGCCGACTTGTCGGCGTCCTTCTTCTTATCAGCGTCTTTGCCGCCGCGCTTCCCAAACGGCAGGCGCGACTTGCGCTCCTCATCCTGTTTCCTGGCCGGCTCAGCAAGCGGGCGTGCGCCCGGCGGGCGCTGCGGCACGGGCGCCCGGCTCGCCGCGCTGCGATCGTCCAGTCCCGGCATGGCACGCGGCGCAGCCCCGAAGCGCGCCTCGCGCTGGGCGTCTGGCGCAGCAGGTCCCCGCCCGCTCGCGCCAAAGGGGCTGGATGGCGTGGGCCCTCGCTCGCGGTCGGCCCCGCCCAGCGCACGGGGATCGTCGTCGCGATCGCGTCGCGCCCCGAAAACGCCGGACGGCGCGGGGCTGCGCTCGCGGTCGGCCCCGCCCAGCGCACGGGGATCATCGTCGCGATCGCGTCGCGCCCCGAAGACGCCGGACGGCGAGGGGCTACGCTCGCGGTCGGCCCCACCCAGGGCACGGGGATCGTCGTCGCGATCGCGTCGCGCCCCGAAAACGCCGGACGGCGCGG
>JBBIHG010000003.1:0-5626 GCA_037447125.1 Chloroflexota bacterium | reverse complement strand
GCACGGGGATCGTCGTCGCGATCGCGTCGCGCCCCGAAAACGCCGGACGGCGCGGGGCCGCGCTCGCGGTCGGCCCCGCCCAGCGCACGGGGATCGTCGTCGCGATCGCGTCGCGCCCCGAAAACGCCGGATGGCGTGGGCCCTCGCTCGCGGTCGGCCCCGCCCAGCGCACGGGGATCATCGGGGCGGTCGCGCCGCCCGAAAGTGCCCGCTCCGACGCCGCGCTGAGCATCGCGGGAATCCAGCCCCGTGCCGGCCCCCCCAGGCAGGAAGGGTCCGCGCCGCTCGGCCTGGTCCTCTTTGTCTTTTCCGCCCCGCCGCAGAAAGCCCATCCGCCCTTTCTTCTCTTCCTCAGCGCCGCCACGCGGACCTGTGCGGCGGTCTGCTGGGGGCGTGCCGTAGCGCCCGGTGGGACGGGCTGGCGGCGGCGCGGAGTTATCCTCGTCGCCGCCCCGCCGCAGAAAACCGAAGCGCCCGCCTGGCTTCTCCTCCGATTCGGGCTGGCGGCTGCGCGAAGAATCCCCCAGGCCACCGTAGGGGAACTGGGTTCGCAGGCCGGGCTCGGCCCAGTCGCGGTCGGCGGTGCGCCCACGGTCGCGGGGATCGGGGCGACGCTTATCGTCGTCTTTGCCGCCTCGGCGGAAGGGATTGGCCATGAGTGGTTCCTAGCTCTCAGCGATGCCCACCGCCCGCTCGTAAAGGCGCGGAGCAGGGAACATCGCAATTATCTCGATTATATCATAGAACATTTGTGCGATCATGCGGGCGCACCAGTAGGCCATCATGCCCCCAGCATATACCAAAATGGAAACATTCACCAAGCGTGGCGAAGTCCAACAAGAGTGGCTGCGGATGGGCCGTCCAACATCTTCGGTCGGCGCATCTCGCCCGCGCATTGAGTGGGCGAACCCGTGAGGCCGCGCCCACCGGCGACCGGCAACTGACCGCCGATCGCTGCGGCTTCTTCCCCCCGCGCGCGGAATAAGCTACACTTGAAGACACGAGCGTGCTGCGTGCATCGAGGCACACGCCACCTGTGATCGCTGGTGGAGGAAGGAGCGCTGCATGGGCGTCATTTTTCTGGTACTGTTCGCCATCACGCTGTTTGTCCTGTATATCGCCATTCGCCGGGCCTGGGGCGCGACGCTGACCCTGGGGGGCACCGGCGCCATCCTCAATTTGCTGTGGGTGGTGCTCTACGCCCTGCTGGTTGAAGAGACCTCTGTGGGCCAGGCGATCTTCGCCGGGATTGTGGTCGGCCTGGGCTTCACCGCTGTGGTGGTCATCATCGCCGTCTTCTTCCGGGCCAACCAACCATCCCCGGATGTCACACTCATTTCGCAGTCTGCTCAGGAGGAATTACCCCGTGACCGACGACATGCTGATTCTCAAGAGACAGAGTAAGCGCCGCCCGCAGTTCTGGCTGAAGACCATCTTCAGCCTGGGTATCTGGCTGCTGTGGTGGCGCCAGAATTATCTGGGGCTCACTCCCCGCTCCGTCGTGCGGCGGACCGGTGTCTTCACCAAGGAGGAGCGCGCCGTCCCGCTCAACCAGGTCCAGGATATCTCCATCAGCTACGGCATCATCCGCCGTCTGCTCGGCCACGGCGACATCCGCATCGAGACGGCGGGCAGCGGCAATGTCGAGATCGTCATGAAGAATATTGACAAGCCGGAGGAATTTCGCGCGCGCATCTTCGAGATGATTGACCAGTTCTACGACGACAACAACGCGCCGCCCAAGCCCAAGACAGACCAGGGCTAGGCGCACGCTGCTCAAGGTGAGGCATTGTTCGGCCCTGGGCATCCAAGGGTTTCTGGGCGCGCTGAGGATGGAAAGCCACCGATGATCGCGGACAGTGAGTTGCGGCGAGGTGAACTCGTCGCTCTATGTCGTCGTTTCCGGGTGCGGCGGCTGGAGGTCTTTGGCTCAGCCGTGTCGGGCGACTTCCAGGACGATCAGAGCGACCTCGATTTTCTGGTTGAGTTCGAGCCTGAAGCCGGAGCAGGCTATGCCGACCGTTATTTTGGCTTGCTCGAAGCGCTGGAAATGCTCTTCGCGCGCCCGGTGGATCTTGTGGTGGCCTCGGCCATCACGAACCCCTATTTCCTACAGTCGATCGAGCGCACAAGAGCGGTGCTGTATGCAGCTTGAGGCGAAGAAATGGCTGATCGGTTAGGCTGCGCTATCGCAGGTCGTTTGACGGTGCGCGCCCGCCATGCCGCTATGCAAACGTTCGCTGGACGTAGGCGAACGGCATAGCAGGCGCGCCTTTTGGCGTGTTAGAATCGGGGCGAGGGTGAGCAGGCAGAGTCTCGTGACTCCTAACCCACTCCTGACTCCCGACTCATCAAGAGCGACACGCCTATGAACTATCCGCCCCAGCAGCCCTATTCGCACTACCAGCCCCCGCCTCCCCAGGGGCCTCCGCCACGCCAGACCCGGCGCGGCAAGCGCCGCGGCCGGCAGGGACGGCCCGTCACACCCTCACCGGGCTACACCATGCCGCCGGTCATGGCGGGCCAGCCGCCCTATGGCAGTCCGGATCGCGCCCGGCGGCGCCGCCGGCGCGGGATCGCGGTGGGGCCGGGGATCATCCTGGGGTGCGTGGGTATGGTCGGCGCGCTGATGCTCACCACTCTGTTCACCCTGTTCCTGGTCTACAACCACTACAGCAACCGGCTCGAGGGCGAGATTGACCAGCTTGAGGAACTGACCAGCTACCAGTCGTTTGAGACGACGGTTATTTACGACGACGAGGGAACCGAACTGTACCAGGTCATCGGCGAAGGACGCCGCACGCGCATCTCGCTCGACCAGATGCCGGAGCACATGATCCAGGCGACCATCGCCATCGAGGACGATACTTTCTACGAGAACCGGGGGATTGATATTCCCAGCATCGCCCGCGCGGCGTGGCAGTACGCGCGCTATGGCTACATCGTCTCCGGCGGCAGCACAATCACCCAGCAGCTTATCCGCAACGTGCTCTTCACCGACGAGTACAAGTACGAACAGTCACTCAACCGCAAGATGGATGAAGCGCTGCTGGCGGTGATCCTGACCCAGCGCATGGGCAAGGATGAGATTCTGGAACTGTACCTCAACGAGATTCCCTATGGCAACCTGGCCTATGGCGTCGAGGCCGCGGCGCAAACCTACTTCGGCAAGCCCGCCTCGGCGCTGACAGTGGGCGAAGCGGCCCTGCTGGCCAGCCTGCCCCAGGCCCCGGCGGAACTCGATCCACTCAACCCCGACCCGAACGTACAGCGGCGGGTGATGGAGCGCCGCCGCCTGGTGCTCGACCGCATGGTCGCCGAGGGCTACCTCACCCGCCAGGAGGCCAACGCCGCCTTCGCTGAACCGCTCAACTTCGTCAGCCCGAACATCGCCCTGGACTCCGCGCCGCACTTCGTCGTCTATGTGCAGAGCCAGCTCGCCAGCCTGCCCGACCGCGTGCCGGCGCTCAATGCCGATGTCTTCCGCCGCGAGCTGGCGCGCGGCGGCCTGCAAGTCTACACCACCGTCAACATGGACATCCAACGCCTGGCGGAGAGCATAGCGCGCAGCCAGGTGGCCCAACTGAGGGCGGCGCACAACATGAACAACGCCGCCGTGGTCGTCATCCGCCCCGAGACGGGTGAGATTCTGGCTATGGTCGGCAGCGTGGACTTCAACGACGAGGCCATTGACGGCCAGGTGAACGTTACCACCGCCCGACGACAGCCCGGCAGCGCCATGAAGCCATTCACCTATGCCGCCGCCTTCGAGCACGGCTGGAACGCGGCGACGGTCCTCTGGGATACCGAGACGCGCATCCCCATCCCTGGCCAGCCCGACTATGTGCCGGTCAACTACGACCGTACCCATCACGGGCCGGTGCGCCTGCGCGAGGCGCTGGCCAACTCATACAACATCCCCGCCGTGAAGACGCTGCGCCAGGTCGGCGTCGAGTACCTGATCTGGATGCTCAACCGCGTCGGCGTGACCAGCCTGTCGTCGGAGCCGGGACGCTACGGCCTGTCGTTGACGCTTGGTGGCGGCGAGGTCTCGCCGCTGGAGCTGACCACCGCCTTCGCCACACTGGCCAACGGCGGCGTCTACGTGCCGACCGCGTCCATCGCCTGCGTGACCACTTCTGGCGGGGAGATCCTGTTCGAGTACCAGCGGCGCTGCCCACCCAACACGCGCCTGACCGACCGTTCGGTGAGCGTGCTGGCCGAGGGGCAGCAGGTGCTCGACCCGCGCGTCGCCTTCATCATCAGCCACATCCTGGCCGACAACGACGCGCGCACGCCGGCGATGGGCGCGCGCAGTCCGCTCTACACGCCGGGCATTCCCACCTCGGTCAAGACGGGCACGACCAACGACTTCAAGGACAACTGGACGGTTGGCTTCACGCGCAACATCGCCGTCGGCGTGTGGGCCGGCAACACCGACAACGCGGCGATGATCAACATCTCCGGCCTGGATGGCGCGGCGCCGATCTGGAACGGGGTGATGACCGCCATCTACAACACGCCGGGCCTGCTCGACCAGCTAGGCCCGCGCCCGCCCGATGACGCGCACCTGCAGCCGCCCGGCGGCGTTCACCAGCGCCAGATCTGCAACATCTCGCGCACGGCGCTGCGCGACCCGGCCACGACTTGCCAGCCGGGTATCTTCGAGTGGTTCCTCGACGGTCCGGCGGCCATCCCCGATGTGAGCGGCAACCTGGTAGCGCCCGCGCCGACCAGCCCGCCGCCCGCCTCGGCCAACGGCCCGCAGCTAGTCGAGGTGGAGCCGGGGCTGATCCGCGTGCACGTCTTCCCCGTCGAGACCAATCTGGCGAACGCCATCGCCGCCGCTGACTCGTCGGGCAAGACGGTGCCCCCGCGCTACTGCCAGGTGCCGATCGAGATCGTCAGCGCCGTCCCTGGCGTGAGCGAGCAATTGTTCATCGTCCCGCCAGCCATCCCGGAAGACGCTTTCTCCGCGCGACTGTGGGCGCAAGCCAATGGCATCGCCATCCTGCCGCAGTATGCCTGTAACGAGCAGATGCTCACCTTTCAGCCCCAGCCCCAGGCAAGCGGCGGCGCACCTGGCGTGACCGCGTACATTGCCTCACCCGTCCCAGGGCAGACTTACCCCGCCGGGCAGCAGGTAGATATCTCCGGCACGGCGGCCTTCGACCCCAGCGCCGCGATGTTCTACAAAGTCGAGATTCGCGGCGGGCCGTTCGGGGACTGGACAACGCTGGGTGATGTCAACAACTGGCGCAATCGCAGCGGGGTGACGAACGGCGTGCTGGAGAGCATCATGGGCGGGGCGCTGCCCCCTGGCGGCTACCAGGTGCAGCTCGTCATCGTCGGCACGGATGGCAACATCCTGACCACGGCCGGATCGTCGTTCAACGTGGGGTGACCGGCCAGAGCCGGCGATCCGCCTCACCACTGCCCTGCGCGACGCGGGGTGGGGCGGATCCCCGTGCCAGGAGTGTCTGACTCCTCTCAGGGGGACTTCGCTTCCTTTTCGCGGGTCCACGAACGGCCTGTCAGGTCGGGGCCGTGCGCTGCCGCGCTCTGGCTTAGCCTCACCCCCAGCCTCGCTACGCTCGGCTTGTCCCCTCTCCATTCGAATGGAGAG
>JBBIHG010000002.1:0-111655 GCA_037447125.1 Chloroflexota bacterium | reverse complement strand
CACGACGGTGACCATTGACGCGGACCTGGCCGGCGGGCGGTTGGCGTTTGCGGTGAGTTGAGTTTCGGCGCGATCCCCAGGCGCTGGGAGTCTGTCTTCGCGCAGCGGGGTGCGTGCCGACCCTGTCAGGTAGGGGCGCTGCTCTGCTGCGCCCTGGATTGCCTTGCCCCCGCTAGGCGAGACATTCTGGGGCTGAGCCAATAGCCACAGAGATCAACTTCCTCAGTCAAACCATTGCATTTGGCCCTCCATCAGCTACAATGTAATGTAGTGACTTGTCTAGCAAGTGATGGTCGGCTTTCCTGTTGTTCTGGCTCAATAACTGCACTCGACTACTGGCCATAGATGCAGAGCAGAGTTGAAGTATCACCGAGAGAAGTCATATTGAGAAAAGAGTATCAGATTAGTGATTCGTGGAGGTTACCAATGATTGTACGAGAGATCCCTATCCAAGATGTCGATATATCTGAGTTCAACACACGTAAGAATCTCGCCGATGGTCAGTACGACAGCACCATCGAAGACCTCGCGAAGAGTATTGGAAGGCAAGGGCTTCTAAGCCCTATCACGGTGTTTCAGAAGCCGGACGGCCGTTACGCGCTTGTCGCTGGTCAGCGCCGTTTGCTTGCGTGCAAGCAGCTTGGGTGGTCAATGATCCCTGCTATCGTGCGTGACAGTATGGCTGACGCCGATGCCACAGCTATATCATTAGTTGAGAACGTACACCGTGCAGACATGAATCCGCGCGACAAGGCTATTGCCTTCAAAGCTCTTCTCGATAGATTTGGAAACTTGCAAGCCGTTAGCCATGAAACAGGGGTGGGCATCCCTACAATACGCAAATATATCCAACTACTAAACCTCGCTCCTCAACTCCAGCAGAAACTGGCTGCAGGAGAAGCAAAAAACACGGAAGCCCTCGCCCAGTTAGCTCAACGATTTGATACTGATAAGCAGGTAGAAGTCTGGGAGAGAATCGGCGGTTTCACCCAAGATGTGCAGCAGGAAATCATCAAACGCGCTGATCCCAACCTCGAAAATCTTAAAACCCTGGTGGATCAGGCTGCCGAAGGCGCTTTCAACTACTACATAGTGCGGAACTGCCCTTTCGATTGCCCCAGTATTCCAGGGCCGCTGAAGAAACAGGTAGCTGAGATGGTTGAGGCTTTTAAGGCGCAAGGTACCAAGTGAGAGGTTCGGAAGCAATAGAGTTTCGGCGATCTGGGAGTAGATGAATTCAGTGCCCATGGCGGGATTGTTCGTCCAAGCTATAGGGTGAGTTGCCGGATTCCACTGACTTTACCGCTCGAAATCGATCGCTTTTCTGAGTGCGAATATCAATGCACCTGGGAAACGGCACAGATCCTCCCTTGGCGCTGCGTCGTTTCCCACGTCTGAGCGCACTGCAAGAGTCTTGAACCGCCGAGATGCCGAGGGCGCAGAGGAAAGAGACCTCAGAATCCCTCTGTGTCTTTCTCTGTGTTCTCTGCGCCCTCTGTGGTGAATTTCCTTCCCAAGACGCGCCTTTTTTTCGCACGCCCGCGCTACGGTATAATGCGCTGCGGGATAACCTGGCGCGCACAGTACCTGGATGGGAGGAAGTCGCATGGCGCATGTACCCACAGCAGTCTTTCGCAAGTACGACATTCGCGGCTCGGTGGAAGGGCCGGATGCGCAGCTCACGCCGGGGCTGGCCCGGCTGGTCGGTCAGGCCTACGGCACCTACGTGCAGCGCGAGCTGAGTCTGACCCAGGTGTTCGTCGGCGGCGACAACCGCCTCTCCACGCCGCCGCTCAAGGACGCCATCATCGAGGGGCTGCTGAGCACCGGCCTGCGCGTGACTGACATCGGCCCGGTGATGACGCCCGCCGTCTACTTCGCCTCCTCGTCGCATGAGCGCGCCGGGGGCATCATGGTCACCGGCAGTCACCTGACGACCAAATACAACGGGATCAAGATGGCCTATGGCCGCCTGGCTCTGGCTGGCGAGCAGATTCAAGACCTGCTCACGCTGATCCTGACCGACGACTTCATCGTGGGGGCGGGCGAGCGGCGCACCGACCTGGCCATGGCCGGCCGCCACATGGACGCGATCAAGCGCAAGGTGACGATGGGCAGCCGCCGGCTGAAGGTGGTGGTGGACGCGGGCAACGGCCTCAGCGGCACCTTCGTCCCGCCGGTGATGAGCGACCTGGGCGTCGAGGTGATCTGCCTTTTCTGCGAGCCAGATGGCACGTTCCCCAACCATGTGCCCAACCCCGAAGACCCGGAACTGACCAAAGACCTGGAGGCCGCCGTCGTCCAGCACGGCGCGGACTTCGGCATCGGCTTCGATGGCGACGCCGACCGCTGCGGGCTGATTGACGAGCACGGCCATCATGTGGCCGCCGACCGCCTGCTGGCCCTGCTGGCCCGCGATCTGCTCTCGCGGCACCCCGGCACGCCGGTGGTCTTCGACGTCAAGTCGAGCCAGGTGTTGCCCGATGTCATCCGCGCGCATGGGGGGAAGCCGGTGATGTGGAAAGCCGGTCACAGCCTGATGAAGCAGAAGATGGCCGAAGTCGGCGCGCTGATCGGCGGCGAAGTCAGCGGGCATATGTTCATCGGCGAGGACTACTACGGCTTCGACGACGCGCCGCTGGTGGCGCTCAAGGTGCTGGAGCTGTTCAGCAAAACCGACAAGACGCTCTCGCAGATGCTGGCCGAGATTCCGACTCTGCTGGCGACGCCGGAGATCATCATGTCCGCGCCGGACGATGTGAAGTTCAAGATCATAGACGCGGTGCGCGACCGGCTGCAGGACAAGTACGAAGTGATCACGGTGGATGGCGCGCGGGCCGAGTTCGAGCACGGCTGGGGGCTGGTGCGCGCCAGCAACACGCAGCCGGCGATCACCATGCGCTTTGAGGCCCACACGCGGGCGCAGCTTGTCGAGTACATGCAGCGCTTTGACGCTCTGCTCGACGATTACCCGCAGGTGGATCGCCGCGGGCTGCAGAGGCAGATTGCGGCTTTCAGCGCGTAGGTGCACAGGCCCAGCCCGCGATCCGGGCGAACAGGACGGTAGGGGGGTAGGGGAGGGTTTCCAAACCCTCCTCTACCCTGCTCTACCCTTGAGAGAACATGAGCGTTTGATGAGCGCTATCGTGTCAAGCGCCCTGCTGCGTGGTATAATGCCGCGCTGACACGAACCGAGGAGAAACCTACCGTTGGTAAGTCCCCTGGACTGGCTGCTGGGCCTGTTTTCGCTCGACATTGGCATTGACCTGGGCACGGCCAACACCCTGGTCAGCGTGCGCGGCAAGGGCATTGTGATCAACGAGCCGTCTTACGTCGCCATCGAGCGCAAGACCCGGCGCCCGGTCAGTGTCGGGCGCGAAGCCAAAGAGATGTTCGGCAAGACGCCCACCTCTCGATACATGGTGGTGCGCCCCCTGCGCGATGGCGTGATCAGCGAGTTCGAGATCACCGAGGCCATGCTCGACTACTTCATCCGCAAGGCCCACGAGCAGAACTGGGTGCCGATCCCGCGCCCGCGCGTGGTGGTGGGCATCCCATCGGGCGTGACCGAGGTGGAGAAGCGCGCCGTCTACGACGCGACGATCAGCGCCGGCGCGCGCGAGGCTTTCCTGATCGAGGAGCCGGTCGCGGCGGCCATCGGCGCCGGCCTGCCCATCCAGGAGACACGCGGCAGCATGGTCGTGGACATCGGCGGCGGCACGACCGAGGTGGCCATCTTCTCGCTGGGCGGCATCGTCATCAGCCGCTCGATCCGCGTGGCCGGCGACGAAATGGACGAAGATATCGTCCAGTACATGCGCGGCAAGTACAACCTGCTGATCGGCGAGCGGACCGCTGAGCGGGCCAAGATCGAGATCGGCTCGGCCTACCCGCTGCCGGAGGAGCGCACGCTGGTCATCCGCGGGCGCAACCTGGTCAATGGGCTGCCGGAGGCGGTCGAGGTCTCGTCCATTGAGCTGCGCGAGGCGCTCAACCCGTCGGTGGGCATTGTCATTGACACCATCCGCGACGCGCTAGACGAGACGCCCCCCGAACTGGTCGCCGATCTGATGGAGTCCGGCATCTGCATGGCGGGCGGCGGCAGCCAGCTCAAAGGGCTGTGCGAGCGCATCGCCGACGAGGTCAACGTGCGCGTGTGGCTGGCCGAGGACTCGATGACCTGTGTGGCGCGCGGCGCCGGGCGCATCCTCGAAGACTATGACAATCTGCGGTCGCTGTTGGCCGGGCTGGAGCGCGGCTCAACCCAGCACTGAGCTGTCGTCCGTTTCGTTTCTGCTGCCCCGCCCCGCCCCGGATCGCCAGGGCAATCGCATCTAACGGGCACGCTGTTCTGCCTCACTCCCTGACCTCGCTGCGCTCGCCCTGGCAAAGACTTCCGAAGTCTTCGGAAGCTTCGGAAGTCTGGTCTCCGAGCGCCGGCATGTGTAGGGGCGGGTTTCAAACCCGCCCCTACAGACAAGGCCGGTGTGCTGGCCAAAGTCCCTCTCCACGTCGTGGAGAGGGGGCGGCGAGACCCGCGTCAGCGGGATGAGCGGGGGTGAGGCTCTCCGGCGGCGGCAGGCGATCGGCTGAGGACTTGTTCACCGCCCCGGATCGCCTGGTTCGGGGCGTGTTGATCGCGGTCTGGGTATAATGGGCCGCTGAACGCAGAGTCAGGGAGGAGCCGCTCGTGGGGCGTGGGGGCCGCATATTCTCGTTCGGCATCATGTTGCTGGTCGTGCTGCTGCTGATCACGTTGAGCATGACCGGCGCGCTTGGCCCGCTGGAGAGCATCGTCACCGTTCCGCTGAACCTGATCCAGCGCGTGGTGGGCAGCCCGGCGCGCACGGTGGGCGGGCTGGTGGATGATCTGGCTGCCTATCAGCGCCAGAAACAGCGCATTGACGACCTGGAGGAGGCGCTGGCCGTCTACCAGGCAGAGCTGGCCCAACTCCGCGAGAAGGGGGAGGACTACGACCGGCTGGCGGCCCTGCTCAACTACAATCGCTTTGCCCCTGAGGATCACGAATACGTGACGTGCGATGTTATTGGCATGGGCGCGACGGGTTTCGTGCGCTCCATCCAGATCAATTGCGGGCGGCGCGACGGGGTGAGCCTGCTCGATCCGGTGGTGACCGAGCGCGGCCTGGTCGGGCGCGTGGTCCAGGTGTCGGCGACCGGCGCGCAGGTGCTGCTGGTAAGCGACCCCAAGAGCCGCGTCAACGCGCGCTTGCAGTCCACGCGCGACGATGGCGTCGTGTTGGGGCAGCTATCCGGCGACCTGATCATGGCCTTCATCCCCATTGACAGCACCGTGCGCGAAGGCGACCTGGTGATGACCAGCGGCCTGGGCCAGACGCTCCCCGCCGACCTGGTGGTGGGCCAGGTGCTCAGCGTCAGCCTGGCCGAGACGGAGCTTTACCAGGAGGCGCGCGTGCGCAGCCTGGTGGACTTCGACCGGCTGGAGATCGCGCAGGTGCTCATTAACTTCGAGCCGGTGGACCTGACTGTGTTCCAGGGCCAGGAGGGCGCGCCGTAGGCGTGCCGGGGATGGGCATGAGCCGGTGATGCCATGATACGCTATATCGGACTGCCCGCCGTGCTGGTCGCCGCCATTCTGGACGCATCGGTCATGCAGGAGCTGCGCATCGGCGGGGGCGCGCCGGACCTGGTCTTCCTGGTGGTGATCTCCTGGGCGCTGCTGGCCGATGTCAATGATGCGATGCTCTGGGGGGTGGTCGGCGGCGCTATCCGGGATACGCTGTCCATCGCGCCCATTGGCGCGTCGGCTCTGGGGCTGGTGGTGGTGGCTTTCGCCGCCGACGCGCTGTTCGGCGACGTGCGGCGTACCAATCTGCTCATCCCCCCGCTGGTGATGGGCGTCGGGACGGTGCTCTACCATCTGGGCCTGCTGATCGTGCTGCGTCTGGACGGGCACACGATCCCTCTGGACGTGGGCCTGCTCAACGTGACGCTGCCGACAGTGATCTACCATGTGCTGCTGAGCGTGCCGGTCTTCCGTCTGGTAGGATTGGCCCACGATTGGCTGACGCCGCGCCGCGTGCGGTTGGAGTGAGGGGGGCGCTTTCTAACCTCACCCCCGTCTCGGCGCTGACGCGCCTCGACAACCCCCTCTCCATGCATGGAGAGAGGGAGAGGCCGAGCGAAGCGAGGCCAGGGGGTGAGATCAATCAGGGCGCAGCAGGGCAGTTTGCAGGGGGTGAGTGTTGGCGACGCGCTGAGACAGGGTGATGACGGACGGGGTTGACCATGAAGGAGCGACGCATTCTCCCCTTTCAGGGCTGGCGGCTGGTGCTCTTCCAGGCGATTGTCGTGTTCTCGATGATGATCCTGGTCCTGCGCACGGGCGAGCTTCAGTTCATGCGCGGGGCCCAGTTCGAGCGGGATGCCCGCGAAAACCGCCTGCAGATCGCCCTGCAGCCGGCGCCGCGCGGGGCGATCCTCGACCGCAACGGGATTCCGCTGGCCAAGAATTCCCCCGCCTACAACATCGCCATCACCCCCGCAGGGCTGCCCGATGACCCGGCGGCAGTGCTGAGCGTTTACAGTCGCGTGTCGGCGCTGGTGGATGTGCCGGCCACGCGCAGCATGGCCGACGCTGCCGGGCGCACCAACGAGCGCAGTCTGGAAGAGATAGTGCGCGAAGGCGAGGGCATCGCCCCATTCCGCCCGGTCATCGTGGCCACGGACGTGCCTTACCAGGTGATGGCTCAAATCCTGGAGCAGTCGGAGCTGCTGCCCGGTGTGTCGGTCGAGGTGGCGTCGGTGCGCGAGTACCCCACCGGGGCCACGACGACTCATGTGATCGGCTACCTGGGGCCAATTGGCCCGGAGGAAGAGCTTCGTCTGCGCGAGCTGGGCTACAACCCGGCCTTCGATCGCATCGGCTATGCTGGCATCGAGGCGTTCTTCGAGTCCGACCTGGCCGGGACGCGCGGCACCGAGACCTGGATCGTGGACGTGGCCGGGCAGCGTCTCTCGCTGGTCAACGAAGTTAAGCGCGTGCCGGGTAAGAGCGTGCAGCTCACGCTGGACCTGGCCCTGCAAGAGGCTGCCCAAGAGGCACTCACGCGACGGATCAACATCGTTAATGCTGAGGCACAGCGCCTGGTTACCCAGCAGGGCGTGGTCATCGCCATGGACCCGCGCAACGGCGAGGTGCTGGCCATGGTGAGCTGGCCGACCTACGACAACACACGCTTCGCCCGCGCCATTGACGGCGAGTACTACTTCGACCAGTTCGATGATCCGCTGCGCCCGCTGGTCAATCACGCCATCAGCGCCCTGTACCCGCCCGGCTCGGTGTGGAAGATGATCACGGCGACCGGGGTGCTGGAGGAGGGCGTCATCACCCCGGAGACATTCCTGTTCTGCCCGGGCCGGCTGGTCTTGCCAGACCAGTACGCGCCACTCGATGTCAGCCGGGGACAGACGTTTGTCTGCTGGCTGCGCAGCGGCCACGAGCGCGTGGATATGCTCAAGGGGATCGCGCAGAGCTGCGATGTGTATTTCTACCAGGTCGGCGGTGGCAACCCCGACATCAGCCCGGTGACCTTGCGTCCTGGCGGGCTGGGCATCTTTGACCTGTACCGCTGGTCAACGGCGTTTGGCATTGGCTCCGAGCTGGGGATCGAGCTGCCGGCCGAGCTAGCCGGGCGCATGCCGGAGAGCCAGTGGAAGCGGCGCACCTACGGCCAGAGTTGGTCCACTGGCGATACCTACAACGCCGCGTTTGGCCAGGGCTATGTGACGACGACGCCGCTCCAACTCCTCAACTCAGTGGCGGTGCTGGCCAACGGCGGCACGCTCTACCAGCCGACTATCGTCAAGAACCTGCAAGACTCTAACGGTAACATCCTGAAGGTGTTCGAGCCGCGCGTGGCGCGCACGCTGATCATGCCAGAGGAGGATATCCCCGTGCTGCTGCTGCAGGAGGATATGCTCATCCAGGGCGAGAACAGCCTGGTCTGCCGCTGCGAGGAATCCAGCACCTGGTACGACCCTGAGCAGTGTAACCCGGACACGTACCGCGCCCAGTACGACCGCGACCCGAACCCCGACGACGATATCACCGACATGATCGAATATCGTGTGAACGTGCCGTACAACTACACCTTCAATGCCGGGGTGTGCAACCAACTGGAGTTTGAAAGCCTGGGCCGCGAGAGCCTGGTGCTGCGCCAGCGTCCCTACCTGCCGCCCTTTGCCACCGAGTGGTCGGTTGATTGGATGCAGCGCGGGATGCGCGAGGCAGTGCTGACCGGCACGGCGTCCAATGCTGCGCTGCCTTACGTCAACGTGGCGGGCAAGACGGGCACAGCCGAATACTGCGACGACCTGGCCTATCCGCTGGGGCTGTGCGTGCCCGGCAACTGGCCGGCCCACGCCTGGTATGTCGGCTACGCGCCCTACGAAGCCCCCGAAGTGGTCGCTCTGGCGTTCGTCTACAATGGCGGCGAAGGCTCGGCGGTCGCCGCGCCGGTGGTCAACGACGTGCTGAATGCCTATTTCAGGCTCAAGGCGCAGCGGGGCGGGTAGAGGGGCGAGTCTTGTGCTGCTTACGCAGTACGGGTGTGGGCCAGAAGACTCTATCTGCCAGGACGATTGCATCAAACGTGCGCGTTGTTCCACCTCACCCCCAGCCTCGCTACGCCCGGCTCGCCCCCCTCTCCAACGTGGAGGGTCGGACAAATTAGACAGTGTTGATTTAGCGTAACGACGAGCGATCATGATCAACGGAAGAGGTGGGCGGTTTGAGCGAGAAGCTCGGATGCCTCGTAGGGCCTGTAGGGGCGGGTTTGCAAACCCGCCCCTACAACCGGTTCCCCGGAGTCGCCTTCTTCGTTCGTTTCTTCCCTTGAGTTGATCTTCCGTAACCTATCATTAACTGTCAATGCAATCTTATTTGTCCATTCCTCCAACGTGGAGAGGGGGCAGCGAGGCCCGCGTCAGTGGGCCGAGCGGGGGTGAGGTCCGTGGGGGCGTATCGCCATACGCCTCTACGAGCAGGCTGACGCGCGGCGGATTTTGATGCGATTACCCTGCACCCCGCAACTGCCCATAGCACGGCTCTGGAAATCGAGTATAGTAGTAGCACAGTCTATCGTCGCACCCACAGGGGCGGGCCGCCCCCAGAGACAACAGCAGTCAACGCATACCCATGGATGATTCGATCACGCTGAAGGGCATTAAGGAGGGGCTGCTGGTCACCGTCAAGCCCGACGGGCGCTGGTCTGACCTGACCAACCGCCTGGTCGCGCTGATTGACGGGCAAGGCAGCTTCTTTCGCGGCGCGCAGGTGACGCTCTCGCTGGGGCCACGCGAGGTGCGCCGGGCCGATCTGGTTACCATGCGCAAACAGCTTGAGGAACGCGGCGTGGTCCTCAAGGCGGTGTTGAGCGACAGTCAGATGACGCTGGACGCCGCCCGGAAACTGGATCTGCGCACGACGCTGCACGTCGCCGAGCTGGCCGAGGAACAGAGCGAGGCCCTGGAGCTACGCCCGCCGCCGATCGATCCCGAGGAGTACGGGCAGCCCGGTGTGTTGGTCAAGCGCACGCTGCGCAACGGGCGCACCATTCACAGCGACGGTCATGTCGTGGTGCTGGGCGACGTGAACGCGGGCGCGGTCATCGTCGCGGGGGGAGATATTCTTGTCTGGGGGCGGCTGCGCGGCATCGTCCACGCGGGGTCGGGCGGCGACGAGTCGGCGGTGGTCTGCGCGCTGCACCTGGCGCCGACGCAGCTACGTATTGCCGGCTATATCACCATCTCGCCGGAAGACAGGCAACGCAAGCCCCGCCCAGAAAAGGCCCTGGTGCGCAATGGGCGCATCGAGGCGGTCGCCTGGGAGTGAGCGGGGAGCGCTCGCGGGGGAATTGCCCGCCAGTGGTTGGGCGGGCGGGGGAGCAAGTTGGAACTGGCGCGCACCAGCCAGACGCAAGGTATGTCTGGCGGTGGGAGCGTTATTGAGAACGAAAGGCGATTCGGATGGGGGCACGAGTCATCACTGTTACTTCCGGCAAAGGGGGCGTGGGCAAGACGACCGCGACGGCGAACCTCGCTGTGGCGCTGGCCAACCTGGGCAAGAAAGTCGTTTGCATTGACGCCGACATCGGGCTGCGCAACCTGGATGTCGTCATGGGGCTGGAGAATCGCATTGTCTATGACTTGGTGGATGTCGTCGAGGGGCGCTGCAAGCTGCGCCAGGCGATGGTCAAAGACAAGCGGGTGCCAGACCTATACCTGCTGCCGGCGGCGCAGACCCGCGACAAGACCGCCGTCAGCCCGCAGGACATGATCGGGCTGACCAACCAACTGCGCGGCGATTACGACTACATCCTGATTGACAGTCCGGCAGGCATCGAGTGGGGCTTTCGCAATGCGCTGGCACCCGCCGACGAGGTGATCGTCATCACCAACCCGGAGCTGCCATCCGTGCGCGATGCCGACCGGATCATCGGGCTGGTCGAGGCGGAAGGGCGCAAGATTCCCACCAGCCTGGTGATCAACCGCACCAAGCAGGACATGATCCGCAAGGGCGACATGCTGTCCATCACCGACGTCCTGGACATTCTCTCCACCCCACTGCTGGGCGTCATCCCGGACGATGAGCAGATCATTGTCGCCTCCAACAAGGGCAGTCCTCTGACACTCAACAACCAGAAAAGCCCGGCGGCTGAGGCAATCCGTGACATCGCCAAGCGGATCAACGGCGCGAAGATTCCGATCGGGGAACTGGAGCAGAAGAAAGGCGGGGTGTTCCGCCGCCTGGCCCGGCTTTTCCGCCGGTCTGGGGCATGATGAGGCTGGGGGGGGTGCCGATGACCTCACTGTTTGAACGCTTCAAAGGACGCCGCGAGCTGACCAGCGCCGAGATCGCCAAAGAGCGGCTGAAGCTCGTCCTCGTCTCCGACCGCAGTGACATCTCGCCAGAGAAGCTCCACGAGATGCAGAGCGAGATCATTGACGTGATCAAGCGCTACATCCGCATTGACGAGATGGAAGTGCAAATCAAGCTCGAGCAGCGCGACCGCAAGAACTACCTGGTGGCGGATATCCCGCTCCAGCGCGAGCGCGCCTACGAGGCCCTGGCCAGTCTCCCCGCTGAAGCGTCCGCCGAGACGGCGGCGAACGACGAGGCAGACGAGCAGCCCGAACTGGCCGCAAAGCCGCTTGAAGTGACGGAGCCAGAGGACGAGGCCGAGCTGGGCGACGAGGTCAGGCCGAAGAAGAGGTGAGCTGCCCGCAGGGGTGGCAAGACAGATTCAGAAAGCACGCGCAGGGGGTGCCACAGCACCCCCTGCGTTTCGATCGGACGGTTGACCGCCTGGCAGGGGCCGCTATAATCGGCACGGCTGAACTGGTGGCAGAGTCGTATTGGTAGCACGAGTGTAGGGCGTATGCAGACGAAGTCTCACCTCTGGCGCGATTTTGATTTTATCCTGCTCGGCGCGGTCGTGCTGTTGATGATCATCGGCGTCTTGTTCATCCGCAGCGCTACGCTCGACGCCGTGGACCCCGACCTGATCAACCGCACGCCCAGCCAGCTTCGGTACGCCATTGTCGGCGTGGCCATCCTGCTGATCATCGCCTCGATGGATTACCGGCTGCTGGGCAGTATTCACGGTTTTCTCTACGGGTTCATCCTGTTCATCCTGGGGCTGGTGGCCATTCTGGGTGCGGCGGGCGCGGCGGGCGCGCAGAGCTGGCTCAACGTGGGCCTGCAGGTGCAGCCGTCGGAACTGACCAAGATTCTGCTGGTAGTGACGCTCGGCCAGTTCCTGGCGGATCGCTATGAGGACATAGGCCGCCTGCGCACGGTGCTGCTCTCGCTGGGCTACGTGGCCCTGCCCACCTTCATGATCTTTGTCCAGCCCGATCTGGGCACTACAACAGTGATCGCCTTTGTGTGGTTTGTCATGGTCTGGGCGGCGGGGCTGCGGCTGCGTCATCTGGCCATGTTCATGGTGGCCGGCCTCCTGATGCTGCCTATTCTCTGGCAGGGCATGGAGGGCTACCAGCGCCAGCGTATCGTCTCCTTCGCCTTCCCCGGCTCCGACAAGGACGCCCAGTACAACATTGACCAGGCGCTGATCAGCATCGGCTCCGGTGGGGTGGCCGGCAAGGGGTATGCCAACGGCTCGCAGACGCGCGGGCGCTTCCTGCGCGTGCGCCACACGGACTTCATCTACAGCGTCATCGCCGAGGAGATGGGCTTCATTGGCGCGACGACGGTCATCGCGCTGATGGGCATCGTCATCTGGCGCTGCCTGCGCGGAGCGGCCAGGGCTGCCGATGCCCTGGGCAGCCTGATCTGCTACGGCGTCGGCGGGATGATCTTCTTCCAAACGATGGTCTCGATTGGCATGAATCTGAACATCCTGCCGGTGACAGGGCTGACTCTGCCTTTCGTCAGTTCGGGCGGGTCGTCGCTGATCACGATGATGATCGGCATCGGCCTGGTGGAAAGCGTGATCATGCGCCGCCGCGCGCGGGAGTTTGCCTAATCTCGGGAGGTAGAGATGCCAGGGCAAGCCAGAGCAGTACAAAACGGGAACGAACTGAAAGAAGAAGTGGCACGAATTGGGCAGGAGCTAGGGCTGAGAGTGTTTGACGAAGTAGAGGTTGGGAAACGCTTGTGGGGAGCTAGAAGAAGAATCGATGTTGTCTTGCGGCACCCGGAAACAAGACAAACTCTGGGGATAGAGTGCAAGTATCAAGCAGTACCCGGTACGGCCCAAGAGAAGATTCCTGCCACAGTACAGGACATCCTAGCATGGCCTATACCAGGTCTGGTAGTCTTCGCTGGAGAAGGATTCTCTAGCGACATGCGTTCATATTTGTACGCAACCGGAAAGGCAGTTGAGCTAGAAGACCTGGCAGTTTGGCTGGAGCTGTTCTTCGGGCTCGACCTCAGTAGTTGAGCACAACAATCTCCGAAATAGCCCCCCGCCGGGCGCTTGCTGAGTTGATGGCGCGGCGGGCGCTAACGGTCTCAATGCGAAAGCCTCGATAGAGTTCACGTGTCAGGAGTGTATCGGAGTTGCTGAGCATGACGCGGCAATCCTTGCGATCCAGCTCGGCGAAGACCAGCGCCAGCTTTCGGTGTTCATATTCGCCGAACTCATCCTGCGTATAACTGGTGAAATTGGCTGTTGCGCTCAGGGGGATGTAGGGAGGGTCGAAATACACAAAGTCGCCGCGCCCTGCCCGGCGGATCACCTGCTCGAAGTTCTCCACGCCTAGGTGTACGTCCTGCAACGCCCGGGACGCCGCTCTCAGTCGCGCCTCGTTCACGATCTCCGGTTTTCTGTAGCTGCCCATTGGCACGTTGAAGTGCCCTTGCCGGTTGACCCGCCACAGGCCGTTGTAGCAGGTCTTGTTCAGATAGATCAGGCGGGCGGCGCGCTCTACCAACGAAGTGCGTATCCAGGCAGGATAGCGATCCTGATTGCGGATGGCGTAGTAGTACTCCCGACCGTGCTGCATCTGGTGTTGGCGCAACAGGGCGATCAGGTCTTCCACATGGTCGCGCACTGCGCGATAACAGTTGAGGAGTTCCTCGTTGGTTTCCGACAGGTGGTAGCTGCTGAACAGGCTCCGCCCGCGCAGATGAAAGAACACCGCCCCGCTGCCCACGAACGGCTCGAAGTAGCCGCGCATCGGTTCGGTGGGGAAGAAAGGTTCGTATTGGGCGAGCAACTGACTCTTTCCACCTGCCCATTTGAGAAATGGCCCGGCGTTGTTATCGTGAGCGTTCATCAACGGCTATCTCATCAATTCTGCTTGGAGACAAAGGGAAAAGATCAACACGTCCGTGCTCAGACCAGCACAGAATCCTTGGCGCTGACCGTCTCAACGCCAATCGGCCCGTAGTCGCCTGGCACATCCTCGCCGTGAGCTTCCAACTCCTCAATGTAGAGAGCGATCGCTTCGCGAATGTTCTCAAGCGCATCCTGGCGAGTCCTTCCCTGGCTGACGCAGCCCGGCAAGCTGGGCACCTCGACCACCCAGTAGTTGTCCTCACCGCGGTAGATAATCACCTGTCTCATAGCCGTCGCTCCTGACACATCAGACTTCCGAAGTCTGCCTGACTTCGGAAATCGAGTTCGCCGCCTCTACTCCCTACCGCCCTGCTCCTTCTGCTGAATCTTGGCCCAGGTGTCTTTGAGCGTCACCGTGCGGTTGAAGACCGGCCGGCCCGCTGTGCTATCCGGGTCGGCGCAGAAGTAGCCCTGCCGCTCGAACTGGAACAGGTCGCCGGGGCGGGCCTGGCCCAGCGACGGCTCCAGCTTGCAGCCCGCCAGTACCTGCAACGAGTTCGGGTTGAGCAGGGCGGTGAAGTCTTGGCCGTCCGGCACGTCGGACGGATCGGGCGCGCGGAACAGATGATCGTAGAGGCGCACTTCGCCGTCGAGCGCGTGGGCGGCGGAGACCCAGTGCAGCGTCGCCTTGACCTTGCGCCCGTCCGGGGCGTCGCCGCCACGCGTGGCCGGGTCGTAAGCGCAGCGCAGCTCGACGATCTCGCCGCGTTCGTCCTTGACGACGCCCGTGCAGGTGATGAAGTAGGCGTAGCGCAGGCGCACTTCGCGCCCCGGCGCCAGCCGATAGAACTTTTTGGGCGGGTCCTCCATGAAGTCGTCGCGCTCGATGTAAAGCACTTTGGAGAAGGGCACCAGGCGGGTCCCGGCGCTCGCGTCTTCGGGGTTGTTGACCGCCTGCATCTGCTCGACCAGATCATCCGGGTAATTCTCGATGACCACGCGCAGCGGGTTGAGCACGGCCATGCGACGCGCGGCGCGCCTGTTGAGGTCCTGGCGCAGGCAGTGCTCGAGAAGCTGGATGTCCACCACGCTGTTGGCCTTGGAGACGCCGATGCGCTCGGCGAAGTCGCGGATGGCCTCCGGCGTGTAGCCGCGCCGCCGCAGCCCGGAGAGAGTCGGCATACGCGGGTCGTCCCAGCCGCGCACGTAGCCCTCGTTGACCAGGCGCAGCAGACGGCGCTTGCTCATCACCGTATAGGTCAGGTTGAGGCGGGCGAACTCGATCTGCTGCGGGTGGTAGATGCCCAGCGCATCCAGGAACCAGTCATACAGCGGGCGGTGATCCTCGAATTCCAGCGTGCAGATCGAGTGAGTGATGCCCTCAATCGAGTCCGACTGCCCGTGCGCCCAGTCGTACATCGGGTAGATGCACCAGGCGTCGCCGGTGCGCGGGTGCTCGGCGTGCAGGATGCGGTAGAGCACGGGATCGCGCAGGTTGAGGTTGGGCGCGGCCATGTCAATCCTGGCCCGCAGCACGCGCGAGCCGTCGGGGAACTCGCCGCGCTTCATGCGCTCGAACAGGTCGAGGTTCTCGGCGACAGAGCGGTCGCGGTAGGGGCTGTTGCGTCCCGGCTCGGTCAATGTGCCACGGTACTCGCGAATTTCCTCGGCGCTCAGGTCGTCCACATAGGCCAGGCCCTTGTGGATCAGGTCAACGGCCCACTCGTAAAGCTGCTGGAAGTAGTCGGAGGCGTAGAAGAGGCGGTCTTCCCAGTCCGCGCCCAGCCAGCGCACGTCGGCGATGATGGCGTCTATGTATTCCTGCTCTTCTTTGGTGGGGTTGGTGTCGTCGAAGCGCAGGTTGAACTTGCCGCCGTACTTCTGGGCCGTGCCGTAGTTGAGCCAGATTGATTTGGCGTGGCCGATGTGCAGGTAGCCGTTCGGTTCCGGCGGGAAGCGGGTGTGCACACGCCTGCCGAACCGCCCGGTGCGCATGTCTTCGTCAATGAGCGCGTGGATGAAGTTGGCCGGAGCGATGGAGTCGCTGGCGGCGCTGCCCGCCGGGGTACGGGTGCCGCTTTCTGGATCGCTGGACATGGTTGTCGCTCTCTCACGTCGTGGTGGGTTGGAGATGATAGCGAGCTAGTGTACCAGATCACGCGGGGAATGGGTACGGCGGAGCCGGAAACGTCGCTGCGACGCTGCGACTGGGTGCATTTCAGATGAATTCACGATGCGCCGCGGTCCCCCTATCCTCCCAGCCTCCTTTCCCCCACGAGAGGGAAAGGAGGAGTCAGAGCGTCTGTGGCTGGTTGCCTTTTCCCTTCCCCACGCTGTGGGGGAAGGGAGACGTCACCGCAGGTGACGAGGGGTGGGGGGTATGAACTTTCGTGAAATGCACCCGCTGCGACTGTCCGTACATGCGCGGTACGCGTTCTGCTATAAGGAGAGGCTGGATGTAGAGACGGAAGTCATTAGCCAGCCGGCCAGGACATCACCGCAAGAGCGCTTGCAGGACTGTGAACTGCTCTGCCGGGTCGAAGATCGCCCGCACCGGGATCTCGAAGCCGGACACGACGGTGCTCTGGATCGTCCCCGATTTCACCTTGACGGCCAGCTTGTATGCTTCGTCCCCCAGGAGATATTGCTCGACACTCTCCTGCTCCGGGTCCACCAGCCAGTATTCGGCGACTCCGTGCAGGGCGTAGTCCTCGAATTTCACGCCGCGATCAATGACCTCCGTCGAGTCGGAGAGGACTTCGACGATCAGATCAGGAGCCGGGAATTTCATCTGATCCGGGGCAAACGCTGCCGCTTTCTCCTGCGTGAAGAAGCAGATGTCCGGCTCGTAATCGTTGCGGGTGAGCGCGATCAGCAACTTCTCGTGGCCCACGTATCCCAATGCGTGCTTCTGGACGTGGGCGTTGAGCAGCGCGAACAGATTGCCGCTGGCGACGCTGTGGCGCAGCTTGACAGGCGACTGCACGATGGTCTCTCCGTTGATGAACTCGACCTTCTGCGCGTCGGACATCTCCTCGTAGAAACGCTCGCGCTTCTCCTGTTCGGCGCGCAGGATCGCCTGAAGCTGCCGGGTGAGTTGCGGCAGGCGCGGAGATCGGACAAGCTGCTGGACGATCTCCCCGGTGGTGAAAGGCGTACTTGACTCGCTCACGCGTGCGATTCCCCATTCCTTTTCTGCTATCTTACCATCACTTCCCCGTTCATGGCACGCGAGTCCTCTGTTATAATCCTCCCCGCCGCACCTGCGGCAGCGGCACCGAGGAGAGACCATTGTGAGCGAGCAGAACGTTCCTGTGCGCGTGCGCTTCGCGCCCAGCCCCACCGGGCCGCTGCACATCGGCGGGGTGCGCACGGCGCTGTTCAACTGGCTGTTCGCCCGCCATCACGGCGGGGCGTTCATCCTGCGCATCGAAGACACCGACCAGAAACGCTACGATCCCGACGCGCTGCGCCTGATCACCGATGGGCTGCGCTGGCTGGGCATGGACTGGGACGAAGGGCCGGAGGTTGGCGGCGACTACGGGCCGTACTTCCAGTCCGAGCGGACGGCGCTCTACTGGCAGTGGGCGGAGTGGCTGGTCGAGCAGGGGCGCGCCTACCGCTGCTACTGCACCGAGGAGCGGCTGTCCGCGCTGCGCCAGCAGCAGCTTGCTGCCAGGCAAGACCCCGGCTACGACCGCCGCTGCCGCCATCTGACGCCCGAAGAGCGCGCCCGGCTGCACGAGGAGACGGGCGGGCACTACGTCATCCGCTTCAAGATGCCGCTGGAGGGGGCGACGACCGTCCACGACCTGCTGCGCGGTGACATCACCTTCGACAACCGCCAGCTTCAAGACCTGGTGCTGCTCAAGTCGGACGGCTTCCCGACGTACCACCTGGCGAACGTGGTGGACGATCACCTGATGGCCATCAGCCACATCCTGCGCGCTGAAGAATGGATCTCCACCGCGCCCGTGCACAAGAACCTGTACGACGCCTTCGGCTGGCCGATGCCGCTCATCGCCCACCTGCCGGTAATCCTCAACCCCAGCGGCAAGGGCAAGCTCTCCAAGCGCAGCGTGGCCTTCGCCGAGGGCGGGCGCAAGGTACCCGTGCTGCTGCACGAGTTCGTCGAGGGCGGCTACCTGCCGGAGGCGGTGGTCAACTTCCTGACCAACGTCGGCTGGAGCTTTGGCGACGACCGCGAAGTGTTCACCGTCCAGGAGACCATCGAGCGCTTCGACCTGGCGCGCGTCAACCCGGCGGGCGGGGCCTTCCCCATCGAGAAGCTGGACTGGCTCAACGGCGTATACATCCGCGAGATGGACGACGAGACACTGGCCCGGCTGCTGCTGCCCGTCTTCACTGGTGCGGGCTATGCGGCGGACCTGGCGCGGATGCGTCGCGTCGTGCCGCTGATCAAGGTGCGCATCAAGACGCTCAACGACGCGCTGGACATGGCCGGCTTCATCTTCACCGACTCGTTCACTCCCCCGCCCGCCGATCAGCTTGTGCAGAAGGGCATGGACGCGCCGCGCACCCAGGCCGCGTTGCAGGCGGCGGCGGACGCCCTGGGTGCGCTGCCCGACTTCGGCGCGGCGACGCAGGAGGCCGCCATGCGCGCCCTGGCCGAGCAATTGGGGCTGAAGGCAGGGCAGCTTTTCGGCGCGCTGCGCGCCGCCACGACCGGCCAGCAGGTCTCGCCGCCGCTCTTCGAGACGATGGAAGTGCTGGGCCGCGGGGAATCGCTGAAGCGCATCCGCCAGGCGATTGAGAGCCTGTAGAAGGCATTTTCCGGGGGCGATGTCAGAGTCCGCCGCGTGTCAGTGGATTGACCTCACCCCCAGCCTCGCCACGCTCGGCTCGCCCTCTCTCCGCCGGCGGAGAGGGGGTAGTGAGGCGCGTCAGCGCTGAGCGGGGGTGAGGTAAAGGGGGGCGTCGCGCGTGAGCGGTCGCCCGCTCTGTGCTGATGAGATTTGACATTCATGACGTGTAATACGCGCGAATGTCATGTAGGGGCGGGTTTGCAAACCCGCCCCTACAAGCGGCTACCGATCATGATCGTCAAGGCGCATCAGGGATAGTTTACGCCCCGTCCGGGAAGAGCACTGCGCGCCACGTCTGCCACGTCAGGCGGCGCTTGCTCCGGTCGGCGCGGTTGTACGGCTGATCGTAGAGGATGTGCTCCCAGGTGGGCGCGTCCGCCCCGTCAAGCTGCGGGCGGTCGTCAATCAGCACGTCGGCGCGGATGATCGTCTTGTCGCGGGTGAGGATGAGGCGATCCAGCCAGACCGGGCCAAGCTCGCGCTCCACCCACTCGTACTTCTCGACCACGCAGTGCCGGTAATCGAGCAGCGGTGTCGTGCACAGGCGCACGTCGCAGCCCATGGCCAGCAGCGCCTCAAGCGCCACGCGCCCGCCAGGGACCGGCGGCAGCGCGCGGAAGAAGCCTGCCGCGTGGAGCACGGCGTGGACGTGGTCACGCAGCTCAGGCGGGTACTCGTCCTGCACGAGCGGGTGGCGGCGTTGCGCCGCCGGGACGACCGGCAGATCAGGGTAGGCTGCCTGCCATGCTTCCTCGAAGCCCCGTTCGAAGTCGGCCAGCACGCCGTCCATGTCCACCAGAATGCGCATGAGGATCTCCGTAGGGGCCACGAGCAGGAGGCGTGCGCTTCAATACAGCGCCGCGCCTGCCAGGGCGTCAATGTTGCGCGCGGGGGTGCCGGCGTTGGTGCCGCCACCCGGTGCCAGGATGAGTCCGCTTCCGTCCGCCTGGATGATGCAGCCATGCGCCGCCTCTGCAACCTGCTGCGGCGTGCCATGGACCATGACTTCCAGCGGGGGCACGTTGCCCATCAGCACGATGTCCGGGCCGAGCGCGACGCGCGCCTGGGCGAGAGGCACGCGGTGGCTGAGGTGGAACACCTCGAAGCCCAGGCCGGGAAAGTGGGGCAGCAAGTGCTGGCAGGGCGTGTCGTTGTGGTAGATGCGGATCAGCCCCTCGAAGGCGGCGAAGATGCGCTCTAGCAGCGGGCGGGCGACAGCGTTGAACAGCGCCGGCGACAGCATCCCGACTGTGTCGTCGAGCAGCATCACCCCCCACGGCTCGCGCAGGTAGCCGAGCTGCGCCTGGAGAAAGCGGATTGATGTCTCGGTGAGCAGCTCCAGCGCGTCCGCCGCAATGCGCGCTTCGCTGCGCTCTCCGGCCAGGGCAGTCAGGAAGTTCGTCGCGCCGAACAGGTGCGTGGCGATGGTGAACGGCCCGCGCGCCGCCACAAAGCGCAGGCGATGCGGCTCTGGCAGCTCGCCCCCTTGCTCCAGGTTCCAGATGCGGCGCAGGACGAGAGCCATCAGCCCGTCCGCGTAGGGGTCAGGGCGGGGCAGGTTGCGCCAGTCGGCCAGAGGCAGGGCGAGCTGGCGAATGGCGGGCGCCTCATCCTGCCGCCAGAGCACCGGCGCGCCGAACGCGCTCGGCTCGGCGGCCATGCCGTATTCGACCCAGAATCCCGGCAGGAAGACCACATCGGGGAAGCGGGCGATCAGGGTGAGGTAGGCGTGCAGCCAGCGGTCGGGGTAGAGGAAGAAGTCGAGCGTGTTCATGCCAAACGCACTGGCGATGAAGCCGCAGTCCGCGCCCAGGGCGACCGGCACCCGGTCTGGCTGGCCGCCCTGCGCGGCAACCAGGAAGTTGTCCCATGCCTGCTCCGACATGGCGCGATCCTCTGCGTCTCTGAGAAGCCCCAACCATCCAGAAGGAGCGTATGGCCATACGCTCCTACCCGTCCAGCGAGAATAATCGGATGGGCGATCAGGGGGCGCTGTCGGGAATGATGCTGATCCCGACCGTGCCGGGGCCGCTGTGCACGCCGAGCGCTGGCGAGAGCTGCGCCACCACCCACTCAATGACCGAGTACGACTGCTCAAGCAGCGGGCGGAACTTCTCCGCCTCCTCGCGGGCGGCGACGTGCATCAGCGCCGCGCGGATGGTGCTGCCCTCGGCGATGTGGCTGCGCGCCAGCGACACAATGCGTTGATAGGCGCTGTTGCGTGTGCGCGCTACGCTCAGCGGGGAGGGCATGCCACCGCGCATACCGATGATCGGCTTGATGTTCAACACACTGCCGACCATGCCGGTCACTTTGCCGATGCGCCCGCCTCGCTGCAGGTATTCCAGCGTATCGTTGGTGAAACCGACGAACGCCTCGGTGGCGACCTTGCGCGCCAGGGCCGCCACATCGGCCACGGGAAGCCCCTGCAGAGCCGCGCGTGCTGCCTGGATCACGGACCAGCCATGGGCCATGGCGACCTGCTGAGTATCAACCACTTCGACCGGAAAGCCGGGCATTTCCTGCTCCAGCAGCCGCTTGGCCAGCAGGGCGGACTGGTAACCGCCGCTGCCGGTGCCCGTGATGCTGACCGCCGCCACACCGTCACTCTCTTTGGCGGCCCGGCGATAGACTTCCAGGTACTCGCCGGCGCTGGGGTTGGCGGTGGTCGGCCACTCTGGGGCGGTCTTCACCCAGGCGTAGAACTCATCGGCAGGCATGTCCAGGCCGTCGCGGTAAGTGCCCTGCACGGTGTGTACATGGTAATGGACGACTTCGATGCCCAGCTCCTTCACCAGAGCCTCGGGCACCGACGCGCAGCTATCGGTGACAACAGTGACCACGGCTATGCTCCTTCAGTGAGTGCAACACGGCATCGCGCCGACCGGCGGCATGATGCAGCGCGGCAGCGCGCCAACCGGCTTCCCGGCACCGCTGCGTCCGTCTGCCAGGAATTGTACCGCATCTTGGAAGCTGATAATATGAGAATCGTGCAACGGGTGTGCTTTACGATGGGGGCGAATCCCTGAATCGCTGAGACGCAGAGGACGCAGAGAAACACCAATACTACCCGCTTTTCTCCGCGCTCTCTGCGCCTCTGCGGTGATGCTTTGTCCCAAGACTGAAGTGCACCTGGGCGACAGAGCGCCGGCGTCTCCGGCAAAGGGGGGACTATGCTCGACACGTACTTGCGCCAGCTTGGCAGTGACGATCCCGCGCAGCGCCGCCAGGCCATCGCCGCCCTGGCCAACAGCCGCGATCCGGCGGCGCTCAAGCCGCTGGCGGTGGTCTTCAAGAACGATCCCGATCCGGCGCTGCGCGAGCTGGCCCTGCAAGCGGGGCGCTACCTGCGCCAGTACGCGCTGGACCAGCCCGCCAGCGCAGAGGACGAGGAGGCCGAGGTCAGCGCGCGCGATCGTGAGCTGGCCAAGAGCTTGCTCGACGCGACCACAACCCATCATCTCGATGGCGACAAAGGGCGGGCGCTGGATAACCTGGGCAAGGCGCTCAGTCTCAATCCGGCGCTGCAAAAAGAACCGTTCGTCGCCAACCTGGTCAGGTCGCTGACCGGGATGAGCGTGGCCGAGGCCATGCCGCTGCTCACCCATCCGGACCGGCGACGGGCGCTGGTGGAGAAGACGGGCGGCAAGCGCGCGCTGCGCCGGCAGGCACCGGACAAGGACGTCGAAACGGCCACCTGGAACAACGTGGCGATTGACTTCCTGCTCTATGCGCTGGTCGTGGCACTGAGCATGACGGCGATCTTCGTCTTCACGATGGAGACGATCCGCGAGCTGATCGAGGCGGCACCTTCGTCGGACATCTCCGCGCAAGAGCTTGACGCGCTGTTCGATGCCAGCGTAATGGCCCTGTTCGTGCTGGGCGCGTTCTACGGTATCTACTCGGCGCTGACACTGGCCTTCCAGGGAGCGGCCATTCACGTGGTTGCCGCCTACCTGCTCAGCGGCAACAGCACGCTGGTCTATCTGTACCGGCGGCTGGTGCCGTTCCAGACCTACGTCATGCTGACCTTCGCGCTGGTCTTCGTCGGCCTGGCCCTGACCGGCTCGGCAACCGAAGTGTGGCTGCTCATCCCCCTGGTCATGCTCTTCGGATCGCTGGTGGTGACGGTCCTCCTATCGAAGCTGATCGGGCGCGTGTATGAGTTTGGGGCGGGGATGGGCTGCCTGGTCATCTTCCTCGGCGGCGTGCTCATGGCTGTGATCGCTCTGTTGGGCAACTGGGCGCTGGCCGGCCTGCTCGGCAAGATGCTCGGCGGGCTGAGCTAAACTGCGCGCAGGGCCGTCAGGCAGCAGAGGCGCCGCCCTGCTGCGCCTGAGTCACGAACTCCCGACGCGACGACCTGGCCGTTCTCACCTGCCAGGGCGTTGTTTGCCTCTTTCAGTTCGACTCGCCGCGCTACCCTCACTATTCTCTGAACGTGTCAGCCTTGACAATGTCACATTAGCGCGGGTTCCAACCCCTCCCTAAATCCCTCCCCGCCAGCAGGGATGGACTTTCAGGCCCGACTTTGCTCCCTTCCCTTGCTTGCAGGGGAAGGGCTGGGGATGGGGGTCAAATGTGACATTGTCAAGCAGTTATGTCTCCGAACGTGTGTCACCCGTCTCTCTGCTCTATGCAACCAGCGCAGGGAAGGGGCCAGGGGATGGGGGCGTTCTGGCGGCTGCCCAACAGCTTGTTCGTGGGCCCGACCACACAGACGCCGCGCAGCCGGGCCGGCGAGCTGGCGTATAATGGGGGCTACAGCAGGCAGAGTCTGGGAGGTCAGGGCCATGAGCTCAATGGCAGTGCACGGTATCCCCTTCACGGCGGAGCACATTATGCTGCGCGAGGCGGTGTGCGACTTCGCCCGGCGCGAGATCGCCCCCATCGCCGCGCACTACGACGAGACCGGCGAGTTCCCCCTGGACACGGTGCGCAAGATGGGCGAGATGGGCCTGATGGGCATCGAAGTACCGGAGCGGTACGGCGGGGCGGGCATGGATACCCTGGCCTACGTGCTGGCCATGATCGAGATCGCCAAGGCGGACGCGGCGCACAGCACGGTGATGAGCGTCAACGGCAGCCTGGTTAACTATGCCCTGCTGCGCTTCGGCAGCGAGGAGCAGAAGCAGAAGTACCTGGTGCCGATGGCCAGCGGCGAGAAGATCGGCGCCTATTCGCTGACCGAGCCGCAGAGCGGCAGCGACGCCGCCGGGATGCGGGCCCGCGCCGTCCTCAACGACGCCGGGACGCATTACCTGATCAGCGGGCGCAAGAGTTGGGTGACCAGCGGGCCGGTCGCCGAGACGGTGTTGGTCTTTGCCCTGACCGACCCGCAGCAGGGGCATCGCGGCATCACCGCCTTCATCGTGGAGACCGATCAGCCCGGCCTGGAGCGTGGCAAGACCGAGCCGAAGCTGGGCATTCGCGCCAGCGCCACCTGCGAGCTGCTCTTCGACGGGTACGCCTGCCCGGTTGAGAACGTGCTTGGCGAGCCGGGGATGGGCTTCAAGATCGCCATGGCTGCGCTCGACGCGGGGCGGATCGGCATCGCCGCGCAGGCGGTGGGCATCGCCGAGGCGGCCTACGAGGCGTCGCTGGCCTATGCCCGCGAGCGCGAGGCGTTCGGCCAGAAGATCGGCCAGTTCCAGATGATCCAGCAGAAGATCGCCGATATGAAGACGCGGCTGGAGGCCGCGCGGCTGCTAACCTTCAACGCGGCCCTGGCCAAGATGCGCGCCGCCGAGACGGGCCGGCGCTACACGCTCGAAGCGAGCATGGCCAAGCTGTTCGCCAGCGAGACGGCCATGTTCGCGGCCCATCAGGCTGTGCAGATTCATGGCGGGATGGGGTATAGTAAGGAACTGCCCCTGGAGCGTTACTTCCGCGACGCCAAGATCACGGAGATCTACGAGGGCACCAGCGAGATTCAGCGGATGGTAATCGCCCGTACTGAGCTGGGGCTGCGCTGAGCCGAGACGGTCTGCCCAACCCGAGGCGTGCCACCAACTTTGAGGAGTCGTTCATGCGAAACAAGGAATCCCCGCGCACAACCGCAGGCCGGCCGGCGGAGAGTCAAGACCGGGTGGTGGAGGCCATGCGCGGGATACCGCGGATGCGGTCCGTCGAGGAGCTTGAAAAGCAGCAGCGCGTGTACGAGCCGCCGCCGCCTTTCGCCAGCCGCATAGGGGGGATGGCCCAGGGTTGCGGCGGCGTGCTGCTGACCCTGATGGCGATCGTCATGTTCCTGGCGGCGATGTGGTTCGGCTACTATTTGTGGGGGCCGGGGTTGCTGCTGGCGGGCGGGCTGCTGCTTGTCGGCGGGGCGGTGGGCGTGTGGCGCGGGCGACGGGCGCCGCTGGTCATGTCTACGGCGGTCATCGCCATGCTGACGGTAGTAGGCTTCTTGTGGTATTCATTCGTGCCGGCAGCCGGGGCGCTGGCTCCATTGGGCGGGCTGGGTATGATGCTCAGCATGGTGGTGCTGCTGGTCATCCTGGTCTTGATCGGCGCGCTGGTCTCCCATGTGATCGCGCTGCTCTACTGGCGGCGGCTTGGCCCGGCAACCCGGCGTGGCATCATCACCTGGGCGGGCGTGTCGGGTGTGCTGGTCGTGGCCGCGTTGGCTTTCCACTCCGCCCAGCAGACGCAGCGCGAAGCCTGGCTGGGCGAGCGACTCGATGACTGGTCGGCACAGGCGGCCACTGATTCCCTGCACCTGGGATCGACGGCCAACGTGACGTTGGGCTACACTTTTGTCACGGTTGAGGCCGCCGACGATGACCGGCTGGACGTGCGCCTGGCCGAGCTGCGCGCGGCGGTCGAGGCGGGCGCCCAGGTGCTGCGCGTCACGGCCAGCGGCGATATGCTCTGGGAGGCGCAGTTACCGCGTCTGTTCAAGGCGACCGAGGGCCAGGACCCGGCGGAAGAAGAGGCCGAGATGGCCGCGCGCATCACCCGGCAGCGCGACGATGAGGCCGCCTACCTGGGGGCCATCGCCGAGTCCGGGGTGGGCCTGATCGTGTCCGACGCACAGTACACGCCCTACCTGCTGGTGAAGGCCAACGACGAGCAGGAGAGCACGTGGGAGGAATTCGCGCAGTTGCAGGAAGAGCGCGTGCGCCATTACGCGCGCGAGCTACGCCCGCTGGCCTACGAGGTGGTCAGCGAGCCAGGCCAGTATGCCCAGTACAGCGGCGTCGCCCAGCAGGAGGGCGTTGACGAGATCGGGCTGTGGGTGGCCCAGACAGAACGGCTGGCGGCGGCGGTGCGCGAGGAAAGCCCTGAGACGCTGGTTGGCGTGGCTGTCTCGATCTCCGATGACTACGATCTGGACTTCTACGAGCAGGTGCTGGGCCTGGAGGCGGTGGACTTCATCGGCGTGCGCATCTTCCAGCCCGCGGCGTTCGATGTGCTGGAGGACATTCTCGCCGAGCGCGGGCACCCTGCCGATCATGGCAAGGAATTGTGGCTGCTGGAGACGTGGTACGGCTACTGCCTGGCTCCCCAGCGCAGCATGGACCTGGATGCCAGATGGCTGGAGGCCGCCGCCGCTTTCGCCGCCAAGGAGCGCATCACGACCGTGCTCGCCAATGACTATGGCTGCTTCCTGCAGGAAGGCGGCACGCTCTTCCAGAGCGAGGTGGACCTGCAGGGCCGCACCGAGGTCTGGCGGCGTTGGCAAGACCTGATCCGCACATGGCAACCGGCCTCGTAGCAGCAGCCTGGGCACAGGAGCGAGGGACGCATGATCAAGCGCATTGACCACCTGGCGATTGTGGTGGAGAGCATCGAAGGAGCGCTCGGCTTCTGGCGCGACGCGCTTGGCCTGCCAGTGGAGCGAACCGAATCGAATGCCCGCGAGCAGGTGGAGATCGCCTTCCTGCCCGTCGGCGAGAGCGAGGTCGAGTTGCTGGAGCCAACCGAGGCCGAGAGTGGGATTGGCCGTCACCTGGCCAAGCGCGGGCCGGGAATGCATCATGTCTGCGTCGAGGTGGACGACATCGAGGCAGCCTTGGCGCGCTTGACGGCGCACGGGGTCATGCTGATCAATGAGACGCCGCGCGTCCGCGATGATGGCACGCGCTATGCCTTCGTGCACCCGCGCAGCGCGTCCGGTGTGCTGGTGGAGCTGTACGAGAAGCCGGGCGCTGCTTAGGTCGGCGTAAGAGCGTCAAGCGAGTGTAACGGGGACGCCCGGCAGAAGGCGTCCCCATTTTTGCCAGCAGCCAGGTGCCAGTCGGGGGGGTGCCTTGTCGAGATCGCAGAGGCCCACGATAATAGGGCTGATGATAAGGTCATCGCACAGCGGCCTGGAAGAGAGAGGCTCGCGCATGAGGCTTGACGAATTGCTAAAAGCGAGACGGGGACAGATTCTGCAGATAGCCTCCAAGTATGGCGCTCAGCAGGTATGGGTCTTCGGCTCGGTGGCACGGGGAGAAGCTGACGCAGGGAGCGATATTGATTTCCTCGTAGACTTGGAGCCTGGCAGATCGCTGCTCGACCTGGGTGGGATGCAGTTCGAGTTGGAGGCTTTGCTCAACTGCCGTGTGGATGTGGTCACTGTACGTGGCCTCAAGGCACGTATTCGCGATCAGGTGCTGCGAGAGGCAGTGTCAGTATGAGAGATTCCAAAGAGCGGCTTCGCGATATACTGGATGCCATTGCCGCTATTGAGCGATATTACGACCAGGACAAAGCGACCTTCGAGCAGAACGAACTCCTTCAGGTGTGGTTTCTGCGGCATCTACAGATCATGGGCGAAGCTGTCAGAGCCTTGCCTGATGAAGTGCGTCTGATGGCTCCAGACATCCCGTGGTCACAGATCATCGGAATGCGGAACATTCTGGTGCACGGATACTTCGACATTGACACCGACATTGTCTGGGAGGCGGCTACGCGCGATATTCCTGCCCTCAAGCCAGCCGTAGAGCGATTGCTTAGAAGATTGCAGGATAGCGAAGCGTGAGATTGGGATCCGATTGTTGCTCTGTTACCCGGCTTGTTCACTACAACACCGAGCGTCCGCATCTCGGCTATCGCAACATGGGCGCGTGTCCCATCCAAACCGTGCAACGTTTCAGTCAGACTGTCCTTGAAGAAGGTTAACTGTACACGTTAAGAACCTACCCCTGACAGGAAGGGGCCGGGGGATGGGGGCCTTCCGTCACCTTGCTCGTGAACCCCCGCCACGCCTGGACTATCGCCACGAAGATCCCTAGAATCAGAGCAACACTCCCCACCGGATCAGTGAGAGAGGTTGCCTCGCAATGGTCGATCAAGAGACCCTGGAGCGCCTGCGCGCCGAGCAGCAACGTTGGGCAGCGACCACGCTCGCCGAGTCCACTGCGCGCCTCCCCGAACGACAGGCGCAGTTCACGACGGTCAGCGGGCGTCCCGTAGCCCGGCTCTACACCCCGCTGGACGTGCCCGCCCTGGACTACAGCGCGGATCTCGGCTTCCCCGGCGAATACCCGTTCACGCGCGGTATCCACGCCACCGGCTACCGGGGCCGCCTATGGACGATGCGCATGTTCGCCGGCTTTGGCACGGCGGAGGAGACGAACGCCCGCTATAAGTACCTGCTGGCGCAGGGCAACACGGGTCTGTCGGTTGCTTTTGACCTGCCCACCCTGATGGGCTACGACAGCGACGCGCCGGAGGCGCTCGGCGAGTTCGGCAAATGCGGCGTGGCGATCAGCAGCCTGCCCGATATGGAGGCGCTGTTTGCGGGCATCCCCCTGGGTGAGGTGAGCACCTCGATGACCATCAACAGTCCGGCGGCGGCGCTGTGGGCGTTTTACATCGCAGCAGCGGAGCGGCAGGGCGTCGCGCCGGGCGCGCTGCGCGGCACGACCCAGAACGACATCCTCAAGGAGTACCAGGCGCAGAAGGAGTACATCTTTCCGCCGGAGCCATCCATGCGTCTGGTGACGGACACCATCGAATACGCGGCGCGCCATCTGCCGCAGTGGAACCCGATCAGCATCAGCGGCTACCACATCCGCGAGGCGGGCGCGACGGCGGCGCAGGAGCTGGCTTTCACGCTGGCCAACGGCCTGGAATACGTGCGCTGGGCGCTGCGGCGCGGGCTGGTGGTGGATGACTTCGCGCCCCGGCTGAGCTTCTTCTTCAATGTACACAACGACTTCTTTGAGGAGATCGCCAAGCTGCGCGCCGCCCGCCGTATCTGGGCGCGGGAGATGCGCCAGACATTCAGCGCGCGCGACCCGCGTAGCTGGCTGATGCGCTTCCACACGCAGACGGCGGGCGTCAGCCTGACCGCCCAGCAGCCGGAGATCAACGTCGTGCGCGTGGCGATCCAGGCGCTGGCGGCGGTGCTGGGCGGGGCGCAGTCGCTGCACACCAACAGCCTGGACGAGGCGCTGGCCCTGCCGTCAGAGCAGGCGGTGACCATCGCCCTGCGCACGCAGCAGATCATCGCCCACGAGACTGGCGTCACGAACACAGTGGACCCGCTGGGGGGCAGCTTCTATTTGGAGCGGCTCACCAACGACCTGGAGGCAGAAGCCTACGCCTATTTCCGGCGGATTGACGACCTGGGCGGCGTGCTGGCCTGCGTGGAGAAAGGCTTCTTCCAGGGGGAGATCGCCGACTCCGCGCACCGCTTCCAGCGCGAAGTGGACACCGGGCAGCGCACCATCGTCGGCGTGAACGCCTTCCAGAGCGACGAGCCGCTACACATCCCCCTGCTGGACATGGACCCGCAAGGCTACGCGCGGCAGGCGGCACGGCTGAACGCGCTGCGCGAGTCGCGTGACAGTGCTGCGGTCCAGCGGGCACTGGATGGGCTGCGCCAGGCGGCGAGCGGCACGGAGAACGTCATGCCGCGCCTGCTGGACGCGGCGCGCGCTTACGCGACCCTGGGCGAGATCATGGACGCGCTACGCGAGGTGTTCGGCATGTACCGCGAGCCGGTCGTGCTGTGATGTGCGCGAGCGCGCGCCGGGCGCCTGCGCTGTCCAGCGCAGCAGGGTGACGGAGACCGTCACCCTGAGCAGGCTTCGCCTGCTGCGCCCGGCGCTTCACGGCGCAACCGGCTCGTCCAACCAGTACTCAAGCTGGATATTGTCCGGGTCGCGGAAGGCAATGTAGTGCCAGCGCCCATGAAAAAGCTCAACGCCCTTCGTATTGACCCCGGCGGCGAGCAGCCGGTTGGCCAGTGCGTCAAGGAACTCCTTGCTCGGCGCAGCGAAAGCCAGATGATCCAGCCCGATGCGGAACTCGCTGAAGCGGTCGCCGGGCGGCGTCTGGGCGTGCCGGATCAGCCAGACCGAGGCGCCACCTTCGGCCTGGAAGTAGAGCAGGCTACCGTTTTGGGCGGGCACTTCGTGCAGCTCAAAGCCGAGCAGGTCGCCGTAGAAAGCGCGCGCCTTGTCGAGATCGGAGACGGTCAGGATAATATGGCTGATGGCGGGGGTGGGCATGGGCAATCTCCTGTGATCACTGGAATAGTATACTCATGATAGAACATATGTTCTTATCTGTCAAGAGGAGTTGGCTTCTTGTCCACTGACCCGATTCGAGCAGCGCCCGGCCCCTGGTGGGACAGGCTCGTCGTCTCGCTGGAGCTGGCCGACCTCGCCGATCCCGGCACGCGCGAGCGGCTGGATTCCGTCGCGGCCAAAGCCAACAGCCAGGGCGTGCAGACCGCTGCCGCCTGGCGCTACGCGCGGGCGCTGCCCATGCTGACGGCGGCCATCGAGGTCTGGGCGCGACTGGGGCGCGGCCCCGGCGAGGTCTCCGCGCGCAACGCACGGGGGAGCGTCTACCGGCGGCTGGGCGACTACGCGGCGGCGGCGGATGATCACCGCGCGGCCATTCTCGTCGCCCAGGAATGGGAGCTATCCGGCGGGGAGATCACGGCACGAGCGTGCCTGGGCGCGGTGCTCACCGAGCAAGGCGACTTCGAGGGCGCGGCGGCGCTGCTCGATAAGGCGTTGCTGCTGAGCGCCCGGACGGTGGACAACTGGGGCGCAGGGCAGGCGGGGCATTTCCTCGGTCTATTGCACGAAGCGCGCAAGGACTGGGAAGCCGCCCTGGCTGCTTATGGCGCCGCGGTCGAGCGCTGGCGCGCCCTCTCCGCGCCGGTCGAGGCGATGGAGTCCACGGCGGGCGTCGCCCGGGTGATGTTGGCTCAGGGGCAGGCTGTGGCCGCCTACGGGCTGGTCGAGGAAGTCCTGCAGCATCTCAGCGAGCGCGGTCCCGCCCGGCTGGACGAGCCGCTGCGCGTCTACTGGACGGCTTACCGGGCATTGCACGCCATGCGCCAGGAGGACGTCGCTGGCGAGCTGCTCGAGGCGGCGCACACGCTGCTGGAGCGCCAGGCGGAGGGCCTCTCCGATGCCGGGCGCGCGCGCTTCTTCGAGGCGGTGCCCGTCAACCGGGCGATCGTCGAAGCGTGGCGAACGCTCCGGCAACCGGGAGCGTGAGCGCTGCTCCCACCGGCTCGCCCGCCCTCTCGTCGTTTCCAGGGCCACAGTCCTATTCCCGATCCCCTTTGCTGCGCGGTACACTAGCGGCACACGATGGGACAAGCCCAGGAGGTGTGCCCATGAATCCGCGTTCGCGCTGGCTGAGCGTGCTGGGAGCGGCGGGGAGCGTCCTGCTGTTGGCGCTGCCGCTGGTGGGCGTGGCGCGCGGGCAGAGTGGCGACGTGGCCCTGGCCTACGTCTGGCAGGACACGGTCACGCTGGCCGACTCCGCCGGACAGCCCCTTGAGCAAACCGGCCCCACGTTCACTTACGGGCAGGGCGCGCGCCTCTTCTGGACTACTGACGGGCGCAAACTCTACATTGCCCGCGACGATGGGCTGTACGCGACCGGCGCAGCGGGCGGCGCGGCGGTGAGGGTGCCTGGTTTCTACGGGCGCACGCTAACCCTCTCCCAGGATGGGCAGATGCTCTACTACCTGGAAACGGTCTCGCCGCAGCAGGCCGGCGATCAGTACCCCGATCGTGTCTCCTTCCCCTTCCGCGACCTCAATTTCAGCGCAGCCGACGGCGGCACCGGGCGGTTGACTGGCTATTTCGGGCGCTTCCTGGCGGGGTCGTCGCAGGTGGCGGTCACCTTCGCCGCGGCGCTCTATGTGCGCGACGGTGGCCTGCTCGGCCCTGGCCGCCCCAACCTGTGGCCGACCTACGGCAGCAACGTGTTCGGCACGTGCTGCTTCCCCGACCCAGGGCTGGCCCTCTACAACATGGGCACAGGTGATTTCACTGTCTACGATACGGAGTTCGTGCCCGGCGCGGCGACGACGAATCTGGCGCGCACGCATCTGGCCGGGCCGACCGTCAACAGCGTGCTGCGCGTGATTGACCTGATCACCGGCGGCGTGCGCGATTACGAGATCGCCATCGCCGGGGGAATTGGCGTCATCGAGCGCGTCGCCTGGTCGCCGGACAACGCTTTCCTCTACTTCATCGCCCGCCGGCTTCCCACGACGCCGCTGGCCCTGGACAGAGAGCCTGCCTTTCCCGTGGACCTGCGCAGCGCCGACATCATCCTCTACCGCCTCAACCTGGTCACGGGTGTCATCCGTGAGCTGGCCTGGCGTCCGGATGTGTACGGCGTCAGCGCGCTGGCGGCGACCGATCGCTATGTCTTCGCCGTCGTGGTGGACCCCAACACGCTGCTGGTCAATGACCTGAACGCGCGCCGCGTCTGGCCCGGCGCGCAGCCCGCCGACCCGGAGATGCAGGTCTACATGCCGGCCACGCACCTCTGGCGAGTCCCGGCGGAGGGCGGCGCGGGGGAAGATATCGCCGAAAATGTGTGGGGCCTGGCCGTGCGGCCCGTGCGCTGACCGCGCGCCGTCCAGCAGAAAGGCATCGCTGTGCAGCTATTCCGCAAGGCACTACTTCCCATTGATGCGCCGCGCGTGCTGCTGATCACCGGCGGGTCGTCGGGCATTGGCCGGGCGTCAGCCCTGCTCTTTGCCGCGCTGGGCGACCGCGTGACCGTGACCGGGCGCCGCGCCGACCGCCTGGAGGCCCTGCGCCGCGAGGTCGAGACGCGCGAGCTGCCGGGCGTCGTCCTGCCCATCACCGCCGACGTGACCAATCCAGAGGCCATGCGCCGTGCGGTCGCCCTGACGCTGGCCGAGTTCAACCGGCTTAACGTGCTGGTCGCCAACGCCGGACTCGGTCATCGCGGCCCGCTGGTGGAGGCGGAGTGGGCGGACATCGAGACGGTGCTACGCACCAACATTGACGGCGTGATTCACAGTGTGCGGGCGGCGGTGCCGGCCATGCGCGCCAGCGGCGGCGGACATATCGTGATCATCTCGTCGGTGCTGGGGCCGTTGCCGGGGCCTTATGTCAGCGTCTACAGCGCCAGCAAAGCCGCCGTAGACGCGCTGGGGCGCGCGCTGCGCGCCGAGCTACGCCCCGACAGCATTCACGTCTCGGTGCTGTGGGTGGGGCAGACGGATACCGAGTTCGCTGAGCGGCGGCTCGGCCAGCCGGGGCGCGTCGCCCCCAGGTGGCCGGCCATGACGCCAGAGCAGGTCGCCGGGGGCATCGCCCGCGCGCTGGAGCGCAAGCCGCGCACCATGACCCTACGCTGGCGCGATAGCGCCCTGCTGTGGGCGGGACGGCACTTCCCGGCGCTAACTGAGCGCCTCCTGGCGCGCATCTACGGCTGATGCGCGCGGACGCTGCTACAATCTTGCAGACACCAGGAGACTGCCCATGGATGCCTACGCTCTGCCCGCCGCAACCCACATCGCCTACGCCCATCTGCGCGTCGCCGACCGCGAGCGCGCGCTGGCCTTCTACTGCGATCTGCTCGGAATGCGCGTGATCAACGCGGATGGCTCAAGCGCCGCTCTCTCGGCGACCGGCGCGCCCCCGCCGCTGATCGTGTTGGAGGCCCAGCCCGCCGCACGGCCCAGGCCGCCGCGCACAACCGGGCTGTATCATGTGGCGATCCGCCTGCCAGACCGTCCGTCGCTGGCGCGCCTCCTGCGGCGGCTGATCGAGCGCAGGTGGCCGCTGCACGGGGCAGCGGATCACGGCGTCAGCGAGGCGCTTTACCTGAGCGATCCGGACGGCAACGGGCTGGAGCTGTACGCCGACCGACCGCGCGAGGCATGGCCCTGGCAGGCGGGACAGGCGGCGATGGTCAGCGAGCCGCTCGACGTGCGCGCCCTGCTCCGCCTGGCCGGCGAGCCGGCGGAGGCCATTGACCCGCGCGCCGACATCGGCCACATGCACCTGCAAGTCTCCGATCTGGCGCGGGCCGAGGCGTTCTACTGCGGGCTAGTGGGGTTCGAGGTGACGCAGCGCACCTATCCGGGCGCGCTGTTCGTGGCGGCGGGCGGCTATCACCATCACCTGGGGCTGAACATCTGGGCCGGGCGCGGCGCGCCCTCGCCGCCACCGGACGCCGCCGGACTGGTGGCCTTCGGCGTGCGCCTGCCGGATGTGGCGGCGTGGGAGACACTGCGAGCGCGGCTGCAAGGCGCAGGCGCGCCGCTCGATGTGCAGAACGACGGTGATGGCGCGCGCCGCGCCCTGCTGCGCGACCCGGACGGCACCGGCGTGGCGCTGCTCGCGGGTTAGCGCCAGGCCAGGGCGCAGCAGAGCAGCGCCTGACCCGCCCCTGTCATTCCACGCTGACGTTGTCCGCGCCGAGCATATTCGTGGTGAAGGTTAGAATATCCTCGTTGATGCGAATGGGGTGATTGGGGAACTCCAGGCAGGCGCGCTGCCCTCCCCCCTCCAACAGGACGCGGAAGTGGTCGTGCCCCGGATACTGCGTCAGGAAGCCGTGCAGCCGGCGCAGCTTGCGCCGATCGGCGGTGGAGTCGCCGGAGCGGGTCATGATCAGCGTCAGCAGCCGGCCCGCGGTCGGGGGGACGTCGCGCGGCTGTGCGGCAGGCGGACGCCGCGCCGGGATGGGCGGCAGGGCGTCAGCATCGGCAGGGGCGACCGGCGGCTGCACCGGAGCAGGCGGGCGGACGCGGCCTAATTCGTCGAAGGCGGATTCGCGCTGCGGCCTCTGCTCCTCTTTCCGCTCGCCCGGCGGGCGAACGCCGGTGACGTGGCCCGTCACCTCGTGGTATTCGTAGTCCGGCTCCCCCGACCAGCCGCCCACCCATTCATCTTCCAGCCAGCCAGGCACCTCGCGGTCGGTGATCATCCCCGGATCGGGTGGGGGGTGCGGCGCGCTGTGTGCGGGTGAGGGAGGTGCGATCGGCGGCGTGTCGGGTGCGCTGGCCCCTGCCGATGCCGGGATGACTGGCTCGGTGACCAGCGTGGGCTGCTCGTCTTCGTGGGCGGCGACTATCTCGCCGGTCTCCTCGTCAAAGGGGCCGTTGTCTTCGCCAGCAGCCTCATCGTCGAGGGCAGCCGGGCCTTCATCGGCGATCCACGACAGGCGCAGGTCGTCCAGGCTGGGTGGGTGCTCGATGGCGGCTATTACGTCGAAGTTCTGCGTCACAACGTCCACAATGACCTGGACATCGCCGCGCGAGGTGTCCGCTTTGCCCTTGACGACCAGCACGGCGTCCTCATCCACGATGTCCTGATACTGCGCCCAGGTGCGCGGGAACATGACCGCACTGATCGTGCCGGTGATGTCCTCGATGGTCAGCATGGCCATCGGGTCGCCGCGCTTGGTGAAGAAGGTGCGCAGGTTGGTGACCAGCCCGGCGATAGTCACCGCCAGGCCATTGGCCGCTTCGCCCGCGTCGGTCAGCTCGGCGCTGGTGTGGGTAGTGACCTGCTGAAGCTGGGCCATGACCGATTTGAGCGGGTGATCGGTTACGTAGAGGCCGACCAGCTCGCGCTCCCAGTTGAGCATCTCGCGCCTGGAGATCGGCTCTACGTCGCGCAGGCTGGCCAGGATGCTCTCCTGCGCGCCGAAGCTGACGCCTGTCTCCGCGCCGAAGAGACTCATCTGCCCGGCATCCTTCGCCTTGTGGTGGTCGGCGGAGAAGCTGACGATGCGATCCAGCGCCGCCAGCAGCGTGGGCCGGTCGGCGAACTCGTCCAGCGCGCCCACCTTGATCAGCGACTCCAGCGCGCGCTTGTTGACGATGCGCGCGTCCACGCGGCGGCAGAAGTCGTCCAGATCGCGGAAGGGGCCGCCCTCGGCGCGGGCGCTGAGGATGTGCTCCAGCGGCCCGACGCCCACATTCTTGATCGCACCCAGCCCAAAACGGATGGCGCGCGTCCCGTCCGGCTGCGTCTCGATGCTGAAGTCCAGCTCGCTGCTGTTGACGGTGGGCGGCAGCACGGCGATGCCCATGCGGGTGCAGTCGGCGGCGAAAAGGCCGACCTTGCCGGAGTCATCGCGGTGCACGCTCATCAGGGCGGCCATGTACTCGTGCGGGTAGTGGCACTTGAGGAAGGCCGTCTGGCAGGTGAGCACGGCATAGTCGGCGGCGTGCGAGTTGTGCACCAGGATGTCGTTGGCGACGAAGTTGTGCGTGTCAGGCACGGTCAGGTCGTAAGTTTCGGCTTCACCCGCGTACTCGATGGCGGCGATCTTGTCCCAATACACGTCGCTGGCGGCAAGAATTCGCAGATCGGTTGCGTCAAAGTATTCTGCTAGTCGGCTCACAGTTGTGCGGGTAAAACCGGACTTGGCCGCACTGGAGGTGGGCGAGAACTCGCGCATGGCAATCCCCGTGGCTGCATAGACTTCGCCCCAGGTCAGCCCGGAGGCATCTTTGAGACTGCGGACGCGCTCCTTCACGCCTAGTGGTACGATGTCCTTTGTGCCAGCAGTCAGCGCCTCGCCGCGCTTGAGCAGTCGGGCAAGCAGGGCCTTCCGTTCCCCACTGACAAAACGATTGCCAACAGACTGTGAGAACGCCGCCAGATTCTCATAGCCAGTAACGAACAACTGATACCCAACACGCCCATCCTTGTAAGGAAACCTGACTTCGCGCACTCTGGTGACAATCCCTAGGCGTAACATGAGGTGCTGGAGTTGGCGCGCAAGTCGTTCGGACGCGGTCGCGTAGTACAAGCTGCGCCCCTTTTCGTTCAGATGACCATCGCCTTCCCACATGCGCGCAATCAACAGGGCGATCTGGTCGTTGGTGAGTTGGAACACCTCTGGCGGAAGCGCCTTCTCAGAAGCTGTCTTGCCCCAGACGCCAAGTTGACGAAGCCAGGTTATTAGCTCTGGGGGCTGCTGCCGATCAATACGACGGCTGTAGACGGAATACGTGTTCTTGTGCGTGCTCACTGACGCTTCAGTGTTCGTGAATTGCTCCAGGTGGGTGACATAGTCGCGTAGCTGTTCCTCATCCTGGGTGTAGAAGTACGCGCCATGAGGGTGACACAGGTTCCCTTCGGCGATCAGATGGCCGAGCACAATGACTCGATGCGCTGGCCACTCGACGCGGCCTTCCACCGGAAGGCGGCGTGGTACAGCGATGGCGTCGCCGACACTCAACTCACCCAGCAGCCGCCAGCCGTCGAACGTGTAGAAAGGGTGGTTGGCGGTCGCTGTGATCTGCCGTCCGAGTTGGGTTGTCAGGCGATAGACCGGCTTGACGCCGTTAGCCATCACCTGCGTGACCGGGCCGGGATGAAGCGCAAGGTGATCAAGATCGCAGGTGAGCGTATGCTCGACCGTCGCTGCGCCCTCGGCCAGATCGCCCACGCGCACCAGCCGCCCGCTCGCCGCATCCACGATTTCGGTCTCGCCTACGACGCACTTGTTGAATCCATACCGCGCGAAGAACTCGATGTCGTCGAAGATGGCGTTGGCTGTATCGGGGTCTACGCCGTGCTGCGGGCCGCGCTCGGTGAAGATCATGCGGTGCTGGAGCAGGTCCTCCTTCTTCTTCTTAGACACGGCGCGGCGCATCAGGTCGGCTTCGCCCAGCGAATAGCCGAAAAGCTCGGCACCGATCTGCATGATCTGCTCCTGGTAGACGATGATGCCGTAGGTTTCTTCCAGGATGGGCTTGAGCTTTTCGTGCTTGTACTCGATGGCCTCGCTGTCGTGCAGGCGACGGTTGTAGGTGGGGATGTACTCCATCGGGCCGGGGCGGTAGAGCGCGATGCCGGCGACGATGTGCTCGAACTTCTGCGGGCGCATGTCGGTCAACATGCGCCGCATCCCCTGCGACTCCAGTTGGAAGACGCCGATCGTCTCGCCGCGGCCCAACATCTCGAACATCTCGGCGATCTTGCGCGAGGTCTCCGGGTTGTCGGGGTCGGGGCGGTAGGGGATGTTCGACAGGTCATAGTGGATGCCGTGATACTGCTCGATCATCTCGCACGCCCGGCGCATGATGGTCAACGTCGAGAGGCCGAGGAAGTCCACCTTGAGCAGCCCAATGGACTCGCAGGTCTCCATCGGGAACTGGGTGACCATCTTGACCGGCGCGTCTTCCGCCGAGCCTTTGGTCGGGCGGTGCAAGGGGATGTACTCGACCAGCGGCTTGTCGGCGACGATAACGCCGGCGGCGTGCGTGCTGGCGTGCCGTGTGACCCCTTCGAGCTGGCGGGCGGCGTCAATCAGCCGGCGCGCGGTCCTGTCGCTCTCATAGGCGGCTTTCAGGTCGGGCAGCGCTTTCTCCGGATCGTCGCCCAGCGCATCTTTGAACTTGACCGGCTTGGCAGCGGAGGGGATCAGGCGAGCGAGGCGATCAACTTCGGTGGGCGGCAGGTCGAAGGCCCGGCCTACGTCGCGGATGGCCGCCTTGCTGCCCAGCGTCCCGAAGGTGATGATGGCGGCGACCTTGTCTTCACCGTACTTCTGCGCGCAGTACTGGATCATCTCGGCGCGGCGGTCTTCGGGGTAGTCCAGGTCAATGTCGGGCATCGAGACGCGGCCCGGATTGAGAAAGCGCTCAAAAAGCAGGCCGTTGGTCAGCGGGTCAATGTTGGTGATGCCCAGGCAGTAGGCGGCCACGCTGCCCGCGCCAGAACCGCGCACGTTCCACCAGATGTCGGCATGGCGCGCGAACTCGCACAGGTCCCACACGATGAGGAAATACGTATCAAAGCCCATCTCGTGGATCATGCGCAGCTCGTAGTCCAGCCGACCGCGCACGATGGGATCGGCAGCGCGTTCGCCGTAGCGCCAGCGCAGGCCGCGCTCGCACAGGTGGCGCAGATACGTCTCGGCGCTGAAGCCCGCTGGCACAGGGAAGACGGGCAGGTGGTAGCCGTCGGAGTCCAGGTTGATGTCGCACATCTCGGCGATGCGCAGCGTGTTGTCCAGCGCCTCCGGCACCTCGCGGAACAGCCGCCACATCTCCTGGGCGGAGCGCAGGTGGAAGGTCTGGCTTTCGAAGCGCAGCCGGTTCTGGTCCGCCTTGACGTTGCCCGTCTGGATGCAGAGCAGGGTGTCGTGGGCGTCGTAGTCTTCCTCCAGCACGTAGTGCACGTCGTTGGTGGCCACCAGCGGGACGTTGGCATGGCCCTGCCGCTCCAGCAGCCAGCGATTGAGGACGTGCAACTGCTCGATGTGGTGGTGCTGCAGCTCCAGGAAGAAGTTCTCGCGCCCGAAGACATCCTGGTACCAGCCGATGCGCTGCAGGGCCTCAGCCTCGCGACCCTGCTCGACCAGGCGCGGAATCTCGGCGGCCAGGCAGCCGGAGGTGGCGATCAGCCCTTCGGCGTGTTGGGCCAGCAGGTCATGATCCACGCGCGGGCGATAGTAGTAGCCCTCAAGCTGCGCTGCCGAGGCCAGCCGCAGCAGGTTCTTATAGCCGGTCTGGTCGCGCGCCAGCAGCAGCAGGTGATAGGGCTTGTTGTCTAGCTCACTGTCGCGGTCGAAGCGGCTGCGATCCCACGGAGTGAGGTACGCCTCCATGCCGATGATCGGCCTGATCCCTTCGGCCCGGCAAGACCGATAAAAGTCAATCACGCCGAACATCGTCCCGTGATCGGTGATGGCCAGAGCGGGCATGTCCAGTTCTTTGGCCCGCCTGACCAGCCGGTTGATCTGGCTCAGCCCATCGAGCAGACTGAACTCGGTGTGGACGTGCAGATGGACGAAGTTGGGCGCGTCCGGCATGGTGCGTATTCCCCGTTCCCCGCGTGGCAGTCGAACAAATAAGCGAACCTGCGGCCATTATAACACTGCCTCTCGTCGGTTGACCCTTAAAGTTTCGAGCGCGTATAATGAAATATAGAGGTGCTGGCTACCAGCACGCTCTAGATTCACCACTTAGCAGTACGGGAGAGAGTCATGAACCGGCACAAAAGCAAATGGGGCACGCTGACACCGGCGTTCGCCGTGTTGCTGGCGCTGGCTGTGCTGGCGACGCCTGTCGTGGCGGCATCTTCGTCTCCTGGGGCAGGTTTCTGCTTAGCTCAGACGGGGATTGACCGCGACGGTGTGCTCGACCCCGCCGAAATCGCCCAGTTGGAACGTATTGTGGTGCTCGTCGGCAATATGCAGCGCGGTCGCATAGTTGCCACCGGTTCGGGCACGATTGTTTCGCCGGAAGGGTTGATTCTCACCAGCGCGCACGTGGTGGAGGGAGCCGAACAGGTGGCAGTAGGTATGCTCGACGACCCCGACGACCCACCGTCGTGGCGCTACCTGGGCGAGGTGGTTATCGCCATCGCCGACGAGCGCATTGATGCGGCGCTGATCGAGCTGCGCAGTGATATGCGCGGGCGTCCGCTAGCTGGCTTCCCCGATCTGCCCGATATACCGCTGACAGAGGTTGCCAATGAGGTACATCGCGGCGATACGGTGTACATCTTCGGCTATCCGGATATCGGCGATAACCACCTGGTGATGACCCAGGGCAATATCAGTTCGGTGGAAAACGGCGTCATCAACGGACAAAGGATGCCGGTACGGTATCTCACCGACGCTGAGATTGCGCCGGGCAGTAGCGGGGGGTTGGCGGTCAACGGCAACGGCGAATTCGTGGGCATCCCCACCTTAGTGCAGTTCGAATACGACACTGGCGGGCGGCTGGGCGGGATTCTTCCGGGCCGGGTGGCGCTGATGGCAGTGCAGGGCGATTATCATAGCTCCCCCCGGCCAGCGCCTGGCGGGCCGTCCTGCGCGGGCGCCCCGCCCCCGCGCATGATCGTCAACCACTTCGGGCGCGTGACCTTCACCACAGGCGAGGCGGTGCGCGTGCGAACCGGGCCTGGGACGAACTATCGGATCCGGACTTATCTGCCCGAAGGCGCGGTCTTCTTTGTGACGGGCGGGCCGGTGTGTGCTGGGAAGTACTGGTGGTGGTCGGTGCGAATCAGCAGGGGCACCACTGGCTGGATGGCCGAAGGGGCGGTGGGCAACTATTTCATCGAACCCTTTGGCCCCTAACCGCTGCACGCGGGGGACGTGGCGCTGGCGCATTGGCCTTGCCCCCTGGCTTCGCTGCGCCGGCTGAGCGCGAGGATAGACTTCCGAAGTTTTCGAAAACTTCGGAAGTCTTGTCGTCTGCGAGCCGGGCAGCACCCTCACCGGACGGCTTCTGCGCGTGCCCGTCTGACCGGTGACTTTCGCAATCGCAAAGGTTGATTATACTAACCGTCAGTCGCCTGGCTGCCGGAACAGCAGTGGGTCGGGCACGCGCCGCTGCCTTTGCTGACGGCTGATCGCTGACGGCTGACGGTTTGTTTCGAAGGAGAATGACCCATGTCTGCGCGAACACGTCGAGCTTTTCGTATCGCGATTCTGGCCGGCTGGCTGATCGTGGCGCTGCTGATGGTGGCGCCGGCCCTGGCCCAGGGCGGCGAAAGCACCCCGCCGGTTGAGGGAGAAGCATCCAGTTCTGCACCTGGCGACCTGAGCGAGGCCGCCGCGCGTCTGGTGCCGCTGCTGGTCGGTGCGGCGTTGATCGAGCGCACGCTGGAGTTTATCTTCGCCTGGTCGCAGCGGGCGGCGCTGGATGCCACCAGTTCGATGCGCGGCATCGCCACGCGCATTACTGGGCTGGTGCGGGTGGACTTCCACCAGGCGTACCAGCAGCTCGACGAGCTAAGCGACGCACTGCTGCGCCGTCAGAGAACAGGCGTGCCCGCCGAAGTGGGCGACCCTGGCGCTCAAGACCCCGCTGACTGGCCGCTGCATCACCTGGAGGAGCAGCTTGCCGCCGTCGAGACCCTGCTGACCAGCACCGAGGCCAAGCTCAAACAGATCATGGACTCGCCGCTCTACAAAGAGCGCAAGAAGATGGTCGCCGGGGTGCTGAGCATTGTCATGGGCCTGCTACTCGCCTTCGCCACCGGCCTGCGCCTGTTTGAGCCGCTGGATGTGCGGGTCACCGGCTGGTTCGAGGGCACGTTCAGCGTCATTGACACGGTGCTGGCCGGCGTCCTGATGGGCCTGGGCACCGACTGGGTGCACCAGGTGATCAGCGTGCTGACCAAAGGCCAGCGGGCACTGGGCCGCGCCGGAGAGACGGTCAAGTTTGACCCCGACGAGGTCAAGACCCTGGCCGCCGAAGCCATTCAGGAGGAGTTCGACAAGCAGTGGTGGGCGCTGCGCGAGCACATGCAGGCCGAGATCGCCTCCTCGGTGCGATCGGAGTTGGAACCCGGTTGAAGGGAGACGCCGCAGGCGGCGCTCCCAGCCACAACGACCAGCGCCAGCGCGCTGCGGCGGGCGGCGATCCCGCGCGTGCGGCGGGCGGAAACGCCCCTGCCCGCCCTGCCCGACAGCGCGATCGCGCTGCGCGACGTGACCGTGACCGTGCGACGCGGCGGTGTGACCGTCTTCTCCGCGCCGGACAGCGAGGCCAAGACCGTCGGCGAGCTGGCGACGGGCGCGCCGCAGGAAGTGCGCGCCGCCCTGTTCGGCGAGTACACGTGGCTCAGCCTGCCCTGGGCCTCCGGCGCTGCCTGGATTCCCGGTGAAGGCACGGACTTCGCCCGCTCCTCCGCCTACAACCAGGTGACCAATGCGTGGTACGAGTCGCAGGCAGTGCTCGCTTTCCGGCGCGCCCTCGCCGCCGAATTGCTGCGCCTGCGCGGGGCAGACGAGGCGCAGGTGGCCAGGCTGGACGCGCTGAGCGGCGATGCGCTGCGCCAATTGGAAGAGACGCTCAGCCAGCAGACCGTCCCCCCGGCGGCCCTCCAGATTCACGACCTGGCGTCGCAATTGGGCCTGCCTGCGCCGTTCGAATTCCTGCCAGTCCATACCTCGCCGCCGGGCAACATCGCCATGCTGGAGTTCCAGGGCTTCGGCCCAACGAACATCGCCTTCGAGAACTGGCCGGTCTTCTACGACAGCACGCGGGGCATGAACCCTGGCGTGGACTTCTTCGTGCCCGAAGGATCGCCGCTCATAGCGGTGGCCGACGGCATGATCGTGGACTTTCGCTTCCTGCCCAACGGGCAGGATCGCTCGCTGGCCCTGCGCCCGTACCTCCCGGACCCGCACCGCGCGCCCGATGGATCGCGCATCCTGTCCAACGTCATCGTCGGCTATGGGTACCTGACCGGCGACCCGACGAGCGAGCTGGTTCGCGTCGGTGATGAGGTGCGCGCGGGGCAGATCATCGGCACGTCGGGCTGGCCGGTCTATGTGGACGAAGATGGCAGCGTGGCCGTGCAGGGCAATAACGCGCACCTGCACGTGGAGGTGCACCTGGTCACCAACGGCGAGCGCAGCTTCGGCAGCCGCCAGCCATGGAACCCGCTGCTCTTCTGGTCGCCGCGCCTGGTCGCCTTCCAGGCTCGCCTGGCGGCGCATAGCGCTTTCCCGCCCTATCCCCCTGGCGGGCAGCCCTGGGGACGGCTGGGCTTCTTCACCATCGGCTGCTTCAACACGGAGCCTGGGGACAGTGTGTGGATGTACGAGCCAAGCGCCGAGGCGCAATGGCCGCAGGGTGTCTACGACTTGAGGGCCACGCTCGCCTATCTGCAGACGTTCAGGCCGTACCTGGCCAGCGGGAGCGAGGAGTGAGCGCCGCCTGACACAAAGCATCTATGCGCACCTACAACGATCCACCCCCTGACCTGATGCAGGGCATCGGCCTGGTGCAGTCTGGTGACAGGCGGGCGGCGCTGGAGTACCTGCGTCGCGCGGCGCAGAACGAGCCGCTCACGGCTGAAGGGTGGCTGTGGCTGGCGGCAGCGACCGATGATCTGCCGGAATATCGGGGAGCGGTGACACGGGCGCTGCGCCTGGACGCGCGTCACCCCCTTGCGCGGCGGATGCGCGCCGAGTTGGAGCGCATGGACGAAGGGGAAACCCGCACCGCGCCCTGGCTGGCCTCGGACTTCACAATTCCTCCGCCGCACGCCGAGCCTGCGGCGCGCCATGTTCCGAGGCAGCGGCCTGTGCTGTGGCTGGCGCTGGGGCTGTTGGCAACCGCGGGGGTGTGTGCCACCCTGGTCGCCGTGCTGTTGGTGGTGTTCGGCGATTAACGCGCGCCGCTGTGTCAGTTGCTCTCTTCCCACGCGCGCACAACGGTCACCAGCAGCGCACGAATGTTCTCATCGTCCACGTCGCCCACGCCCTCGTAGAACACGCCGTCCACCTCGATCTGCACGCCGCCGCTCAAGGCGGGCCGAATGTGAATTGACCGCCCCGCGAACTGCGGCATCTGGCGCAGGTGATCCTGCAGCAGGTCCTCAACCTGGTCTGCGATGGAGCGCTCCGGCTGTTCCGGAATGCTCTCTACGGGCTGGCCCATGGCCGCGCGCGTCATCTGGCGCAACATCGAGCGGGGAGCCAGCGACGCCATCTCGTCCGCTGGCGTCTCGCGGTCTTGAGGGGACCCCGCAGTCGCGGCGCGCTGCGGACGGGCGAGAGCTTCCAGCTCGCGCAGGACGTTCTCAAACCGGCGGACCAGATCGGCACTGCGCAATTCGTCCAACGAGCGAATCTGCTGGTCGCCGATGGCGACGATCAGCCCTCCATCATCCAGATCGCGGAAGACGCGCAGCAGCTCGACCACATCCCCTGGCGGCGACACGGCTGAGGCCGGGCCGGACAGCGGGTCGTCTTCTGCCGGCGCGAACCGGACAGCGGCTTCGCGGGTGGCTTCGTCGGGTGGCGGAGCGGGGGGGCGCTGGCTCACCGTCGGCGCTGCCTCAGCGGCGCGAGAGGGGCCCGTGACCGCGCTCGCCGGGCTGCCGGTGAGCATCTCCAGGTCAGGCAGCGGCATGGCGGCGGCGGAGGGACGCGGTGGCCGGCTGGGCGCGCGGGCCGGGGTCGGGCGGTCGGGTGATGTGCCCGCCAGCCGCTGGTAAAGAGTGACCGGCAGGCTGGGCAGAGGCGCCAGCCCCTGGGCGGCGCGCCGCCGCCGTTCGGATGCCCGGTACCATACCAGCACCATCAGCGCTACCCACACCGCGCCCGCAGCGCAGGTTATGAGGAGCAGCCCGCTCACCTGGCTCAGGAAATCGGTCGTCCCAGACGATTCGCTCAACGCGAGCACGTGCAGCAAGGAATCGAGTGTGGAGGTCATGGGTTCCTCTCAGGACAACTCGTGGACAGAGGCCGCCTTCAGTATCGTCCTCATCCTCTTGCTTGGCAAGCGGGGCAGAAGTGCGTGCTGCGCCCGCCGATCACAACGCGCTCGATGGGGTGGCCGCAGCGCGGGCAGGGCTGGTCAGCGCGCCCGTAGACGCTCAGAGTCACTTGCGCCGAGCCGCGCGTCCCGTCCGGCTTGCGGTACCAGTTGACGCTGGCTCCTTCGCGAGCGATTCCGGCGGCCAGCGTCGCGCGGATGGCTGCGTGCAGCCGCGCGATCTCCTCATCCGCCAGCGAGTCAGCGCGGCGCAGGGGGTGCAGTCCAGCGGCGAAGAGCGCCTCGTCGGCGTAGATGTTGCCCAGCCCGGCGACGAATGCCTGGTTGAGCAGCAGCGGCTTGAGTTGCCCGGCGCGCCCGGCCAGGCGCGCGCGGAACGCTTGGAGGGTGAAGGCGTCGTCGAGCGGCTCCGGGCCGAGTGCGCCGACGACCTGCGCCGCGTCTTCGACGAGATAGACGCGCCCGAACTTGCGCGCGTCGGAGAAGCGCAGTTGGTGGGCGTTGTCAAGCTGGAAGGTGAAGTGCACCCAGCGGTCGGCCTCGTCCGTTGCGGCATCCGGCACGACGTAGAGCCGCCCGGTCATCTTCAGGTGGATGATCAGCGTGTCGGGGTCCAGGGCAATGAGGATGTACTTGCCGCGCCGGGCGACGCCGCGCACCGACTGCCCGGCGATGCGCGCGTTGAAGAGCGGCCCGTCCGGCGTGACTAGGCAGTTGGGCCAGTCGTAGGCGGCGCTGACGATGGTGCGCCCGGCCAGCGGGCCGTGCAGCCCGCGCACCACGGTCTCGACTTCGGGCAGTTCGGGCATAGAGTCCTTCCTTCGGGCGCGGACGGGAGCGGCGTCTAGGCGTACTCCGCCGCGACCGGCTCCAGCGCGCGCCCGCCGCGCTCATTCTCGACGAAGCGCGCGGCGGCGATCTGCGTGTCGTGCTGGAAGATGAGCAGCCCGCCGCTTTCCAGCGCCCATCTCTGCCAGCGCCGTTTCGTCTCCAGGGTGACCAGCGGCTCGACATCGTAAGCGGTCATCCAGCCCAGCCGCTCGAACTGGATGGCGTAGCTGGCCAGGTCGGCCACGAAGAGCGCAGACTGCCCGCCGCCCTCGAACAGCACGGACTGGTGGCCGGGCGTGTGGCCGGGCGTGACGACGGTTCGCAGGCCGGGGAGCAGGGCCGTGTCGCCGTCCAGCAGGCGAAACTGCCCGCGCTCGTGCAGCGGCGCGTAGTTGTCGGTGAAGTAGGTGGCGCGCGTCCGCTCATTGGGTTGCATGGCGTCCTCGAATTCGCGGCGCTGCACGACGTACCTGGCGTTGGGGAAGGTGGGGGCGATCTCCCCGTCCGGCGCGGCGCAGGTATTGCCCGCGCAGTGATCGGCGTGCAGGTGCGTGTTGATCACCAGGTCTACGTCCGCCGGGGCGACGCCCAGCCGGGCCAGCCCGTCGAGCAGGCCGCCGCGCGGACGCCCCAATCCCCATAGCTCAACCATCTTGCGGTTGAGCTTATCGCCCAGGCCGGTATCCACGACGACGGTCTTCCCGGCGACGCGCACCAGCAGGCAGGTGAGGACCATCGGGACGCGGCTCTGCTCGTCCGGCGGCAGGTAGCGGCTCCACAGGGCGCGCGGCACGAGTCCCCACGCGCCGCCGGAGTCGACCCACACGACGCCGTCGCTGATCAGGTGAATGTCAATAGCGCCGAGAGAGAACATGAGGCAGCCCTATCTTGTGAGAAGGTCATTGGTTGCTGGTTATTGGTTGTGGGTCATCGGTCATCAGCGGTCGGTGATCGGTAGTCAGTGATCGGTCTTCGGTGATCAGCAGGCGGTCTTCAGAGCTATGCTCATCGGGTGGCGGTCTCTGGTTGAGTCTGGATCACAGTGATTCCCAGAGTGACGTACCCGGACAACTCACCACTGATCACCAACCACCACCAACCAGGAACCACCAACCACCACGGGTCCACGAACAAGTTGTTGGCGAGCTTATCCCCCCATCCCCGGCCCTTCCCCCACCAGGGGGAAGGGAGAAGAGCGGCGGGCCTGCTCCCCTTCCCTCCGCGCAGCGGGGGAAGGGACTGGGGGATGGGGGGCAATTCTGGCGGCCAAGTAGCCGATCCCAACAGATCGCTCGTGGACCCAACCACCACCAAATCGTTGCATTCGCCGCCGAACTGCCATATAATCGAACGTATGTGCGGACGATTTGCGCTCACCGGACCCGATCCCGTCGCCCTCGCTGAGGCGTTCGGCCTGCACGACGTGCCCGACCTGCCGCCGCGCTATAATATCGCGCCCACGCAGCCGGTGGCAACCGTCGTGCGCGACGCCGAAGACGGGACGAACCAGTTGGCGCTGATGCGCTGGGGGCTGATCCCCTCCTGGGCCAAGGACCCAACCATCGGCAGCCGGCTGATCAACGCGCGCGGCGAGACCGTCCACGAGAAGCCGAGCTTCCGCAGCGCCCTGCGCCGCCGCCGCTGCCTGATCATGGCCGATGGATTCTACGAGTGGCAGGCGCAGCCCGACGGCCCCAAGCAGCCCATGTTCATCACGCTCAAAAATGGCGGGCTGTTCGCCTTCGCCGGACTGTGGGAGCGCTGGACTGAGCCGGAGAGCGGCGCGGCGCTGACGACCTGCACGATCATCACCACCGCCCCCAATGAGCTAATGGCCACGCTGCATAACCGGATGCCGGTCATTCTCCCCCGCGCCGACTACGACGCCTGGCTCGACCCGGCGCGCAGCGATCCGGCGCAGATCATGCCCCTGCTGCGCCCCTACCCCGCCGAGGATATGGTCTACTATCCCGTGTCGCGCCTGGTCAATGACGTGCGCCACGACAGCCCGCGCCTGATCGAGCGGGCGGGGTAGGGCTTTTCTCTGCGCTTCCTCAAATAAGCGGAGATGGGTTGCCCATAGGATGGGTATATCTGGGTTCGGGGCGAGATTCTCGGAACAGCAGAGACGCCGAGGACGCAGAGGAGGACACTATGGAGGGAAACGACACGAGATTCTGTGTATTTCTCCGTGCCCTCTGCGCCTCTGCGGTGAAGTTTTCCCCACGACCCGGATGCGTCCCACAGGCCATGCACCCGGCGCGCGCGTCCATCCTGCATTATACTGGGGACGGACGAGTACGCCGGAGAGAAAAGAGGTGCAGCGATGGTCCATCGTCTTCTGGTGGTGACGCTCGTGCTCACCGCGATCTTGCTGGCAGCCGCGCCGGGCAGCGCTGCGACGGGCGGCGCGCTCGGTCCGCGGGCCATGCTCTACGCCTATTATGGCCTGATCAACGCGCGCGACTACTGGCCCGCGTACCAGCAATGGATCAACCCACCGCAAACCTATGCGCAATTCGTCGCCGGCTATGGCGATACCGCAGCGGTCAGCGTGTATTTCGGCGGGTTTCAGCCGGGCGCAATCAGCGCCATCGAAGGGCGCGTGCCCGGCGTGCTGATCGGCTACCGCACCAACGGCACGGTCGCCGCGTTCAGTGGCTGCTACGGCGTGCGCTATAACCCTACCGCATTGGGCATGGCCCAGTGGACGATCACCGGCGCCAATTTCCGGCAGATGCCTATCGTGCCCACCGACGCGACGGCTATCTGGCAGCAGACGCTCGACATGTGGTGCTACGGCGATCCGGCCTTCACCGGCTCCTATGCCAGCGTGCAGCAGATGCTGGTGGACTACATCGAAGCGGTCAACCGCGCCGATTACGCGGATGCCTACGCGCTGTGGGCCAATCCACGGCAGACCTACGCCCAGTTCGCGGCGGGCTGGGCGGATACGACGGAGACTATCCTTTTCTATGGAGCATACCAGTTCAGCGGGCAGTATGGCGTGGGCGAGACCGGGCGCGTGCCCGTGGTGATGATGGGCTACCACACCAACGGGGGCCTGGTCGCCTACCAGGGCTGTCTGGGTGTCCGCTATGATGCATCCCTGCTGCGCCGCTGGAGCCTGTGGCGGGTGTACCTGCGCCCGATGGTCTTCAGCGGGACGCCCGATGCCTACGCGATCTATACTGGGCTGGCCGCGTCGTGCTACTGAGAGACGGCGAGTCCCCTCAGCGCAGGCCGCGGATGATGTGGTAGGTTACTTTGAGGCGAAACTGGCGATCGGCACAGGCCCGCATGAAGCTATCGAGCAGGGCTACCATGTGCCCGTCGGTGGTGAGCGCGTAGACGGGCACGTCGGCCATGAGCTCCTCGGTCACCAGCAGGCCGACCTGAGCCAGCTCGCGCAGCTCCGGCTCGACCACGCGCACATCGCGCCCAAGATGGCCGGCCAGGGTCTCGGCGGCTTCGGCGGTGTGAGGATTGGCGTGGAAGAAGCGCACCGCATCCCACTTGGTGAATGTGTTGATGCCCGTGTGCAGCAGCTCAAGCAGCCGCGGGTCCAGGTCGTTCATAAGCTGCGAACTGTCATCCTGGCTGCTGAGCATCAAGGCTCCCTCCGATTCGCCTGGATCGCGCGTGCCGTGTCAGCGATCGCCGCAGCCCTCCCATCTCAGCGGCGGCGGCGCCCTGCCGTGCGCTTGATTGCGCTCTGGGCGACGGTCTGCCGGCTGCGCTGGATGATGGGATAGCAGCAGTGCTTGAACTTCTTGCCGCTGCCGCACGGGCATTCATTGTTGCGGCCCACGTTCTCGTACCGGCTGATGTGCAGCGGCAGCCCGGGGATCTCGCTGGTGGTGGGCAGACCCTTGCCACGTGCGGGCTGCGGGCGGCCACCATCGCCGTCGCCTGCGCCAGCCGGGGCGGGGGCGGGCGCAGCAACAGGCATGGCCCCGCGTCCGGCCTGGATGTTGCTCAGGCGCAGCAAAAGCGGGACGCGCTGCTGCTCGGCGGGCGCCACGCGGAAGATGTCGCTGACGACCTTGCTCTTGATCTCCTCCTGCAGCCCCTGCCACATGTCGTAGCTTTGGCGACGGTACTCAACCAGCGGGTCGCGCCCGCCAAAGCCGACCAGACCAATGCCTTCGCGCAGCACATCAAGATCGGTCAGGTGACGCTGCCAGAGCAGGTCAACCGCGTTGAGCATCACCTGCTTTTCGGCCTGGGCCATCCAGTCCTCGCCGAAGCGCTCCACACGCATGTGGTAGGCGCGCAGCGCGCCCTTGACCAGCGCCATCTCGATCTCTTCGGCGTCTTGCAGTGTGGCCAGGGTCTGCGGCGTGAGGTCCAGCGGGACCGGGAAAATGGTCAGGGCGGCGCGATGCAGCTCCTCCAGGTCCCAGTCCACCGGATCGTCGGGGACTGAGCGGGCGACCGCCTCCTGAATCTGCTCGGTGACCAGGCGCAAAATCTGCTCGCGCAGCTCGCCGGGAGCGGCGGTGAGGATCTTGCGGCGCTGGCTGTAGATGGTGGCGCGCTGCTTGTTGACCACATCGTCGTATTCGAGGACGCGCTTACGGATGTCGAAGTTGTGCGCCTCGACGCGCACCTGTGCCTGCTGGATGGACTTGCTGATCATGCCGTGCTCGATGGGCATGTCTTCGGGCATGTCGGCCCACTTCATGAAGCCCTTGACCCGCTCGCCGCCAAAACGACGCATCAGGTCGTCTTCCAGCGAGAGGTAAAAGCGGCTCTCGCCGGGGTCGCCCTGGCGTCCGGCGCGCCCGCGCAACTGGTTATCAATGCGGCGCGCTTCGTGGCGCTCGGTACCCAGCACATACAGCCCGCCCTCGCTGAGCACCTTCTGGCGGTCGGCGCCGCACTGCGCCTTGGCCTCGGCCAGAGCCTGCCGCCATTGCTCCTTAGTTGCTTCGGTCACATCAACGCCGAAGCGCTTGCGCAGCAGGTCGCGAGCCAGCCCCTCGGGGTTGCCGCCAAGCAGGATGTCCACGCCGCGCCCGGCCATGTTGGTGGCGATGGTCACCGCGCCGGGGCGCCCGGCCTGGGCGATGATCACTGCTTCGCGCTCGTGCTGCTTGGCGTTGAGCACTTCGTGGGCGACTTTCGCGCGCTCCAGGAGCTTGCTCAGGCGCTCACTGGTCTCAATGGCCGCCGTGCCGACCAACACCGGCTGGCCGCGCGCCTGCCGCTCGTTGATATCCTCGACGACGGCCTTCCATTTGCTGCGCTCGGACATGAAGACAAGGTCCTGCTTGTCGGCGCGGATAGCCGGCACGTTGGTCGGGATGACGGTCACTTCGAGGTTATAGATTTCCTCGAACTCGCTCGCTTCGGTGACGGCGGTGCCGGTCATGCCAGCCAGCTTCTCGTACATGCGGAAGTAATTTTGGAAGGTGATCGTGGCCAGCGTCAGGTTCTCGCGGCGGACCTCAACGCCCTCTTTGGCCTCGATGGCCTGGTGCAACCCTTCGGAGAAGCGCCGCCCGTGCATCAGACGCCCGGTGAACTCATCCACGATGATCACCTGACTGTTCATCAGCACGTAGTCCTTGTCCAGGTGATAGATGACGCGGGCGCGCAGGGCATTGTCGAGGTAGGGCAGCATGTCGGCGTTTTCGGGGCTGTAGAGGTTATCACCCTGCAGCACGCCTTCCTGGGCCAGCTTGCGCTCCATCTTCTCGACGCCGCGTTCGGTCAAATAGACGCTGCGCGTGCGCAGCTCCTCGACGTAGTCGCCGTCGGGGTCTTCCAGCTCGATGCTCTCTTCGCTGCTGGGCTTCAGGTCGCGCACCAGTCGGGCAAAGAGCTTGTAGAGGTCGGAGGGTTGGTCGGCCTGGCCACTGATGATCAGGGGGGTGCGCGCCTCGTCAATGAGGATGTTGTCCACCTCGTCCACGATGGCGAAGTGGTGGCCACGCTGCACGGTGTGATCGAGCGAGTGGGCCATATTGTCGCGCAGGTAGTCGAAGCCGAACTCGTTGTTGGTGCCGTAGGTGATGTCGGCCAGGTAGGCGTCCTTGCGGTCAATAGGCTCCAGGTTCTGAAAGCGGGCGTCGTCACTCGGCCAGTCGGGGTTGAAGCGGAACGAGTGCATGGTTTCGTTGCCGCCCCGGCTCTGGATGACCGCCGACTCCAGCCCCAGGAAGTGGTAGATCGGCCCCATCTGCTGCAGGCCGAACTTGGACAGGTAGTCGTTGGGCGTCACCAGGTGGGCGCCCTTGCCCAGCAGCGCGTCGAGGTAGAGCGGCAGCGTGGCGACGAGCGTCTTGCCTTCGCCCGTTTTCATCTCGGCGATCTTGCCCTGGTGCAGGACAATGCCGCCGATGAGCTGTACGTCGAAATGACGCTGTCCGATGGTGCGCACGGCAGCCTCGCGCACGACGGCGAAGGCTTCCGGCAGCAGGTCGTCGAGCGTCTCACCGGCAGCCAACCGGCCCTTGAACTCAGCAGTTTTGGCGCGAAGCTGCTCGTCGGAGAGCTGCTTGATCGCTGGCTCCAGGGCGTTGATCTGCTCGACCACCTCGCGATGGCGCTTCAACTCGCGCTCGTTGGGGTCGCCGAATACGGTGCGTGCAAGTGACTTGAACATTACTGCCTCACCCGGGCGGGATGGCGCGTCAGCGCAGTCCCGCCATCCAATAAGCGTGCTACATGCTCAGGGCTTGAAGTGATGCGGGAGAATTATACCATAGACCGGGAGCGGACCGTTAACTGCATGGGTCTCTCAGCAGGGCGATTGCATCAGAATCCGCTGTGCGAGCGATCCGGCAGCCGGTGCAGGACAGCCAGGCCAGTTGCCCCCCACAACCGGACGCAGCGCTAGCTGGGAAACAAGAAGCCCTCTCCAGGGCGGAGAGGGCTTCTGCGGCCCCTGTCGCGGCGCGGCTATCGCTCGTCCACGATCTGCGCCTTCTGCAAGCGATTGCTGTAGTCCACGAAGACGGTCTTGATCTCGGTGAACTCGTCAATGGCGCTGGTGCCGGCCTCGCGCCCGCCGTTGCCCGTGTTCTTGACTCCGCCGAAGGGCAGGTGCACTTCCGCGCCGATGGTCGGTGCGTTGATGTAGGTGATGCCCGTCTCCAGGTCGTCAATGGCGCGGAAGGCCAGGTTGACGTCGCGCGTGTAGATGGACGACGACAGCCCGTACTCGATGTCGTTGGCGACGCGGATCGCTTCGTCGTAGCTCCCTACCTTGATCACGCTCAGCACCGGGCCGAAGATCTCTTCCTTGCTGATGCGCGTGCCGTGCTCGGTGGCGAAGATGGTCGGCTTGATGAAGAAGCCCTGGTCGTGGGGGCCGCCGGTCAGGCGCTCGCCGCCGGTCAGCAGCGTCGCCTCATTCTTGCCGATGGCGATGTACTCCATAATCGACTCGCCCGACGACTCGTCCACCACCGGCCCGACATCCGTGCGCGGGTCGAGCGGATCGCCGACGACCAGCGCCTCCGTCCGCGCCAGGAGCATGTCCAGGAACTGGTCGTACACCTTCTCGTGCAGGATCAGGCGGCTGGTCGCTGTGCAGCGTTGCCCCGCCGTGCCGAACGCGCCGAAGAGGATGCCGTCCAGCGCCAGTTCCAGGTTGGCGTCCTCCAGGACGATCTGCGGGTTCTTGCCGCCCAGCTCCACCTCGACCGGCTTGAGCAGGCGCGCCGCCGCCTCGTAGATGACCTTGCCGGCGGGCACGCCGCCGGTGAACGATACCGCTTTGACGCGCGGATTCTCGACAATCTCCATGCCCACAGTGCTGCCCCCGCCGGTGACGAAGTTCCATACGCCGGGCGGCAGCCCCGCCTCCTCGAAGATCTCGATCAGCGTCGCCACGCACAGTGGCGTCAGTGAGGCGGGCTTGAACACCACCGTGTTGCCGCTGATCAGCGCCGCACCCACCTTCCAGATGGGGATGGCCATCGGGAAGTTCCAGGGTGTGATGCAGCCGACCACGCCCATGGGCTGGCGGACAGTCATGCAGAACTTGCTGGGTAGCTCGGAGGGCGTCGTCTCGCCGAACAGGCGGCGCCCTTCGCCAGCGATGTACTCCAGGAAGTCAATGGACTCCTGTATGTCGCCCTTGCCCTCGGCGACAACCTTGCCCATTTCGGTCGTCACCAGCGCGCCCAACTCGTTCTTGCGCTGGCGCATGATCTGGGCGGCGCGCAGCAGAATCTCCCCGCGCTTGGGCGGCGGCAGCCGTTTCCACGCCGGGAAAGCCGCCTCCGCCGCGTCAATGGCCCGCTGTACGTCGCCGCGCGTGCCCTGGGGGAAGCGCGCCAGCACCTCGCCGGTCGTCGGGTTGCGCGTCTCGAACCATGCTCCGCTCTCTGATGGCACCCACGCGCCGTTGATGTAGTGGCCGTAGTCTCGTACCACCGATCCTGCTCCTTGTCTGGTTGGCTCAGCGAATCAGTCTCACCTGTGATGGTTAATTAAGAAGAATTCTAGCATATTTAAGTGGCTTTTTCCAGATGCGCCGGATGGGTGTGCGTCAGGGTTAGCGCCCCACTTGACGCACAGCGCGGTGCCTTCGTCTATGTTTCCGAACGTGTGGTAATTGTCGCCCCGGCCTGTACACCGGGCATGGGGAAGGGGGACGGTTTCTGGCGGAAGGGTGTCACGCGCTCTAGAGCGTGTTATGAACTCTGTGCACTCGGCGCGGCGGGCAACTCGCGATGCCCTACGATCACCTGAACCCCACCCTGTGGTCCCTCCCCGCTGGCGGGGAGGGACGGGCTGCTCCCCTTTCTCCGCTTGCGGGGAAAGGGGCCGGGGGATAGGGGTTGAAAGTGCATAACACGCTCTAAGGGAGCGCCTGGCGGTCATCGCCGCAGGCGGCGGCAACCAGCGCCCGGACGGCGCTGGCCGGGTCCAGCTCGCGGGCGACAACCCGGCGCACCGTCTCGGCGAGCGTCGCCGGGTCGTGGGCGGCCAGCAGGCGGGCCAGCAGCGCCTCACGCAGCCGGGCGAGCAGCTCGGCCTCTACGCGCTGGCGCTCACGCTCGGCGATCTCCCCGCTGCTGAGGAGGTGGGCACGATGCCGATCCAGGGCGGCGAGCACGTCGGCGATGCCCGTGTGTTCCGTGGCGATGGTCTCGATGACGGGCACGCTCCACGAGTCAAGTGCGGGAGCGCTATTCGCCGGGGCGGGCAGCAGCCCGGCGCCGTGATGCCCGGCATTGCGCAGGCGGTGGCCCAGCTCGAGCATGGCCCGCAGCGCGCGAACGGTGCTCTGCGCGCCGGGGCGGTCGGCCTTGTTCACCACCAGAATGTCGGCGATCTCCAGGATGCCCGCCTTGATCGCCTGTACGTCGTCGCCCAGGCCCGGCGCCTCGACGACGATCACCGTGTGGGCCATCCGCGCGATGTCCACTTCGCTCTGCCCGGCACCCACCGTTTCGATCAGGACGACGGCGAAGCCCGCTGCGTCCAGAAGGCGCACCACATCGCCAGTCGCTGCGGCCAGGCCGCCCAGGCTGCCGCGCGAGGCCATGCTGCGGATGAACACGCCGTCGTCACCGGCCAGATCGGTCATGCGCACGCGATCGCCGAGCACCGCTCCGCCGCTGAAGGGGCTGGTTGGGTCTACTGCGACAATGCCCACCGTCTGCCCGCGCTGACGCAGGGCCAGAGCCAGGGCGTTGACCAGGGTGGACTTGCCTGTGCCCGGCGCGCCAGTGACGCCCACGATCAGGGCCTGCCCGCCTTGCGGATGAAGGCGGGCCAGCGCATCCAGAGCGCCTGGCGCGCGGTTCTCGACCTGCGTGATCAGTCGGGCCAGGGCGCGCCGGTCGCCACTCTGCACAGCGGCAACCAGGTCCAGCGGAGCGCAAGCCGGGGTCATGCAGGCCGATCGGCCAGGGCCGTGCGGATGAAGCGGACGATGTCGTCGGTGTTGGTACCGGGGCCGAACACGGCGCTCACACCCTGCGCCCGCAGGACAGGGATGTCGTCGTCCGGGATGATCCCGCCGACCAGTACCAGTACGTCGTCCAGGCCGGCTTCGCGCAGCCGTTCGAGGATGCGGGGGATGAGGGCCAGGTGCGCCCCGCTGAGGATCGACAGGCCCACGACGTGCACGTCCTCCTGCAGGGCGGCCTCGGCGATCATCTCCGGCGTCTGGCGCAGGCCGGTGTAGATCACTTCCATGCCGGCGTCGCGCAGCGCCCGCGCGATCACTTTAGCGCCGCGGTCGTGCCCGTCCAGGCCCGGCTTGGCGATCAGCACGCGAATCTTCTCGTCGCTCATGGCGGTTCGCTGGCTCCGTTCAGGTATCCGTTGCTGGTGGAGTGGACCGGCTGGCGACAAGCCCACTGGGCGGCCATTATACCGGATAACGAGGGCCAGCGCGCAGGGGGGTGGCGCTTGGGCGGGGCGCTTGGCGCTTGAACCGGGGTGTATCTCACGATGGGGGCGAAATGCTTGAACCGCAGAGGCGGAGAGGACGCGGAGAAGAACTAACACCCTCTCCAAGCTATCTTTTCTCTGCGCTCTTTGCGCCTCAGCGGTGATCTTTATGCCCCAGAAATGAGATACGCCCCTCGAACCGGGTGAGATGTCAGCTCGCGAAGATGTCCTGCACGGGCAGCCTGAAGCCGGGCAGCACGTCCCCGCCATCTAGCGTCCCGTCCAGGCGCACGGTGTTGCCAGGGTGACCGGGCGCGTAGACTTCTACAAGCTGCCTGTCCGGGTCAACGATCCACACGGTCGTACCAGCGGCGAGATAGTTGACCACCTTGAGGCGCATCTCGTGGGGTGTGTTGGACGGTGACAGGACTTCGACGGCCAGATCGGGCGGGATGGGGCTGTACGCATGCTCGGACGGCTCGGCCTGGCGGGCAGCGGACACGAAGGCCACATCGGGGATATAGCGTTCACCCGCGACCTCATAGCCACCGTCTGCACCGGTGACCAGCCCTGCGATATTGTGGGTGCGCAGGTGGAGCTTGATGAAGAACCCGACATTGTAGGCGATGGCGGACGAGCGCTGGCTGGATACCACTTCGACCACTTCTCCCCCGATGTATTCGAAGAGCTTGTCGGCGTGTTCCGGTCGCCCGACAAACTCGTCGAATTCTTCAACAGTCATGCGCTGCGTCTGTACGGCCATGCTCTTCTGCCTTTGTCCGTCTCATCTACGATTGTAGCGCAAATCCGGCTTTTGTTCCCTTCCTGCATCCGGCGTCTCCGGCGTTCCGGCGTCCGGCATCCGGCGCGCGATTCCTGTGTGTGCTACAATGCGGGCAGCGTGAGAACGGTGACGCGACCAGATGCGTTTGGAGCAGCAAGATGCAGGCAAGCTCATTTCCCAGAATACATGCGCGCAGGATGGGCGCGGTGCTGGCAGCGGCGGCGCTGGCGGTTGCGGGTGCGCTGCTCGTCATCTATGCCATGGGCGCTCTCACCTGGCTCAAGGAGCCCTTCCTGGGCGCGTTCGTGGAGCGCGACCTGACGATTGGCGCGGCGGAATCGCTGGCGGGCGCTGAGTGGCCTGCCCTTGATGCTGGGCTGCGCCAGGGCGACCGCATCATCGGGGTGGATGGCGTGGGCCTGGAGGCGTTGCCTGGGGGCGAGCGGCTGCACGCCCTGTACAGGGCCTTGCACGAGCACCATCCCGGCGATGCGGTCGCTGTACGCTTCGAGCGCGGGGGCCTGCTCATACCCACCGGGGCGCAGTGCTCCGAGCCGGTCAGTCCTGGCGGCGCGCGCACTTGCTCGCTGGACATGACGTTGGCGAGCTTCCCGGCTGGCGACTGGGCGGCTTTCTTCGCCCCCGGCTGGCTTGCGGGAGCGGCCTTGTGGGCGTTGGGAGCTATGCTGCTGGCGCGCCGGCCGGCCAGCGGCTCCGTCCAGGTCGTGGCGATGGTGGCGGCGGTCTTCGCCATTCTGGTCGCCGGGCAGTTCGCCGTGCTGACGGCGCAGGCCGCCGCCTGGACCTGGGTCGTGGCGCTGGCGCTGAGCGGCGGGCTGCTGGTCGTGCTGGCGACAGAGACACCCTACCGTCTGGCCGTCGTCGAGCAGATGCCCGCGCTGGGCGCGGCCCCGGTCATTGCTGCGCTCGCCGCGGGAGCCGCCAGCGCGGTCCTCTACGGCGCGCACGATGCGGGCATAAGTCGCCTGGGGCTGGGCCTGGCCCTGGGGACGCATCTGCTGGGCAGCGCCATCCTGCTGGCGATGATGCTGTGGCGGCGGGGGCGCGCGTCGTCATTGGCCGCGCGCAGCCAGAGCACGCTCCTGGTCTTTGGGGCATTGCTGGCCATGCTGCCGCTGGCCGTGTGGTTGGGTTCGTTGCTGGTTTCGGGCACGGGAATTCCGGCGCTGGCCGTGCTCACCCAGACCCTGCCCGCCCTGCTGCCGCTCAGCGCTGTGTTCGCCATCGCGCAGTTTAGCCGTGTGGATGCTGGTTTCATCGCAACGCGCACGGGGCTTTATCTGTCCCTGCTGGTCCTGCTCACGCTGAGCTATTTCGCCGTGGTGGCTGGCGTGGCGGCGCTCATCGGTCGCTCGGCGCGGGACCCGGCGATCAGCCCGGCGCTGGTCGTGCTGGCGATCTTCAGCGTGGCGCTGGCTTTCAACCCGCTGCGCCAGGGCTTGCAGCGCCGCATTGATGCGCTTTACTATCGCACGCGGCGCGCGTACCAGCCGCTGCTGGAGGAGTTCTCGCGTGAGGTGACTAATGCGGTGGGCCTGGACCAAGTGACCCGCCTGGCTCAGCGCGCGCTGCAAGCGGCATTCGCGCCGACCCATGCCATCGTGTTCGTGCGCGATGCCTCGACAGGCGACTACCGCCCTCACCCCGATCCGGCGAGCGGACGGCGCGCGACGGATGTCGTCTTCAGTCCGGACAGCGGGCTGGTCCGCTACCTGAGCATGTCGCCGGGCGTGTTGAATCTCGAGGAAGGGCGCTTGCTCCCACTGGAAGTAGTCAGCAGCCGGGCGAACCTGGCTGTGCTGGGCACTCCGGTCATCGCCGGGCTGCGCGGGCAAAAAGGGCTGAACGCCATCCTCGCCATCGGCCCGCGCAAGGGCGGTGCCGCCTATGGTTATGAACAACTGCGCTTTGTCGAGAGCCTGAGCGACCAGATGGCCCTCGCCATTGAGCGAGCGCAGACAGTGGACGACCTTGAGCGGCGCGTGCGCGTGCAGGACGCGCTGGGCCAGGTGAGCCGCGCCCTGAACTTCGCCATTGACCTCGACACGCTGCTGGAGCTGATCTTCGCCCAGACACGGCGGGTCATTGACGCACCGGTGTTCGCCATCGCCCTACGCGACGCGCTCACCGACACCCTGCACTACGTCTTCTACAACGAGGGAGTCGACCGCGTGGAGGCGCTGGAGGGTCACCGCTGGCCGCTGGGCAACGACCTGGTCAGCGAGGTGGTGCGCTTGCAGCAGCCGCTGCGCACCGCTGACTACGGGCGCGAGGCGTTACGCCGTGGCGCGCCCCCGCTGCCAGACAGTCCCCAGCTTAAGGCGTGGCTGGGCGTGCCGCTGCTGGCGGAGACAGGTGGTGGGGTGCTCGGCGTCATGATCACGGCGATGACCGAGGCGGGCGTCATCTTCAGCGACGAGCAGCAACGCCTGTTTCTCGATATCGCTGCCCTGGCCGCCAGCGCCATTGACAAGTTCCAGCTTTTCGACAAGATGCAGCAGCACGCCCGCCAACTCGCTGCCATCAACGAGATTGCCAGCCAACTGGCGTCAGAAATGGGCAACGTAGACCGGCTGCTGGGGCTGATCACCGAGAACGCTGTACAAATCCTCGATGCGGAGGCCGGAAGCCTGCTGCTGGTAGACGAGAGCGCCAACAATCTGGAGCTTCGCGTCGTCGCCGGTGGCGACCAGGACCTAGTGGGCACGCGCCTGCCGCTGAGCGAGGGCCTGGCCGGCGAAACCGTCCAGCGCGGCGAGCCGATCATCGCCAACGCCCCCGACGCCGGGGCGGGGGGTGCCATCCTGTCCGCGCCCCTGCTGACCAGCGGGCGGGCCATCGGCGTGCTGCAGGTACGCGGCAAGCGCGGCGGCACTGTCTTCGGCCCCGACGATGCCGAGATGCTCTCGACCTTCGCCGGTCAGGCCGCCGTGGCCATCGAGAATGCGCGCCTGTTCGACATGACCGATCAGCAGCTTGCCCTGCGCGTGCAGGAACTGGACACTATGCAGCGCATTGACTACGAGCTGAACCGCACGCTCGACCTGCGGCGCGTGGTAGACATCATGATGGACTGGGCGCTGCGCAAGAGCGGGGCGGCGGCCTGCGCGTTCTTCATGCGCGATCGCGCCCAGGGGACGCTGCAGATAGTCATGTCCTACGGCTATCCGGAAGGCTCGCCCTTCTTCCCCGGCGCAGAGACGCGCGCCTTCCGCGACGATCTGGGCGTGCTGGGTCGCGTGGTGCGCACGGCCAAGCCTGCCCTCGTCTCCGATCTGGCGCTTGATCCGGACTACAGCGAGACGCTGCCGGGCTGCGTGGCCCAGCTCACCGCGCCGCTGATCAGCGCGGGCCAGGTGATCGGCGTCATGCTGTTGGAGAGCGACCAGGAAGGCGTACTCGATCTGCTCGATCTGGACTTCGTCGCCCGCCTAGCCGAGCACGCCACGCCGGCCATCGTCAACTCGCAGTTGTTCCAGGAGCTGCAACGGGCCAACGAGGCCAAGAGCGAGTTCGTATCTTTTGTCGCCCACGAGTTGAAGAACCCGATGACGAGCATGAAGGGCTACGCCGACCTGCTGCTCAAGGGAGTCGTTGGGCCGGTCAACGAGCAGCAGAGCGATTTTCTGAACACCATCTCCAGCAGTGTGACGCGCATGGAGAAGCTGGTCAGCGACCTTAACGACCTCACCAAGCAGCAGACGAACAACCTCCGCCTGGAACTAGGGCCGGTCGGGTTCGCTACTGTGGTGGCCGAGACGCTGCGCGCCCAGCAGCGTATGCTCGACGAGAAGGGGCAAGCGGTGACGGTGGACGTGCCGGAGCATCTGCCGGCGGCGCTGGCTGACCACACACGGCTGGTCCAAATCCTGACCAACTTCGTCTCCAATGCGAACAAGTACACGCCGGAGGGCGGCGCGGTGACCATCCGGGCGCGGGCGGCGCGCAACATCTGGGACCCAGGTGGCGCCCCGCAGGTGCTTCACTGCTCGGTACGGGACACCGGCATCGGCATGAGCGAAGACGACCTGCGCCGGCTCTTCACGCCATACTTCCGCAGCGATAACCCCTCCGTGCGCGGGCAGCCGGGCACCGGCCTGGGGCTGACCATCACGCGCGGGCTGGTCGAGCAGCACGGCGGCAGGGTCTGGGTGGAGAGCACGCCGGGCAAGGGGACGACCTTCCACTTCACCATTCCGGTGGCGGTGGAGGTCGCAAGTGCTGGTTCGAGGCGCTAGGGCATAGGCAAGGCCACGACTGTCAGGCGGTCGGCGTCCAGATCGAGCACGTAGGCTGAGCCGTCGGCCATCTCGACCAGGGCCGCGTCGCCGGTGCCGAAGGGCCGCACGCGGCGCGGGGCGATCCCCGTCGAGGCCAATTCACTGCTCAGGCGTTCCCAACGGCCCGTGCGCACCTCCTGCAGCACAAAATCCCCGCGAATCGTCGTCCACAGCAGCGCGGACTCCCCGCGCACCAGGTGCACGGCCAAACGGTTTGGCCCCGGCATGAGGTCCGGCACGGGGATGGGCGGGGTGAAGGCGCGGTCGCTGAGGGTGAGCAGCATCACCTCGCCGAAGCCCCGGTTGGCGACCATGATCCGCGTGCCGCTGCTGTTCCAGGGCAGGCCCAGGTCGCGCAGCTCCGCCGAGACGTACTCCGCACCGCCCGGCAGCCACACTTCTTGGCGGGCCGTCCCGTCAGGGCGGGCGGCGAACAGGCGCGCCTGCTTCTGCCCGGCCTCGCCCCCCACCAGCCGAAAGAAGACGATGCCTTCGCCGCTGGTCCAGCCCAGGTGCCGCCCCTCGCCGGGCAGGTAAAGCTGGCCTGTCTCCAGGTTGGCGATGTAGAGGTGGAAGCGGTAGCACGGCCCGCTGGAGCAGGCGTCGCGGTAGGCGGCGACGAAGGCGATGTGCTTCTCGTGCGGCGACCAGGTCACCTCGTCCAGCGTCACGTTCCACTCGTCCGGCTCGGAGGGCGCGTAGGTATCCTCTGAGGCGGGCACGGAGCCGTGCTGCGGGAAGGGGAAGAGCAGCGTCTCCGCGCCGCTCGCGTCGAGCACGCTGACCGTGCTCATGCCGATGCGCTGCGGGATCACTGTGTCGCAGCGCGGGACGAGCAGGTGATGGTGGCGCACCAGCACCAGCCGCTCGCCGGACGGCGCGGGATAGAGGTCGTATGCCAGCGGTGGCAGGGGTAGGGTCAGCGCCTCGTCGAGCGTGGCGATCCCTTCCAGCGGCGTGCCGCGCAATCTCTCCGGGCACCCGCTCCGCACCGCGTCGAGCGCCCGGCTGAGCGCGTCAATCTCCACCTGCTGCCAGAGTGCGCCCGGCGTGGCGGGCTGCGGCGCAACGGGGATCGTGCCGCGCAGCGTGGCGCTGCCGTCGCGCGCCACCGTGAAGAGGTCCAGCGCGGCCCCGCCGTCACGCGGGCGGAAGACAAACAGCGCGTCGGTGTGCGGGGCCATGTAGTAGGTGCTGGTGTCGCCCTCGGCGGCCCAACCGGTCGTCCCGTTGGCCAGGCGCACCTGCCACCACACATAGCCCAGGTTGCAGCGTGGCCCGTCCAGCACGCTGACGACCGTCCCAAAGGGCAGCAGAGCAAGCTCCGCCGCGCCGGCGGCGCCGGTCAGGGGCTGGTTCTTCAGGCTGAGGCCGTAGAGCGACGTGACCTGGGCCATCTCGCCGGCTTGCAAGCGCTGGGCGACCAGGGCGTCACAGGGGTTCTGCGCGCGAGCGTGCGGCGCGGGAGTGGCGGCGAGGGCGAGCGCAGCGAGCAGGGCAGCAAACGCCCAACGGACGGCGAGACAGCGCATGGTGATAACCTCCGGCGGCAGGAGACGCGCGCCGATCATACCATATGGAGCAGGCGCGTCAGGTACGGGGAGCGGGCGCTCCGGCTGCGCGCGGCTGACTGTGGTTGCCAAACCTGGCTGCGCGGGTATGATCGCTGCCATGCGCGGAGCGCGGCGCCGGGGCGGCCTGGCGCGCACGGGCGAGGAGCGAGCGATGAGCCGATGGCCGGCCTGGCGGGCATGGGCGCTGCCGGCGGTTTTGCTGCTGGCGGCGTTAGCGTGCAGCGTGACAGTCACGACTGCGCATTTCGAGAACGTCCGGCTCTACCGCGAGGCGAACCGCGACAGCGCGGCGATGCGCTCTTTTTCCGCTGATGAGACCATCTTCTGCCTGGCAGACCTCAAAGATGCTAACGGCCAGGTGCCTGTGCGCGCCGAGTGGGTGCGCCTGCCGAAAGAGAAGACCGACCCACCCAGGGCGACCGTCGTCCGGCAAGAGCTTGTGGCGGGCGATGGGCTGGTGATCTTCGAAGCGCCGCCACCCGATGGGGGCTGGACGCCGGGGCCGCACCGCGTCGAGCTGTACGTGGACGATCACCGCACGGCCTCGCTCGATTTCACTATTCGCTGAGCGGCGGGCGCAATCGCTCCCGGCAGTGAGGGGCCGGTCTAGAAGATGTGATTTGGTGTTGACCTCACCCCTAAATCCCCTCTCCACGCGCGGAGAGGGGACTTAACCGCAAATGGACACCCTCCTCTCTGCATGGGAAGGAGGCCGGGGGGTGAGGTCTGAAGGGAGTTCCCATGAAGGCAGTGCTGCTCATCGAACATGGCCCGGCAGAAGTGCTCCGCGTCGTGACGGATCACCCCGTCCCGGAGCCAGGGCCAGGAGAAGTCCGGGTGCGCGTGCGCGCCGCGGCGCTGAACTACCTCGACATCTGGGTGCGCAACGGCTGGCCGGGCATCCGGCTGACCTACCCGCACATCCCCGGCGCCGACGCCGCCGGCACGGTGGACGCGCTCGGCGCGGGTGTCAGCGAGTGGGGGCTGGGCGACCGCGTCGTGGTCAACCCGACGATTGGCTGCGGGCGTTGCGCGTCCTGCCGGGCCGGGCAGGAGAACCGCTGCGTTCATTTCGCGCTGCTGGGCGAGCACACCAGCGGGACGCATGCTGAGTACATCACCGTGCCCGCGCGCAATCTGCTGGGCCTGCCGGAGCATGTCTCGTTCGAAGAGGCGGCGGCAGCCTCGCTGGTCTTCGTGACCGCCTGGCACAGCCTGATCACGCGCGGCAATCTGCGCGCCGGCGAGACGGTGCTGATCGTCGGCGCGGGCGGCGGCGTCAACACGGCCTGCCTGCAGATCGCCAAGCTGGCCGGCTGCACAGCCATCGTTGTTGGCAGCACCGACGAAAAGCTCGAAGCAGCGCGGGCGCTCGGCGCGGACGTGGTCGTCTGCCGCGACGTGGAGGGCGGCTGGTCACGCGCCGTCTACCAGATCACGGCCAAGCGCGGCGTTGACGTGGTGGTGGACAACGTGGGCGCGACCACGTTCGGCGACAGCCTGCGCGCGGCGGCGCGCGGCGGGCGCATTCTGACCGTGGGCAACACCAGCGGCCCGCAGTTCGAGATTGACAACCGCTACATCTTCGGCAAGCACCTGAGCATTGTGGGCAGCACGATGGGGCCGCACACCGACTATGTGACCGTCATGCAACTGCTGTTCAAGGGCAAGCTGCGGGCCGTGATCGGCGCGCAGTTCGCGCTGGAAGACATTCAGGCCGCGCACCGCGCGTTGGAGGCGGGCGCGCACTTCGGCAAGATCGTGCTCGCGGTCTGAAAGGCCAGTTGGGGGAGGGTACACAGATGGCTGACCGTCCGCGCTGTGACTGGGTGCCGCTCGAAGACGCGCAGTACACGGCCTATCACGACGAGGAATGGGGGGTGCCGGTTCACGACGACCGGCTGCTGTTCGAGTTCCTGATCCTGGAGGGCGTGCAGGCCGGGCTGAGCTGGGGGCTGGTGCTGCGCCGGCGGGCGCACTACCGCCAGGTCTACGATGGCTTCGACCCGGCTATCATCGCGCGCTACGACGAGGCGAAGCAGGCGGCACTGCTGGCTGACCCCGGCATCATCCGCAACCGGCTGAAGGTGGCCGCCGCCGTGCAGAACGCGCGCGCTTTCCTGCGCGTGCAGGAGGAGTTCGGCAGCTTCGACCGCTACGTCTGGCGCTTCGTGGACGGGAAGCCGCGGGTCAACGGCTGGCGGACGCTGGCCGAGATTCCCGCCGAGACGCCGGAGGCGCGGGCACTGAGCAAGGACTTGAAGGCGCGCGGCTTCACCTTCGTCGGGCCGACGATCTGCTACGCCTTCATGCAGGCGTGCGGTCTGGTCAACGATCACCTGGTGACGTGCTTCCGCTACGGTGAGCTGACTGGCGGCCAGGCGGCCACGGGTGTATGAGAAGACGGTCACCGGCGCGCCTGACGCCGGGGGTATTGACCTCACCCCCGCTCGGCGCTGGCGCGCCTCGCCGCCCCCTCTCCATTCGAATGGAGAGGGGCAAGCCGAGCGCAGAGAGGCTGGGGGTGAGGTAAACCAGGGCAGAGCGGAGCGCCGTCCCTGACAGGTACCGTGATGAGGTGGCATATCGTATCTACTGAGTACAACCAGATTGAAAATGCAGGATGTAGGGGCGCTGCTCGCTGCGCCCAGGGCGGGGCAAGCGCCGCCCCTACGCAAGACATCCGACACAACTTGCCTGGTTGTACTTGGGGTTGGAGCCAACGTGATTTGTAGGGGCGGGTTTCGAAACCCGCCCTTGCCAGACTGGTTCTGCCCCCAATGTGAGCTACACCTGTGTGAAGTGGGGAGTACCGTGACATGGAAGCGCGCCGCGCCGACCCGATCCGCCTGATCGCGCTGCGCCTGCGCCAGGACGAGCTACGCCACGTGGTGCAGCGGCCCGGCGTCAACGAGGCGCTGCGCGTGACCATCCAGTATCACGACGGGCGGCATCCCAACCAGGTGGCGACGCTGATGCGCGGGCACGGGACCGAGTGCACATTGCTCGTCGTCTACGACAGGCCGGGCCGCGACGTGCGCTTCACCTACCCGGTGGCGCTGGAGCGCTACATGGCGCTGCTGGGCGCGCTGCGCCGGGCCGGGTTCGACGCGCTCGACGACCAGCCAGACGTGCCCTACTTCGGCGTAGACCTATGGCTGGTCGAGCGCGCGTCGGGCAGCTTCTACCACGACGTGGTGCTCCAGCCGGAGAGCGCCGCCGGCCGGCACGGCGAGATTGTGAGCGCCATCCGCGCGCAGCTCAAAGAGGCGCTGCGCCCGGTCGTGGCCTGAGCATGTCGCCCGCCCGCCTGCCATTGGCTACAATGCGGGGCCGTCACGATCACTCACCGGAGTCTGTGGCATGATCCATGTCCTGGCGCGCAGCCCGCGCGCGTGGTTCGCCCTGGTCCTGATCGCCTATGCGCTCTATGCCGGGGCGTTCATCTTCAAGACGAGCGCCATCGTCGAGCAGAGCAGCTACGTCCCCCAGACGGCGCGCTACTTCGTGCTCTTCGACGACATGATGATCTCGATGCGCTACGCCCGCAACTTAGCCGAGGGCCAGGGCCTGGTGTGGAATCCCGGCGGGCCGCGCGTCGAAGGCTTCACCAATCCCCTGTGGGTTGGCTACATGACGATCTTCCACCTGCTGGGCGTGGATGCAACTCTGATCAGTCTGTGCATCCAGATCAGCGGGGCGGTCTTCATGCTGCTGACGCTGCTGGTCGTCTGGCGGCTGGCCGACCTGCTGAGCGGCGATCCCTGGGTTGGGTTGGGCGCGGCGGTCTTCACCGCCTTCTACCTGCCGCTGAACACGTGGAGCCTGCAAGGGACGGAGGTTAGCGTCCTGGCGCTGATCGTCAGCGTGGCTGCGTGGTGGACGCTGCGCGCCCTGCGCGCAGGGCGCTTCAGCGCCGGGCCGTACCTGCTGCTCGGCTTCGCCACGTGGATTCGCCTGGATATGGCCGTGCCCTTCGTGGCGCTGGCGCTGTTCCTGGCCCGGCAGGATGGCCTGCATCGCGCCCGTCACCTGCTGATCGCCCCGCTGATCCTGGCTGCGTTCCTCACCCCGCAGTTCCTGCTGCGCCACTGGTACTACGGCGAGTGGCTGCCCAACACCTACGCGCTGAAGATGGAAGGCTACCCGCTCGTGAGGCGCATCACGCACGGCTATGAGATCGCCACGCGCTTCCTGGTGCACCTGGGCGCGCTGCCGCTGGGCCTCTTCGTCTTCCGCCGCGACCGGGCCGCCCGCCTGCTGGCCTGGCTTTTCATCGCGCAAATGCTTTACAACATTTACGTCGGCGGGGACGCCTGGGAGCACTACGGCGGGACGAACCGCTACCTGAGCGTGGCAATCCCGCTGTGGTTCGTGCTGCTCTGGGCGCTGCTACGCCACGTCTATCGCTGGCTGATCGTCAGCGCGCGCTCATTGCCTGTCCACGAAGCAGGCTTGCGGCTGAATCCGGCGGCGGCGCGGGCCGGGCTGATCGGCCTGGGCGCGTACCTGCTGGTCGCCTTCAACTACACCTACGGCACCGGCGCGCTCAAGGAATGGCTGCTGATCACCCCGTCGCTCTACGCCGCCGAGAACGGCATGAAGGTTGAGCAGGCGTCGCTACTGGACGCGCTGACCACATCGGACGCGACCATCGCCCTGGCCGGCGCGGGGATCGTGCCCTATTTCGCCGGGCGCACGACCATTGACCTGCTCGGCAAGACCGACCCGGTCATCGCGCGCCTGCCGATGGATCAGACGGTCATCCCGGAGTTCAAGCCGGGGCACATGAAGTGGGATTACGCTTATTCGATCGGGACGCTCAAGCCGGACGTGGTGCTGGAGCTGTGGGTGAGACCGCAAGACGCCGGGCCGTACCTGGACGCGGACTACCTGCCGATCTGGTTCCCGCCCAAGAACGGTGACGTGTGGATGCTGCGCGACTCGCCGCGCATCCTCTGGGAGCGTATCTGGGGCGGCTGACGCTCAGGGACGCCGCTGAAACAGCACGGACGCCTCTTCTTCGGCGTCGCGGAGGATCTGGCTGATCTGGTTCACCGCGTCGCCGCCGTCGAGCAGGGCATTGGCCAGGCGCTGCAACGCGGGGAAGATGTCATTGTGCATCTCGCTATAGAAGGCGTTGGCTCCGCGCCCGATCCAGCCGCCGTATTCCAGCGCGTCCACGCAACGCCGCAGCCGCACGATCAGGCTGTCCACGCTGTGGCCTTCTTGCTGGAACTCGCGGGCGATGTTGGCCAGCTCGTCGTAGTCGGCGCGGATGCGGCCTGTGGACATGAAGGTCTTCCGTCGGGCGCAGGTCAGCGGGCACAGGCGAGTTGTGAGGGCAGCGGCGGAGTGGTACAGTGAGCAACGCAGGATGAGTCACGCCAGCATAGGTGAGTGTACGCGAGAACGGCGCGCCGCGCCAGGGGGCTGCCGCGAGAGGTGCGTTGCGCGCATGGGACGAGATTCTTGAACCGCAGAGACGCAGAGAGCGCGGAGAAGAGTAATGAGTCCTCACCGTTCTTCTCTGTGTCCTCTGCGGTGAGCACTTCACGCCTGACACGCGCGCAAAGGACAGTGCCATGAGCGATCAGTCTGAGACCGAAGTCAAGCTCTACGTGGCGGACCTGAACGGGCTGGCCGCGCGCCTGGTCGCGGCGGGCGCGACCCTGCACAGCCCGCGCACCTACGAGCACAACATGCGCTACGACACGCCCGGCGGCGACCTGAGCCGCCAGTACGTCGTGCTGCGCCTGCGTCAGGATGCGCGCGTCCGCCTGACCTTCAAGGGGCCGGCGGTCATCACCGACGGCGTCATGTCGCGCTACGAGGCCGAGGTGACGGTGGACGACTTCGCCACGATGGACGGCATTTTGCGCGCCCTGGGCTACGTGCCCTTCGTGGTCTACGAGAAGTATCGCACCACGTACCAGTGGCGCGAGGTCGAGATCGTGCTCGACGAGCTGCCCTTTGGCACCTTCTGCGAGATCGAGGGGCCGCTGCCCGCCATTCAAGCGGCGCTGGCCGCGCTCGACCTGGAAGGCTGCCCGCGCATCCCCACCAGCTACCTGGGCGTGTTTGCTGCGATCAAGCAGCGGCTTGGCCTGACCTTCCACGATCTCACCTTCGCCAACTTCGCGGGCATCGCCGTGCCGCCGCAGGTGTTCAATACTCTGACATAGATGACTCCTGCGCTCAGTTCTGAACAAGTTCTAGACAGGTGTTTACAAACTTAATGGGTCTTCGCTACAAGTTTAATTGGGGTGATAAGAGTTCATCGTCGCTGAAAGGAGACACCTGATGCTTGTTGGCGGCATTGAAGGCGGCGGGACTAAATTCGTCTGCGCCATTGGCGACGCGGAGGGGCGCGTCCTGGCCCGCGAGCGCTTCCCGACGACCACGCCGGAGGAAACGCTCCAGCGCTCGGTCGCCTATTTCGCAGCCCAGGAGGAGGCGCGCGGCGAGAAGCTGGCCGCGTTCGGCATCGCGTCGTTTGGGCCGGTGGACCTCAACCCGGCGTCAGAGCATTACGGGTTCATCACGCGCACGCCCAAGGCGGGGTGGTCGTACACAGACGTGGCCGGAGCGGTGCGCCGGGCTTTTCCGGGCGTGCCGGTCGGTTTCGACACAGATGTCAACGGGGCGGGCCTGGCCGAGCACCGCTGGGGCGCGGCGCGGGCCTGGCGGACCTTCGTCTACATCACCATCGGCACGGGCATCGGCGGCGGCGGCATGCACGAGGGCCACACTCTGCGCGGGCTGATCCACCCGGAAATGGGCCACCTCCAACTGCCCATCCGCGCCGACGACCCGCTCAAGCGCGGCGTGTGCCCGTTTCACGCCTACTGCTTCGAGGGGCTGGCTTCCGGCCCGTCCATTGAGCGGCGGTGGGGGCAACGCGGCGAGACGCTGCCGCCCGATCACCCGGCCTGGGACCTGGAGGCGCACTACATCGCCCACGCGCTGATGGACATCATGACCGTGCTCTCGCCGGAGGGGTTCGTGCTGGGCGGCAGCGTGATGCACCAGCGCCAGCTCTTCCCGCTGATCCGCGCCAAGCTGGCAGCGCTGGCCAATGGCTATTTCGTTCATCCGCGCCTGGAGACTTTCGAGGACTACATCGTCCCGCCCGGCCTGGGCGACGACGCGGGCGTGTGCGGGGCGTTCGCGCTGGCGCTGGGGGCGCTGGAGGAGGCGCATCGTGGCTGAGCACAGCGAGTTGTTTCCGCGCGCGAGCGGCGTGCTGCTCCATCCCACGTCGCTGCCGGGGCCGTATGGCATCGGCGACCTGGGCGCGTGGGCCTATCGTTTCGTGGATTGCCTGGTCGCCACCGGGCAGAGCGCCTGGCAGGTGCTGCCGCTCGGCCCGACCGGTTTCGGCGAGTCGCCGTACCAGGCGCTTTCGACCTTCGCCGGCAACACCAACCTGATCAGCCTGGACGGGCTGGTCGCCGACGGCTGGCTGACCGCTGGCGAAGTGGCCGGGCGTCCCTTCTTCTCGCCGCGCAAGTGCGACTACGCGGCGGCTATCGCTTTCCGCGATGAACTGCTCTCGCTGGCCTTCGACCGCTTTGCCCGCGACCGCGCTGCCGTCGCCGCGCAGGAGGCATGGTGCCGCGATCCGGAGCGCGCCTGGCTGGACGACTTCGCCCTGTTCATGGCGCTCAAGGAGTTTCACGGCGGGCGGCCCTGGGTGGACTGGTCGGAGAGCGAGATCTTTCGCGAGAAACAGGTGCTTGGTGCGGCGCGCAACATGCACGCCACGCGCATCGCCGAGCACCGCTTCCGCCAGTGGGTGTTCTACCGCCAGTGGGACGCGCTGCGCGCCTACGCCAACGGCAAGGGCATCCGCATCGTCGGCGACATCCCCATCTATGTGGCCCACGACAGCGCCGACGTGTGGGTCAACCCGGAGCTGTTCGACCTGGACTTCTACGGGCGGCCCAACTTCATCGCCGGCGTGCCGCCGGACTACTTCAGCGTCACCGGGCAGCGCTGGGGCAACCCGCTCTACGTGTGGGAGGAGCACCAGCGCACGGGCTACGCCTGGTGGATTCGCCGCATCGAGGCCATGCTCAAGCTGGTGGACATCGTGCGCATTGATCACTTCCGCGGCTTCGACCTGTACTACAAAATTCCCGCCGACCGGCCCACCGCGCAGGGCGGGCGCTGGGTCAACGGGCCGAAGATCGGTTTCTTCCGCGCGTTGAGCGCCGGCCTGGGGCGCGAACTGGATCAGTTGCCGATCATCGCCGAAGACCTGGGCGATGACCTGGGCGCGGCGGCTGCGCTGCGCGACACCCTGCAGTTGCCGGGCATGGCCATCTTGCAGTTCGCCTTCAGCAGCTACGAAGGCGAAGAGAACCGCTTCTTGCCGCACAACCACGTGCCCAACATGGTCGTTTATACCGGCACGCACGACAACAACACGGTGTGGGGCTGGTGGACCAACGAATCCAGCCGCGGCGACCGCGAGCGTCTGCGCCGCTACGTGGGCGAAGATAGCGTTGATGAGCCGCACTGGGAGTTGATCCAGATGGGCATGGCCTCGCCGGCGCACACCTTCATCGCCCCGCTGCAGGATGTGCTGGGGCTGGGCGCGAGCGCGCGCATGAACAAGCCGGGCGTCCCGGCGGGGCAGTGGCGCTGGCGTTGCCTGCCGGGCGACCTGCCGGACGATATTGGCGGCACGCCCTGGGAGCGGCTGGCCGCGCTGACCCGCGAGCACAACCGCGCGCCGGGTTGACCTCACCCCCGGCCTCGCTGCGCTCGGCTTGCCCCCTCTGCATGTTGGAGAGGGGGCGGCGAGGTCTGCGTCAGTGGGCCGAGCGGGGGTGAGGTCAAGGACGATCTGCGAGGATCACGGCTGGCTGAGCATAGGAGCCGACAACGATGAGTCAGGTGATCGAAATCTCCGATGTGAGGCGGCTGGCGCGCGGCTGCTTCGTCTGCGGGGCGCGGCAGTGGGATTGCACGGTAGACGGCTGCAAGCCGGGCGGGGGCAACCGCGACGGCGACGTGCTGCACTGCAAAATCTGCAATACGGTCTATGTGGTGGCGAGCAAGGCCGTGCCGGAGTCATGCTCCGGCGGGCAGGGGGTCAAACCGCGATGACGGAGCCTGATGCCCTGGTGTTGGCCGTGTTCCGCCAGGGCAAATCGCCCGAACAGACGCGGCGCGAAGCCGACTACATCGAAGACTTGCTCGGCGTGACGGCTCCGGCGCACCTGCTGGATGTGCCGTGTGGGGGCGGGCGGCTGACGGTCGAGATGGCCGGGCGCGGCTACCGCGTGACGGGCGTGGACATCGAGGCGGCGCTGTTGGACGACGCGCGGACGGCGGCGCTCGCGCGCGGGCTGGACACGCGGATCACAGCCGAGCGGCGCGACATGCGCGACCTGCCCTGGCGCGAGACATTCGACGGGGCCTATTGCTTCTGGGAGAGCTTTGGCTTCTTCGACGATGAAGGCAATCGCGCCTTTCTGAGCGCTGTGGCCGCCGCGCTGAAGCCGGGCGGCAAGTTCGTCTTCGATACGCACGTTGCCGAGACGATGCTGCCGCGGCTGGCCGGGCAGGCCTGGAAGCAGGTGGGCGAGGATTTGCTGGTGCTCGAGGCGCATGACTACGATCCCGCGACGAGCATCATGACCCGGCGCTTCGTCCTGGTTGGCGGCGGGCGCACGGCGACTTTCGACGTGCCCATGCGGCTGTACACCTACCGCGAGTTGGTGACGCTGCTCGGCTCCGCCGGATTCGCCGCCTGCGAGGGTTACACCTGGCTGAGCATCGTCCCCTTCATGATGGGCGCGCCCCGCCTGCTGATGGTGGCGAGCAGGGGATAGCAGGGCCAATTGCGCCCGCCCCGCAGACTTCCGAAGTCTGCCAGACTTCGGAAGTCTCTACCGGTGAGTGACGCGAGTACTTCTTTGCACTGAGGAGCACACATGACCGACTCGCTACAGGACGCCAAGAACCGCTGGGAGCAGACCACCCTCAAGCGCACGCTGGAACGCTCGCCGGAGCGCAAGCCGTCGTTCCAGACTTCGTCGGGGATCGAACTGGAGCGCGTCTACCTGCCGCCGGACGGCGACGCGCAGACTTACCTGGACGGGCTGGGCTTCCCCGGCGAGTACCCGTTCACGCGCGGCGTGCAGCCGACCATGTATCGCGGGCGGCTGTGGACGATGCGCCAGTACGCCGGCTATGCCACCGCCGAAGAGACCAACGCCCGCTATCGCTTCCTGCTCGACGCCGGGCAGACAGGGCTGAGCGTCGCCTTCGACCTGCCCACGCAGATCGGCTACGACTCCGACGATCCGCTGGCGCTGGGCGAGGTGGGCAAGGTCGGCGTGAGCATCCCCACCGTGCACGACATGGCGCGGCTGTTCGAGGGCATCCCCCTGGACAAGGTCAGCACGAGCATGACCATCAACGCGCCCGCCGCGATTCTGCTGGCGATGTACATCGCCGTCGGCAAGCGGCAGGGCGTGGAGCCGGGCAAGCTGCGCGGCACGGTGCAGAACGACATTCTCAAAGAATACATCGCGCGGGGGACGTACATCTTCCCGCCCAGGCCCTCGATGCGCCTGATCACCGACCTGTTCGCCTATTGCGCGCGCGAAGCGCCCAAGTGGAACACGATCAGCATCAGCGGCTACCACATCCGCGAGGCGGGCAGCACCGCCGTGCAGGAAGTCGCCTTCACCCTGGCCAACGGCATCGCCTATGTGCAGGCCGCGCTCGACGCCGGGCTGAGCGTGGACGACTTCGCCCCGCAGTTGTCGTTCTTCTTCAACGCCCACAACAACTTCCTGGAGGAGATCGCCAAGTTCCGCGCGGCGCGGCGGCTGTGGGCGCGCATCATGCGCGAGCGCTTCGGCGCGCAAGACCCGCGTAGCTGGCAGCTCAAGTTCCACACGCAGACGGGCGGCAGCACGCTCACCGCGCAGCAGCCGGAAAATAACGTCGTGCGCGTGACGCTGCAGGCGCTGGCGGCGGTGCTCGGCGGGACGCAGAGCCTGCACACCAACAGCATGGACGAGGCGCTGGCCCTGCCCACTGAGGCGGCGGTGCAGGTCGCGCTGCGCACTCAGCAGATCATCGCCCACGAGTCCGGCGTGGCCGACACGATCGATCCGCTGGCGGGCAGCTACGCCATCGAAGCGCTGACCGGCGAGATCGAGCGTCGCGCAACGGAGTATATCGCCCACATTGACGCGCTGGGCGGGGCGCAGGCGGCCATCGAGGCAGGCTATATCCAGAACGAGATTAGTGACGCGGCCTACGTCTACCAGCGGGCCGTCGAGCGCGGCGAGCAGATCGTCGTCGGCGTCAATGCCTATACGTCCGACGGGGATGAGCACGCCGCCCGCGAGATTCTGCGTGTGGACCCGGCGGTCGAGGCGGCGCAGCGCGATCGGCTGGCCCGCCTGCGCGCGGGGCGTGACAACGGCAGAGTGCGCGAGTTGCTGGCGCACCTGGAGACGGCGGCGCGCGGCACAGACAAGCTGATGCCGCTGTTCGTCGCCTGTGTCGAAAACGACGCCACGCTCGGCGAAATCTGCGGGGTGCTGCGCGGCGTGTTCGGCGAGTACCGCCCGACTGTGGCGCTGTGAGTCGGGAGCCGGGGGGGCAGAGTCAGCCTGTGCCGTAGAGAGCGCGGTAGACGCCGTACTGCTCGTAGATGCGCCGCACGTAGGTGCGCGTCTCGTCAAAGCTGATCGTCTGTACGAACAGGTCGAGGTCTGGGCCGGAGATGCTGAGCCACTGCGCGGCATTACCCGGCCCGCCGTTGTATCCGGCCAGGGCGGCATAGGGCAGGCCGTCCAGGCGGTCCATGACGTAGCGCAGGTAGTAGGTGCCGAAAGTGATGTTGACGTGAGGGCGGTAAACGTCGCTGTTGCGGTAATTTGGCCAGCCAAGCTGCAGGGCGATCCACTGCCCGGTGTCGGGGATGATCTGCATCAGACCCTGAGCGGCGGCATGGGATGTGGCGAAACCCTCGAACAGGCTTTCCTGGCGGATGAGGGCGAAGACGAGCAGCGGGTCGAGGTTGTGCCTGGCGGCGGCGGGCAGCACCAGGTCGCGGTAGTAGGTGGGGAAGCGCAACCGGGAGATGGCGCCGGGCGCCGGCGCCGCATCAGCGCCGGCAGTGTCAATCAGTCTGGCCGCCGCGGCGATGGACAGGCGGTACAGGCGCAAGTCGCGCAAGGTGATGGCGAGCTGGTACAGAGCCAGCGGATCGCCCTCGGCATCGCTGAGCAGCGCCTCGAATTCCGCCTCGGCGGCTTCGTAGGCGGTTGTGGACGCGCCGACGATCATCAGCTCGCGCCCGCGCACCATGCGCGGGTCGCTCTCCAGCGCGGCGCCCAGCGGGTAGAGCGGCCCTTCCTGGGTGATGCCGAACGCGGCCCGCAGCCAGGCTTCGGCCTCGGCGAGCGCGGCGCCTTCGTCGAACTCGAAGACGGTGCCCGGCGGCGGCGTGAACGGGGCGCGTCCGGCCAGCAGATCGGCGGCACGGAGGCTATAGTAACCACCAGGGTCGGCGGCTGCGGCGGCCTGGTACGCCTGGCGAGCCAGATCGTCCTTGCCGTCTGACTGGTAGAGTCGGCCTACCCACAGGTAGGCCGCGGCTTGCAGTTCGCCGCTGCCGGTTGCCGCGAGCTGGCTGAATAGCTGGGCGGCCATGCCGATCTTGCCGGCGTTGTAGGCCATCGTCGCGCCCATGAATAGCCCTTCCTGCGCCCAGGTGGTGCCGGGATATTTCTGGCCGAGGATGTCGAAGGTGCCCAGGGCGGCATCGCTGTTGCCCTGCGTGCTGTAGAGGTAGCCCGCGCGCCACAGCGCCTCCGCGCCCTGGGGAACGTCCGGATGCAGCGTGGCCAGGGCGGTGTACTTCTGGATGGCGCCGGCCACATCACCGCTGAGGAAGAGTGTGCGGCCCTGTTCCAGCCACGCCTCGCCGAAGATCGGGTCGGTCGGGTAGGTGTCCAGCACCGTCTGGAAGGTGGTGATCGCTGCCTGGGTGTTGCCCACTTCGCGGTAGGCGCGGCCCAGCATCATCAGCGCCTCCACCGAGGCGAAGCCGTTCTCGCTGCTGTGGGCGTTGAGCGCCTGGATGGCGGCGCTGTAGTCCTTGTTGGCGAAGTTGATCCGCGCCTGCTGCCAGCTATCTACCCGCAGACCAGCGCGCAGCAGGATACCCAACGCCTGGTAGGCGGGTCGCGTCTCCGGATAGTCGCGGACGATGCGCCCCAGCCGCAGGTGCCCACCGGCCACGTCACCCTGGCCGATCTGCACCTGCGCGGCCTGGTACTCAATGCTGGCGCGGTAGGGCGCGTTGCGGGCGACGGCCAGGATCGCGTCGTACTGGGCGATGGCCTGGGCCGGCTGCCCGGCGTTTAGATACCCGGCGGCGACGCGCTCGCGCAGCGCGACGAGCGACGATAGCTCGCGTGTGGCGTCGGCGGCTTTGGCGTAGGCTTCGAGCGACTGCGTGGGCTGGCCGAGCGCCAGGTAGGCATCGCCAATGCGCTCGTAGACGTAGCTGTCAATCAGCCCTGGGCGCAGGGTGAGGTAGGTCTGGAAGTCGTTGATGGCTAGCTGCCATTCGCTCAGGCCCAGGTAGGCGTCGCCGCGCAGGAAGGTGGCATGAGCCAGGCGGGGGCTGGCGGGGTTCTCAGTGATGAAACGTGCGAGCGCGCCCGCAGCCTGGGCGAACAGTCCCTCGCGTAGCGCGGCCTCGCCCATGCCGTAGCGGGCTGCTGCGCGCAGCGTCGGGTCGGCGTCCGGCTGGGCCAGCACGGCGTCGAAGAAGCCGACGGCAGCCACATAGTCGCCGTTGTGCAGGGCTTGCTCGGCGTCGGCGAAGGCCACGTCGGGCGGCAGGGTGGGCGTCGGCACGAAGTGAGGGGTCGGCGTGACATAGGGCACGGTCGGCGTCGCCAGGTCCAGCAGGACGGCGTTGCTCGGTGTGGCGGTGACGATGATCGGGTCCGGCTGCGTGGCGAAGTTGCACGCGCCCGCGGCCAGGGTGATCAGCAGAGCCGCCGGGATGAGCCGGCGCACGATGGGCGTAGACATGCGGGCGATTATGGCGGCAGGGCGGGGGATTGTCAACCGCACCCGCGCGAAGAATCTGGCAGGCGCAGGGAAGGCGGTGGGATTACGCTGTCGAGACCGTGACGACCTTGATCGGCGTGCCAAGCCTGCGCATGAATTCCTGGCATATATCCCAGGTCAGGGGGAAGTACGGCGAATCGGCTCCGGCCAGGTACATGACCACATCCATCAGGAGATCAATGTCGTCCTCCGGGCCAAAACCGCCCACGACCAGGCAGGACTCGGCCCAATCCACCAACTGGACGAGCGTGATTTCGTCATTCAGGTAGGCGAGCAACTTCTCGCTCACGTGCTGCCTGGTGATCATGAGAGGTCTCCCGGTGTGCCAGCCGCATCTTTGTACGGCCTCAGGACTTGGTGACCCGTGTCCTCTGGAAACTTCTGATGGTATTCGACGAGTTCACCGTCGTCATCGTAGATTTCCTGAATGACCTGTACCGTGTTCTCAGCAGCGTCAACTATCTTGATTATACGTTGAAATCCGCTCACCCGGCCTTGACGGTCGCGCCAGTAACGTCGGCCTCCTGCGGGCAGATCCTCCCAGAAGGGAAACTCGCGCTCATTCTGCCGGCGTGTGGTCATGCAAGGCAACCCTTTGGCGAGACGCTGCACCCTGGGCGATTATGGTGGCAGGACGGGCGATTGTCAACCGCGCCCGCGAGGGCGCGAGGGCGAGGGGGTCCAGGAACGGCCTGTTGGGATCGGCTACCTGGCCGCCAGAATTGCCCCCATCCCCCAGCCCCTTCCCCCGCGCTGCGCGGAGGGAAGGGGAGCAAGCTCGCCGCGTTTCTCCCTTCCCCCACCAGGGGGGAAGGGCCGGGGATGGGGGGATAAGCAGGCCAACAGCTTGTTCGTGGACCCCAATTACTTGGTCGCTGGTGTGAATTGGAGCATAATGCTAGGGGGCGATCATCTCTGGCAGACCCCTATGGCTAGCTGCGCGGTGCGCGGCAGGAGGCACATCCTATGTCATCCCTTCTTCATCAGGCGGTAGAGCGCGCACAGGCCGGGCGCCGTGAAGAGGCGCGACGGCTCTTGCAGCAGTATCTCCAGACCTCGCCGGACAACGAAGTGGCGTGGCTCTGGCTGGCCTCCGTTGCCGCTGACCAGGCCGAGTACCAGCGCGCGCTGGGCGAAGTGCTGCGCATCAACCCGGCCAACCAGCAAGCGCGCGCCCTGTTGGACCAGTTCCAGCAGCAGTACGGCCCGCGCCCGCCCGCTCCGTCTGCGGCGGTACCCGCACCCAGCACGTATGCCCCGCCTCCGCCCCGGCCAGCGGGCTATGAGGGCGTGGTCTCTGGCGTGCCGGAACAGGACCCCTACCGGGGGGCCTACGCGCCGCCGTCTCCGTCGCCCTATTCGCCCTACTATGGGCCGACGGGCCAGCCAGTGACGCCCTCCGAGCCGCAGAGGGTTCAGGTGGAGCACGTCGAGAAGCGGCGGCGCGGGCTATTCGGCTGCGGGGTTCCTGGCTGTCTGGGCTGCCTGGGATGCGGTGGCTGCGGCCAGAGCTGCCTGCTGGCGCTACTCTTGATGATAGCGATCCCCGTGGTGCTGGTGGCTGTGCTGGTCATCGCCGTGCCCCAGGCGAGGGTCGTGGTGGATGTGGCGGCGTCCTACCTGCCCGACGAGGCGGCGCGCAAGACGGTCGAGATCTCCAGCAGCCGCTATCAGGTGTCACTGACGGTGCCGCGAAGCTGGTATGTGGCCGACGCCGGCAATGACAAGTGGAGATTCGCGCGCGACGTGCTGGACGAGACCCTGCCGTTCAGCGACGAGCAGCGCACCTGGCAGGACTTTGAGAGCGCTGGCGGGCGTTTCACCATTGTTGAGGTGAATCCGCTGGTGCTGGTCGGGGTGTACTCGAACAACACTGGCGGGCCAGTCCTGCTGACGGCGGACCTGGCGCAGCCCCAGCCTGGCAACTTCGCCTGCAGCGCTGTGCGTGCCCAGCAGGGCCAGTATACCGCTGTGTATGAGTACCAGGGCGGGTTGTGCGGCTACCGCACCGATACGACGCCGTCCGCTCAGCCAGGACCGAGCTTCCGCGAGATCACGCCGCCCGACCAGTGGACCACAATCACTTTCGTGACGCCGATCACGGCAACGGCGGGATTGCAGTGGACGTTGGAGATGCCCGCCGCCCTGCTCGATCATTACCAGGACAACATCCAGACGCTGATCGAGTCGGTGGAGATCAACGAACTCTAGGCGGACGGGCGCGCAGTCTGTATAATCGCCGGTCGTCTCGGGGCCGGCTGGAGTCTTCCGCAGATGTGGCGGTCGCCAACCTCCGGCGCGCGGACAGGAGTATCGCACCATGACGAGCATGAGACGCATCGCGGTATTGACCGGTGGCGGCGACGCGCCGGGCATGAACCCGGCGATTCGCGCGGTGGTGCGCACGGCGTCCGCCGCCGGCGTGGAAGTGTACGGCATCCGCCAGGCGTACACCGGGCTGCTATCTGGCGACTTCGAGCGCCTCACCTCGCGCGACGTGAGCGGGATCATCGGGCGCGGCGGCACGATCTTGCAGACGGCGCGCAACCTGGAGTTCAAGACCGTCCAGGGGCAGAAGCGTGGCCTGCGCCGCCTGAACGAGCACGGGGTTGACGGCCTGGTCGTCATCGGCGGCGATGGTAGCCTGCGCGGGGCGCTGGCCCTGCACGAGCTGGGCTTCCCGGTTATTGGCGTCCCCGGCACGATTGACAACGACATCTGGGGCACCAACATGGCGGTGGGCACCGACACCGCCCTCAACACGATTCTCGACGCCATTGACAAGCTGCGCGATACGGCGGCGAGCCACGAGCGCTGCTTCCTGCTAGAAGTGATGGGGCGCAACTGCGGCTATCTGGCGCTGATGGGCGGCATTCTGGGCGGCGCTGAGTTCGTGATGATCCCGGAGCACCCCACCACGCTGGAGGAGGTCGGCAAGGCGCTGGAGAACGCCTACATGCGCGGCAAGAGTCACGCCATGGGCGTCATCGCCGAGGGCGCCACGCCCAAGATACACGAGGTGGCCGAGTATCTGTCGCAGCACGAGGTGGGCTTCGAGGTGCGCATCACTGTGCTGGGTCATGTGGTGCGCGGCGGCAGTCCCGGCGCCTTCGACCGGCTGCTGGCGACGCGCCTCGGCGTGAAGGCAGTCGAGCTGCTGCTCGCCGGGGAGTCGGGGATCATGGTCGGGCTGCATGGGCGCAACATCGGCACGGTCAGTCTGCAAGACGCCACGACCAGGCAGCGTGCCGTCTCCGAAGAATACATCGCGATGGCCGACGTCCTGGCCAAATGAGGTGAGCGAGTAGGTGTGGTTTGTGGCGCACCTACGCCCCGATTGGTGAGTTTTGTCAAAGGCGGAATGCCCGGCGTCTCGCTATAATCAGCGGGGTGTGCACAGCCTGTACACCCCGTTGTCGTGGATTCCGGGCACCACACTCCCCGCTGGTAGCCTGAGCCAGAAAGCAGCTTTTGAGGACTGGAGGAGAACAATGTTGCGTATTGGCGTGCTCACGGGCGGCGGCGATGTCCCCGGCCTCAACCCGTGCATCAAGCAGATCGTGTACCGCGCGGAAGACGCCGGCCACGAGATTGTTGGCATCCGGCGGGGTTGGGCCGGCCTGCTGGATTTCGATATTGACGAGAAGAGCAAGGAGAAGCGCGAGAAGTGGGTGATGCCGCTCAACAAGCAGCGCGTGCGGACGGTGGACCGCACCGGCGGCACGTTCCTGCACACCTCGCGTACCAACCCCGGCAACGTGCTCGCCGACAGCATCCCCGCCCATCTGCAGGGCATGGAAGTGCGCAAGCACACGGACAAGCGCGGGCGCGAGGTGTACGATTACACGGAGCACGTGCTCAAGGTGCTGGAGCACCTGGACATTGACGTGCTGATCCCCATCGGCGGCGACGACACGCTGAGCTACGGCGAGCGGATGCACCGCGAGGGGATGAAGGTGGTGGCCATCCCCAAGACGATGGACAATGATGTTTACGGCACGGATTACTGCATCGGCTTCAGCACCGCCGTGACCCGCTCGGTGGAGTTCATCCACAACCTGCGCACCAGCGCCGGGTCGCACGAGCGCATCGCCGTGGTCGAGCTATTCGGACGCAACTCCGGCGAGACATCGCTGATCGCGGCGTATCTGGCCGGCGTGGATCGCGCGATCATCTCTGAGGTGCCGTTCGACATTCACCGCCTGGCCCAACTGCTCGTCGAAGACAAGACGGCGAATCCCAGCAACTACGCCATGCTGACCATCTCAGAGGGCGCGCGCCTGGTCGAGGGCGAGGTGATCGAGACCGGCGAGGCGGACGCCTATGGTCATAAGAAACTGGGCGGCATCGGCGAGATCACGGGCGACCTGCTCAAGGAGATCACCGGCCAGCACATCATTTATCAGCAGGTGGCCTACCTGATGCGCTCCGGCGCGCCGGATTCGCTCGACCTGATGGTGGCGGCCAACTACGCACAGATGGCCATGAGCCTGGTGGAGCAGGGGCGCTTTGGGCGCATGGTGGCTTTGCAGCGCGGCCTGTACACTGACATCAACATGAGCACGCTGATGCAGGGCATCAAGCGCGTCAATGTGGCTGAGCTATACGACGTGGATCAGTACCGCCCGAAGGTACGTCATGTCTTCGGCATGCCCATGTTCCTGATGTAGTGACGGCGAAGATGAGCGAGGAGAGGGCGGCCCAGGCTGCCCTCTTTTGCGTGGGGGAAGCGGGTGTGCCTGGCGGAGGGCCACAAACAAGTTGTTGGCGTGCTTTTCCCCCCATCCCCGGCCCTTCCCCCACGAGGGGGGAAGGGAGAAAAGCGGTGGGTCTTCTCCCCTTCCCTCCGCGGAGCGCGGGGGAAGGGGCTGGGGGATGGGGGGCAATTCTGGCAGCCAGGTAGCCGATCCCAACAGATCGTTCGTGGACCTCAGATGCCGGGCCCACTATTGCACCACGCTGGAACGCGATACAATGCAGGCACATCGCGCAGTGTGAGACGCAGGAGCGGCATACCATGGAATACACTATTCACGGGACTGTCATGCAGGCGCTCGAAATCCGGCTGAAGCGGGGCGAGGCGATCTACACCGAGTCCGGCGGCATGGCCTGGATGAGCGACGGGATTGATATGAAGACGAGCGGACGGGGCGGGATCGGCAAGTCGTTGGGGCGGGCGCTCTCCGGCGAGAGCCTGTTCATGACCACTTATAGCTGCACAGCGCCCGAAGGCATGATCACGTTCACGACGGAGAGTCCGGGCAAGGTGATTCCGCTCAATCTCAAGGCCGGGCACAGCATGATCTGCCAGAAGGATGCCTTCATGTGCGCCGAAGACTCGGTGGAACTGGCCATGCATTTCCGCAAGCGGCTGGGCACGGGGCTGTTCGGCGGCGAGGGATTCATCCTGCAGAAGCTGACCGGGCCGGGCACGGCCTTCGTTGAGGTCGCCGGCGAAGTGCAGCTCTACGAATTGAAGGCGGGCGAGCGCCTGAAGATTGACCCCGGCCACATCGCCATGTACGAGCCGACATGCGACTATGACATCACCACGATCAAGGGCGTGATGAACTGGCTGGGCGGCGGCGAGGGGTTGTTCATGGCGACGGTCAGCGGGCCGGGCAAGGTCTGGCTGCAAACCATGCCGCTGAGCAACCTGGCGGCCAAGCTGCGCGCCTACATGCCCAAGGGCTGATCTTCCCCGCCAGCTACGGACAGGCCCCGGTGAGCCGCCTGCGCTACGGGGGTCTGTCCGTGGTTCTATTTGGCAACCTTCTGGACGAGCTCCAGAATTGACTGGACGATAGTCATCACAGGCGGTGCAATCGCGGCCAGGTCTTGAGCGGCTCGTTTGAGGCCGTCCGCGCTGATCTGAATTGAGCGTCTGTTGGGCTTGGCTCTGCTAACATCCTCTGCCAGTCTTCCGGCCTCAACTGCGACGGCTTCAGCATCTTCTGCGTATTCGTCTGGCACTTCAGTCAAGGCGACAGTGAGCTGATCTATCAGGCTTGTCAGCTCTGCTTTGAAGTTGTCGTCCAACTGAGGTGCGTTATGGATGACTTGGCTCACATTCTTCAGAGTGGACTGGATGTTGACTATACCGCCAGGGCTGTCGATGTAGAAGGTGGTCTGGGAGGCCGAAGAAGCGGTTGGCATTTCGAAGTCGTTCTCAACCACCTCAATGATCGCAGCCTCATTCAGGGCATAATTCGTCTTAATGCCATGCTTGTCCGTCCGAGTGTGTTTGAAGAAGCCATATCTTTCAAACACCTCAAGATCGGAGTACTTAACGCCGTCCCAAGTATCTCTCCACAGTTGCCCGTCGTCGTCAAGGCCGAAGATGCCAAGTATACGATCATCGCCATAGACAATGATCCATTCCGATTCCACTTGGCCAGACTTGAGGCCGGGAACAAGTGAGCGAAGCATATTCTTCTGCCGTTCTGTGAGTTGGTATTTGGGCATGGCAACACTTCCCTTCTGACATAGGACGGGTTGACTACCTCCTCAAGCGACCCAGATGTGGTTCTAGTGCTGAGATGCACTCGCCCAGCACTTGCCGCGGCCAGAGTCTCCCTACTCGCTGGCCACGGGTTCCGGCCTGGCGTCGGGTGCGGTGAGCGTCAGCAGCTTGGCGTTGAGCGCGCGCACCAGGTCGTCCACCTTCACCTGCAGATTGACTCCGCGCTGCCCGGCATTGACCAGGATCGTCTCGTGCTGTTTGGCCGCGTCGTCCAGATAGACTCCCCACCGCTTGTGGGCCAGGGCCAGCGCCCCGATGCCACCGGTGCGCAGGCCGGTGACCCTCTCCGCGCCGCGTTTGGTGGGCATGGATGCCTTCTTCTGGCCGATGGCCCGCGCGAAGCGCTTCAGGTCAAGCTCGTGATCGGCGGCGATCATGACCAGGGCATGCTCGTTATCCTTGAGCTGGACGACGAGCGTCTTGTAGACCTGGGACGGGGGGAAGCCCATCGCCTGGGCCGCGCCGACGCCATCGGTGATCGTCTCGTCGTAGGTGTGCGTCTCGTAAGCGATTCCCTGCGCCTCCAGCAGGCGCATCGAATTGAGCTTGGTGACCTGTGGAGCAGTCATCTGCATTCTCCCTTTGCGGGGGGTCAGCGGTGCGCCGGGGACACCGACTCGCCCAGGTAGCCAATCACTTTGCCGCGCACGTCCAGCAGCGCATCGCGATCAATGAGCCAGTGCCGGTTGCCGTGCAGATCGTAGACGATGCGCCCGCGCAGGACACCCGTCTGGTTGCCGTTGAGGTCGTAGAGGCGATTGCCATCCATGTAGCCGAATACCTCTCCGTCCCGGCTGTAAATGCCTCGTGTGGACATGTCTCGCTCCCTTCTATCTCTGTGCGATTCCGCCTTCGATACCAGGGTGGGGGCGGGGCGCAGCGCGTCCCGCCGTGTGGCTGCTCATGCACCACGCGGGTGTGCCGCCGGATAGGCGACTTATACTCCTATTATAGCAGAAGTGGGTGGGGTGGCCCGTCGCTCACCACGGCGGGTTAGTTCACCGGCGCAAGACGCCACCCGGGCTGGCTCGTGCCTGCGCTCACCAGAGCAGCGCTTCTTCGGCGCGCGGCACGAACCAGGCCACGAATGCGCGTTTGTCGCGGGCCAGCGCCCGGCTGCGGACAAAGTGCATTGGCGGGAAGCGCTCGGCGTCGTCGGCGACACGCCCCAGCGCCGCCGGCAGCCAGCCGCGGTCTGTTGCCGTCGAGACGCGGCGCACCACGCCTACCGCCCCGATCTTGTCCAGCTTGTCGGCGTCATTGAGGAGACGCGCCAGCCCATCGTCGCCGTCCTTGCGGATGGCCGCCTGGATGGCAGCGATCTGCGCAGCGGGCAGGTGCCCGCGCAGGAGTTCGCCGGCGAAGTCTGCGCTCTCTTCCTCGTGAGGAAGACTGGTGCGGAACTCGTCGAGCTTGGCTACGTCGTGGCAGATGCCGGTCAGGTAGGCCAGAGCCGGGTCAAGCCCGGCGTCTTCGGCCAGCGCGACCGCCAGCCCGGTGACGCGCAGCACGTGCGCCCACAGGTGCGGCCAGCCGGGGTGCCAGGCTGCCATGCGCGCCCGCGCTCGCCCGGTCACCTGGGCGCAGAGCGCGCCCGGAGGCCAGGCGTCGTGCCACTCGGCATCAAGCTGGTCAATGAAGCGCGCGACCAGCGGCGAGGGCGCGTCACCACCCAGGTGCTCGGCCCAGTCGCCCGGCGACTCCATAAGCTGCTCTGCCCCGACGAGCAGCCCGTCGAGCAGGGCGAGCAGCGCGTCGCGGTCGGCCGGCAAGTTGTTCATGCGCCCTCCTTTGTCGTCCGCTGGCGATCATAGCGCACCTGGCCCGGCGCTCAACAACCGCGCGGCCAATGGAAAGCATCCGTCCATATTTAACCTTGCGGCGTCTTGTTTCTGTTATACTGGATGTTCAGGCAAGGGCCATCCGCCGCTGGTGAATTGAGGAGGGGAAAGCATGGCCTATCAATTGACAGACGCCGAGCGTGCGGCTCTGGCCGCGATCCGCGCCGATGACTCGTCCTCCGAAGCGCGGCGGGCCGCCGTCATCCTGCTGAGCAATGAGGGCCAGAGTCCCTCGGCCATCGCCCGCGACGTGGGGCTGAGCGTCAGCACAGTCTACTACTGGCGGCGCGAGTGGTCGCAACGAGGCATGGGCGTTTTCAGCGAGCCAGTACCCTCAGAGCAGACCCCCTCGTCCCCAGTGGAGGTCGTTGCCGAACCGTCAGAGCCACCGCCTCAGCCCGATGAGGGCACTCCGCGCCTGCCGCTGGAGATGCGCGAGGCAGTCGGCATGTTGCCCGACGACTCGATGGCCGAGGCCGGGCGCAAGGCGCTGCATTTCAACTTCGAGCGGATGCTCTTCAACGAACCGGTCGCGCGGCTGGGCGAGGACATTGAGGGCGTGCACGACATGCGCGTAGCCACGCGCCGGATGCGCAGCGCGTTCCGGCTATTCGGCCCCTTCTTTGACCCCCAGGTCACCAGACCGCTCGTGCGCGGACTGCGCCGGATTGCGGCGGCGCTCGGTGAGGTGCGCGATCTCGACGTGTTCCGCGAGAAGGCAGAGCGCTTTGCTGGCAAGAATCCCGGCGTTGACCTCTCCCCACTGTTCACGACCTGGCAGGACGACTACGACGCTGCGCGCGCGGCGCTGCTTGATGCCCTGAACGGACGGCGTTTCACCCGCTTCGTCGAGCGGCTGCACGGCTTCGTGACCACGCCGGGGGCCGGCGCGCTGCCGGCTCAGACGGGTGGGATCGCCGCGTACCAGGTGCGGCACGTCGCCCCACGGCTGATCTACGAGCACTACGAGCAGGTGCGGGCCTATGAAGCCGTGCTGGACGGCGCGCCCATCACCACGCTGCACGCTCTGCGCATTGACTTCAAGCGGCTGCGCTACGCGATGGAGTTCTTCGAAGAAGTGCTGGGGCCAGAAGCCAGGCTGGTCATCAAAGAGATCAAGGCCATGCAGGACCACCTGGGCGATCTCAACGATACTTCAGTGGCCGTCCCTCTGCTGGGCGATTTCATCACCGCCCAGCGAACGATGTACAGCGGCGTCCCTCAGTTCTTGCGCCCAGACATCAGCGGCGTGCTGGCCTACGCCGACTTCCAGGCTGCCGAGCAGCAGCGACTACTGAACACCTTCCCGGAGGCATGGGCGAGCTTCAATCGCGAGGAGATGCGGCGCAGCCTGGCCCTGGCCGTTTCCGTGTTGTGAGAGACCATGCGGAAACCTCACCCCCCGGCCCCCTCTCCGTTTACGGAGAGGGGGAGTCACTGTGCAGTTAAGTCCCCTCTCCGCGTGTGGAGAGAGGATTTAGGGGTGAGGTAAACCCGCCGATCAGGATTTCGCAAATGACCTCCGACGCGCGAGGCGGCCCGCTAGCGCACTTCGATGCGCGTCTCGATGGTCAGGCCATTGCCGGCCGGGGCGCCGCCGACCGTCACGGGAAGCTGCTCACCACTGAGCGGGTCATAGAGACCGATGCGCAAGGTTGCCGGGCCGGGCGGGATGTCCTCCGGCACGCGCAGCATGCGGTAATCGAGCAGCGATTCGCCCGCCCGCCAGAAGCGCGTCGGATAGGTGCCCCCCGCCATTTCTCCGTCGAAGGCCCTCAGCAGCGTCCCATCCGCTGCCAGCAGGTGCACGTAGACGCTGTAATCGCGCGGCGGCGGGGCGGCGGCGGTCGGCTGCCAGTAGAGGCTAAGCACGATCCGCTGGCTGCGCTCCCATTTCAGGTTGCCCAGGTCGTGCCCCACCAGGCGCGCCCAGTCGCCGAACAGCACGACGTCCGCTTGCGGCGCGCCAGGACTCAGGGGCGTGAAGCGGGCCTCCGGGTGAATGGTGAAGGCCGTGTAGCGGAAGTTACCGTCGTCTACGGGCAGCGACCCGTCCGGGCTGAGCGGAATTGGCTCCAGGACGGTCGGCCAGGGCGCGCCGTCTGGCCCGCGCACGTCCAGTTGGTGGTAGAGCGCAGCCAGGTCAGCGTCAGCTTGCAGCGAATTGGGCCACTGACCAGACCACTGCATCAGGAACAGGCCGACCGAGGTGTTGACGAACACGTCCACGCCGTCCAGGTCTTCCAGGCGAGTGGGCAGCTTAGCCGGATCGCGGCTGTTGCGGATTTCCCAGGCGGGGAAGAAAAAGGGCAGCCGATCTTCGCCGGGGATGGCCACAACCAGTTCGCCGCGCTCAGCAGCGAGCTGCTCCAGCATGTGCACGACGACCATCAGCGCCGGATTACCGCGGTCGTACTTGGCCCTGTCGTCGGGCAGGCCGCCGTCGCGCCACGCTTCGACCGTGTGCTGCACGCCCGCCCAGGCAGCGACCGCGATCAACGCCCCCGTCGCCAGCGTCCCCAGCGCTCGCCGGACGCGCCGCGCCGCCAGCCAGTCCCACAGCCAGCCGTCCACCAGTGCCGCGACCTGCACCGCCAGCAGCGGCACGATGGCAAAGCTCAGCCGGTAGTGGTAGGAGAAGTCGAGGAACCACACGGCGGCGTAGGGCAGCAGCAGCGCCCACAATAGCACAACGGTCGAGCGGCGCTCGCCCGGCAACGCCCGCCAGCGCGCGCGCCCCGCCCAGGCCAGCAGCATGAATCCGGCGACGACCAGCGCCCACTCAAGGGCACCCATGCGCCGGCTGGCGTTGATGTCGCCGCGCAGCCACAGCCAGACATCGCCGGCGTCGCCTATGCGATCTGCGTTCCAGGCCGTCGGCAGCGTCCCCGCCAGCAGCAACAGGACGGCGACGAGCGGAGCCAGGCGCATCAGCCGCCCCTGACCCGCCCCCTTGACGAGCAAGGCTCCCGCCACCAGCCCGGCGATCAGCAGCGGCCAGCCGAACTCCTGCCCGGAACGCTGGGCGAAGTCATGCCAGTAGTCGGCGGGGAAGTCCACGACCGTGTGGCCCAGCAGCAGGTTGCGGACGTACCACATCCCGCCCAGCGGCGCGCAGGCCAGCCCCGCGATCAGGGCGACGCGCAGCTTCGGCCAGAGTGCCACAGGACGCCCGCGCGCGGCAAGCAGCGCCCCGGCGATGGTCAGCATCACGCCGAGCGCCAGTGCCCCGCCGGTCGGCTTGGTCCACAGCGCGCCTGCCAGCAGCAGCCCGCTGACCAGCGCCGGACGCGCCTGCCCCGTCCGCCACGCCTTGACGAAGTAGGCCGCCGCGCAGGTCACGTACAGGGCCAGCACGATCTCCAGATCGCCCGCGCCCGACCAGGCCGCCGCGTGCGGATAAAGCGCCCACACAGCCGCCGTCAGCAGGGCGACGCGCCGCCCGCCAAATACCCGGCGACCGAGCGTGTAGGCCATGAGCACCATCGCCAGGTTGAACCAGGGGATGATCACGCGCGCCGCGTGATCGTTGAGCGTCTCGCCGCCCAGCGCTGCCCACGCCTGCTGCACCGTCGCGTAGAGCAGTGGCACGTGCTGCGGGTAATAGCCTATCGTGTCGGGGATGCGCTCCTCCAGCACGAAGATGCGCGCGTTGTAGCCGTAGACCCATTGTGTGTCGTAGGCGATGAACGGCCAGTAGGCCGTGACCAGCACATTGAGCGCCAGCACGAGCGCGATTCCGGCGATCAGCAAGCGCTCGCCGCTGCTGTGGGGCGCTGGGGGCGCGTTCCGCGCCCTCGCTGGCGGCGCGAGGAAACGCTCGCCCTCTGCGCGCCGGCCCCGCCGCGCCGCCAGCGCCGCGCCCAGCGCGGCCAGCGCCCCACTCCCCGCCAGCGACGGGGCGAGCGTCAGCGCGCCGAGCGTGCCCAGCGCGAACAGCCACGCCGTGTACAGCAGCGGCCCCAGAGCCATGCCCACCGCCAGCACCGTGACCCGCTCGCCCCAGTGCGCGCGCGGCAGAACGGCCAGCGCCCAGGGAATCCCCAGGCCGAGGAAAACCCACGCCGCGTAGGGCAGCAGGGCGACGGTCGGTTGCAGCCAGTCAGGCATGAGCGCCCCTTCAGCGGTAGTTCACGCGGTAGACGGTATAGGGGCCGAACGTCGCCAGTGGCGTCACATCGCCGGGCGCGGCGACGCGCAGCAGTGGCGTATCGCTGCGCACGGCCAGGTAATCGTAGCGGGCCAGCGCCGCGCGGTCGGGCAGCCCGCCAACGGCCACCCGCAGCCGCCCTTCTTCAGCGGCGAGGAACGGCAGCAGGGTACTGTCGCTGAGGGCCATCCCTTCGGCGGGGAGCACGTGCAAATAGCGCGCCAGGTCATAGAGCGATCCCAGGGCGACGCGATGGCGCTCCTCGTCGCTCATCAGCGGCGCGCGGGCCAGTTCCGTCTTGTAGTCGAGCGCCTTGCGCGCGGCGGGCGGCGCCAGCAGCAGCACTAGCGCGAGCAGCCCCGCCTGGATTGCCGGACGGAGCGTCGTTCGGTTGCGGCGCAGCGTCTCCCACGCGCCAAGCAGCGCCCGCGCGCCCATCACGCACAGCAGGGGATAGATCGCCTGCAGGAAGCGCGTCTCATACGAGGCATACCACCACCACGCCGCCGCGAACGGCCCGGCCATGATCCACAATAGCCACGCCCGGTCGGCGAAGGGCCGCGCCCCGCGCAGGGCCTCGACCGCGCTCCAGCCCATGCCCGCCGTGACGATCAATCCCGGCGCGGAATAAGCGGGAAGCTCGCCTAGGAACGGCACGAACATCGCTGCCGTGTGCCGCGCCTGCTCGCTCCACACCGTCGGCGGCACCAGGCGGCCAGACTCCAGCAGGTTGCGCGCGTACCAGGGACCAGCCGTCAGCACAAGTCCCGCCGCCAGCGCCAGCCCATGCCGCCAATCGGCCCAACCGCGCCAGCGGGCGTAGACCAGCCACAGCCCCGCCGATAGCGCGAAAGCCAGCGCGCTGTTCTTGGTCCACGCCGCCAGCCCAGCCAGCGCGCCCAGCAGCCACGCCGTCCGGGGCGACCGGTCTTCAGCCAGCCACCAGGCGGCCAGCGCCGCCAGCGCCGCGAAGAAGCCAGCGGGGATGTCGGTATAGCCGGCGGACGCCCAGCGGGTGAACTCCGGCGTCAGAGCCAGCAGCGCCGCCGCGCCCAGCCCGACGCGCCCCCCGTAGAGCGCGCGCCCCAAAGCGTAGGTTGCGCCGAGCGCTCCCAGCGCCAGCGCCGCCACGCTCACTTTGGCCAGGTACTCGTCCAGCGCGCCCGCCACCAGGTAGGCGTAGGTGTGACTGAGCGGCAGCAGCATGGGGTACAGCTCGTACAGCCCCTCGTCCTGCGGCAGCGCCCGCGCCTGGTAGATGATCCGGCTCTGATCGGCGTAGATGGACACGGCGTCGGGAGCATAGAACGGCCAGTACAGCGCGTTGAGGGCGATCAGCGCGGCGAGGCCGCCGATCACGGCGAGGATGCCCGCCGCCAGCGGGTGCCGCCGGATGGCTCGGCCAATCCCGCCGGCCCTCATCCGAGGCCACGCCGGTCGCGCGCCCGCCCGCCAGCAGACCGCCGCGCCTACCCCGAACAAGCCGAGCATCCCGGCGCGCACCGCGCCCAGGCTCAGCGCCCCGGCCAGGCTCAGCGCCAGCATCCCCAGCGTCAGCGCGCCCAGGCTCAGCGCCAGCGTGAGCAGCGCCAACGTGACTCCCGTGCGCTGGCGTGGCGGTAGCAGCCACCACGCCCAGGGCGCGGCGAAAGCCAGCCCCCACAGGGCTTCTAGCAGGTCAGCGGGCGCGATCAGGATCATGTCAGCTTCTGCACTCCCCAGGCGCGCTCAGTCACACCCCGCGTAGGACCCAACGACCACCGTGCCAAGCTGCAGGCTGTCTTCTGGACCGCGCCACCGCCCGTCCTCTGGCTCCAGGCGGGCACCGTCCCACCAGGTATAGACCACCAGCTGCACGTGATACCGTCCGGTGGGCAGGCACCAGGGCACCCGCAGCTCCCGATCGTCGCGATAGACCTCGCCAGGCAGCCACTGCGACGTGCTATCCGGCGTGAATGGCCCGCGTGGCCCGCTGTCAGTCTGTGCGACGATTGTCCCGTGCCGGTCCACCAGATGCAGCCCCAATGAGTAGTCCACCTGCGGCTGGGACTCAACGCTCCACCACGTTTCGACGGACAGAGTGTCGCCAGGGCGGTACAGCGGGCCCGATTCGAGCGTCGCCCCGCGAAAACGCACGGATTCGCCCAGGCGCACCCCCGGCGACAGCGGTGGCCCCTTGTAGAGCGTGACGATGAAGTACCACGGCCCCCAGAACTCGGTGGCGATGCGCCCTTGCTCAACCTGGCGGCGCGTCGTCTCGTCCTCGCTGCCCTGGCGCACCAGCAGCCAGACACGAGGCCCCGCTTCGCTCGCCTCGCTGATGCGCGGAATGCGCCCGCCGGGGAAGTAGAGCTGCTCGTAGTACCACCAGTCGTAAGGTTCCTCCATCGTCGGCGGCATCTTAGGATCAACCAGCAGCGCATCGCCCGGCTGAAAGCGCACGGCCAGCTCTCGCACCAGGTCGCGCACCGGGGGGCCGCTGGTATAGGGGCGGCGGAAATCGAAGGGGTGCCAGGGCAGCGCCAGCGAGATCACCAGCAGTGTGGCCGCGGCGGCCATCGCCGGGCGAGGCAGGCGGGCCAGGCCGGCGCCGATCAGCCACATGAACGCCGGCAGCGTGAAGAGCAAATAGCGGGGCGTATAGGCCAGCAGCGACTCGCGGTTAGCGTAGATGAAGGCCGGGATGCCCACGCCCCACAGGGCCAGCCAGAGCACGGTCACGCGAGTCCGGCGCTCGCCACGCCGCAGCGCCATCCCCAGGCCGATCGCGACCAGACCGAGCAGAATCGCCCACAGGGCGTCCTGATGGCGGCTGTAGGACTGGAACCATAGCTCCGGCCCGCGCAAGAAGATGCCCGGATCGGGATTCTCCACGTGCGCTCCCTGACGGCTGCGGTAGAAATCCCAGAAGTCGGGCAGCATAGGCGCGAAGAGCAGGGCGCTCAACGCGGCGACAACCAGCCAGCGCCCCAGCAGGCGCGGCGCGCTGAGCAGCAGGTGCAGTCCCAGCAAGGCGACGATGACCATCGCATCGGCGTAGCGGGTATAGAGCAGCAGCGCCTGCACCAGGGCGTAAGGGATCGCCCGCCGCCAGGTCGGTGCCTTGAGCCAGCGGGCGTGCAGCCAGACCAGCGCCGCCGCCAGGGTCAGCATCAGACCGTAGCCGCGCACCTCCAGCAGGAAGTAGACCGCGTAGCCGGACACGCCGAAGGCCAGCCCGGCCAGCCAGCCCGCGCGCTTCGACGAAAGGCTGCGCCCGGCCTGGATCATGCAGGCCGTCCCCAGCAGGCCGGAGAGCACGTTGAGCATCCGCACCACCAGGTCATTCATGCCCAACAGCCTGGTCCAGGCGTGAAGCACTAGGTAGTAGCCCGGCGGCCAGGAGAGATCGCGGTCGCGCACGATCTGCTCCAGCGTGCCGCTGCTGTGGAAAATCGTCCACACTTCGTCGTACCACATGGAGAGATCATTGGCGTGGCGAATCAGCGCGAAGGCGGCGATGAGCAACACGGCTGTGCCCAGCCAGACGTGGCGCGCCACAGGGCCAGTGCGGGTCATGCCCGTCTCCTGAGGCGCAGCGCCCCCGTTGCCAGTGCCGCCGCGCCGCACCCGGCGACGACCGCCAGCGCCGGGCGCAACGGCAGGTAGTAGCGCTGCCAGGCCAGCGGCGTGGCGACCAGCAAAGCCAGGGCGGTGATGCCAGTCCACAACAGGACGGTCCAGACCGGCCCCTCGCGCCAGCGCCGCCCCAGTTGCCACATCCCGGCGACCCACGCAACCCCCAGGGCCAACGCCCAGACCAGCCCGGCGCCGCGCCCCGCCAGCCCCGACGCTTCATATTGCGCGATCTCACCGGCGATCCACTCATCCCACCCCGGCGCTTCGTAGTACTGCGGCTTCGCGCCGAAGGAAAGCTCCAACAGCCCTTCCACGCGCTCAGCCAGCCCATTGTAGCCGCCGTACCCGACCACCTGCTGATCGAGCAGCGTGCTGCGTAGCTCCAGCACGCGGCCCGGCATCCGCAGCGGGTCCGACCACCAGGCCGGGTTCAGCGCCAGAAACGTCAGCAGAACCAGGATGCTCGCGCCGATCCAGCGCAGGATGCGCCGCCGGTTCAGCGGTGACGGCTTGCGCCTGATGAACGGCTCCGAGGCAATCGCCACAAAGCCCGCCGCCACGACGATCAGCGCCGGGTGTTTGCTGGCCACCGCCAGGCCGCCCAGGACGCCGAAGAGCGCCGTCAGGCCCACCAGCGCACGCCGCCGCGGCAGGGGGTGGCGTCCTTGCTCGCGCACGACCAGCAGCGCCGCCAACACGGCCAGCGTGGAGAAGGCCAGGTGCGCCCCCTCCATCATCGCCCGCCGCCCGTTGAGCAGCACTGCCGCATCGCTGGCGTAGATCAGCGCCGCCGCCCACGCCGCCGGACGCCCGCCCACCAGCCAGGCAATGGCGAAGACGGCCACCAGGCTGATCACAGTCAGCACCGCCGACGACAGGCGGGCAGCATGCAGCAGCCGCTCGCCGGGCAGGTGCCCCATGCTTACGTTGTATTCCCAGTCCGCGCCCCACAGCCACGGCTCGTTGAGATCGGCTGCCGTCAGCCCGGCCATGTCCCAGGCCAGGCCCATGGCCATCTTGCCCACCGTGCCGTTGATCAGACGCAGCTCCTGATCCATGGGATCCGCTGGATGAGGGTCGTAGAGCACCGGCTCGATGTCGCGTTTCTGCACCAGGTGATAGTAGTCGTGGCTCATGGCGATCAGGCTGGACTCATCGCCGTGAAAGGGCACGTCGCCCACTCCGGCCAGCACATAGACAGCCAGCGCCCCCAGCCAGAGCACGTCCAGTGCGCGCCACAGCGCGCGGCGAGGCTCTCTCATTGCTCCATTCCAAGAAACAAGAACCCGGTCACCTCACGTCCGGCGACCGGGATCTGCGCGCCGGGCGTCTTGCGCCCCCACGCGACCGATTATACCGTTGTGCGCGGCACGGTGCCGCGCGCTTGCCCTACGAGGCCCGTGCAAAACCTGTCGGGCATGTCGCCGCGCCCTGGCTTACCTCACCCCTGCTCGGCGCTAACGCGCCTCGCCGCCCCCTCTCCGCCGCGGAGAGGGGGCAAGCCGAGCGCTGCGAGGCTGGGGGTGAGGTCAATACCCCCCGCGGCAAGTGGTTTGGTGACAACCTTTGCACGCAACCCTACGCCCTACGCGATGGTCACCAGCACCTTGTTCTGCTCGACATTGTCGCCGGCCCGGGCGTGGATATGGTGGATGGTGCCATCGCGCGGGGACTTCAACTCGTTCTCCATCTTCATGGATTCGAGGATCATCACCGTCTGGCCCTTGACCACCGGCTCGCCTTCGCTCACCGGGATGCGCACGATCAGCCCTGGCATGGGCGCGCGGATCGAAAGCTCACCGCCCGTATCGCCAAAGGCCATGAACGCGCTGGCCAGGCGGCGGCTGCGCTCGTCGGTCACCTGCACCTCATACATATCGCCCACCAGCAGCACGTGGTACAGGTCGTCGCGCTCATCCACGACGGCCTCGTAGCTGTGGTGGTCGAGCAGCATCGAGTACAGCTCGCCTTCGCGCAACACGCGAAAGTCAATGGCCCGCGCCTCCCCGTTGACCAGGATGCGGCCGTCCTCGTTGATCTCGATGTCGAACGTCTGGCCGTTGACGATGGTCTGGTACTTCATGGGCGCTGCTCTCCACTCCCTGGTGCGCGGCCCGGCAGGGCGGGCGCTATCCGGTCTGGCTGGCGTTACCGCGATCGAGCGTGCCGCTCAACGTGCCGAACAGCAGGTCGTTCAGCACGGAGACGAGATAGTCCTCAGCGGACGGGTCCGTCTGCAGGCTGACGTAAGCATCGTCCATCGTCAGCTCGGTGACCAGCACGTAGCGCCCGTAAGGGAACTCCAGCCGGTAGGCGGTGCCGCCCGCCCGGCAGCCCTCACCGTCGGCCAGCGCGCGGCTGAAGAGGCGGCCCTGGATATCGAAGGGGTCAATGTACCCGTCATACGCGCCCGCCCCGGCCAGCATGGATCCCCGCGCCTCATCATAGACGACTTTCGTTGCCGCCGCCTTGTCGCTGAACTCCAGCACGCGCAAGCCTACACCCCAGACGGGCATGGTGGCAGGATCGGCGGCGCACTCGCTCAGTTCCGTCACGACCGCTGCCGCACCCACGAAGCCCTGCTCGCTCAGATAATCGCCGATGGCGACCTCCAGGCCATCGCCCTGCGCGCCCCAATAGGCGCTCTCCATCTGCAGGTCGTAAACCTGCGACAGGTCCTCGTCCACCGCGAACAACGGGTTGAGGGCCAGCGGCACCGCCAGCGAGAGAATCGCCTGGAAGTGGGCAATGGCGGGCGGGCCGTCGGGCGTCGCCGTGACGCGGGCCGGGTCCTCGACGATGACCACCGTCTCCAGGGCCGCGCCCTCATAATCGGGCATTTGCTGCGGGTCGCGCGGGGTGAGCAGCTCGACGCGCTCGAGGCCCTCATACACGCGCCCGAAGATAGTGTGTTTGCCGTCCAGCCAGGTCGCCGGCGCGGTGGTGATGAAAAACTGGCTGCCGTTGGTGTTGGCGCCGGCGTTGGCCATGGCCAGCAGCCCAAAGGTGTTGAAGACCAGCTCGTTGGCCGTCTCGTCCTCGAAGGTATAACCCGGCCCGCCAGCGCCCGTGCCGGTCGGATCGCCGCCCTGAGCCATGAAGCCCGGCAGCACGCGGTGGAACGTTGTATTGTTGTAGTATCCCTGCTCGGCCAGGAAGACGAAGTTGTTGACCGTCAGCGGCGATTCAGCTTCGTACAGATCCAGGTAGATCGCTCCCGCTGCTGTGCAGAGCACCGTCCAGTAATCCACGCCCTCTTTGAGCACATCTTCGGCGGCGGTGAACTCGCGCGACTCCGGCTCGGCCACGTTGGCGGTCGCTGCCGCGCAGATTTCCGCAGGCGCCGGCGCGTCCTGTGCCGACGCGATCCCGCCCGGCAGCGGCGCGCTCAGCGCAGAGAGCGCCGCCAGCACGGCCAATAGACTTCGGGTTGTGCGGCTCATCAGTATCTCCAGACTCTCACACTCACGCGAAGGAAAGCGGCGTTCTCAGCCCTGCGCTTCTGGCAGCAGGAAGAACGCCAGCGCCACAATAACATAGACCGCCAGCAGCATCAAGCCCTCAAACCAGTTGGACTCGCCGTCTTCGGCCACCAGCGCGGCCACGTAGGACGCCGCCGCCAGGGCGATGATCTCCGGCAGCGAAAAGGCCAGGATCAGCTTCTGCTCGAAGAGCAGGCTGATGAAAACCAGCACCGGGGCGACAAAGAGGGCGATCTGCAGGCTCGATCCCAGGGCGATGGTCATGCTCAGTTCCATGCGGTTCTTCATCGCCACCCGCACGGCCACCAGGTGCTCGGCCACGTTGCCGATGATCGGCACGATGATCACGCCGACGAATAGCTCGCTCCAGCCCAGTTGCTCGACCACCGGCTCGACCGTCCCCACCAGGAACTCGGACATGACGACGATGCCCAGCGTGGCGAAGGCCAGTACTCCCAGCGCGCGGCGCAGTGTCCACTGCGGCTCGTGATGGTGCCCGTCGTCGCCGGCGCCGCCCGCCAGCAGCGAATAGGCGATGTTGGCCGCATAGAGCGCGATCAGGATCAGGGCGATGCCCTCGCTGAGCAGCAACTCCGATGCGAATTCCTGGGTCTCGACGAAGGTATGGTCAAACAGCGAAGGGATGGCCAGCGCCATGAAGGCCAGGATGAGCAGCGTGGCGTTCATCGCCGCCTGGCGCCGGTCAAAGGTCTGGATGCCGTGGCGCAACCCGCCCAGGAAGATGGCCAGCCCCATGACCAGCAGCAGATTGCCGAGCACCGAGCCGATGATCGAGGCGCGCACCAGCTCGACCAGCCCCGCCCGCAGCGCGAAGATGGTGATGATCAGCTCGGCGGCGTTGCCCAGTGTGGCGTTGAGCAGCCCGCCGATGCGCGGGCCGACGCGCGCGGCGATTTCCTCGGTCGCCTGGCCGATCAGCCCGGCCAGGGGGATGATAGCCAGCGCCGAGGTGGCGAAGATGGCCACGTCATCGCCGCCGGACGCGCGCAGCAGCACGGCGACTGCGCCGAACAGCAGCAGCGTGTTGAGGCTCACCAGGTTCTTCAGTTCGAATGTCCGTCCCATGTCCCCCGCTTGACTCTGTGAGATTCGACATGCAAGACAGGCAATGCGCACAAGATGCCTTGTAGGGCGGGTTTGCAAACCCGCCCCTACAAATGTTTACCGAACAAGATCGTTAACTTGCATCAGAAGCATCGCTCTGCCAGTCTCACACCGCCAGCGACATCCGAGGACTGATCGCGGGCACCTGCACAGGCCATCAGCGGCTCATGTAACGCCGCCGCACAGCCTTGCCATTCGCCCACAACCAATAACCAATCACCAACAACCAAGAACCTCTCCCCCTACCGCCGCCCGCCCCATTTCCAGTTGGAGGCGTGGCGGTTGGGCGCCGCCGCAAACTGGAGCGCGCTCTGGCGCTGCTGGTGCTCAATCAGCGTGGCAACAATCGCCGCCACTTCGGCCAGCCGGCCGCCCATCTCGTCGCCCTGCATATGGATATGCTGCTCGACGAACTGCGTGTTGTAGCGCCCGGCCAGGAAGTTGGTGCTGTCCAGCAGTTTCTGGTGGAAGGGCAGGTTGGTTTTCAGCCCCATGATCTTGTATTCGGACAGCGCGCGCCTCATGCGCAGCAACGCCTCGCCGCGCGTCTCGCCCCAGGCGATCAGTTTGGCCAGCATCGAGTCGTAGTACGGCGTCACCTCGTAGCCGGCGTAAATGCCGCTGTCCAGGCGGACGCCCGGCCCGGTCGGGGAGACGTGCACCGTCACCCGGCCAATCGAGGGCAGGAAGTTGTTGTACGGGTCTTCGGCGTTGATGCGGCATTCCACCGCCCAGCCGGAGATGGTCACCCCGTCCACCGGCCCCATGCGCCGCCCGCGCGCGATGCGAATCTGCTCCTTGACCAGGTCCACGCCTGTCACCAACTCGGTGACCGGGTGCTCGACCTGCAGGCGCGTGTTCATTTCCAGGAAGTAGAAGTTCTTCTCTGGGTCCACCAGGAACTCAATCGTCCCGGCGTTGACGTAGTTGACGGCCTGAGCCGCGGCCACGGCTGCCGCGCCCATGCGCTGGCGCAGGTCGGGGTCCATGAACGGGCTGGGCGCTTCCTCGAAGAGCTTCTGATGCCGCCGCTGAATGCTGCACTCGCGATCGCCCAGGTGGATCGTGTTGCCGTGCATGTCGGCCAGAATCTGGAACTCGATATGGCGCGCGCCGTCGAGCAGCTTCTCCAGGTAGACGGTGCCGTCGCCGAAAGCTGCTTCGGCCTCGCGATGAGCCGAGGCCAGCGCCGCGTCCAGTTGCGACTCCTCGCGGACGATGCGCATCCCCTTGCCGCCGCCGCCCGCCGCCGCCTTGACCATCAGCGGGAAGCCGATGCGGTGGGCCTCGTGGCGCAGCGCCCCGTTGTCCAGGCCGGGCGGCGTCCCCGGCACGATCGGCACACCCGCGCGCTCCATCAGCTCGCGGGCGGCCAACTTGTCGCCCATCTTACGGATCGCGTCTGGCGGCGGGCCGATCCACACCAGCCCGGCGTCAATGACCGCCTGGGCGAACTCGGCACGCTCGCTGAGAAAGCCGTAGCCGGGGTGCACTGCGTCCGCGCCGGAGCGCCGCGCTACGTCAATCAGCTTGCCGATGTTCAGGTAGCTCTCGCGTGGGCTGGGCGCGCCGATGTTGTACGCTTCGTCGGCGTAGCGCACGTGCAACGCCTCGCGGTCAGCGTCCGAGTACACGGCCACGGTGCGGATGCCGCCCAGCTCGCGGCAGGCGCGGATGATGCGCACGGCGATCTCGCCCCGGTTGGCGATCAGCACCTTGCGGATCAGGGTCGTTTCGCCAGCCTGCTTACGGCCCGACTGCCTGGATCGCTGTTGACGGCCTTCTGCTTCGCTCATGGTTTCCCTACCTTGTCCGGCGACCACGTGACCGCCGGACGCTCAACATGGTGGGCCTGGTGGATGTCTCCGCAGGCCGAGCGCACGTGAAACTCGACTGTGAACCCCGGCTTCACGGCACGCAACGCCTCGATTGCTGAAGTCCAGGCCGGCTCCGGCGCGCCGTCCGGGGGTGGGACACGGCTGCGCAACAGCGCGTGGCTGAGGATGCGAAAGAAGTCCCAGGCCCAGACCACCTGCAGGTGGTGAGTCGCGTCGTAGCCGCTCCAGAGGAGCTGGCGCGCGTCCTGCCCCTGCAGCGCCAGGTCCAGGTCGAGGCAGGCCAGCCCCACCTCGCCCTCCGGATCGCGGAGCAGGGCCTCGACGCACAGCGTCGGCGGGCCTGCGGGCGGCTTGCTCAACGCCGGGCGCGGGTAGCGCGGCACGCCGCCGCGCCCGTAGCAGGCATAATTGGCCGTGGCGACCGACTGCAGCAGGGCCGTCGCCTGGACGACCAGCCAGGTCTCTGGCCCCGGCGCCTTTTCAATGGGCCGGCGCGGCAGCCTTTTGCCCTGCTGCCCAAGACTCACGGCTTCGGCCCTTCCCGATGACGCGCGCGCAGCGCCTCGACCATCGCCCGTGTGACTGGCTCCGTGCCCAGCAGTGGCAGGTCTAGCGACCAGCCGTGCTCGTCGGAGCCGCCGCTGACCAGCAGGCCGAACTGCTCGGCCAGCGCCAGGTGATGGGCGCGGGTTGCCGCGTCGTGTGAGCGATGGAACACCTCCAGCCCGTCCAGCCCCAGCGCGGACAGTTCGGCGACATGGCGCGCTTGCAGCGGCTCGCCGTCACAGCGGATATAACCCGGATGAGCCAGGATCGCTACGCCGCCGGCCCGGTGAATGGTCTCAATCTGCCCCTCCAGCGAGACGCCACAGGGCCGCACCCGCTGCCAATGCTCGTGTACCAGCCGCCCGGCCTCAGCCTCGGATGGGGCATAACCCTTCTGCACCAGCACTTCGCGCATGGAGCGCATCCCCGCGTAGTGTGGGTTGCGCGCGTACAGTTCTTCGAGCGTCAGAGCGTAACCGGCGGCGCTCAGGCTGGCGCAGCAATCGGCGACGCGCCCGGTGATGTCGCTCATAGCCAGCGCCTCCGCCACCTGAAAGGCCGGGTCGTCCAGGTCCACAAAGTAGCCGAGCACGTCCACGTCGCCCGTCCAGCCAGGCCGGCGGCAAGCCTCCCAGCGCGCCGTGAACTCAATCGCCGGGATCAGTTCCAGGCCCAGGTGGCGCGCCGGGCGCGCTGCCAGACGCGCCCCGCAGGCCGTGTCGTGGTCGGTGATGGCGATGACCGCCAGACCGTGCTCCGCCGCCTGCATCACCATGCGGTGCGGCTCGACCGACCCGTCGGAGAAGGTGCTGTGCATGTGCAGCTCGCAGCGGAAGGCACCCTCCGGCTCAGATGCCGGGCCGTTGAGCCGCGCCCATCGCCGCCTCAGCGCGTGCACCGCCGCACCGCCTACCTCTCAGCCGCCACGCCTGGTACCAGCAACGGAATGTCAATATCGGCTTCTCCCCGGTGTTCGATATCCCACACGATCTGCTCGAAGTAGGAAACGCCCGTTGACATCTCATCAGCCAGGTCTTTGATCGGCACAATCTCAACTCCCGCGTCAATGACCTGGTGGTTGCGGAAGATAGTCATCTTGGCGCACACGTTATAGACCATGAAGGCGTACTTGCCGAACTGGACCTCTACGCCAACCCTGTCTTTCACGAAGTCCATCTCGCGGAAAGCGCCCTGCGATGACGCGGACGAGGCGTACCCCTTGACATAGTACGCCGAGGAATAGTTGCAGGGAACACGCTCAGTGCGCCAGCCACGCTGTCGAAACATCTCGGCATAGACCCGGTTGAGCTCACGAGGACTGTACAACGTGCGCCCCACTATCATTCGTTCTTCGCTGATCTTGGTCTTGCACGCTGCCGCATCCACCTTTGAAATGATCTGGAGAATCTCATCAAGCGCAGCCGGAAAACCGGCTTCAAGAGTCTCTCGTCCGCTCTTGAAAGGATACATGCCGGCGACAATCATTCGTATCTATCCTTTGGCGATGGCTGCCATTCATCGGGAATCTGCGAGACCTTCTCGCGTCCAGACGGCTTATGTACCGGTCTCCCAAGCGGCCTGAGATTGAGCGTTCCGTTGTAGTAGGCGACAAGACGCTCGCGCGCAATCTCAACGTACTGCGCTTCTTTCTCGCTCCCCATTCCCCGGCGATCATTCTTGACAGCCGCGATGAGTGCCGAGCCAACCCCGGCATACGGGTCAAGAACCCAGTCACCTTCACGGGTGAGCGCAAGCACGCAGCGTTCGACCAATTCAATGGGGAACTGGCAGGGGTGTATGGTCTTCTCTGGGTGGTTCGACTTCACATTGGGAATGTCCCAGAAGCACTCTTCCCAGTCCTCAAGCAATATCTCCCACACATCCGACGGATTCTTTCCCAACGGGTTGCCCGATGGTTTGCCTCTGTTCGGTCCTTTGTAGTGCAGTTTGCCAGGGTATTTGGCTGGCACACGCACATCGTCCAGGTTGAAGACGTAGTCATCGCTCTTGGTAAACCAGAGGATCGTCTCATATCGCCCCGAAAAACGCTTCTGGGTGTGGAGGCCGTGCCCGAAATGCCAGATGATGCGGTTCCTGAGCGACAGCCCCAATCTCTTGAAGATCGGGTAGTAGAGAATATCGAGGGGGAATACCTCACCCTTCTCGACGAAGTTGCCAACCTGCCAGCAGATGCTCCCGTCTGAGCGCAGCACCCGGTAAAGCTGGGCTATCGTGTCCGCCTGGGCAGCCAGATAGGACTCGATAGATGTGCGGTCTTCATATTCCTTACCAAGATTGTAGGGAGGGGACGTGATGATGAGGCTCACCGTCTCATCCGGGATCGTGCGCAGCAGAGCATTGACATCACCCTGAAACAGCACCAGGTTTGCCGCCGGATCGAAGCGACTGGCAATTTCCACCTGAGACCCAAAGAGTGGCAGATTCTGCATGGTCTCCTCCTGCCCTGCCCACTCTACAACGGGATGTTCCCGTGCTTCTTGGGCGGGTTGCTGTCGCGCTTGTTCTGCAGCATCCCCAGCGCGTTGATCAGGCGCGGGCGCGTCTCGGAGGGCACGATCACGTCGTCAATGTAGCCGCGCGCCGCCGCGACATACGGGTTGGCGAAGCGCTCGCGGTAGTCCTGCACCAGCTCTGCCTTGCGCGCCGCCAGGTCGTCGGCCTCCATCAGCTCGCGGCGGAAGATGATGTTCACCGCACCGTCCGGCCCCATCACGGCCAGCTCCGCCGTCGGCCAGGCCAGGTTGAGGTCGCTGCGAATGTGCTTGCTGTTCATGACGCAGTACGCGCCGCCGTACGCTTTGCGCGTCACGACGGTGATCTTGGGCACGGTTGCCTCGCAGTAGGCATAGAGCAGCTTGGCCCCGGCGCGGATGATCCCGCCGTGCTCCTGATCGATGCCGGGCATGAAGCCGGGCACATCCTCGAAGGTGATGATGGGGATATTGAAACAGTCGCAGAAGCGGATGAAGCGCGCCGCTTTCTCGCTGGCCTTGATGTCCAGCACGCCAGCCAGCACTGCCGGCTGGTTGGCGACGATACCCACGCTGAACCCGCCCAGCCGGGCGAAGCCGACGACGATGTTCTGCGCGTAATGCTCGTGAATCTCAAAGAAACGGCTTTCGTCGGCGACGAGGCGGATCACATCCTTGATGTTGTAGGGCCTGCTGGGGTCGTCGGGGATGATGTCGTTGAGCGCATCCTCGGTGCGCAGCGGGTCATCCTTGCTCGGCTCGAAGGGCGGGTCTTCCATATTGTTCTGGGGCATGTAGCCCAGAATCTCGCGGATGAGGAAGAGCGCGTCCTCTTCGCTGTTGGCCGCCACATGGCTGACCCCACTGAGCGTGTTGTGCGTCATGGCTCCGCCCAGCTCTTCAAAGGTGACATCTTCGTGCGTCACGGCGCGCACCACGTCCGGCCCGGTGACGAACATGTACGACGTGTCTTTCACCATGAAGACGAAATCGGTCAGCGCCGGGCTGTAGACTGCGCCGCCCGCGCACGGCCCCATGATCACGCTGAGCTGGGGGATCACGCCGCTGGCCAGCGTGTTGCGCAGGAAGATGTCGGCGTAGCCGCCCAGGCTGACCACGCCCTCTTGAATGCGTGCCCCACCAGAGTCATTGAGGCCGATGACCGGCGCGCCATTCTTCATGGCCATGTCCATGATCTTACAGATCTTCTCAGCGTGAACTTCACTCAGCGAGCCGCCCATCACCGTGAAGTCCTGCGAGAAGACGTAGACAAGCCGCCCGTTGATCGCTCCCCAGCCGGTGACGACGCTGTCGCCGAGGAACTGCTTGTCCGGCTCGTCCATGCCGAAGTTGCGCTCGCGGTGCACAACAAAGGCGTCCATCTCGCGGAAGCTGCCCGGATCGAGGAGCAGGTCGAGCCGTTCGCGGGCGGTCAGCCTGCCGGACTTGTGCTGCTTCTCGACGCGATCCGGCCCGCCGCCTGCTGCGCTCTGCAACCGCATCTGGTTGAGCTGTTCAATCTTGGGATTCGTCGTCGCCATCAGGCCGGTTCTCCGCCATTGGATAGTGGTGCTCGCTGCCGGGCGCAGCGCCCGGCGACTCAAACGCGGCGCGCACGCGCCGCCAGCGCATCACCCAGGCCGCCACCCCTACCAGCAGCACGACCAGCACCGCCTGAAAGGCGATGCGCTGCCGGGCGAAGTCGGCGCGGGCGAAACCAATAGTCCATAACACGCTGAACGCCCCGTAGTTGCTCAGGGCAAGCACAATCCAGCGGCGCGCCCAATGTCTGCGTCGGGCCAGCCCCAGGCCCAATGCCAGCAGCAGCACGGCCCATGCCAGGGCGAAGGCCGCCCGCAGCAGGGGCGGGTAGGAGACGCCCAACTCGCGGTAGCGCCCGGCGTGCAGGGCATGGTCCAGGGCCAGGGCCAGGTTGGCCGCGCCGATGAGCAGCACGGCCAGACTCAGCGCCCACAGGGTCCAGGGCCGGCGCGGCGGGAGATCGGCTCGGTCAGACATGTGTGGGCATTATAGCCCAGGGCCGGTGCACAATCCAACCGGCGCGGCCAGCGGCCCCCGCTTTGCCTGTTGGCGGGATGTCCATTTTCAAGTATGCTAAGCGTAGCGCGCCCTGGCGTGGAGCGCGCTCTTTGCATGGAGTTTGTGCCTGGACGCCATTGGGGGAGCATGGGAGGCGAGCCGTGGCTGATGATCTGGATGCCCTGCGTCGCTCGGCATTGGAAGAGGAAATTGCGGTTGATCCCTTCGAGGATTATATGGCCGCTGAGGTGAGCTCCGACAGGATGTTCGGCATGACCGCCGCCGAGCGCATGTTCGTCTCGATTGGCTGTTTCATCCTGACCGGCCTCGGTGGTTTCCTGCTGCTGCTCGTGCTGAACAAGATCGCGCTCTAGGACGGAGGGAGAATGACCGCCGGCGGGGATCCCCTGTCGCTGGGGGCATGGACTCTGCGCGTGTTTGTGACGCTGCTGCTCGGCGCGCTGTTCATCAGCGTGTGGGCGCTGCGCGAAGTATTCCTGATGACCTTCCTGGCCATCATCCTGGCCATTGTGCTGCATATCCCCGTCCGGCGTCTGCAGCGCTTGGGCTTCCCCCGCGGCCTGAGCGTCTTTATTGCGCTGACCGGGTCGGTGCTGATGGTGGTCCTGCTGTTCGTGCTGATCGTGCCTGTGTTTGCGGTCCAGGTGCGGGCGCTGGTGGACGACCTGCCCGATTTCATTGACCAGGCGCAGGCTATCTATGATGAGCAGGCCGCTCAACAGAACTGGTTGCCCGACATTGACTGGGACGCTGTCACCGAGGGCAACGTCTCCGATCTTTTCATCGAGCAGGTCAGCAAGCTGCCGCGCAACATCTTCCCCTTCCTCAGCGAGGTGGGCGGCGCGATCACCGGCACGATCTTCATCTTCTTCATCACCGTCTTTTTCATCACCGAGCCGGCCAGCTACATGGAGGGGCTGCTGACGCTGTTCCCGCGCGCCTACCGCCCGCGCGCGCTGGAGGTTTTCGAGCGGCTGGCGACGATGCTGCAACGCTGGTTCGTCGGGCAATTGCTCTCGATGACCATGAGCGGCCTGGCTATCGCCTTTATCACGGGGGTGATTCTGGGGCTGCCCAACGCGGCGGCGCTGGGCGTCATCTCCGGGATCATGGAGTTTGTGCCCAACTTTGGCTCGATCATCGCTGTGGTGCCGGCGGTGATCATCGCCGTGGCCGAAGATCCCATCTTGGTGCCGTTCACCATCCTCGCCTACCTGTTGACCCAGCAGGTGCAGAGCAATGTGATTATGCCGCGCATTATGGCCCGCCAGATACAGATTCCAGCGGCGAGCATCCTCATCGCGCAGATCATTGGCGCGGCGCTGTTCGGGTTCCTGGGCGTGCTGCTGGCGCTGCCCCTGGCGATTGTCGTCATGGTCCTGGTGAACGAGGTATACGTCCACGACATCCTGAATGCGAAAGCGGCGCGCATCGAGGTGCTGCCCCGCCCCGATGGCACGCAGTACCGCCGCGTGACGGCTGAGGTCTACCGCCCGGAGACGCTGTCGCCCGGCGAGGCGGCGCTGGCCCGCGCTGCCGGGGACGATCTGTTAGGACGCAGGCACGCCGAGATCGTGGAGATCATCACGCCGCCGTCACCTGCGCTGGAGCAGGCGTCGCGCAGCCAGCAGGCGGTGTGGATGGCGATTCTGGCGCTGACGGTGGCACAGGGTGTGGCGTTGGTGCGGTCGCTGGTGGGGAGCGAGCGCGGTTAGCGGAACAGATAGTCTGGGTGCTGCGAACTGGAGTTATCGGTCTCGCCCTTGATGTGAGCGCGGGCCTGGACGGGGTCGGTGGTGTAGGCCACGCGCGACTTGTGGGCCAGGGTGTTGTGCAGGAGATCGGCGATGTGCTGGTGGCGCGCTTCCCTGAACAGAACGACCAGGGGCAGGCCGAGCTTGCTCAGGTGGTCCACCAGACTGCTCAGGCGGACGATGCTCAAAGGGTAATGGCCGCGCATGTCCAGGACCATGCCGCACACGCTCTCGTCGCTCTCGATCAGCTTCTGCGTTGCGCGGACCAGGCCCTCAATAAGCAGCAACGTCAGGGCGCCATGCGGCTTCACCTGGCAGATGCCGTCGCGCCAGACCTCCAGCGTAAATCGCTCCTGATGCAGATTCGCCTGATCGTTCACAGTCACTCTCCGCTCACCCGACAATGAATTAACGCACGGTTAATTCTGTCTCAATCATCTCAGGGCACGATCAAAACGGGATTAAAAGCGCCCGAAGGTTTCATGAAAACCGGCGATACGCATGGGGAGGAAAGGAACAGCGAGCGATGACCGGCGAGACACGCAAGCGGCGCTCCTCGCGCCTGCCTGGTTTCTACCAGCAGCCGCTGGCCGAGCGGGCGGCGGCTGTGGCCGCATGGGCGGCGCTCACGGCTGATGAGCAGGCGGCGCTGCTCGGCCTAGGCGGGCTGGGCCCGGCCCAGGCGGAGCATATGATCGAGAACGTCGTCGGCGTGTATGCCCTGCCGCTGGGCATCGCCACCAATTTCCTGGTCAACGGCCAGGATCTCCTGGTGCCGATGGTCGTTGAGGAGCCGAGCATCGTCGCCGGAGTTAGCTATGCGGCCAAGCTAGTGCGGAGCGGCGGCGGTTTCATCACCACTGCCGATGAACCGGTGATGATCGGCCAGATTCAGGTGCTCGACGTGGACAATATCTACGCCGCTGCCGGGCGCGTGTGGGAGGCGCGCGCGCGCCTGCTCGCCGAGGCGGACTGCTGCGACCGCGTGCTGGTCGCGCTGGGCGGCGGGGCGCGCGGCCTTGAGCTGCGCCCATTCCCCGACACGCCCGCCGGGCCGATGCTGGTCGTGCATGTGCTGTTCGACGTGCGCGACGCCATGGGCGCCAACGCCGTCAACACGACCTGCGAGCGGCTCGCCCCGCTGATCGAGGAACTGACCGGCGGGCGCGTGAACCTGCGCATTCTCAGCAACCTGGCTGACCGCCGCACGGCGACGGCGAGCTGTCTGGTGCCGGCGGAGGCGCTCAGCGCGGCGGGGATGAGCGGGGCGGAGGTTGTGCGCGGCATCGTCGAGGCGGCGGCGCTGGCCGAGGTAGACCCCTACCGCGCCGCCACGCACAACAAGGGCGTGATGAACGGCATGGATGCCGTGGCCCTGGCCACGGGCAATGACTGGCGCGCGCTGGAAGCGGGCGCGCACGCCTGGGCCGCGCGCTCCGGGCGCTACACGTCGCTGACGGCGTGGTGGCAGGACGAGGGAGGCAATCTGCGTGGGCGGATCGAGCTGCCGGTGGCGGTAGGCATCATCGGCGGGGCGACGCGCGTGCATCCCACGGCCCAAGTTGCGCTCAAAATCCTGGGCGTCAAGACGGCGCGCGAGCTGGCCCAGGTGATGGCCGCCGTCGGGCTGGCCCAGAATCTCGCCGCCGTCCGCGCCCTGGCCACGGAGGGCATTCAGCGCGGGCACATGAGCCTGCACGCCAGGCAGATCGCGCTGGCGGCGGGGGCCGCCGAGGGCGAGGTCGCCGAGGTCGTGCGGCGCATGGTGGCCGAGGGGGCGATCAGCACGGCACGGGCGGAGGAACTGCTGCGCGAGCTGCGCCACGAGGCGGAGTGATCCGCGCCGCCCAAACGCTGGCTGGGCGAATGCTGCGCGCCGAGCGGGCGGCGGATTCGGCGGGGCCGAGTCCGGTGTACAATAGAAGGTAGGGATGCTGGTCTCATTTCTCCTCTGGGCGTGGCAAGGCAGCGCCTGTGAGGGAAAACGCCATGCTGGCAGGGCGATCCGCTCTGCCACTGGTGTGAGCGACAGACGGCTTGATGCGGAGGGACAGGAATGGACGCGCTACGGCGACAAATCACGATCGCTGCGCTTGTGGTCGCGGTGCTGGCTGTTATGGTAGGGCAGCCAGCGCTGGGGGACAAGGTGGCGCACGCGCAGGGCGGAGTGACCTGGACGGCGGAGTACTACGACAATGCCTACCTGATCGACCCTCCTAAGGTGGTGCGCAATGAGAGCGGGCTGGCTTTCAACTGGGGCGGCGGCTCGCCGGCCAGCGGCGTGCCCGCCGACAACTTCAGCGCTCGCTTCGCGACTGATGCGTATTTCAGCGCGGGCACCTACCGTTTCTACATTCTGGCCGATGACGGGGTCAAGCTGTGGATTGACTTCCCGGCGGACAAGCGCCCAACGCTCAACACCTATGAAGTGCCTCAGCCCGGCACCCTGCTCACCGCAGACGTGCCGCTCAGCGCTGGCTACCATCACATCCAGGTTGACTACCGCGAGGTGATCGGCGACGCCTATCTGTACGTTCACTGGGATAAGCTGGACGACGGCATCAGCGGGCCAAACTTCCCTATCCCGGTGCAGTTCAACGTGCAGTGGACGGCCCAGTACTTCAACAATAATTTCCTGGGTGGCGCGCCCAACCTTGTCCGGGCGGAGGCCGGCCCGACTCACTACTGGGGCACAGACGCGCCCGCGCCGGGCATTGTCGCTGATCACTTCTCGGCGCGCTGGATCGTCGTGCAGCATCTCGACGCGGGGCGCTATACGATCAGCGTCACCGCCGATGACGGCGTGCGCGTGAACGTGGACGGGCGGGTGATCATTGACGAATGGCACATGGCCACTGGCCAGACCTACCGTCAGACGCTTGACCTGGCCGCCGGGCAGCACAGCATCATCGTCGAATACCTGGAGCAGACAGGGGTGGCGCACCTCACCTTCACCATGGTGCGCGAGCCGGGGGGCGGGACAGGGCCGGTGACGGCCACGCCGCTGCCTGGCGGTGCATATGCCCGGGTGACGGCCTGGGTGCTCAACGTGCGCGACGCGCCTCTGACCGGCAACGTGATCGCCAAAGTCCGCCGCGGCGAGGTGTACTCGGTGGTCGGGCGCAATGCCGACAGCTCGTGGTGGCAGATCAACATCAACGGCACGATCGGTTGGGCCAGCGCAGCCTGGCTGGCGGTGACTCAGGGCGGTGGCGTGGGCGTCACCACGCCTACACCCATCCCCACGGCGACAGTATTTTACGGCTACGGGCAGTGCCCTGGCTTCTTGCCGTCGCGCCTGACGCCCGGCGTTTGGGGGCGGGTGACGCCCGGCCTGCCCAACAACCTGCGCGCGCAGCCCAGCCTGGGCGCAGCGTGGATCGGCCAGATACCGGGCGGCGGTCTGTTCCGCGTGTTGGGTGGGCCGGTGTGCGCCGACAGCGCGGCCTGGTTCCAGGTGAACTACAACGGCGTGGTCGGCTGGACGATGGAGGGACAGGGGGCGGTCTACTGGCTGGAGCCGTATTAGACGGTAGGCGGTCAGTGATCAGTAGTCGGTGATAGGTGAGGAGCTGATGTTACGCACAGCCTCCCCCCACCCCTAACCCCTCCCCCACGCTGCGCGGAGGGAGGGGAACTCGACGTTCTCCCCTTCCCTCATTTTGGGGGAAGGGGTTGGGGGATGGGGGCAAAAAACGCATTTCTGCGTAACGTCAGTGAGGAGTCCACAAGGCCGGGGAGCAATTCCCGGCCTTTGTGTCTTCCACCACGGGAGGCACGGACTTCGGAAGCTCGCCGACTTCCGAAGTCCGAAAGCGGACACAGCGCAGCTCTGACCAGGTTTCCCCGCGAAGTTGAGAGTTTCTGACAGCTTTTGAGAGCCGGACGCTGCTACACTCTTCACAATCTGGCCCCTGGCCCCTCGAGAGGGGGTCTGTGAGCAGCACATTGCGGAGACAAGCATCTATGACGAATGGAACGCATCCCTTGCCTGTGGGGCAGAGCGTCTTGAAGCCCGACCGTCCGGTGGGCATCGTCGGCTATGGAGCCTACGTGCCGCGCTACCGGCTGCCGGGCCGCGAAGTAGCGCGGGTGTGGGCCGGCGGCCTGGGCGGCTCGCCCGTGCAGGAGAAAGCGGTCGCCGGGCAGGACGAGGATGTGATCACCATGTCCATCGAAGCGGCGCAGAACGCGCTGGCCCGCGCTGGTATTGATCCGCGCCTGATCCGCGCAGTGTGGGTGGGCAGCGAGAGCCATCCGTATGCCGTCAAGCCGACCTCGACGGTCGTCGCTGAGAGCATCGGCGCGGCGCCCAACGTCCAGGCGGCGGACTGGGAGTTCGCCTGCAAGGCCGCTTCCGAGGCGATGCAGGCGGGCATTGGCTTTGTGGGCAGCGGCATGGGCGGTTATGTGCTGGCCATCGGCATGGACACGGCCCAGGCCCGCCCCGGCGACGCGCTCGAATACACGGCGGCGGCGGGCGGCGCGGCCTTCATCATCGGCCCGGCGGCGGAAAGTGCTGCTCTGTTTCAGGGCAGCTACTCCTACGTGACCGACACGCCGGACTTCTGGCGGCGCGCCCACCAGATATACCCCAGCCATGGCGACCGCTTCACCGGCGAGCCAGCCTACTTTGCCCACGTGGTGACCGCCGGGCAGCGCCTGATGGAGATGATGGGCACCACGGCGGAGGATTACCACTGGGCCACCTTCCACCAGCCGAACGTCAAGTTCCCTGTGCGCGCCGGGCAATTGCTTGGTTTCGCGCCGGAGAAGCTGGAGCCAGGGCTGCTGTCGGGGGTGGTCGGCAACGTCTACGCCGGGTCGTCGCTGCTTGGCCTGACGGCGATGCTCGATGTCGCCGAGCCGGGCGACCGCATCCTGATGGTCAGCTACGGCAGCGGCGCGGGGTCGGATGCGTTTGATATTCTAGTCACCGAGCGTATCGCCGCGCAGCGCGACCGCGCGCCGTTGGTGCGCGACTACGTGGCCCGGCGGACGGAGATTGACTACGCGCTGTACACGCGCTATCGTGGCAAGCTGACCGACTAGGTAGGTTATCAGTCGCCGGTTCTCGGTTTTCAGTGTCCGGTTGCGTGCTGCGCCTCTTTTGCAGCGATTGACAGTGGCGGAGGGCGTTGTTGAATGAATGTTCCTGAGGTAAGCTGGGAGCATGGCAAAGAAAAA
>JBBIHG010000001.1:0-257765 GCA_037447125.1 Chloroflexota bacterium | reverse complement strand
TCTAGGGCCGACATCCCTGAGTTTCGCCAGTTCTCTAGGCTTCCCCAGCAGTTGTTGACATCTCCCCGATCACATCTCCGGAATCCATCCGCACCCGGATCACGCATTCGCCTGCCAGCCACTTTCGTAGCGAAGTGCCCTGTGTTATCTTTGCGCAAGATCACTGAATGCGGCAGGCGCAGCCGGTTGTCTCGGCAGCCCGCCTGTCTTCCGCGGCGCAACGTGGACAGAAGTGCACGGACCTGAGGTGCCGGGCATCCCAACCATGAGACGACCAGAGCGGTCGAGACACTATGTGCTCACCGCCAGCGCGCTCTGCGACACTGACCAGCCGCTTGCCCGTTCACGCGCGTTTGACACCGGTTGACCTTTATGCTAATCTCTCAGATGCTTGCGCTAATCAGAACAATTAGCACAGGACTAACTGCATAATACGGAGCCACTTACCGTGCCATCAGACTTCGCCCCTATGGTCTCGCTGTTGGTCCTCGCTGTTGTTGTCAGCGTCCTCATTGTCTTCATGTCGCGCCTGCTCGGTCCTTTCCGGCCTACAGCACGCAAGCTCGCCCCTTATGAAAGTGGTATGCAGCCCTATGGCGAGGCAATCCGTCGCATCCCGGTCAAGTTCTACAGGGTTGCGGTGCTGTTCATCCTGTTTGACATCGAAGTCATCTTCTTTCTACCCTTTGCCGTTGTGTTCCGCGACCTGGGTTTCTATGGGCTGACTGTGATGGGAGCTTTCTTCTTTGTGCTGACGGTGGGTTTCATGTACGAGTGGAAGGTTGGAGGGCTGGAATGGGAGTGACATCGAAGCTGGGCGACCTGGGTATCGTCACCGTCCGGCTGGAAGATACTGTCAATTGGGCGCGGACGCGAGCCATGTGGCCGATGCTGTTCGGGCTGGCATGTTGTGCTATCGAGATGATGAGCACCCAGGCGTCCGTCTATGACCTGTCGCGCTTCGGGATGGAACTGATGCGCCCCAGTCCACGGCAGAGCGATCTGATGATCGTGGCGGGCCGGGTGACTCGCAAAATGGCGCCTGTGCTGCGCCAACTGTACGACCAGATGCCCGATCCAAAATGGGTGATAAGCATGGGCGATTGTGCCTCCTGCGGCGGAGTCTTCAATAACTATGCCATTGTGCAGGGTGTGGACGAAATTGTCCCCGTGGATGTATACATCGCCGGCTGTCCTCCCCGGCCAGAGCAGTTGATTCACGGCATCATCACGCTGCACGAGCGCGTGAAGCAAGAGCGAATTGCGGACTGGGCGTGATAGCCGGCGTCCCTGGGCGGCGGGCAACGAGGAGAGAGTCGCAGACTATGCTTGATCCGGTAGAAGCTTTGACTGGCGAGTTCGCAGACGCAGTGGAAGGGACGCAGGAGTTTCGGGGAGAGCTAACCATCCTGGTGGCTGCGGATCGGATTGTTGACGTATGCCGCTGCTGCCGCGACACTAAAGGGCTTGAGTACAATTTCCTGTCGGATGTAGCGGGGGTGGACTACTATCCCCAGGAACCGCGGTTTGCTGTGTCCTATCACCTGTATTCCATGGTGCACAATCGTTCGCTGCGGCTGAAGGCGTATCTGCCCGGTGATGCGCCTGAGCTTCCGAGTGTGACAGAGGTGTACCCGGCGGCGAACTGGTCTGAGCGAGAGATCTTCGATCTGTTCGGCGTCATCTTCACGGGGCACTCCGATTTGCGCCGCCTGCTGATGCCGGATGGCTGGGATGGGCACCCGCTGCGCAAGGACTATCCGCTCGGATACGAGACGGTGCAGTTCTCATTCAACTTCGATGAGATTGACAAGCACAAGCCCTACGCCCGCGAGTAGGGCGGAGGTTGCTGGCCGGTGGAGCGACGGTGAATGAGCGGTCTAGAAGACAGTGTGTGGGCAGGTGATGTACAGCAACTGAAGGGACTGGTCTCGGAGCGCGCGCTCAGCGGCGAGACGATGGTCTTGAATATGGGGCCCCAGCATCCCAGCACGCATGGGGTGCTGCGACTGATGCTGGAGCTCGACGGCGAGACCGTGGTGAGCTGTGTGCCGGACATCGGGTATCTGCACACGGGCATCGAGAAGAACATGGAGGCCAAGCGGTACGAGCAGGCGATCACGATGACCGATCGCATGGACTATCTCAATCCGTTGGGCAATAACCTGGTCTACTGCCTGGCTATCGAGAAGATCATCAATCTTGATGTGCCCATCCGAGCGCAATACCTGCGCGTGCTGCTGGCCGAACTGACGCGCATCAACAGCCATCTGGTGTGGCTGGGCACGCACGCGCTGGACATCGGCGCGATGAGCATGTTCCTGTACTGCTTCCGCGAGCGCGAGAAGCTGCTCGACATCTTCGAGATGGTCTCTGGCCAGCGCATGATGAGCACGTACTTTCGTCCTGGCGGTCTGTGGCGTGACGTGCCAGACGAATTCGAGCCGGTCGTGCGTGATTTCCTTGGTTACTTCCCGGCGCGCATTGACGACTACGAACGGCTGCTGACCGACAACCCGCTGTGGCTGGACCGCACGCAGGGCATCGGCTTTCTGTCGGCGAAGGATGCTATTGCTCTTGGCTGTAGCGGGCCGACGCTGCGCGGATCGGGTGTCAACTGGGACATTCGCAAGGCGCTCCCGTACAGCAGCTACGAGCAATTCGAGTTCGACGTGCCGCTTGGCCAGCACGGAGACGTGTACGATCGCTACCTGATCCGCATCGAGGAAATGCGCCAGAGTCTGCGCATCGTGCAGCAGGCGCTGGACAACCTGCCGGGCGGTCCCATGCGCTCGAACAACCGCAAATACGTCCCGCCGCCTCGCTCCGAGCTGGGCACGAGCATGGAGGCGGTGATCCACCACTTCAAGCTATGGACGGAGGGCTTCCGCCCGCCCGAAGGGGAAGTCTACGTGCGGGTGGAAAGTCCGCGTGGTGAATTGGGCTGCTACCTGATCAGCGACGGCAGCCCGAAGCCCTGGCGCGTGCACTTCCGCACGCCAAGCTTCATCCACCTGAGCGCGCTGCCGCACCTGGCTAAGGGCTACCTCATCGCCGACCTGGTGGGCATCATCGGTACGATTGATATTGTGCTGGGCGACGCCGACCGCTGATGGCCGGCCCGGACTGGCAAGCACCACAACGGGAGTAGTGGCGTGCTGGCTGAGAAATATGCTGAGCGGATCGAGAGAATCCTCGCCAGGTACCCGGACAGGCGCTCCGGGGTGATGGCCCTGCTCTACCTGGCCCAAGAGGAATATGGCTGGCTCTCAGAGGACGCGCTGCGCGAGGTCGCCGAGCTGTGCGACATTGACCCAACCCAGGCGCGGTCTATTGCCGGCTTCTACACCATGTATTCGGAGAAGCCCAAGGGCAAGTATTGGCTGCATGTGTGCACCGACTTGCCATGCGCGCTGCGCGGCGCCGATGACTTCTTCAGTGGATTGTGCGAGCACCTGGGGCTGGGTGAGCACGGCGGGACGACGGAAGACGGCCTGTTTACCATCGAACCGGTGATGTGCCTGGCTGCGTGCGACAAAGCGCCCATGCTTCAGTGTAATTTCCACTATCACGAGAATCTGGACCCGGAGAAGGTCAAGGCGCTGATTGAACAATGGCGCGCCGAAGCCAGCCGCGACGACGGGGCACATGGGTGACGCGGGCCGATGGTCGCGGGCGACGAGTTCGCTCTGGCGGTTCTGTCCGCCGCCGACTATGAGAGTGTGCTCGCGCTCTGGCGGCAGGCCGGGTTGCACATCAGCCTGGCGGGGCGCGACAGCGCAGAGCAGTTCGACCGGCAGCTTGCCGGGGGCACGCAGACGGTGTTGGGTCTGCGCGCCGGCGGAACGCTCGCTGGGGTCGTGGTAGTGACTCATGACGGGCGCAAAGGCTGGATCAACCGGCTGGCGGTTCACCCGGACTTCCGGCGACGGGGCGCGGGCAGTCGGCTGATTGCCGAGGCGGAGCGTCTGCTGCACGCGCAGGGGATCGGGATTGTGGCGGCGCTGATCGAAGACTGGAATCAAGCCAGCCTGGCGTTGTTTGAGAGAGCGGGTTTCTCGCTGCGTCCGGATGTTCATTACCTGACCAAGCGCGAAAGCGACGAAGTCTGAACGGGGCGCAGGCAGCGGCCCACTCTCTGTCACGGCAAACCCACACAGGAATGGGGTTCTGACACCATGGCACACATCTTGCTGCGCAATCGTGATGTAGCCGATGTCTGGCAGCTCGATAGCTACATGGCGAACGGCGGTTACGACGCCCTGAAGCGCGCGGTCAGCGACCTGTCGCCGGATGAAGTGATCCAGATGGTCTCGGCGTCCAACCTGCGCGGGCGCGGAGGCGCGGGCTTCCCGACTGGGCGAAAGTGGTCGTTCATCCCCAAGGACGCGCCGGTGAAGTACGTGACGGTCAACGCCGACGAGAGCGAGCCAGGTACCTTCAAAGACCGCGAATTGCTGGAGAAGAACCCGCACCAGGTGCTTGAGGGCGCGTTGATCGCAGCCTATGCCATCCAGGCAACCGCCGTCTATATCTACTGTCGTGGGGAATTCTGGGGCCTGGCCCGCGCGCTGGAGGAGCGGATCGAGGAAGCCCGCCAGGCCAACCTGGCCGGTGAGAACATCCTTGGCAGCGGGTGGAGTTGCCCGGTCTATGTGCACCTGGGCGCGGGCGCGTACATCTGCGGCGAGGAGAGCGCGCTGCTCAATAGCCTGCAAGGGTTGCTAGGCCAGCCACGTGTGCGCCCACCGTTCCCGGCACAGGTCGGGGGCGGCCTGTATTACGCGCCGACGGTAGTCAACAACGTCGAGACTCTGGCTAATGTGCCCTGGATCATCCTCAACGGGGCGGATGCCTTCCTGGCCATCGGCACGCCAGAGAGCGCTGGGCCCAAGATTTTCTGTATGAGCGGGCATGTCGAGCGTCCCGGCAACTATGAACTGCCGCTGGGCATCACCTTCCGCGAGCTGATTTATGATCATGCAGGTGGTATTCCCAATGGGAGGAAGCTCAAGGGCATTTTGCCGTCGGGAGCCAGTGGCCCGGTGCTGCGCGCCACTGACGAGGTGCTCGACGCCCCGCTGACCTATGAAGCCGTGGCCGCGCTGGGCAGCACGCTTGGGTCGGCGTCGTTCATCCTGATGGACGAAGACACCGACCTGGTCTGGGCCGCCGCCAAGATGATTCACTTCTTCAAGCACGAAAGCTGTGGCAAGTGCACGCCGTGCCGCGAAGGTACCTACTGGCTCGACAAGATCTACGAGCGCATCCTGCGCGGCGAAGGGACGATGCATGACCTGGAGTTGCTGGAGAAAGTCCCACAGCAGATCATGGGCCTGACGCTGTGCGCCCTGGGTGATTTCGCCTGCAATCCTGTGTTGAGCACCGTGCGCCAGTTCCGCGACGAGTACGAGCAGTACATCCGGGCGGCGGAACCGGTCGCGGCGGGGGTGTGAGAAGCACTGACGTGCGGTTTACCTCACCCCTAAATCCCCTCTCCACACGCGGAGAGGGGACTCAACCGCAAGACAACACCCCCCGTTTACGGAGAGGGGGCTGGGGGGTGAGGTTCTGAGGGAGTCCGGCGCATGGATTGGGAGAGGACAGGCGACGTGAAGCCGGGACGCAGGGCGCAGATCGCCATGCTGTCCTGGCTGATCGACGCTGACCCAGACGCTCCTGTGAATTACCTTCTGCGCGGTGAAGAATGGCTGGCTTGCGGGCAGTTGCACAATGCCAGAAAGGACTTCGCGCGGGTGCGGGCGTTGGCCGCGCAGGCCTACCAGGGCAGTGCCTGGGGCTACATCTACCAGGCGTACCTGGACCGGGCCGACGCCGGGCTGCGCCAGTGCGGTCAGGCAGCCTCGCACTGTAGCGAGCCTGGCTCAACATGAAGGCTCTGGCTCTTGAGGAGCGATATGACCGAAACCATTACGATCACCATTGACGGTCAGGACTATCAGGTTCCCAGGGGGATGAACCTGATTGACGCGGCGAAAATGCACGGAATTGACATCCCCGTCTTCTGCTATCATCCCAAGCTCGATCCGGTGGGCATGTGCCGCATGTGCTTCGTCGAGTTGGGCACGCTCGCCATCAGCCGCAAGACTGGCCAGCCGGAGCGCGATGAGCACGGGCAGCCGGTCGTGCACTGGTTCCCCAAGCTGCAGACCGCCTGCACGCAGACAGCCAGCCCCGGCATGGTGGTGCGCACGGATTCGGCGGCGGTTGCTCAGGCGCGCGACGACATCCTGGAATTCCTGCTGACCAGCCACCCGCTGGATTGCCCGATCTGCGACAAGGGCGGCGAGTGCCCGCTGCAGAACCTGACGATGGCTTACGGTCCGGGTACGTCGGCGTTCATCTACGACGACAAGATGCGCTTGGCCAAGCACGTCCCGCTCGGCGAACTCATCTACCTGGACCGGGAGCGGTGTATCCAGTGCGCGCGCTGCACGCGCTTCTGCGACGAAATCGTGGGCGATGACGTGCTGGCCTTCCACGAGCGCGGACGACGCTTGCAGATCATCACGGTCAGCGATCCGCCGTTCGACACGAAATTCAGCGGCAACACGACGGACATCTGCCCGGTGGGCGCGCTGACGACGGCGGACTTTCGCTTTGGCGCTCGCCCGTGGGAGCTTGACGAAGTGGCGAGCATCTGCCCGCACTGCCCGGTGGGGTGCAACATCAGTGCCAGCACACGTCTCGACCGCGACTTCGGCGGCAGGAAGATGATCAAGCGCATCATGCCGCGCCAGAACGAAGCCGTCAACGAGATCTGGATCTGTGACAAAGGGCGCTTTGGCCACCATCACAGCCGGTCGGAGGAGCGCCTGACGCAGCCGATGATCCGGCGCGACGGCGAGTGGGTGCCCGTCGAATGGGAGGCGGTCTGCCAGGAAATCGCTGCGCAGCTCAAGCGCTATGGCAGCAAAGTCGGATTCCTGGCGGGACCCAACCTGGCGAACGAAGACCTGTGGGAGTTGCGCAAGCTCGCCCGGCTGACCCACGCGGACTGTTTGCTTGGCATCTGGCCGGCGACGATGGCTGGCATCGAACAGGTCACCCAGGTAGGGGTTGGTGTGGGCACCCGCCTGCAAGACCTCGGCCCGGACAGCGCGGTTCTGGTCATCGCGTCCGACCTGGGGGAAGAAGCGCCGATCTGGTGGCTGCAAGTCAAGCAGGCTGCCGATCGCGGGGCGAAGGTGGTTGTCGCCAATGGGCGGGCGACCAAGCTGGATAAGTATGCGACGGTGGCACTGCACTACCCGTATGGCGAAGCGGTGGCCGTGCTCAACAGCTTCGCCGTCATGGCCCGGCGCAGTAATGCCATTGACGAGGAGTTCGTCGCGGCGCGGGCCGAGGGCTTCGCCGAGTTCGAGGCCAGCCTGAAGGGGACGCGCGTCCCCAAGCCCTACGCGGAGGCGGCCCAGGCCTTGCTTGGCGCGAAAGACCTGGTCGTGTTCGTCGGCGGCGAGGGCGTGACGCTGGAGCAGCACGGCGAACTGATGCAGGCGGCGGCCAACCTGCTGATCATCACCGGGCATGCCGGGCGCGCCAACAACGGGCTGATTCCGGTGTGGCCCGGCGCGAACACGCAGGGCGCGCTGGATATGGGTTTTGGGCCGGGCGCGACCAGGGACCTGATCGGGCGCCGGCCCGCCATGTGGGTCATTGTCGAGGCCGATCCGGTGGCCGAGGACGCGCAAGTGGCCGAGGTGCTCGCGGGCGCTGAGTTCGTCGTGCTGGCGACCCAGTTCGTGACGCCCACCGCGGAGAAGGCACACGTGCTCCTGCCCGTGCAGAGCTTCGCCGAGCGCGAGGGTACTTTCACCAACGGCCTGCGCCGCGCGCAGCGCTTCTATATGGCGCAGACGCCGCTGGAAGGCACGCTACCTGGGTGGAAAGTGTTCGCTCATGTCAGTTCGCATATGCCCGGCGGCCCCAGGCCGCGCATCGCGCCCAGCCTGGTCATGCGCGACATCACCCAGCATGTGCTGCGCTACGCTGAGATGAGCTACCCCAATCTGGCGCATGTTGAGCCGCAATTCCCTCTGATAGGTGGTGACGACCTGTACTACGGCGGCACGGCCTATTCGAATCGCGGCGGGTTGGGCGTGCAGTGGGCGACGAACGCTGAGAAGGAGAAGTACAGCCTGACAGTGCGGCCCGTGCAGGTCAGCAAGCCCGCCCGTAACGGGTTGGCGGCAGTGCTGGTACGCCTGCTGTACAATCGCGAGCCGCTGTTCGCGCCGAGCACGGTCATGCACCAGCGCGTGCCCTCACCGTATGTCGAGCTAAACGCCGCTGACGCGCAGACGCTGGGGATCGCAGATGGGGACGCGGTGATCCTCACAACAGCGGACGGTGTGCAGATGGCTGCCCAGGCCCGTATCAACAGCCGCACTCCGGCGGGCGCAGTGCTCGTCCCGCAGCGCCTGGGTGCGACGCCGACTCCTGACACGCTGGCTGAGTGCGTCGTGCGGAAGATGGAGGGATAGTCCCAGTATGTTTGGCCCAGGGGAATCCAGCATCGTAATCGAGTGCGCCGGTCATGGCACGTGCGTAGTGATCCACTCAATCATGACGAGTCTGGTTCTGTTCGTGGTCCTGCTCACCGGGTTCGCCTATACGACAGTCCTTGAGCGGCGCTTCCTGGCGTTTCTGCAGGCGCGAGTGGGGCCAAACCGGGCAGGTCCCTACGGGCTTCTGCAGCCCGTTGCCGATGGCATCAAGCTCATCTTCAAAGAGGATGTCACGCCGGCCCATGCGGAGAAGGTCGTCTTCTGGCTGGCGCCGGTGATCAAGACTGTGCCAGCGCTGATCGTGCTGGCAGTGGTGCCGTTCGGCCCAAAGATCGCCGTGCCCTGGTTCGACGGCAAGTGGTACCGTCTGTCGCAGGGACTGATTGACGTCAATGTCGGCGTGCTGTGGCTCTTGGGAATCACGAGTATCGGCATCTATGGAGTCGTGCTGGCCGGTTGGTCGAGCAACAACAAATACGCGATGCTAGGCGGGCTGCGCTCGTCGGCGCAGATGGTCAGCTACGAGCTGAGCATGGGCCTGGCGATGGTGGTGCCGGTGATGCTGGCCGGCTCGATGAGCGTCGGTGACATCATTGATGCCCAGAAAGACGCGCCCATTCTGGGGTGGTTCGTCTTCCAGAATCCAATGGCTGCCGCCATCATGGCTGTTGCGCTGCTGGCTGAGGTGAACCGCGCGCCGTTTGATATGCCCGAGGCCGAGCAGGAATTGACGGCCGGCTATCACTCGGAGTACAGTGGCATGAAGTTCGCCATGTTCTACCTGGCCGAGTACATCGGCATGATCGCGGTCAGCGCCATCGGTGCAGCCCTCTATTTTGGCGGGTATCACTTCGCATATGTGGACGAAGCGCCGCTGCTCGGGCCGTTGGTGTTCGCTCTCAAGGTCGTGGTGCTGCTGGTGGTGATGATCTGGGTGCGCGGCACGCTGCCTCGCATCCGCTACGACCGCCTGATGTCTTTCGGGTGGAAGGTGATGCTGCCCTTGGCGCTGGTAGCCGTTGCCTGGACGGCGGTGGCGGTTGTGCTCGAGGTCGAGATGGGTAGCTCGGCCAAGCTGATCATGGCCGTGATCGCGTGGGTGCTCTTCCTGGGCGGCGCGTCTTACTGGCTTGGTCGTGTGGGGCGCAAGCCCGATGCGCTCGGCTCGCCGCGAGTCGAGTTCGTGTCGCTCTCTGGCGCGAGCGGCGGCGTGCGAGCTTTCACCATGGTGGACAGGATGCTGGGCGTGCCGGCGGCCCTGGCCCGCGCTGTTCCCTTCAGGGACAGCGGACAAGACAGCCAACCACCGCGCTCAGGCGGCAAAGCATCGGATTAGAGTGGTGGTTGTGGGCTAGCAGGGGAGTATTGCATGAATCTGGTACGTGGCTTCGCGACGACATTCAAACATGTGCTGGAGGGGCCAGTCACCATCCAGTACCCTGAGCAGGCGCGTCCCTTGCGCGAGCGCTTCAAGGGGCGGCACGCGCTCAAGCGCTACGACAACGGTCTGGAGAAGTGCATCGGCTGCTCGCTCTGTGCAGCAGCCTGCCCGGCAGACGCTATCTGGGTCGAGGCGGCTGAGAACACCGATGAGGAGCGTTACAGCCCCGGTGAGCGCTACGCCAAGACCTACGAGATCAACATGCTGCGCTGCATCTTTTGCGGCTACTGCGAGGATGCCTGCCCAACCGAGGCGATTGTGCTGGAGCATGAATACCGGCTGAGCTTCAATGATCGCCGCGACGCCATCTACGTCAAGGAGATGCTGCTCGACCCGCTGCCGCCTGGGGTGGAAGGCACGCCGCGCCGGACGGAGCCGGGTCAGTTCACGCGCTCGATCCCGCAGATGGAGGATCCCAAGTAGGGAGGGTAAGAGAGCCAAGCCTTGCGCTTGGCTTGGCTCTTGTCTTGCGCTACACTGCGTCGCAGCGCCGGGCTGTAGAAGGGGGCCAGGCGCGACCGGTCGAACGAACCAGGACGGCAGGAGCATGGAGCTTACGCTTTTCATCATAGTGGGGGCACTGGCGCTGATCTCGGCGGCGCTGATGCTCATCAGCGAGAACGCGGTCTACAGCGCGCTGTTCTTGATCCTCAACCTGCTGTGCATCGCGTTCTTGTTCTTGATGCTCAATGCGCCTTTCCTGGCGATGGTGCAGATCACCGTCTATGCGGGCGCGATCATGGTGCTCTTCCTGTTCGTGATCATGCTGTTGGGCGCAGAGCGGACTGTGCCGACGGTTCAGTCGCGCTTTCGCTGGCTGACCCCTGCGGTGGTGATCATGGCTCTGCTGTTCTTTGTGACAGTCAGCGTGGCCCTCATCAACGGGGAAATAGCCAGGACGGAGCCGCGGCGGTCAGAGCCCTATGTGCGCGCCGTGCACGTGCTGGATGGTGTGGCGAGCCTGGATGTCTATCTCGACGGCGAGCCTGTGGCCAAAGACGTGGCCTTCGGCACGGGGACCGGGTTCGCGCCCTGGCGTTCCGGGGAGTTCGAACTCACGGCCTTCGCTGCGGGCGCCGACCCGGAGGCTGCCGGGGCACTGCTAACCCGGCAAGTGGTTATGGAGAAGGGTTACGCATACTCGCTGACGGCGATGGGGCGGATGGGCATTCCGGGGCCGGAGCTTGTTGCGGCGGCGCACACGTTCGACTTCAGCGGCAAGAAGGACGGGTTGCGCTTGGTGGCTGTCAATGCGCTGCCCGACAGACCCCTGGTGGACCTCCGCGATCAAGAGTACGGTGAGGTGCTGGTCAGCGCCCTGGCCTACGGCCAGGCGCAGGAATTCGAGCTCTCCAAAGGGGCGCGCGATGTCGCTCTCTACACGACCGGCAGCCAGAGAGCGCCCGTATCGGAATTGCCGCAGCAGATGCTGGATGCCAACACGCTGGTGCTGTGGGTCTTCGCCGAGCAGCGCCAGCCGGACAATTCCTTCACCGACGTGGTGATCAGCCTGCGCGCCGATGCCATGACTTCCTTCGGCAGTCCCACACACGTTGGGCGGCTGCTGTTCACAGATTACGTGCTGCCATTCGAATTGGTCGCTCTGCTGCTGCTGGTGGCGATGGTCGGCGCCGTCGTGCTGACACACGAGAGCCTGACTCCGCGCAAAGCGGTCGAGCGCCAACTGGCCAATCCGCCGCCCGGTCTTGAGCAGTCCACGTCGGGCGAGACCGGGGATTAGCTGAGATAGCCTGAGCGAGCAACAGAGGGGGAAGTCCCTATGGGATCGTCGGGAGTCGCGGTTGAGCTATACGTGCTGCTGAGCGCCTTGCTATTTGTCATGGGCGCCATGGGCGTTCTGCTGCGGCGGAATGCCATTCTGGTGTTCATGTCAGTCGAGCTCATGCTGAACGCGGCCAACCTGGCGCTGGTGGCTTTTGCCCGGCAGTGGGCCAGCGGAGACGGGCACCTGGTGGTGTTCTTCGTCATGACCGTGGCGGCCGCCGAGGTCGCGGTGGGGCTGGCGCTGATCGTCGCGATCTTCCGGACCAAGAAAAGCATTGATATTGACAATCTGCGTATGTTCAGGGGATAGGCAACGGGGGCTATTCGGGCCAGACCAGGCTCAATGCGCCACCTGAGCCTAAAGGAACGCGCATGGACAACTTCTTCAACCTGGTACCGCTTGTGGTCTTGATCCCGCTGGTTGGGATGCTGATCAACCTCTTTGCAGGCAGGCAGCTTGGCGAGCGCGGGGTGAGCGTGGTGGCGGTAGGTGCCAGCGGCCTGGCCTTTGTGATCGCGGTCCTGCTGTGGATCGCGCAGGTGAACACTGGCTACAAAGCTGCGGTGATTGGCATGCCCATCCTGGCCGACTGGATCGTCATCCCGGCGGCGAATGTGACCATCCCCTGGGCCTTTCGCGTGGATACCCTGAGCGTGACGATGATGCTGGTGGTGACGGGCGTCGGCACGCTGATCCACCTCTACGCTGTCGGCTACATGCACGGCGACGAGCGGTTTCCGCGCTTCTTCGTCTACATGAACTTGTTCCTGGTCTTCATGCTCATCCTGGTGACGGGCAACAACTTCCTGATGATGTTCGTCGGCTGGGAGGGCGTGGGCCTGTGCTCGTTCCTGCTGATCGGATTCTGGTTCGACAAACCCGGCGGGGTCGGCTGGAGGAACAGTGATGCCGCGCGCAAGGCCTTCATCGTCAACCGGGTGGGCGACTTCGGACTCATCCTGGGCGTGCTGATCACCTTCTGGACGTTCGGGACGCTTGACTATTACCGGGAAGGCGAAGCGCCCATTGTGCCCCACGCCGCGGCGAAGGAAGAAGCACCCCTGTTCGCCCCGGCGCTGCCCGCTGAAGAGGAGACCCCCGCCATCTCAGGGCCACTGGGCGTGTTCAACCAGGCTGAACTGTGGCTCGAAGAGGGGGGGCATCGGGTCAACTTCGGCATGGTCTCGCTGAGCTTCGAGACGACGCTCACCCTGATCACGCTGCTCTTCCTGCTGGGCGCGGCGGGCAAGAGCGCGCAGATTCCGCTCTTCGTGTGGTTGCCGGACGCGATGGCCGGCCCTACGCCGGTCAGCGCGCTGATCCACGCGGCGACAATGGTCACGGCGGGCGTGTACATGATGGTGCGCGCCAACGTGTTCTACCACGCTGCCGAGTTCTCCTCGTTTGTGGTGGCGGTCATCGGCGCGACGACGGCCCTGGTGGCTGGCTTCATCGCCCTGGGGCAGTGGGATGTCAAGCGCGTGCTGGCCTACAGCACGGTCAGTCAGCTTGGGTTCATGGTCGCGGCGGTGGGCGTGGGTGCCTACGCGGCGGCCATGTTCCACCTGGTGACGCACGCCTGCTTCAAGGCGCTGTTGTTCCTGGGGTCCGGCTCGGTCATTCACGGCATGGAGCACGGGCACCATCACGCCACACACGGCCACTCAGGGCACGCCGACGACGAGTTCGACCCGCAGGATTTGCGGTTCATGGGCGGGCTGAAAGAGCGGATGCCCGTGACCTACTGGACGTATCTCTTTGGGACGCTGGCCATCGCCGGGATCATCCCCTTTGCAGGCTTCTGGTCGAAAGACGAGATTCTGCTGGACTCGCTGAAAGCCGGCGTGGACAAAGGGCTGCTCAGCGGCTATGTGGGCTTTGTGCTGCTGCTGACGGCGGCAGCTTTCACCGCGTTCTACATGTGGCGGCAGGTCAGCTTGATCTTCCTGGGCAAGCCGCGCCACGCGGCGGCGGCGCACGCCGGGGAGTCCTCGCGGGTGATGACCTGGCCCTTGATCGTGCTGGCGGCGTTCAGCCTGCTGATTGGCTTCATCAACGTGCCGAGCGGGTTCCCTATCCTGGACTGGCTGCTGGGTGAGCACCGGTTCACCAGCTTCCTGGAGCACAGCGTGCCCTATGCCCACGCGGGTACGTTCAGCTTCTTGCTGGCAACCTTCGCCGTGCTGCTGGCGCTGGGGGCTATCTACCTGGCGCGCTTGGTGTACAACGACCGGGCGCTGGCCGTGCTGCGCGAAGACCCGCTGGCCCTCAACACGCGGACGCAACGCGCGTTTACGCTGGCCAATGCCAAGCTCTACTGGGACGAGTTCTATTTCAAGTACGTGGTCTATCCCTATCGCAACGCGGCCTATTGGCTGGCCGAACAGGTTGACTGGCGGTTCCTGCACGATTACGTGCACGAGCGTCTGCTGCGCGACCCGTTCAACGCGGCGACGCGCGCCCTAACGTGGCGCGTGGACAAGCAGATCATTGACCGCTCGTTCGACGGCCTCGGCCATGCCGCGCGGCGGGCAGCGTCCCGGTTGCGCCGGATTCAGACGGGCTACGTGCACATCTACGCCATGAGCGTTCTTTTTGGCACGCTGCTGGTGATGGTCTTGATCCTGCTTCCTTTGATCCGCGATTGGCTAGGCCTGTAACCCAGAGGGACCGAACTTATGGAAGACATTTCGCTGGTCACTGTGGTGCTTATGCTCCCGCTCGTGGGCCTGGTGCTGATGATGCTTTTCTCGCGCACCGAGCAGGCCTACAAATGGGGGGCGCTGGTGACTTCGCTGGTCACTTTTGGCGCGTCGTTGCTGCTGGTGCGCAACTTCGACACGGCCGTGTCCAGTTTGCAGATGGTGCAGCGGGTGGACTGGATCACGGCGGACTCCTTCACCATCCGTTACTATGTGGGCGTGGACGGCATCAGCCTCTGGCTGGTGCTGCTGACGACGTTTATCATGCCCCTGGCGATTCTGGCGTCGTTCAACCCGATCAAAGACCGCGTGCGCCTGTACTATATGTTCCTGCTGTTGATGGAATGGGCCATGATTGGTGTTTTCGTGGCCCAGGACCTCTTCCTGTTCTACATCTTCTGGGAAGTGACCCTCGTGCCGATGTACTTCTTGATCGGCATCTGGGGAGCCGAGGAGCGCATCTACGCCGCCATCAAGTTCTTTCTCTATACGATGGCCGGCAGCCTGCTGATGCTGCTGGCCATCCTGTGGCTGGGCAACGAGGCCAAGACGTTCAGCCTGCCTGATATACTCGCCATGCTGAAGAGTGGCGAGCTGACGTTCAGCACCTCGACCGGGCGCTGGCTCTTTCTGGCTTTCGCCGTCGCCTTCGCCATCAAGGTGCCCATGTGGCCGCTGCATTCGTGGCTGCCTGACGCGCACGTGCAGGCCCCGACCGCCGGCTCGGTCATCCTGGCCGGCGTGCTGTTGAAGATGGGCACCTATGGCTTCGTGCGCTTCAATCTGCCGCTCTTCCCGGCGGCCAGCGAGACGTTCGCGCCCTACATTGCGCTGCTGGCGGTCATCGGGATCATCTACGGCGCGTGGGTCAGCTATGGACAGAAGGATGTCAAGAAGCTGGTGGCCTACTCCTCGATCAGCCACCTGGGGTTTGTCATGCTGGGCATCTTCGCGCTGAATCCGGCGGGCATTCAGGGCGGCATCCTGCAAATGGTCAATCATGGGATCAGCACGGGCGGCCTGTTCCTCCTGGTCGGGGTGCTGTACGAGCGCCGGCATACCAAGCTGATGAGCGCGTTCGGCGGCATCTGGCGGGCGATGCCCCTCTACAGCGGGATCGCCCTGGTGATTGTGCTTTCTAGCATGGGGTTGCCCGGCCTGAACGGCTTCGTGGGCGAGTTCACGATTCTGCTCGGCTCGGCGGGCTCAAGCGTATTGAGCTGGTGGTTCACTTTCTTCGCTGCGATCGGCATCATCCTGGCTGCCGTGTATATGCTGTACATGTTCAACACGGTCTTCATGGGCGCGCTCGACAAAGAGGAGAACAAGCGCCTGCCCGATCTCAACTGGCAGGAACTATGGTCGCTCGTGCCGATCCTGGTCATGGTGTTCGCCATCGGGCTGCAAGCCGGCTACTTCTTCAAATTCATGGACGGCTCGGTGAAAGAGTTGGTGGACTACGTGCAGGCTTACGCGCTGTCGGCGACGGGGCAGTAAAGGCGGTGGCGGATGTTTGATGTCCCGAGTCTGAGCGATCTCAACATCGCCGCGACCCTGCCGGTCACCTTCCTGGCGCTGTTCGCCTGCCTGCTGATGATAGTAGACCTGTTCATCCCGCAGACTCGCAAGCACCTCACCGCGGCGCTGACGATGCTGGGCCTGGCGATCTCGCTGGTGTTGGCACTGCTCCCGCTCGGTGGGGTGGCGCGGTTTGGCGACGGCGAGCGGGCCTTCGGGGGGATGTACATCGCCGATACATACAGCGACGGGGTCAATGTCATCGCGTTGATCACCGCCCTGCTCGGCGTCATGGTCGCTTACAACTACCTGGACCGGATCAAGCGGCAGCGAGGCGAGTACTACTACCTGCTCTTGTTCACCACGCTTGGCGTCATGGTCATGGGCGCGGCGGGGGATCTGGTGGTCGTGTTCGTGGCGCTGGAGTTGCTGAGTATCCCGCTGTATATCCTGAGCGGCTTCCGCTGGCCCCAGGAGGCGTCTGAGGAAAGCGCGCTCAAGTACTTTATCCTGGGGGCATTTGCTTCGAGCTTTCTCGTCTACGGGATCGCGCTGGTCTATGGCGCGACCGGGATGACGCATCTTGAGGGCATCTGGGGGGCGGTAGAGGGCATCATCGCCGAGGATTCGTCGAGCAAGTATCTGCTGCTGATCGGGACAGGGATGCTGCTGGTCGGGTTGGGTTTCAAGGTAGCCGCGGTACCATTCCACATGTGGGCACCCGATGTCTACCAGGGCGCGCCAACGTCGGTCGTCGCCTATATGAGTGTGGCGGCCAAGGTAGGAGGCTTCGCGGCTCTGGTGCGCGTGCTCGGCTCGGGAATGGCCAGCTTCGCGCTCGACGGGGGCCTTGTTGCGGCCTGGCAGGATACGGTGTGGCTGCTCGCTGCGCTCACCATGATTCTGGGCAACCTGGTTGCCATCGTGCAAAGTGATCTCAAGCGGTTGCTGGCCTATTCCAGCATCGCCCATGCCGGCTACATTCTGATTGGCGTGGCGGCGGCGGGTTCGGCCCCCGTGACCGACGAAGCAGCCCGCGCCGTGATCATGTACCTGGTGGCTTATGCGTTCACCAATGTGGGGGCGTTCTCGGTTGTGATCGCGGTCGAGCGGGACGATGCGTCCAACACGGGGCTGGAGAGTATGCGCGGGCTGGCGGCCAAGCAGCCGTTGCTCGCTGCTTCGATGACGGTCTTCATGCTCAGCCTGACGGGTATTCCGCTCACTGCTGGCTTCGTCGGCAAGTGGTTCGTCTTCAAAGCGGCCATCGCCGCCGACCTGATCCCGGTGGCCGTGGTTGGCGTGGTGACGAGCCTCGTTTCGGCGTATTACTACCTGCGCATCGTGTGGTACATGTACTTCGAGCAGGGCGAGGGTGAGGCCAACGTGCCGGCGCCGCTGGCCTGGGCGATCAGCATCGCGACGGTTGGCACGCTGGCGCTGGGCATCTTCCCGTATCTGCTCTCGGACATGACCCGCGAGATCACGCTGGCCTTCGGCCCGTAAGCTGGCAGACTGTCCTGTGAGACCGCGCGGGGCGGCCATTCGGTCGCCTCACTTGTTTGGGGAATTGCCTGGCGGGTCGCACCGGACTAGAATCGCGGCAGATTCAGACTGGACGATGGGGCTGTCCCGCGCGGGCGGGACTGGGCCCTGGGGGTCTGGGCTACACCTTGGCAAGGCGCCGACGAGGGTGCCGTGCCACGCCTGTGCCCCCGCGCCACCAGGTTCGCGTCCCGCGCGAGCGCTGGTCTGTTCGCCGAGGCAGCACGACATTAAGGATCGGATCCAATGCGACTCCTGCGGCACATAATCTCAGCTGGCCTGCTCGCAGGCGCTGCCTACTGGCTGGTGCGCTACTTCCGGCCCCGGCACTCGACGCTGGTGCTCAACGACAAAGTCGTGATCATTACCGGTGCCTCGTCCGGCCTGGGACGGGCGCTGGCCTTCGCCTTCGCGCGACGGGCGGCCAGGCTGGTGCTGGTCGCACGCCGTGAAGATCGCCTGGAGGCGGTTCGGCGCGAGGTTGAGCCTTACACCTCTGATGTCCTGGTGATCCCCGCCGACGTGTCGCAAGAGGATGATCTGCGCCGTGTCGTCGAGCAGACGCTGGCGCGCTTCGGGCGGATTGATGTGCTGGTCAACAATGCGGGTATCTCAGCTGGTGGGCCGTTCCAGGAGCAGGACCCGGCGCGGGTGGAAGCAATGATCCGCGTCAATCTGTGGGCGGCGATCCGGCTAACTCAGCTCGCTTTGCCCTCCATGCTGGCCAATAATCACGGCTACATTCTCAACATTGGCTCCGGCCTGGCGCGGGCGGCGATCCCGATGTTCGCGCCCTATGTGGCCACCAAATATGGGCTGGCGGGTTTCACCGACACGCTGCGCCGCGAGCTGCACCGCACCGGTGTGCACCTGACTCTCGTGCTGCCCGGCTGGATGCACACGGATATGGTCCCGTCGGAAGTAGAGGGGCTGGTTGCGCGTTATGGTCTCCCCGTAGAGCACCCTGACTATGTGGCGGAGCGGGCGGTGCTGGGACTGGTGCGCGGCGAGAAAGAGATCATCCTCGGCGGCGTCATGGCCCGGTTGGGCATTCTGGCGGAGCGCTACGCGCCGCTGCTGCTGAGCGTTTACTGGCGCTTGTGGATGACGCCGGAGTGGGTCTCTACCATGCGCAAGATCGGGCAGGCAGACAGGAACGGCGGAGACTGGCGCTAGCAGGGGTCTTCCCTGGGGCGCTCAGCGTTCTGACGCTGCTGCCAGGCTGCCAGGGCCTGGCGCGTGCTGTCGAAGGCGAGCTCTGGCAGCGCGTCGCCGGGACTGAGCCACAGCAGGGCGTCGGCGTCGTCGTGGGGTCGAGCCGACCCACTCAGCACAGTAACGGCGTAGGTGATGACGATTGACGCGCCGAAATCCACCGACCCTCCGGCGACGGACAGCAGCTCGACGACCGCGACATCCAGGCCCGTTTCTTCTTTGACCTCTCGAACAACGGCGGCGGCGGGGTCCTCGCCGTAATCCACGTAACCTGCCGGCAGCGCCCATTTATCCCGCTCAGGATTGTACGCGCGCCGCACGAGCAGGACGCGCCTGTGCTCTTCGATAAAGGCCGCCACGGCCACTTTCGGGTCGCGGAAGTGAGTGAAGCCACAGGCCGGGCAAACGCGGCGCACCTTGCCGTGTGCCAGGCGGTCTATGAGGCGGTGCCCGCATACCTGGCAGAAGTTCGCTGGCGGCCTCATGCGCGGCGTGCCCTGCGCCTGCCAGCGAGGAAAAGTACAGCCGAGCCGGCCAGCGCTCCCAGGCCGATGACGACAAGGGCGCGCCCTGTGCGGTCCTCAGAAGGCGGGATTGCGAATTCCGCCTCGGCGCTGTCGGCGCGCAGCGCCTCATCTACGGCTGGGAGAGTTTGCGTTGGCGCCGCGGTTGGGCTTGGCTGCGCTTCCAGCTTCTCCGGCGCGGGCGAGGCAAGAGACGTTTGTGCCGCATCGCGGAGCGCATTCTCTTCGAATGTCTCCACATCTATGTCGCCCGGAGGAGCGGCCATGATGCCAGGCGGGGCTTCCGCGCCAAGCATGGCGGGACTCTCACCCGCTGGCGCGGCGAACTCAGCCGCCGCCTCCAACGCGATCTCAGGTGGCGGAGAGGCCGGCGGGGTGGGGGTTCCTGGCGGGACCGTTACCAGCGCTGGTGCCGCGCCCTCGCGCAGGGCGTCGGCGCCCGCAGTAGGGGTAGCGGTGAGAAGTGGCTCGGCCTCCGTGGGCTGCGCGGCGATCTCCAGCGCAGGACTTGTGTCGTTGAGGGGCGCCGGTGTCCGGGCGTCGCCCGTCGCCCCAAGCAGCAGGCCGGCGGCAACGAGCAGCACAGAAGCGGCGGCGCCGAGCGCTCCCGCCAGTTGGAAGGCATTCTGGAATGCCGGGACGCGCGCCCACCGGGTGGCCCGCCGTCCATATGTAGAGGGGTCGAGGGCGAAACTGCGCGGCGCCTTGAGCGATGGCAGACTGCGCAGAAGCTGCCTTGTGACGCGCAGATCGTCAAGGGCTGCGTACAGGCTCTCCTCGCGGGCAAGACGCTGCTCCAGTGCCTGCTCCTCTGGATCGGTCAGCGCTCCGTCCAGGTAGGCAGAGAGCAGATCAAGATCGTGCTCAGAGAGCGGGAGATGCAGTCCTGACATGCGAATTCACTCGGTCTCTACAACGCTTTCGCCTCACCCAGAAGGTGAGCCGTCATCCATAAGACGGTACTCTGCCGGCAAAAGTTCCCTGACCGCCCGCAGGCAATCGCGCAGCCGGCCTCGTGCCCGGCTCAGCCGTGATTTGACGGTGCCAACCGGCCAGCCGGTGATCGCCGCGATGTCCTGATAGGCATATTCCTCGACATCGGAGAGCACGGCAACCACGCGCTGATCATGAGGCAGCGCGTCGAGGCAGCGCTGGATAGCAGCATGAAGCTCAGTCTGCTGGGCATATAGTTCCGGGTTCTCCAGATGGCTGTGCAGCGCCAGGCCACCAGCGGACTGGGTCTCGTGCAGGTCGTCAAGCGACGTGACGGGGCGACGACGCTGCCGGCGTAGTTCGTCGTAGCAGGCGTTGGTGACGATGCGCATCAGCCAGGGCTTGAAGTGCTCTCCGCGAAACTGGTGCAGCTTCTGGAAAGCGGCGATGAAGGCTTCCTGGGCAGCATCGGCGGCTGCGTCTTGCTGGCCGAGGATGCGGTAGGCAACGGTGAAGACCGCGTCCTGGTAGCAGAGCACCAATTCGTTGAAAGCGCCGACATCGCCGCGCCTGGCGGCCTGGATCAGATGGCTTTCCTGCATGACTCATCCCTGACGGCCTGGTTGGCGTTGGCTGCGCCGGGATTGACGGCGGGCTGCAAACAACATATACTTGCATCCGGTCAGCCGAAGTGGCGGAACAGGCAGACGCACGCGACTCAAAATCGCGCGGGGTAAAACCCGTGTGGGTTCGACTCCCACCTTCGGCACTCGGATTGCGGGCCGGGCACAGTGAATGTCCCGGCTCGTCTCATTTGGCCGGTTTCAGCCAACGACCTTCTTGCACCTTCTTGTGCAAACTGGCGGGTGCGGATTATAACAGGGGAGACATTAGCAGGCTAGCGCACAGGTGATGATCGCCCATGGGCCGACGAACGGTGGGATCGCTATTGGCAGGAATTCTGTTGGGGCTGAGTACGGGAGTATTCCTGGGGTGGGGGCCGTTCCCCGTCGAGTACAGGAACAGCGCTCTGTCGGCGCTGGCTCCCCGCTTCCAGGAGGAGTACACGCTGATGGTTGCCGAGGGCTACCGGTATGACCCCGACGTCAATGCTGCCCTCGAACGGCTGCGGCCGCTCGGCAAGGAAAATGTGATCGCCTACGTGATTGACCTGACCGAACGGTATATCAGCCACAGCAACATCCGCGCCATTCCGATCATGGTGGCTCTGGTGGAGGCGATCATTGGGCCGGACAATCTGCCGGCGATCATGCGCCTGTACCGGCCCACGCCATCGCCCACACCGTCCGTGCCGCTTGCTCCTTGAGGACCACGCATGGCAACGAGCAAACACGTTCACACCGGCAGAGAGGTTTTGTGGCTTGCCCTGATCGTTGGAATCGGCCTGGGGCTGGCAGCGGGTCTGGTCTACACCTGGGAGATTGACCCGGTGGTCGAGCGCAACACCGCGCCGTGGCAACTGAGCGATGAGGCGCGCGCAGACTACGTGGTCGCTGCTGCGCTCAGCTACGCCGCCAACGGCGACTTGCTGCTGGCCGTTGACCGGCTGCGCGCTGCCAGCCCCGATCGCAACGTGTGGGATATGGTGGCCGAGGTGGCCTGCGACCGGGTGAAGACGGGCCAGACGGTCACCAACAGCGATCTGCGCGTGATTCGCGCGCTGGAGCAGTTGTATGCGCCTCAGGGTGCCAGTGGGTGCGCTGACGGCCTGTATCCTACGCCGGCGCCTGTGGTGCTGGCTATCCCTCAGCCGACCGTGCCGCCAACGTCCACCTTTGTCCCGCCGCCATCAAAGACGCCCACTATTCCTGTGCCCACGCCGGTCACCGCCGGGGAAGCCCGCCCGACCCCTGCACCCGCTTCCGGATCCTACGTGGTGGCGCGGTTGCAGTCGTTCTGCGACCCCGACCTGAGCGGTGTGATCGAGGTGCGCGTCTCCGACCGGCGCGGCGAGGGTGTCTCAGGCGTGCCGGTGACGGTGAGCTGGTCTGGCAGCGAGCGCGACTCATTCTTCACAGGTCTCAAGGCGGAGCGCGGAGCGGGCTACGCCGACTTCTCTATGCAACCGGGGCGCGCGTATACCGTCACTGTGCCGGGACTCGTGTCGTCGGCGCCGACTGTCGAGGCCGTGCCCTGCACGGCGCAGGATGGCCGGCAGGCGACTTCATCCTACTGGGTCAACTTCCAGGAACGCGCCAACTAACCGCGCGAGCACATGCCGCATGAAGCAGGAAAGAAGGTGAGAGGGAGGGCCGGAAGCTCTCCCTTGTGCTGTCTAGCTGGCTGTGCCCAATGACCACATATCGAAGCGGGCCGCACCCACCCGGCTGACCCCCGAAAGGTTCGGATTCTGGAGCCAGGCGTTGGGCAGGAAGAACAACGGCAAGACCGGGTGCGATCCCTCTGGGCCAAAGAGGAGTCGCTCTACTTCGCCATAAGCTTCCACCCGCGCGGCGTCGTCGGGGTCGCCGCTCGCTCGATCGAGCGTCGCGTCCGCTGCGTCGCACTCGCGCCCGGTGCGGAAATAGCCATAGCGGCAGTGCAGCGCGTCGTTGAGCCAGGCGTGGGCATCCGGATAATCGGCGCTCCAGGTAGCCATCCATGTGTGTGGACGGGTGATCTTCTCGGCGTCGTAAGTCGAATGAGCCAGCTCGATCAGCAGCGTGCGCGACAGTCCTTCGACAGAAAACAGCGATGGCGCGCAGCCCAGGGCGGCGCTCCACTGCCCGACAATTGCCTGGCCAATTTCCAGCCAGATGGGATCATCGTTGGGCACGCGAAGTCGCACTGGCTCCGACATGCCAACGCAGCCGGGGTATCCCGCGGCCTCGATGCTGCCCTGGGCCAGCCTCAGGTCGGAGTCGGGAAAGGTGCTCACAGATGGGGCCGCGACGATTCCCGGCGGGGTGAACTGCACGGCAGGCCGGTACAGGCCGCCCAGGATACTGTCAGCCAGAGCGCGCCGATCCAGAGCGGCGGACAGCGCGCGCCGCACCTCCACCTGATTGACGAGAGAACGTTCATAGGAGAAGCCCAGCAGGATGAGCGTGGACCCCTGCTCAACATGCAGGCGGTCGGGCAAGCGGTCGCTGGCTTCGGCGATCTGCCCGATCTCCAGGCGAGCGAAGTCGGCGCGATCGTTCGCGAACAGGCTTAGGGCGGACACGGTCTCGCCCGTGAAGGTGACCGCGACCTCATCTATCGTGCCTGCAATCGGATCGGGCCAGTGCGGGTTCCGGGTCAGCGTCATGCCGGCGGCTGACCAGGTCTGAAGAGCATAGGGGCCACTCGTCAGGAGCGCCGGAGCCCGCGTCCAATCGGTGCCAGCCGTGACTACCTCGCGGGGGAGGGGGAAGAACTCCGGCGTGCTGAGCAGGCTCGGCAGGTAGCCGGTCGGGAAGAGGAGCTGCATCTCCAGGGTGTGCGGCCCGGTTGCCCGCACACCGATCTCGCGCGCGATGAACAGATCGTCTACCACTTCTGGAAACGCATGGGCAACGGTCAGACAGCCACGGACAACCATCAGATTCGTCGTCACGGGCCCGGGGCGTTTCGGGTCACAGCCGCGCTGAATGGCATAGACGACATCTCCCGCCGTGACCGGGCGGACCGCTTCAACAGCCATGGTCTGGAAGTCGTAGCGCACCCAGTGGATGTCTTCCCGCAGGTCGAAGGTCCAGGTCAGCCCGTCGGCGCTGATATCCCAGCTTCTGGCCAGCATCGGCTCAATCTGCCCGGTGACGGGATCGAAGCGGGTGAGACCGATGAACAGGTTTTCCACCAGATCGCGGCTGTGGGGATTGAAGCGAGACTGTAACGACGGATCGAGCGTCGCTGGCTGGGGCATCGCCAGGCGTAGGGTGACCGCGTCGGCTTGAGGTGCAGGCGAAGCTGCATCGGCCAGCGGGATTGGCCAAAGGCCCAGCAGGGCCAGGGCTATGACGATTGATTGCAGAGACAGGCGAATGTTGGTAGATACGTGCATGGTCCTCGCTCGTGTGTTCAAAGTGTGGGTCGGGGGCGGGCGCCATTGTAGCGCAAGCGCTACGGATGAAACCAACGCTTGGGCGATGATTCGCTGGCGCAATGCTCCACAGACCGGGACACCCCGCCTAAGAGGCAGACGGGGCCAGCGCCAGCCGCATCTCACGCTGACCGAAAGACACCGCGTAGCCGATGCGCTGGTAGCCGGCCAGGGCCGGATCGTCCTCGGCCACGTTGTAGCTGTGTCCAAAGGCTTCGGGCTGCAGGCGGTGGAGATGGGCCAGAATGGCCGCAGCGACAGCAGCCCGTTCTTCGCCGGGGCGCGTCGCCAGGTCGGCTAGGCGGATTTCATGGTGGTAGCTCCAGCCCAGCCCATAGCCGACTACCTCCTCGTCGCGCAAGGCTGCCCAGCCGCGGACGATCTGCGCCCGGTGGTGCAGCGAGGGGGCGTCGCGCTGCCAGCAGTTGGTGATGTCGTGGAAGGAGTTGAAATACTGCAACAGATCGGTGGCCGGCCAGGTACGGATCGCGTAGTCCGTGGGCGTAGGCGGGACATTCCCCGGCGGGCGTTCCAAAATGAGCAGCCGCCGGATCGGGACGAAGCCAAGGCGCTGGTAGAGGTGCGCCGCCACTTCGTTGGCCTCGATGACCTCGAGCAGCACCTGGTGCGCTCCCCGCGCCTGGGCTTGCTCCAACAGGTGTTCCATCATGCGCTGGCCGATGCCGCGGCGCCGCCATTCGGGGACGACGCCCATCCCACCGATCCACGCCGAGTCCTGACGCAGGCCGAGCAGACCCGTGCCGATGATCTCATGGCCAGCCAGGGCGGCGACCGATGCGCCCAGGTCAAGATCGTCCTGGCGGATGAGGGCGCGAAACGAACCGGGCGTCATGACGATGGGGGTGAAGTAGTCGCTGTAGGCACGATTGAAGGCATTGGTGAACTGCTCGAAATCCACCTGGCTGACCGGATAGTAACTGACCTGGGGCATGGGCAATTCCCTGAGCGAACGAGCCAGACATGCGTGGCAGCCAAGCGCCGCCGCCGGTATTCTAGCGCAGAAACCGCATCCAGGCCGCCCGGAAACCCGGAAACCCGGAAACGGGTCACTTGCCAAACGTGGCGGACAGGGTATAGTGTCAGTGTGCAGGGCAGAGGCGCGACATGCTGAGGACGGGAGCGATGAGAACCCAAAGGCTGACCCGCAGTCTGACCGATCGGACGCTGGGCGGGGTGTGTGGTGGCCTGGGAGCCTATGTGGGCGTCAATCCCTGGTGGGTGCGGGCGGCTTTCGTGCTTCTCAGCGTGTTCACAGCCGGGACCGGCCTGCTGCTTTATGTGGCGTTGTGGCTCATTCTGCCGCCTCAGTCACTGGCCGACATCCCCGTTGATGCGCATGATGCGGAGACGCGGGTGAGCCGTCCGGAGATTGTCGTGCTCATCGGCGCGATTATCATCGGCATGGGCCTGCTCGTGCTGGTTCGCAACCTCGGTGTGCTCGCCAGCGATCGCGGGGACGTATTCCTTCCACTGGCCGCCATCTTCCTGGGGACGGTGCTTCTGGTGAAACAACTCTGGAGGGCAGCATGACGACTGCGCGCCGCCGCGTCCTGTGGCCCCTGCTGATCATCGCGCTCGGTGTGCTCTGGCTGCTGGTAACAGCGGATGCACTTCCTGGCGCGGTTGGTGATCTCATGAGCCGGGCCTGGCCCGCCTTGTTCGTCTTCTTCGGGTTCGACGTGCTGTGGGGCAGACGGCGCCTGCGCGTCCGGCGCCTGGCCCTTGAGATGGGCTGGGTTGGGCTGCTGCTGACCGCAGTCTTGCTGGCAGCGGTGATTGCGCTGGCCTATCGCAAGCAGGCCGACGTCGTGCGGAGTGAGAACGTTCAATTGCTGGTGCAGGCGCTCAGCCCCGACGTTGAGCGAGTGCGCGTCGAGGCTCGCGTGACGCGGACGGCGGTCACGGTCGGTGCTGCCGAAGGTAGCCAAGAACTGCGCGCGGCATACGCTGGCAGCCATGAGAGCCGCGTGGCCATGACCTGGTCCGTAGACGGCGGCACGGGAATGCTATCCCTCGCTGAAGAGGCGCGCAACGCCATTCCCAGGCTGGAAGACTACGGGCGCGGAACCCTGGAACTGCTGGTTCCGGCGGGGACTGCGGTGGAGGTTCTACAGGTTGCCGGAGATAGCGGAGACCTGACACTGGGCCTGACGCAGCTTCGCGTGGCCCAACTTGCGCTGACCGTCGGGGAGGGTGATGTCAGCGTGCAACTGCCCACGCTCGATGTCATGCAGGGGCGCATCACCGCACGGAACGGCGATATTGAGCTGATCGTGCCGGAAGGCATGGCCCTGGATGTGAAGCTTGACGCGGGTAGTGGGGAGCCACAGTATGTCTACGACAGCTTCCGCTATGATCTCTTGAGAGACGGCGAGTTGCGGCGCAGGAACGTGACGGCCTTTCAGTACGTGCTCGACGTATGGCTGAAGGGCGGCGCGCAGCTCACGATTACGGACGCCCCTGAAGGATGAGCCGCGTGGGCTGGCTGCTGGAACTTGAGACGGGTGCGGTGCGCGACATCTGTCTGGTTGCGGGCGATCCGCCGCTGATCGCGTTGCACGTGGCCGACGATGCGCTGGCCTTTTTCGCCCTGCACACGGGAGCGTTCTATGGGTGGGGGTCCCTGCCCCGTCCTGACGCGCGCGATCCGCTGGACAGCCTCAGCGTCGCCTTGCTGGATGCGCTGCGGGCTCCCAACGGCGCTATCCTGCCGCGCGTGCGGTTGGGTGCAATGACCGTGCTGAGCGCGTATGACGGGCGGCTCCACGTCATTCAGTCGGGCGAGGGCACAGTAACCCTCGTCATAGACGGCGAGCGGATCGATCTCCTGCGCGATCATGCCGCCGATGTGCTGGCCGTGGACCTGGACCGGGAGATGGGCACAGTTGGAGCCCTGGCTGGTGACGGCGTGCTGCATGTGTTCCAGCAGCATGTAGCTGTGGGCAGCTATGCAGTTGGTGTGGCGCGCGATGGTTGTCGCCCGACGATCTGCTTGCCGGACGCAGCCGGGGTGATCGTCATCGGCGATACAGACGGCACGCGCATCTTCGACACGGCGGGGCGAATGCTGGCCCAGGCGAACTGCCCGGCAGGTTTCTGTGGGGCGGCGGTGGCACCGGCGGGCCAATGGGTCATCCGCTACGGCGGGGGACATAGCGCGATCCGCGCCTACGACGCGCACCTGACAGCCATGCGCCAGGGCACGGGCGACGACTTGCGCGCGGCGTCGCACTCAGTCCAGTTGTTCCGGGTCGAAGCAGCCGCCGGTGAGGAGATCGGGGCGCTGGCTGTGGCCGATGAGGGTGTGCTCGCCTTTGTCCAGGGGAAGACGCTGTGCTGCGCGAGCCTCTCAGCTCTGGCGTCACTGCCCTCAGAGCAAGTTCTGCTGCGACGTGCATAGGCGGTCGGGTGCGATTGACTCAACCAGCGAAGTCTCTTATACTGGCTTTAATGAGCAAGGTGATGGTGGGACGCAAGGCTGTGTTGGGCCAGCGGGATGGTGCAGGGAGATGATCGTGAGTCCCTGCCTTAACGACAGAGTGCCTGGGTGACAAAGCACGCTGGATGGGGCCAGTGTGCTTTTTGCTTTTCGGGAGGCTCGTCAGCAGAGTGAAGGAGAGTACGACATGGACTACGGGATGATCAGCAAGATCGAGAAGGCCAAGCGTTATGCAGAGCAGCGCGATCGCATCCGGTTCGTCTCGTTCGAAGTGACGTTTGATGGCGACAACAGCCCGCACACAGTGCAGTACGCGGACCAGCGATGGCAGTGCGATTGCAGCTTCTTCCGGTCGCGCGGCGTATGCAGTCACACCATGGCTTTAGAGCGAATCCTTGCTGGGATGCTTCCAGAGTCCGTGAACGTCGAGTCCTAGACTTATGTGACAACCTGATAGCTTCTGAACAGGGCGGCCTGAAGTGAGCCGCCCTTTCATTGGGCCTGGACTGGGGAATCTGGCGGCTGCTGGTGTAAGATCGCAAGGCGGCCGCGCGGAGTCCGCGTTGGCCCCCGCCTGGCTCTTCGGGTAGAATACGCCCGCGCTCAGGGACGCGGCGAAAGGAACCGGTCTGCGTGATTAGCCGTTCAGCGCTTCGCTCCAAGCGCCAGTGGGGAGCGGTCGTCATCGGCCTGGCTGTGAGTGCCGTCTTCCTCTATGTGGGGCTGCGCGGGCTTAAGCTGTCAGAGGTATGGGACGACATGCGCGGCGTCCACCTGGGCTGGCTGGGGACGGGCGCTGCCATCTACTTCTTCGCCGTGTGGGGACGTACCTGGCGCTGGCACTACTTGCTGCGCTCGATCAAGCCGGTGCCGCTGAGACGCCTCTTTCCGATTGTCGTGATCGGTTACATGGGCAACAACGTGTACCCGTTTCGCGCGGGAGAGGTCATCCGCGCCTACGTGCTCAGGCGTGACGAGCGGGTGAGCATGTCGGCTAGCCTGGCGACGATCATCGTCGAGCGCGTTTTCGATGGGCTGGTGATGCTCATCTTCGTCTTTGTTGCCCTGCCCTTCGCCGACTTCAAGGAGCGTTGGCTGCGCGATGTGGTGTTCTTCTCGACCTTGTTGTTCTGGGGCGCTTTCCTGGTTTTCATGGTGATGGCGTTGCGCCCGGCACAGATGCGGCGGCTCTACACCGCCGTGTTCGACCGGATGCTGCCAGCGCGCCTGAGCGGCACAGCGAAGGGCCTGGCCGAACAGTTTATGCAAGGCCTGGATAACCTGAGCAGACCGCGCGATCTGCTGATGACCCTGGTGTCGTCGGTGTTCATCTGGCTCACTGAAACGACCAAGTACTGGTTCGTCATGCATGCTTTCGACTTCCAGGTAAGCTTCTTCGTGCTGATGGTGATGACGGCTGTTGTCAACCTGGCAACGACGCTGCCCTCGTCACCCGGCTATATCGGCACGTTCGATACGCCGGGTATCAAGACCCTCACCGCGTACGGGGTGCGAGAGACAGTGGCGGCGTCCTACACGCTGGTGCTCCATGCTGCGCTGTGGCTGCCCATCACGCTCCTGGGGTTCTTCTTTCTCTATCGCAAGGGACTGGGATGGCGCGACTTCGCCCGCGCGCGCGAGGCACTCGAAAGCGCGGGGCCGGCGACAGCCCCGCCCGCTGAACGGGGGGGTGCGGCTTGAGGCAGCGCGTGGCGGTGATCGGCGCCGGGGCGACTGGACTGGCAGCAGCGTATGACCTGACGCGCCAGGGTGTCGAGGTGCACGTCTACGAGGCCGGCGCCGAAGTGGGTGGCCTGGCGGCTGGCTTCCGCGATGAGCGCTGGGAGTGGTCGCTGGAGAAGTTTTACCATCACTGGTTCGCCAACGACGACGCGATTCTGGGCCTCATTGACGAGCTTGGGGCGAGGGACAGGGTGCTGTTCCCTAGGCCAACCACGTCGCTGTGGCTGAATGGCAGAATCTACCCGATGGACAGGCCCAATATCATCGCCGCCAACTTGCGCCTGCCGCTATCGTGGCCGGCCAAAGTGCGCTACGGGTTCACGGGTCTCTATTTGCGCTTCACCCGCAACTGGCGGCCCATGGAGCGCACGACCGCCGATCGCTGGCTGCGGCGCACGATGGGCCGCGAAGTCTACGAGACCCTGTGGCGCTCGCTGCTCATCGGCAAGTTCGGCGATTACTACGACCAGGTCAACATGGCCTGGATGTGGGCGCGCATCTACAAGCGCACGCCCCGACTGGGGACGTTCATGGGTGGCTTTCAGGCATTTCTCGATCTGTTGGCTGAAGCAGTGCGGCGGCAGGGGGCACATCTTCATCTGAGCACGCCCGTACAGTGCGTCGAGCGCGCTGGTGCGGGGGCGCTCACCGTGCTGGCGGACGGGCGAGTCGAGACCTTCGACGCGGTGATCAGCACTTCGTCACCTCAGATCATGCTGCGCCTCACACCGCAACTGGACGGGCCCTACGCGGACAAGTTGCGCGCCCTTAAGAGCATGGGCGCGGTGGTCGTGATCCTGGCGCTCAGCCATCAGCTTCTGCGCGATGGGACCTATTGGCTGAGCCTGCCCGCCTCGCGAGCGGACAAACAGAACTCCGAGTTCCCATTCCTGGCCTTGGTCGAGCACACGAACTACATGGACCCGGCGCACTACGGGGGCGACCGGCTGGTCTACTGTGGCGACTATGTCAGCCCCGACCACGAGTATCTGCGCATCCCAGAAGACGAGCTGGTTGCTCGCTTCCAGCGCGTGCTGCCGCGCTTCAACCCGGACTTCACTGCGGAGTGGGTTAGAAAGCGGTGGGTGTTTCGCACACCATATGCGCAGCCTGTTCCCCTGGTCAATCACGAGGCAGCGCTGCCCGATCTGCGCACGCCGCTGCCCGGCGTGTACCTGGCCAGCATGAGCCAGGTGTACCCATGGGATCGGGGGACGAATTACGCCGTCGAGATGGGGCGTCGGGTGGCGGGTCTGGTGTTCGACGACCTGCGCGCAAGGCCGGCGGAGAAGGTTCTGTATAGCGTGGGGAAACCGTAGGGAAAACCGGGCTTGGCCAAGCTCAGCAATGCGTTATAATCCGTTCGTGAATTTCATCACAAATGAGTCAAACCTGCTGCGCGCATGAGGAAGGATCCATGAAGAATCTCTCAGTAATCGGAGTAGGGTATGTGGGCCTGGTCACAGGCGTGTGCTTCGCTGACCTGGGCAACCGCGTTGTGGCTCTAGACATCAGCGAAGCGAAGATCGAGAACCTGAAGAAGGGCATCATGCCCATCTACGAGCCGGGGCTGGCGGAGATGGTGGCGCGCAACGTGAACGCCAGCCGGCTGTCGTTCACCACGTCGTATGCCGAGGCGCTGCGCGATGCCGAGTTCGTCTTCATCGCTGTAGGCACGCCGGAGGGTGTTGATGGCGAGGCTGACCTCAAGTATGTCCGTATGGCCGCCCAGAGCATCGCCAAGACGATGGACCATTCGCTGATCATCATCAACAAGTCCACCGTGCCGGTAGGGACGGGGGACTGGGTGGCGGATATCGTGCGCGAGAACCAGCCGTCGCCGATCGAGTTCAGCGTGGTGAGCTGCCCGGAGTTCTTGCGCGAAGGGTCGGCGCTGGCTGATTTCCTGGCTCCCGATCGGACGGTACTTGGCTCAGAAGATCAGGAGGCGGCTGAGCGTGTCGCGCAGTTGCACCTGCCGCTGCGCGCGCCCATCGTGGTGACTGACCTGCGCACAGCGGAGATGATCAAGTACGCGTCGAACGCCTTCCTGGCGACGCGCATCAGCTTCATCAACGAGATCGCCAACATCTGCGAGGCGCTCGGCGCCGATGTCAAAGAAGTGGCGCGGGGGATGGGCTTCGACAAGCGCATCGGCCACCATTTCCTCGAGGCCGGGGTAGGGTATGGCGGATCGTGCTTCCCGAAGGATGTGAAAGCGCTGGCCTACATGGCTCAGGTACACGGCAAGCATCCGCAGCTTCTGCACGCGGTGATGGACATCAATGCCTACCAGCGCAAGCTCGTGGTGCTCAAGGTGCACGAGCTGCTCGGCGAGGTCAAAGAGCGCACGATTGCCCTGCTGGGTCTGGCTTTCAAGCAGAACACGGACGACATGCGCGAGGCGCCGTCAATTACCATCGCCGAGTACATGCACAATCACGGCGCGAAGGTCCGCGGATACGATCCGGTGGCCATGGAAGTCGCTAAGGGGATCATGCCCTTCATGGCCATGGCCAAGAACCCTTACGAGTTGGCTCAGGGTGCCGACGCTCTGGTTGTGATGACCCCCTGGAATGAGTTCATGCAGCTCGACATGCAGCGCATCAAGAACTCGATGCGGACGCCAGTGCTCGTTGACGGGCGCAACCTGTATGACCCGGCGACCATGCACCAGCTTGGCTTCGCCTATCGCGGCATCGGTCGCGGGTACAACGGGGCCGCACAGGCGTAGTCCCGGCTGCCGCAGCCAGTTCAATCTACGGCGCGCATCAGGCAGGGATGCTCCACAGGGGTATCCCTGCTAAACTATGGCGGAGTGAGTGTTGGCAGGCGAAGGAGGCTCCATGGCCGATTCCGCGTCGCGTGTGCGGCGGCATGTTCTCGACAACGGGCTGACCGTGCTGCTCATGGAAGTGCACACCGCACCGGTCGTGAGCTGGTGGACGCTCTACCGCGTGGGCAGCCGCAACGAGCCGACCGGCAAGACCGGCATCTCACACTGGGTCGAGCATATGATGTTCAAGGGCACAGAACGTTTTCCCGCCGGCGCTCTGGACAAGCGAATCGACCGCGAAGGCGGCACCTGGAACGCGCAGACCTCTTTTGACTACACGGCCTACTTCGAGACCATGCCGGCCCCGAGCATTGAACTGGCGCTGGAGATCGAGGCGGACCGCATGACAAACGCCCTGTTCGATCCCGGTGAGGTGGAGGCAGAGAGGACAGTGATCATCTCCGAGCGCCAGGGATCGGAGAACTCGCCCACCTTCTGGCTGCACGAGGAGACGCGGGCCGTCGCCTTCCGCGTGCACCCCTACCACCACCAGATCATCGGTGACATGGACGATCTGCGGGCGATGACGCGCGACGATCTGTGTCAGCACTACCGAACGCACTACAACCCGAACAATGCCATCGCTGTGGCTGTCGGCGATTTTGACAGCGGGCGTCTGCTGGAGCGGGTTGAAGCGCATTTCGGTGGCATCCTGCGCGGGCCAGAACCTCCGCCGGTCACGCGCAGCGAGCCACCACAGCGTGGAGAGCGGACTGTGCGTGTCGAGCGCGAGGGCAACGCGGCGTATATCTACGTCGGGTACCGGGCGCCTGCGGCGATGGACCCTGACTGGTTCAAGCTGGCACTGGTGGACAGCATTCTGGCCGGGGCGAGCGCACCGGGGGGCAATGGCATTGGCAACCGCACTTCGCGTCTGTACCGGGCGCTGGTCGAGACGGAGCTGGCGAGCGGCGTGGGAGGCGGTCTGTATCCCTCCGTGGACCCGTATCTGTTCAGCGTGATGGTCACGGTGCGCGATGGCCGCACGCCGGAAGAGGTTCAAGCAGCGCTGGACGCCGAGATTGAGCGCATTGCGGCGGGCGATGTGTCACAAGAGGAACTGGACAAGGCGCGCAAGCAAGCTAAGGCCCTGTTCGCTTACGGCACCGAGCGAGTGACTGGCCAGGCGTTCTGGCTGGCTTTTTCTGAGAACTTCTCCGATTACACCTGGTACGAGCGCTATCTGGATCATCTGGAGGCAGTGACGCTGGACGACGTGCGCCAGGCAGCGGGACGCTACCTGCGTCGGTCGCAGCGCACAGTGGGCTGGTTCGTCCCTATCCCCGATGGCGCGCAAGACGAGGTGGCGCGATGACGGCCCTTCCGGGTCCCCATGACATTGTCCGGCATATGCTGCCCAATGGCATCGTGGTGCTGGTGCGCGAGAACCTGGATGTGGCCTCCGTCGTTATCCAGGGGGCCCTGGACGCCGGCAGTCTGTACGACGAGCCAGGGCGCGATGGTCTGGCGTCGTTCGCGGCGGGGATGCTCCTGCGTGGCACGGAGACGCGCGACTTCCAGTCCATTCACGAGTTGCTGGAAAGCAGCGGCGCAGCCCTGGCAATCAGCGCCGGGCTACATCACGCCGGTTTCAGTGGTCGTAGCCTGGCCGAAGATCTACCTCTCCTGATCGATCTGCTGGCCGACGCTGTGCGCCAGCCTGCCTTCCCGGAAGAGCAGGTCGAGCGCCTGCGCGGGCAGTTCGTGACTGCTCTCAAGATTCAGGAGCAGGACCCGCGCTACGTAGCGGGGCGCATGTTCCGCGAGACGGTCTACGGCGAGGCTCATCCCTATCACCGCCCCAGCGATGGGCTGTTGGAGTCCGTGGCCGCAATCACGCGCGAGCATCTGGTAGACTTCTACCGGCGCTGCTTTGGCCCGCGCGGCGCAATCATGGTGGTGGTGGGCGCCGTGCAGGCGGATGAGGTCTGCCAGTTGGTCGAACGATACTTCGGCGATTGGGCCAGCGCCAGCCAGCGCTTGCCACCGGAGCTGCCGCCCGTTCCGCTGCTGAGCGAGGTCGTCCGGCGAGAGGAGGTGCTGCCTGGCAAGAGCCAGGCTGACATCGTGCTTGGCGCGAGCGGGCCGTCGCGCTTCGCCGAGGACTGGCAGGCAGCGAACATGGCCAACCACATCCTGGGCGTCTTCGGCATGTATGGCCGCATAGGGGCGCATGTGCGCGAGAAACTGGGCCTGGCCTACTACAGCTACAGCCGTCTCGAGGGGGGACCGGGGCCGGGGCCCTGGCGGGTCATGGCGGGAGTCGATCCGGCCAATGTCGAGGAAGCAGTGCGCGCGGTTGAGGAAGAGCTACGCCGGATCACCGGTGATCGCGTGAGCGAGGATGAGCTGGCCGATAGCAAGGCCAACTTCATCGGACGGCTTCCCTTGCAGCTTGAATCGAGCGAGGGTGTGGCCGGCTCCATCCTCAGCATGGAACTCTACGACCTGGGACTGGACTACTTGCAGCGCTACCCACAGGAGATCGAAGCGGTGACGGCGGAGCAAGTGCTGGCTGCGGCCCGCCACTACCTCAATCCCGACGCCTACGCTCTGGCCATCGCCGGCCCTGGGCCGGCACCGGGTGACGCTTAGTGGCGCGCGGATCGCACAGCAGGAGGCAGCGGCGCACCATGTTGCGCATTGGTGTAGACTTGATTGAGGTAGAGCGCATCCAGCAGGCGATGGAGCGCTACGGCGAGCGGTTCTTCGCTCGCTTCTTCACTGCGACGGAGCGCGCTCAGTGCGGCACCAACGCTGCTCGCCTGGCGGCGCGCCTGGCAGCTAAGGAGGCCGCAGCCAAAGCGCTTGGCACAGGCCTCGGCCTGATTTCGTGGCTGGACATCGAGGTGGACTCCGACGACAGTGGCCGGCCCCGTCTGTACCTGCACAGGGCGGCGGCGACTCGCGCGGCAGACCTGGGCCTGGAGACCTGGCAGGTCAGCCTGAGCCATACCCGTGAGCACGCGATGGCCTTCGTGGTTGCCAGCGGTCATGGAAGCGGCGAGGAACCGGACATGGCAGGTTCCTGAGGGATAATACCATGGGCCTGGTGCGCCGAACCGGGTTCGGCTGATAGTTCTTTCTTTGACAGGACTTGTATGGGGAGCGACATATCTTGATTCGCAAGAGGATCATGCTTATCACGGGGGCCAATGGCGAAGTCGGCCACGGGCTTATCGAGCAGCTCGGCCAGCGGCCCGACCACCTGCCAATAGTCGTGCTGGACATCAGGAAACTCGATCATACACTTCGCTCTGCGGTGAGCCGGATTATTGTGGGCGACATCCTCGACAGTAAGCTGCTAGAGACTCTGTCTACCGAATACGAAATAGACACGATCATTCACCTGGCCGCGCTGCTCTCCACAAGCTCCGAGTTCAATCCAGAGAACGCGCACCGCGTGAACGTCCAGGGGACGGTGAACCTGCTCAAGCTGGCGGTTGATCAGGGGCAGGCACGCGGCAGACCCGTCAAGTTCATTTATGCCAGCTCGATTGCTGCCTATGGTATGCCCAGCCTGGCCGCTAAGCGGGCCGCGGGCGCGCTGCGCGAAGACCAGTACCTCAACCCGATCACCATGTACGGCTGCAACAAATTGTACTGCGAGCACCTGGGACGCTACTACGCGCGCCACTATCGCCAGTTGTCGGTGCAGCAGTCCGTTGGCGTGGACTTCCGCTGTGTCCGCTTCCCTGGGCTGATCAGCGCGCTCACCGTGCCGACCGGCGGAACCAGCGACTACGCGCCGGAGATGCTACACGCGGCGGCGCAGGGTAAACCTTATGCCTCGTTCGTGCGCGAGGACACGACGATCCCGTTCATGGTCATGCCGGATGCGATCAAGGCGCTGCTTCTGCTGGCCGATGCTCCGCGCGAAGCGCTGACTCAACTCGTCTACAACGTGACCAGCTTCAGCCGCTCGGCAGAGGAGTTCGCGCAGATGGTGAGGGCGGCGTTTCCTGAGGCGCAGATCACCTTCGAGCTATCGGACGCCCGGCAATCCATTGTGGATAGCTGGCCCGCCGAAGTGGACGACAGCGCAGCGCGGCGCGATTGGCGCTGGGCGCCCGACTACGATGCCGGGCGCGCCTTCAACGGCTACCTGATTCCGACGATTGTCGAACGCTATCGCCAGACCGCCCGATGAGCGCAGCGCGCAGGGCGCAAGACTGTTCGAGCTTCGCTTGCGCGGCGAAGGCGGCCGGCGCAGCCAGGTAGCGCCGGTCGCCTGGTATGCTGACAGGGGGGTACATGCGCGTCTACAGGCAGCTTTCGACCGAGCGGCTGATGGCGGCGACGCTCTTCGTGCTGCTGTTCGCTATGGCTGTGCGCGTGCCGACCGACACTGACACCTGGTGGCACCTGCGCAGCGGCGAAACGATGGTGGAGCAGCGCGCCATCCTGCGCCACGATCCTTTCTCCCACACGCGACTGGACGCCGAGTGGATCAACCATAGCTGGGGTGCGCAGCTTGTGCTCTACGGCGCGTATGAGCTTTTCGGCGGCGGCGTACACCCTGGTGACTCCGGCAACATCGGGCTGGCTCTCTTCACGGCGGTCCTGGCGACGGCGGGCATGGCGTTGGTTTATGGCGCATGTGAGGGCAATGCCTACGTGCGCGCCTTCGCCGTAGTGCTGGGCGGCGCGGCGGCTGCCGTCTTCTGGTCGCCGCGCCCGCAGATGTTCTCCTTCGCGCTGGGCGCGGCAGTGCTCTACCTGCTGCACCTGTACAAGTGCCGGCAGGTAGACCGGCTGTGGCTCATTCCGCTGCTGATCGTCCTGTGGGTGAATCTGCACGGTGGCTTCGCTGTCGCCTTTATTCTGCTGTTTGGGACGATTGTGGGCGAAGCGCTGGGCAACCTGCTCGGCGACGCCCGACCATCTGTCGTGCGCGGGGCGCGGCTGCGCAAGCTGGTGGTGGTGACGGCCATCTCGGTTCCGCTGGTGGCCCTCAACCCCTACGGGCCGCGCATGTTGGCCTACCCGTTCGACACCGTTGGCATCGGCGCGTTGCAGGACTTCATCCAGGAATGGGCGACGCCAGACTTTCACCAAGCGCAAACCTGGCCGTTTCTGCTGCTTCTCTTAGGCATCATTGCCGTTTTCGGCATCAGCGGGCGGCGCGCCGACTGGACGGATCTTGTGCTCGTGACGGGCACGGCGGCGATGGCGTTGCTGGCGGGGCGCAACATCGCCGTCTTCGCCCTGGTGGCCACGCCGGTGCTGACGCGGCACCTGGACGCCTGGCTGACCGAGCGCGGCTGGCAGGTGCGGCCCCGGCGCAGGCTCAGCGGGCGGATGCTGGCCGTCAACTGGCTGCTGTTGGGGCTGATCGCGGCGGGAGCGGCGGTCAAGGTAGGCATGGGCCTGAGCCGTGAGACAGTGCGCGCCGCGCAGGAGGAGCTGTTCCCAGTGGAGCTGGCCGCCTACCTGGAGCAGGCGCGGCCTGACGGCAACCTGTTCAACAGCTACAACTGGGGTGGGTACCTGATTTTCGCTGCGCCGCACGTGCCAGTCTATGTGGATGGGCGCACAGACCTCTACAACGACGAGTTCTTGCGCCAGTACCTCGACGTGGTGCTGCTGCGCGACGGATGGGAGGCGGCGCTGGAGCAACAGGAGACTGACTGGGTGGCGATTGAGGCGCAGAGCGCGCTGGCCGGCGCTCTGCGGACCGCGCCCGATCGCTGGCGCGAGCTGCGTTTCGACCAGGATCGCTCGGCGCTCTTCGTGCGACTTCCGGCTGGCGACTGACCATGACTGCCGCCTCGCCGACGCCTGCCGTTCGACGCCGACGCCTGTTCGCGCAGCGATGGGCAGTGCCCGCGCTCATCCTGCTCCTGGCCTTGGGGCTGCGCCTGGTCAACCTGAGCGGGCGCACGCTGTGGTACGACGAGGCGTTCGCCGTGCTCTTTGCCGAGCAGGGGCTGGACGCCATGCGCGCTGGGACGCTCGAACAGGTGGACGGCAGCGCCGCCGATGTACATCCCCTCCTGTACTACGCCACGCTGGACGGGTGGATGCGCGCCTTCGGCCAGTCTGTCGCGGCGGTGCGCCTGTACAGCGCGCTGGCGGGTGTGCTGAGCGTTGGCGTGGTCTACGGGCTGGCCCGCGACTGGTTCGGTGAGGCGACGGCTCGGGCAGCAGCGCTAGTTGCGGCAGTGGCCCCGTTTCATGTGCAGTACTCGCAGGAGGCGCGCATGTATGCGCTGCTCGGCCTGGCGCTGCTGCTGACCACCTGGGCCTACTGGCGGGCCTGGCAGCGACGCGGACTCGTCTGGTGGGCAGCCTTCGGAGTCTTGGCTGGAGTCAGCATGTACGTGCAGCAGCTCGCGGCGCTATACCTGCTGGCGCTAGGACTGCTGCCGATGGTCTTCCGCGATGGTCGTCGCCTGGCCCACACTGTCGGCGGGGCGTGCATCGCCCTTGCCGTATATCTGCCCTGGATGGTCAACTTGCCGGACCAGATGGACAAGCTGCGCCAGTATTGGGTAGACCGACCCAACGTGCTGCACCTGTGGCTGGCGCTGCGCTCGTTCGTCTCAGTCAATCTTGACTTCTCCCCGGCGTGGTGGCTGCCAACGTTCTTGCTGGCTGCTGTGTCAGTCGTGTTCCTGTTGTACCAGGCGCGGCGCGTCTGGCGGACCGCGGCACTGTCCGGGCGCGAGCGGACAGCGCTGGTCTGGGCGCTCTGGCTGGCATTCGTTCCCATGCTGCTCATGTGGGCGGCTTCTTATCTGCTACAACCGATCTTCCTGCCGCGTGCGCTGCTGCCATCGGCGCTCGTTTTCTATGTGGCGATGGGCTGGCTGTTCGCGCGGGGAGGGATGCCACACCCGATCGTTGCGGTCATCGCCGGAGCGTGGGCGGTTGTGGCTGCATTCGGGCTGGTGACGCACTACACCTGGGACACATTTCCTAACCCGCCGTTCGACCGGGCGGTAGCCTATCTGAACGAGGCAGTAACAGATGGTGATGTGATCGTGCACGGCAACAAGATCACGGCACTGCCCATGGTCTACTATGGGCGCGATCTGCCACAGCGTTACGCGCGTGATATTCCAGGCTCCGGCTCAGACACACTGGCGCTCCCCACACAGCGCGTTCTGGGCCTGCTGGCTGACGCCTGCATGGCCCAGGCAGCGGGAGGCGCTCCGCGCGTCTGGTACGTGGCCTTCGACCGGCTGGAAGACGAGATGGCCGCGCTCGTCGCCGCCGACGCACACTACGAGCGGCATGACTCGCTGCGCTGGCTGCGCCAGCATTACACCGAGCAGGACACGGTTCGCTTCAGCGACCTGGTGATCACGCTGTTCAGCGGGCCAGACGAGCAGGCGAGGGATGCGACGTGTCCATGAGCGGGATGGGGGAGGATCGCCAGTTGTGAGACGCTGGGCCCGTGACTTCTCCAGGGGACGCAGCATGAAGGCCGGTCGGCGGGGGTATCTCATCCTGGGCGCGCTGGCCCTGGGATGGGCGACGCTGCTGGCCCTGCTGCTGGAGCAGCCCGGCTACACCGATGCCTATTACTACTTCAACGCGGCCAAGCGCCTGGTAGAGGGGCATGGCCTGAGCGACCCCTACCTGTGGACCTATTACAACGCGCCAGAGGTGCTGCCCGGCCCTAGCCACACCTACTGGATGCCGCTGGCCTCGCTGGTTGTGGCAGCGGGCATGGCCGTGGGCGGCGCGACCTTCCGGGCGGCGCAGGTGCCGTCCGTGCTCTGCTATGTTGGGCTGGTCTTCATCGCCTTTCGGCTGAGCGAGCGGCTTGGCGCAGGGCGGCGCGGCGCCTGGATGGCTGCGCTGCTGGTCATGTTCAGCGGTTTCTATGTTCCCTTCTGGGTGACAACAGGCACCTTCGCGCTCTATGGTGTCATCGGCGCGCTCGCTCTGCTGGCACTCGGTCGCGCCGCCGAGGGGCGGCAGCTACGCTGGTACGCGATCAGTGGGACGCTCGGCGGGCTGGCCCATCTGACCCGCGCGGATGGTGCGCTGCTCGTCCTGGTTTTGGTTGTGGTGGCCTTCTGGCGGTCGGGGGTAAGCGACTGGCGAGGAGGTCTGCGCGCGGCGGGCGCGGGCCTGCTGGTCTACGGATTGGTCATGGCTCCCTGGTTCGTGCGCAACCTGGACGTGCTTGGCACGCCGCTACCGTTGGGCGGCGCGGACACGATCTGGATGCGCAGCTATGATGAACTGGTGCGCTATCCGCCGGGGGCCTCGGCCAGGGACTTCCTGTCGTGGGGCCTTGGCCCCATCCTGCGCTCGCGCCTGAACGTGCTGGCCAACAACCTGGGCACCTTTGTGGCGGTTGAGACCTGGGTGGTGCTGGGGCCGTTCGCGCTGCTGGGCTGGTGGCATCGCCGCTCGCTGGCGCTGATGCAGGGCTTCGCCGTATACGCGGCAGCCCTGCATTTCGTCATGACCTTCGTCTTCGCCTTTCCTGGCTACCGGGGTGGGCTGTTCCACTCGTCCGCCGCCCTGCTGCCCTTCTGGGCGGCTCTCAGTGTGGTCGGTCTGGACGAGGGCATCGCCTGGGCAACGCGGCGACGGCGCTGGCGGCCCGGCGAGGCCGCCGTCGTGTTTCACAGTGCTGCCGTGGTTCTCGCTCTGGCCCTGACGCTGAATGCGCTCGGTGCCAAGCTGAATGGCTGGAACGACAAAGGACTCTTCTACCGGCAGATAGCGGATGACCTGCCCCCCGGGGCGGTGATCATGTGTAACGATCCGGCGGCTCTGTACTATCATACGGGGCTGGGAGGTGTGGTGGTGCCTGACAGCGATCCTGCCGTCGTGCCGGAAATTGCCGCTCGCTATGGTGTGACCCACCTGGTGCTGGACGTGAATCGTACTGCGCCGTTCAGCGGGCTTTTCGCGGGCGAGGACGCGCGGCCCTATCTGCGGCTGATCCGGCACTACGGAGCCACGACGCCTCAGCAGGACGACGACCGGCTGGTGTTCGAGATCGTGACGGGAGGCACAGCCCCATGACATGGTTACGCCGCGTCTCGCCGCGCGGTGACCTGATCTTCTTCATTCTCGCGGCCTGTGGCGTGCTGCTGTATGCCCTGAGGGCGGTGCACCTCGACGAGGCCGGGTACCCGCTGGATGACTCCTGGATTCACCAGACATACGCGCGCAATCTGGTCGAACGCGGAGAATGGGCCTTCGTGCCGGGCCAGCCAAGCAGCGCCTCCACCGCGCCGTTGTACACGCTGACGTTGTCCGCCGCCTACCTGTTGGGTGTGCCGCACTTCGTGTGGACCTTCGCCCTGGGCGCGCTCAGTCTGGGCGCCGCGGCATGGATCAGCGCGAGGCTGGCCGAATATCTGTGGCCGGGCGTGAGGGGCGCGCGCCTGATGACGGGCGTCCTCGTCGCGCTGTCCTGGCACCTGGTCTGGGCGGCGACCTCGGGCATGGAGACGATGCTATTCGCCGCCCTGGCGCTGGCTCTGATTTGGGCAACCTGGGCCGATCTTCGCCCCGGGCAGGAGCGGTTGTCGGCGCGCCAGGCAGTTCTGCGCGGCGCACGGGCAGGAGCCGTGGGGGCGGCGTTGACCCTCACCCGGCCCGAAGGCATCATCCTCGTCGGGCTGTGTGCAGCGCTCCGGCTTGCGGCGGGGCAGGGTGCATGGCGCTGGCGCTCGCCCGCAGTGATGTGGATTGCCGGGCTGGCGCTGGCCTGGGCGATGGTCTGTGTCCCGGCGGCGATTATCAACTGGCAGCTCAGTGGAACGCTGCTGCCGGACACCTCGGCGGCGAAGCAGGCGGAGTACGCGCCGATCAGCGAGCGGTGGTCTTTGCCAGAACGCTACGCGCGGATGCTCGTGCCGCTTCTCGCCGGGCATCTTTCGCTGGCGCTGGCAGGGCTGTTGTTCGCAGGTGTGAGCGTCGCCCGGCGCGCGCGTCGAGACAGGCGCTTCCTGGTCTACATGCTGCCTTTGCTGTGGGCGGCCCTGCACGTGCTGGCCTATGCGTTGCGTCTGCCGGCCAATTACCAGCATGGCCGCTATGTGATGCCGATCCTCCCTGTATTGCTGGTATTCGGCGTAGGGGGCACTCTGGCGCTGGAACAGCGCGCGCGGCGATCGGCGGCAGGACGGGTGCTGACGCGCAGCCTGGCCCTGGCCCTGCTGCTGGTGTCCGGCGGATTCTGGGTCATTGGCGCGCGGCAGTACGGCGTGGACGTGCGCATCATCAACACGGAGATGGTCGCCACGGCCAGGTGGGTGAGGGCGAACCTGCCAGAAGACGACTTGCTCGCAGTGCACGATATTGGCGCTGTGGGCTACTTCGCGCCCCGTCCGATCTTCGATCTGGCGGGACTGGTCAGCCCCGAGATCGTGCCGCACTTCCGGGACGGGGAGGCCATCATGCGTCTGATGTGCGCACGCGGCGCCAGGTATCTGATGGTCATGCCCGACCAGCGCCCGGTCCCGCCTGGCGACTCCCGCCTGGGGGAGGCGCCCGTCTTTGTCACCGGAGCGCCCTATGCTCTGGCTGCGGGCGGCGGCAACATGGCCGTCTATCGCCTGGAATGGCCGGCGCAGTGCGCCTGGTAGCCAGCACATCTGTCCGTCGAGCAAATGTTCTATTGTGGGATCGGAGCCCATGCACTATGCTAAGATGGCGTCAGGCGCAACTGGCCGGGTTGCCACCGCGGACTGAGACAGGCGTTCTGTGATGGACCAGGACCTCGCTCACAGGGACTATGGGCGGATCACGATGGTGATCGTTGATGATCATCCTGTCTTTCGCCAGGGACTGCGCAACATCTTCTCCATCGAGCATGGCATTGACGTGCTGGCTGAGGCATCAACAGGCGAAGAAGCTCTCGAATTGGTGCGCGAGCTGAGGCCCGATGTGCTGTTGCTCGACATCAATCTGCCGGGCATGAACGGGCTCCAGGTTGCCAGTCGGCTGAGGGCGGACCAGGTGACCACTGCGGTGGTGTTGCTCACGGCATACGACGATCTTGAGCAGGTGCTGCACGCCATGCGTTCCGGCGGCTCGGCCTATTGCCCCAAGGATATCGAGCCGCAGAAGCTCGTGGAAGTGGTGCGCACGGTCATGAGCGGCCACTACGTGGTGGCTGGCAGGACGTTCTCTGGTGCCGAGTTGCGCGAGTGGCTCGACGCAGGTGTTGAAGCGGCGACCGGGCCCTACATGGTGGATCCAGGCGAGCATTTCGTGCCGCTCAGCCCGCGCGAGATGGAGATCCTGCAATTTGTGACGCGCGGCAAGAGCAACAAAGAAATCGCCCAGGCGTTGGGGATAAGCCACCAGACGGTCAAGAACCACATGACTTCGATCCTCAAGAAGCTTGACGTGCGCGATCGGACTCAGGCAGCGGTTTTCGCCTTGCGGCGGGGCTGGGTGCGCTCCCAGCAAGACAGACAGGCGAACTGATGGTGGTGGGCTTCTAGCAGCGAGGAGTGGTGGCAATGGCGCATGGTGCTCATGTTCCCCAGGATGAGGTGCTGCGTGAGTTCGAGGTTGAATACGAGAACATCCGCAAGCGCGTCCTGGAGAACCAGCAGTTGATTGAACAGACGCAGCTTGAGGTGGGGCGCATTCGCGACCGCCACGTGGCGATCAGTGCGCAGTTGAGCCGCGTGGAGACGAATTTCGACACAATCCCCCGCGCCGACATCAAGGCTGCGTACGACAGCGCCTTCGATATCAAGACGCGCTTGCTCACTCTGCAGGGCCAGCTTGACAAGGCCAAGGCAACCCTCAAGGAACTACAGCATTTCGAGGAACTGTTGAGCAGGCTGCTGCGTCTCGTTCGCGGAATGGGGCCCGATGCGCTGCGCCGGCCCGCTATCGCACCCGTGCCTGACCAGGGTGATGGGGACATCGGGCGTCTGTCCACGCGCGCGATCATCAATGTGGTTGAGGCGCAAGAGGCGGAACGCCAGCGGCTTGCTCGCCAGATGCACGATGGTCCGGCTCAGTCGCTGACCAACTTCATCCTGCAAGCCGAGATCTGCCAGAAGCTTTTCGACCGCAACCCAGATCGCGCCGAGGAAGAACTGGGCAGCCTGAAGCAGGCTGCCGGCGCAACGTTCCAGAAAGTGCGCGACTTCATCTTCGATCTGCGCCCCATGATGCTCGATGACCTGGGACTGGTGCCCACTATTCGCCGCTACGCCGAAGCCTACGAAGAGAAGACCGGGATTACCACGCAGCTCAGTGTTCTGGGTGACGAGCGGCGGCTGCCGAGCCACATCGAAGTGATGATGTTCCGCTCGATCCAGGCAGTCATGGGCAATGCGCGCGACAACCTGGGTGCGAAGTCAATGGGCATTGTGCTCGACGTGGGACCCGAATGGCTCAAGGCGACCATTGAGCACGACGGGCGTGGCTTCAACGCGACGGAGGCTCTGACTCAGAGAGACCAGAACGATACGCTTGGACTGCGCACGCTGCAGGAGCGCATCCAACTCGTGGGAGGAGCGCTCGAGATCACCAGCGCGGAGGAAGATATGAGCCGATTCGTCATCCTGCTGCCGGCGGTGTGACGCAAGAGGGCGCTCCATTCGTCCCTGATAGCCAACGGGGGCAGGGCATCACCATGCTCTGCCCCTGCTGTTAATGGGACTCCAGGCCTGTTTGCGCATTTTCTGCATAGGAATACACTAGAGACAACTCATTCTGATCTGATACGAACTTCACCGGGCTGGTTCGGACCCATCAGGAGGAAACCCAATGCGAGGTCGAGTTCTAATCTTGTTGGGCGCGATCATTCTGCTGGTGGTCGTGCTGGTGTTCGTCCTCATGTCTGGTGACAACGGTGATCAGGACACTGACGGACAAGCCACAGCAGTGGGAACGGCACCTGAGGGGGGGCCGGGAGCCGCAACTCCTGAGCCGGGCGTGCGCGCTCTCAACATGGTGGAGATAGTCGTCGCCATCCAGGACCTGCCACGGGGCATTGTGATTCCGCCCGACGGTGTGGGAATCCAGCCATGGCCGCAGGAGGCGCTCCCTGAGGCAGGGAACTACTTCACGGCCAGTGAACTGCAGGATGTCATTGGCCAGGTGGCGCGCACGGAGATCTTCCGCGGCTCGCCGATTCTGGCGCGTCAGGTGGTGCCCAACCTGTTCCAGATCGCTCAGACAGGCTCAGACGCCGCCGCACTGATGCGCGCCTTCGAGGGAGATGAGCCGCGCGTGGCCATTTCCATCCCGCTCGATCCGACGGGCGTTGGGCAGGTGGCGTATGGCATCCAGGCGGGCGACTATGTGGATGTCATCCTCTCCTTCCTGTACATAGATGTTGATCCCACCTTCCAGACGCGCATGCCCAATAACGTGTCGCTCATCACCCGCTTGCAGACCGGGGAACTGAGCATTGGCTCGCCGCGCCAAGGGCGGCCGGAGGCAAGCACGCTCTCGCCGGAGGGAGTGTTGCTGAGCCCAGGCGAGTCGTCGCAGCGCCCGCGGCTGGTGACGCAGCGTACCGTCACTGGCGCCTGGGTGTTGCGGGTGGGCTACTTCCCACCAGGGGGAGATATCGTGGGCGGCACGCCGACGCCGCAGGTGTTCGAGACGGTGCCACCGCCTCCGGGCGAAGGGGGACAGGCAGCGACGCCGCAGCCTACTGCCACGCCATTCGCGCCGCTCATCATCACCCTGGCGGTGACACCACAGGATGCCCTGGTGCTGACCTGGGCAGTAGATGCGCAGATTCCGATTACCCTGGCGCTGCGCGCAGCAGGAGACACTACAGAGACGGCCACCGATCCGGTGACGCTCGACTACATGATCCGGACCTACAATGCCGAGCCGCCAATCGCTCTGGAGTTCGCGCTCGAGCCACCAATCACCAGCGTGCGGCGCTTCGACATTCAGCGTCTGTACGACTTCCTGGCCAAGCCGGCTGCGGGGACGACGGGGCAGTAGGTGGTGAAGAGGTCATCGTTCTTGGGCCAGTGACGCATGAAGGGCACGCGTTCGCGCTGGCGTCCGCTTGCCCTTCATGTCTACCCGGAGACCGGCGTGTGGACCCGGTGGGTTGGACTTAGGCGTTGCCGAAAGCGGGAAAGCAGCGATGAGTAGTGAGCGACAGGTCATCAAAGTCCTGATTGTGGACGATATTCCTGATACGCGGGAGAACATCCGCAAGCTGCTCGCGTTCGAGCCGGATATCGAGGTGGTCGGCGGGGACGGCGCCGGCACTGGCCGCGAGGCGGTTGAACTGGCCACGCAGCACCGGCCCGACGTAGTGCTGATGGACATCAACATGCCCGACATGGACGGCATCGCCGCGACACAGGCGATCCGCGCCGCGGTGAGGACAGCGGCTGTCGTGATCATGTCGGTGCAGAACGAGGCCGGCTATCTGCGCGAGGCGATGCTGGCTGGGGCGCGCGATTATCTCACCAAACCGGTGTCCAGCGAAGAACTCTACGCGACGATTCGCCGTGTGTATGACCGCAATGCGCTCATCCGCGAGGAAGAGACCCGGCTGACCCCGCAGCGCACGGCGTTGGCTCGTGACGTCAAGCGCGGGGTGCAGGCGCCAGTGGTCGGGGCGGGGCATATCGTTGTGATCTACAGCCCACAGGCGGGCGCCGGTGTGACGACACTGGCTACCAATATTGCGGCAGCGCTGATGCGCCCCGACACAAGCGTGCTGCTGGTGGATGCCAATCTCCAGTTCGGAGATGTGGATGCGTTCCTCAACCTGCAATCTACTTCGAGCATTGCCGACCTGGCCAAGGCCGTGAACGACATTGACCAGGAGATGATTGACAGCGTGCTGGTCACTCATCCGAGTGGCTTGAAAGTGCTGGTTGCCCCATCGCATCCGGAGATGGCCTATGACATGTCTGCGGACGCGGTGAGAGATGTGGTCAAGCTGCTGGCCAAGCCCTATGACTTCATCGTCGTTGACACGCCGACCCAGTACGACGATACCACGCTCAAGCTGTTTGACATTGCCGAGCGCATCATCCTGGTGGCAAACCCGACGATTCCCTCAGTGCGCAACGTGCGCAAGATACTCGATATCCTCAATGGCCTCAAGGAGCCCGAGGGACTGGCAAAGAAGGTTCTCTTCGTGCTCAACCGGATAATTCCGGATCGGGAACGCGGCCGGGGCTTCGTGCCGACCACCTCGATCGAAAGCCATCTCAAGGTCACGGTGTCGGCGTCAATTCCCCTCGACGATCGGGCGGTGTTGGCAGCGGTCAACCAGGGAGTCCCCCTCGTGGCCAAGATGAAGTCGCGATCTCCTGGCAAGGAACTGGCGGATCTGGCAGAGCTGGTGCGTACTGTGGTGGAGCAGGACAAGTCGTCCGAAGAGGGCAGCCAGCCCGGCGAAACCCGCTCAAAGAGCGGGATACGGGCTCTGTTTGGGGGCACATAGGATCGCAGGAGACGGGTAGAGGTAGCTAGAACCAGACGGATCGGAGGAAACGTATGTCCCTCTTGCGGCGTATTGAGCGTGGTGGACAAGGGGCAGACACCCCCAATGAGTCGAAGCTGGAACAGGTGCGCCGGCGAACGCAAGTGCCAACAGCTTCATCGGCGGCGAGCGCTGCTCGTCGGGGTGAGGCGGGCGGGTATCAGGATCTGAAAGTGCGCATCCAGAACAAGCTGCTCGCCGAGCTTGACACGAGCGTGGATCCGCGTTCCCCAGAAGTGCGTACTGCCATTGAGGAACTATTCACCACCATTCTCAATGAAGAGAGCATTGTCCTTGGGCGGGCCGAGCGCCAGCAGCTTTTTGAAGCCATTGTGGCCGAGATACTGGGGTACGGACCACTCGAACCCCTGCTGGCCGATGACACCGTCACCGAGATCATGGTCAACGGTCCTAAGAATGTCTATATCGAGCGCGCCGGCAACCTGTTGCGCTCCAATGTGACGTTCGAGGACGAGGACCACGTTCTGCGCGTGCTCGACCGGATTGTAGCGCCGCTGGGTCGCCGCATTGACGAAAGCTCACCGACCGTAGACGCGCGTCTGCCGGACGGGTCGCGCGTCAACGCGGTCATTCGCCCGATCAGCCTGTGCGGGCCGACGATCACCATCCGCAAATTCTCGCGGCGCCCATTCACCGTCGAGGACCTGATCCGCTTTGGCTCGCTGACTCCAGAGATAGCGGAATTCATGCGCGCATGTGTGATTGCCCGGCTCAACCTGGTTGTGTCGGGAGGCACCGGGTCGGGCAAGACGACGCTGCTCAACGTGCTGTCCGGGTTCATTCCGAATGATGAGCGAATCATCACCATTGAGAATGCGGCTGAACTGCAGCTTCGCCAGGAGCACGTCGTCTCGCTGGAGAGTCGCCCCACCAATATCGAAGGGCGCGGCGAGGTGAGCATCCGCGACCTTGTCGTAAACTCGCTGCGTATGCGTCCCGACCGCATCGTGGTCGGCGAGTGCCGCGCTGGTGAGGCGCTGGATATGCTTCAAGCGATGAACACCGGCCATGAGGGATCGATGACGACGGCTCACTCGAACAGCCCGCGAGACACGCTCGCTCGTCTTGAGACAATGTGCCTCATGGCGGGCATGGATTTGCCAGTGCGCGCGATCCGTGAACAGGTGGCGTCGGCTCTGGACCTCGTTGTGCATCAGGAACGTATGCGCGATGGAACGCGCAAGATCGTGAAGATCACCGAAATCCAGGGGATGGAAGGTGACGTCATCACCATGTCCGACATCTTCGAGTTTGAGCAGACCGGCCTGGAAGCTGGCAAGGTGATCGGACGTATCCGTCCTACCGGGCTCCGCCCGAAATTCATTGACCAGATCGAGGCGGCCGGCATTCATCTTCCGCCATCTGTGTTCGGGATTGGTGTCTCGCGCTACTAGCGGGCCGTGCCGACTGCCGGGGAAAGCAAGGATTGCCGCACCGGGCCAATAACGGACACTGCACGAGTGGAGTGTGCAGTACCTTGGGGGAGGGCGTGTAGCTATGGAGCTTGCTATAGCCGGCGCGGCGGGCGTTCTGGCGCTTGTCATTCTGCTTGCCGGGATCGCGAGCATTCGCGCCGAACGGCGCCAGCAGATTGAAGAGCGCCTGGGCCGTTATACTACCGAGTACAGCAGCCTGCTCACGGAATTCGCGGACCTTCAGCAGCCCGATCCTGCGCACGAGGCCAGCATTATCACGCGCCGGCTTGACGCCGCGCTGGTTGACCGCGGATTCGCGCAGAAATGGCGCGTCCAGCTCTCGCGCGCAGATCTCAAGTTGACGGTCGCCGAGTTCATGGCTCTGCACGTGATCTCCATGTTCGGCGGCTTCCTGATCGGACTGGTGCTCTTCGGTTCGCCGATTGGCGGGGGTGTGGCGGCGGTCGTCGGCTTCTTCTTCCCTCGCCTATATGTGGCGCGCAAGCAGTCGAAGCGCCTGAAGCTGTTCGAGACACAGCTTCCTGATACGCTGGCGCTGTGGGTGAACGCCCTGCGAGCCGGCTACGCGGTGCTGCAGGCGATGGAGGCGATCTCGCGCGAGGCGCCAGAGCCGACCTCTACCGAGTTCCGGCGCGTGGTGATGGAAGTGCAGCTTGGCATACCCATGGAAGATGCCCTGCAGCACTTGCTGGACCGCATGCCCAGTGATGACCTCGACCTGGTCAACACAGCGGTCAACATCCAGCGGGAGGTTGGTGGTAACCTGGCCGAAGTGCTTGATGCGATCAGTCACACGATCCGCGACCGCATCAAGCTCAAGGGTGAGATCGCCGTGCTGACGGCCCAGGGGCGCTACACCGGCTGGATGATCTCTTTGCTCCCGATCGCCCTCACCATGTTCCTGTACGTGGCCAGTCCCGGCTACATGTCCCACCTGGTTGAGAACCGCATGTGTGGATGGCCAATGCTGGGCTGCGGGCTGGGCATGATCGCTACCGGCGCCGCGATCATCCAGAAGATCGTGAATATCCAGTATTGACGGCGGAGGAGGACATGGCCAGGGGTAGCGGAGGTTAGCTCATGGATGTGACGATTCTGGCGCTGATCGTGGTTGGTGTGGTCATGCTCGGTGGGCTTGTCCTGGTCGGGTACAGAGACAAGTCGGACGAGAATCCGCTTGAGAAGCGGCTCGCTGAGTACGCTGATCGCGACGTGCCGGCCAGCCTGGAACAGATTGAGTTGTCTCTGAGCACGCGCGAGCGCGTCATCATACCCATGTACCGGGCGCTGGCCCGCTTCGCCATGCGCTTCACCCCGGAGAACCAGATCGAGAGCGTGCGCCGCCAGATTGAGCTGGCCGGCAAGTCCCAGACGATGGAGCCGGCCGTCTTCTTTGGGCAGCGGATCGCATTGACCATCGCCATGGGTGTGGGAGCGTTTGCGCTCTTCTTCGTCTTCACAGACTGGGGTGCCTTCAAAGGTACCCTGGCCGTAGTCGGTGGGGTGCTGCTCGGCTACTACCTGCCGGTGCTGCAGCTCAAGGGACAGATAAGCCGGCGCAAGGACGCCATCATCAAAGCGCTGCCCGATGCCCTCGATCTGCTGACTATCTGTGTCGAGGCTGGACTGGGCTTCGAGCAGGCGATGAGCAAAGTCCACGCGAAGTGGGATAACGACCTGGCGGTTGCATTCGGGCGCGTGTTGCAGGAGATCCAGCTTGGCAAGCGGCGTAGCGAAGCTCTGCGCGACATGTCTCACCGGATGGATGTGCCCGATGTCACGAGCTTCGTGGCGGCGCTCATTCAGGCCGAACAGCTTGGCGTGAGCATTGCCCGGATTCTGCGCATTCAGTCTGACCAGATGCGCGTGAAACGCCGCCAGCGTGCCCAGGAGAAAGCACACCAGGCTCCAGTGAAGATGATCATCCCGATGGTCTTCTTGATCTTCCCGTCGCTGTGGATCGTGCTTCTCGGGCCTTCGGTGGTGATTCTGTTGGAGTCCGGCGTGTTTGGCGGTTTCTGATCGGCGCAGAAGATCTGAGATAGAGTTGACACGCTCGTTTGGCAACCCCCTCCAGCGGTATCGGCGGGTGGGGGGGCTGAGTGACCAGTGGTTGGCCGACGCGCTGGCGCTCACGGCGCGCCGGGCCTTGTCCGCTGTGCTGGACCTGCTATATCCGCCCCAGTGTGTTCACTGCCAGCGCATCGGCAGATTGCTTTGTGAGCGTTGCACGGGCCAGCTTGAGTCTGGCCCGTTGCGCACGGTGGTGGGATTGGACGCCGTGCGCGTGCGCACCACCTTCGAGGGACCGGCTGCCAGCGCCATCCATGCCTTGAAGTATGACAGGCTCACCCGGTTGGCGGACCCGCTAGGCGAGTTGCTGGCCCAGGTCTGGCCGGGGCCGGACGTGGCGGCGGACTTGATTTGCGCTGTTCCCCTGCATCCGCAGCGGCAGGCAGAGCGGGGGTACAATCAGTCCGCTCTTCTGGCCAGGCGCGTCGCCAACCTGACCGGCCTGCGCTATGTGGACGACGCGGTGGCTCGTGTGCGCCACACCGAGACACAGACACACCTCGACGCTAAGGCTCGCCGCGAGAACGTCGCCGGGGCCTTTGCCGCGAATCCTCAGCGTGTTGATAATCTGAGTATCATCCTGGTTGACGACGTGCTGACCACCGGCGCGACGCTGGCGGCCTGCGCCGGGGCACTGCGCGCCTCTGGCGCACGGTCTGTCCATGGTTTGGTGCTGGCCAGCGCGGTCCTCGACAAGGTTGCTGACGCAGGTGGAGGTGACTCGCCTGCCGACAGGTGAAGGAAATGGTGCACTGCAAAGGAGAGGGTTATGGAACTCAAGATACACACGCGGAATGTTGATGTGACACCTCGCTTGCAGGAACATGTCGAAAAGAAAGTGAGCAAACTGGACCGCTACCTCCCCAACATTCACGAAGTGCGCGTAGACCTGGCCATCGAGCGCCGCAAACAGGGCATGGACGAATGCATCGCCCAGCTCACTTTGCGTAATGTACGTGGCGCCATCCTGCGCTCTGAGGAGAAACGGCAGCCTGACATCTACGCTGCGCTGGACGTGGCGCTGGACAAGATGTACCGTCAGATCGAGCGCTACAAGGGCAAGCGCAAGCCGCGCGGCGCCAGCCGTTTCTACGAGACAGCACAGGCTCTGGAGGCTGTTGAGCCAGTCCCTGGTGAGGCGTTCGAAGAGGAGGCCGAGGAGAAGACAACCATTGTGCGCCGCAAGGCGGTGACCCTTGTGCCGATGAGCGAAGACGAGGCCATTGACCAGATGGAGCTGCTTGGTCACAGCTTCTTCATCTTCTACAACGCGGACACGGCGAAGATCGGCGTACTGTACCGGCGCGAAGACGGCAATTACGGAGTGCTTGAGCCGCAGACAGAGTGACACGCTGTGCGTGCAGACAATGGGCCGGGGGCGGGGAGCGTTCCCGGTCTTTTTTGTCGCCGGGTGTGCGCGGTCGGGCAGCGGGGAAGAAGTGATGAGACGACAGAGAGCAGGGGCGGTGATCATGGTTGGGCCGACGGGGTCGTCGGCGGCTGAGCAGTTGCTGGGCCGGGCTCTTCGGGCTGCGGCGACCGATCTCATCACCTGTCTGGCGAGTCTGAGCGTCCAGCCGCTGGTTGTGGCCGGCCCTGATCTTGACTGGCTGCCCGCTGAGGCCGGCTGCCTGGGCGACTCAGACGAGGGCGCCTTCCATTTCGGCCAGCGCCTGGCGGGGGTGATTGATCGCTGCGGACTGGCCCATGCGCTGTACTTCGGGGCAGGCAGCGCGCCTTTGCTGAATTGCGCAATGATCGGGCAGGTGTGGGCGGCACTGATCGGCGCGGGGGAAGACGGCGATCGGGTTGCCCTGACCAACAATCTCCACTCCAGCGACTGGGTGGCTTTCACTCAGGCACACGACGCGCTGCCTATCATCCGGCGCGCAAATCGCGACAACAGCCTGGCCTGGATGCTGCACGAGGAAGGGGGCTGGACGGTGAACACCGTGCCGTTCGTGGCTCCGTCGGCGCGCATGGACCTGGACACGCCTGCGGACCTGGCCATCGCACGGGTGCATCCCGCCTGCTCGCCTGGGCTGCGCGCGGCGCTGCAGGACTCGCTTCTGGACCGCGTGCCGCTGGGGGACATCGTGGAGGTGCTGGCGCGGGACGGGAGTCGCGCGGCGCTGATCGGGCGTGTGGCTCCCCAGGCATGGGACGCGCTCAGCCGGGCGACGCAGTGCTGGATACGGGTCTTCTCGGAGGAGCGGGGCATGACGGCCAGCGAGCGGCTGGCGCGCGCAGAGGTGCACTCGCTGATCGAACGCATGATCGCTCGCTGGGGGCCGGGCACATTTTTCGAGGAGCTGGCTCAAGTGGCCGACGCGGCAATCATCGACTCGCGGGTGCTCATGGCCGCCTCTGGGCACTACCCTGGCGCGGGCGAGCGCTTCGCCTCCGATCTCTACCTGCTCGACGCCATCTACGATCCCTGGCTGCGCGACTTCACGGCGGCTGCGCAAGCGGCCCCGCTGCCGGTCTTGCTGGGCGGGCACGGCATCGTGGCTGGAGGGCTGCACGCCCTGGCAGAGATTGTCGCCGGGCGGCGTGCCCGATAGCGACCAGGGTCATGCCTTCCGCGAGATCTGGCGCAGGTGGATGTACTTCTGCAGTTCGTACCAGGCCATGAGCAGGCTCAGCCGCAGCCCATGCAGCCCGTCCCGATACCCTTGCAGCGTGATGAAGCGCCAGTGGAGCTGGCGCAGTGGCTGAGTGATGAACTTGTGCGGTCGTGGCCTGATCCCTTGCTCGTGCAGAATACGGGCATCGAAGGCTACGTAGCGTCGCTGCTTCTCTCGAAACTGGCGGAAGCTGCGGTAGTTGTAGTGAATGAGCGGCGATGACAGATAACCTGGCTCTCCGTCCAGCAGGACCAGCTCGTGTACTTGCCGCTGCGGGTCGTAGTGCGCCCGTCCGCGCCGGAGCAGGCGCATCTGGTAGTCGGGATACCAGCCCGTGTGCCGGGTCAGCCTGCCGAAGATGTAGTTGTGGCGCGGAATCCAGTAGCCGTTGTGGACGGCGCTGGCGAGCAAAGCCCGGATCTCCTGCGCCTGGGCGGGGGTGGAGCGCTCATCGGCGTCCACGAAGAGAATCCAGTCCGCTTCGATCAGGGTCAGCGCGTCGTTGCGCTGCTGGGCGTAGTTCTCGAAGCGGTTGAGCAGGACCTCGGCGCCCGCCTGGGTGGCCAATTCCACCGTGGCATCGCTGCTGCGGGTATCCACCACGACGACCACACGCCCTGCCCAGCGCACGCTCTCGATGCACTCGACGATGTTCTCAGCTTCATTGCGGGCCAGAATGACGGCGGCCAGGTCGCTGCTCATGGCGTTCTCGCTGCCTCCAGGACAGCCAGGTACGCGGCGACCAGCGCCGTGCTGTCCGCTGCCGAGAGCACGCCCGCGCGGTAGGGCCGCTCCGTCTGGCGGAGTCGCCAGCGCATCCCCAGGCGCACCAGCCAGCGGGCCAGGAACCGCCGCGGCGGGGCGTAGTGCTGGTCGAACAGGCGGAGCCGGCTGCGCCACAGGTTGATGACGCTCTGGGCGCGGATTTGGCTGGTGCTCTGCCCGCCGAGGTGAGCGACCCGTGCAGCGGGAACGGCATAGATTTGCCAGCCCGCCCGCCGGATGCGCAGACTCCAATCAATTTCCTCGCAGTACATGAAGTATCCCTCGTCAAACATGCCGGTGGCGGCAATCACTTCACGCCGGACCATCATGGTCGCTCCGAGGGTGTGATCCACCGCAAACGGCTCGCCCTGGGCATAGCGACGGCGCGGGTAACGGCCATTGAGCCGCGAGTCGTACAGGCGCGCTGGAACGGGGAATAGCTCGATGACAAGCTGGACAAGACCGGGGAACCTGAACGCACCATGCTGAAATGTCCCGTCACCGTAGGCGAGCTGCGCGCCGACAACCCCGGCAGAAGGCAGACGCAGCAGTGCATCGTAGAGGGCGCGCGTCGCACCAGGAGTCGTCTCGGTGTCCGGGTTGAGGAAATAGACGGCGCGCGGCAAGTCGTCGCCGGCTGGCGAGCCGGGCGTCCGATTGAATCCCATGCGTTCCAGGGCGAGATTGTTGCCGGCGGCGAAGCCCAGGTTGTCAGCGCTGGCGATGACTTTCACCTGCGGGAACGCCTGGCGGATGGCGCCAGGCGTGCCGTCGGCTGAGGCGCAGTCCACCACCCAGATCTCCGCATCCGGGCCGTGCGCCGCCAGGTCCGCGCAGAGGGTGCGCAGCGCGTTGAGAGTCAGGTCGCGCGTATTCCACGAGACGATGATGACGGCCAGATCGTGCGCCATGATGGGTCAGCTTGCCCGGTGACGAGACTCGGCACAGCGACGCCGGCTCATCGCGCAGAAGCCATGCTCCAGCCGGCGTCCGACAGCATGGTGAGGAAGGCGGTGTAGTGGCCAGAGTCCACTGCAAACACCCCGTCGGCGGTCAGTAGCCGCTTGGCCCGCAGCGCTCCGTCTATGCGGTCGGTGAAGAACGCGGTGATGGCCATCTCGGCGCTGTCGCGCAAGGTCTGGGGCAGGGCGCCCATCGGCGCGGTGATGAGCGTCTCGTAGGGCACAACTCCCTCCTCGAAACCTGGCCAGTAGACAGGATCGGCGGGCGCTTTCGTGTCGCCGGCCGGGGCGACGACGTGTAGCGCCTTGGCCAGCTCGTCATAGCTCGGCAGCGAGTCCTCCGCAGTCTGCGCGGCCCTGGCCACCGCGAGCAGCGCCCTGTCGAAATCTCCAGCGCGCAGCGCGGCGGCGGCACATTCACCGTCATAGAGGGCGCGGATCAGCGCCTGATCGTCCTCGTAGTCACGGACAGCGCCCAGATCGAGGAAGGGGTTGATGCCCTGACTGCCCATGCGCAGGGCCGGGATGACCCAGGCAGTTGTGAAGTCCTGCTGCGCGCTCCGGCAGAAGACTTGCCCGGCCAACTGCGCTAGCGCGGTGATGTCGGCTCGCCCGACGATCTCGCCGGTCTGCCCAATGTCGAAGGCCGGAGCGCGCCCGCGTTTGGCGGCCAGCAGAGGCTCGACCTCGCACTGATCGCGAGCAGCAGCATAGGTGAAGGCGCTCGCCCAGGCCAGGGTGGGCGCACCGCTGCACAACTCGGCAAGAGCGGTGCTCTCATCGGTGAAGGTGACGGTGAAAGCCAGTCCGGTCTCGTCGCTCAACTGGCGCTGCAGCTCGCGACCGATTTCCTGCGCGTCTGTGGTGACTCGTTCTTCCGGCAACGCCAGGTAGACGGCGATCGGGCGCTCTTGCGCGCCGATGGCTGGCGCTTCGCGGACTTCGGGCAGGGCGGTCGAGCGAGCTGTCGGCGTTGGGGGGATGCGTGTGGGCACAGGGGTCGCTCGCCGTCCACCATCCGAACCGCCACAGGCCACGAGAAAAAGCGCCAGGAACAGGGTCCCTGCCGCCAGGGTCTGCCTGAGATGTGGCTGGTGACTGATAACTCACCTCCCCCTGACTCGCCAACAATCCTTCACCATAGTACAGCAGTTGATTCGGCACGGCAAGGCGCTCAGACGTGCCTAGCCGGACCCAGGACTCGCCGGTACCAGCTCGATCTCACGCGCTCCGACCCGGCTCTGGAAGGGCGGGATGCCCACATCCTCGTGAATCAGGCCCGCCCAACACTCCTGCGGGTTGCGGGCCTTGCGGATTTCGGTCATGCGGATGGCGCCCCATACCTCGGCCCGCTGACCGGGCAACAGGTAGTAGTACGTCTCGTCTCGCTCGTCATCGTATACAGTCTGAAGCTCGTCCAGGGGGCCCAGCGCCCAACGCCAGGGGAAGTCGCTGTAGGCCGTGTGGCAGTTGATGCCGATGCGCCACGCGCCAGATTCCTCGTAGGCTTCCAGGCTAGCCGCCGTCTGGTCGAACTGGTAGACTGTGCCTGGGAACGGCCCGGCAGTGCGGATAGGCGTTGCCCCGTAGTTGTGGACTGTCAGCTTGAAGACGAGTAGATCGCCCTGAGTGAGGGTCAGCGTGGTCAGATCGGAAATGACGCCTTCGGGCTTGGCGAGTCGCTTGCCGTCAACCACCAGGCTCGTGAAGTAGCGCTCGTCGTAGGCCATTCTCCCGAAGTAGACGACCGCACCGGTGATCTGGGGGACGATCTCGACCTGTGGCAGCCCCCCGTCGCGGATGACCAGGTGGCTCTGGCGAACGATGCGCTGGCCCTCATCATCTTGCGCCACGGCGAATACTGCGTATTCATCGTCCGGGGGCGGCGCCATTTTCTGGTCCACCCCTCCGTCGTAGTCGAACTCGTGATTGCCCATATCGCCCGGCTCGCGCCCAAGCTCGCGCTCCGGTAGGTAGTAGCGCTGGCCCGTCGCGTCCTCCAGGTAGACGGACAGGCTGGCCGGCTTGGCCAGATAGACGTTGATGCTCACCCGGTCGCGGATGCCGTCCTGGTTAGGTGTAAACTCGGTGGGGCTTATGTCAAACGCCATTATCTCGGGCAGGGCGCTGTCGGCATTTTCGACCAGAAGTGTGCCGCTCTTGCGCTCGACCTTGCCGTCTGCGGCGGCCTCGATAACCCACGTATAGGTATCGTTTGGGATCAGCCTGCGCTCGATGACACCGGCGATGGTCTCGCCGGGCAACGTGTAACCGTCCACAATCCCGCTGAACAGCACCCGGTAGCTTCCTGCCGAACGGCGCTCATCCTGGCGGAAGTAGAAGCGTTCGCCACTGGATGCTTCAAGATAGATGTTGACGCTGGCCGGTCGCGACAGCTTGTACTGGATCACAGCCACGTCATCCTGGCCGTCGGCATTGGGCGAGATGCGATCCCTGTCGAACGAGGCAGCCGTCAGCAGTACGACCGGCGGACGCAACACAAGATACCCAATCCCGATGGCGATCAGCAGCGCGACCAGCGCCGCGAGCACGACCAGTGTCTTTGGAAGGCGCATAATCCCCTCAGCAGGCTAGCGCGAGCACATGACCAGTATTCTATTGTACCAGAAGGTGGAACCGGGGGGTGTCGCGCCCGTATACCGCCTGGATTCCGTCGGCGAACGATGGGGACACGGCCCCGTTGGTTGATCTGGCCCTTGTAAGGCGCTCTTTTTAACGGTAGTATGTGGGATATGTGGGATAATGCGCAATTCAGTTCGCGAGCGCGGCTGGGCCTTGGCGCTGAACAGTTCCAACATCCCCTGTATTGTATCCTGGCTATCGCACTCATGGAGACCGTATGACACCGGCCAACCCTTTCGCCACATACTCTGATGCATTGGACTACCTGTATGGCTTCGTCAATTGGGAGATCGAGCGCCACATGCGCTACGCCCCCGAGGTGATGACGCTTGATCGGCCCCGCGCCGTCCTGCGGGCGCTGGGCGACCCGCACCGCGCCTATCCGGTGATTCACATCACGGGCACCAAGGGCAAGGGATCAGTCGGCGCCATGTGCGCCTCGGCGCTGCGCGCATCGGGGCTGAAAGTTGGGCTGTACTCCTCGCCGCACCTGCAGGACTATCGCGAGCGGTTTCGCATCAACAACGAACTGATCAGTCCGGAGGATTTCACCGCGCTGGTGAGCCAGCTTCGCCCGATTGTGGACGAGATCCCGGGGATCACCTGGTTCGAGGTCACGACTGCCCTGGGTTTCCTCTACTTCGCCCAACAGCAGGTGGACGTGGCCGTCATCGAGGTGGGATTGGGGGGCCGCCTGGACGCCACGAACGTCGTGATGCCGGTTGTCTCAGTGATCACCAGCCTCAGCTACGACCATATGCACCTGTTAGGAGACTCGCTTGCATCCATTGCGCGCGAGAAGGCGGGGATCATCAAGCCGGGCGTCCCTGTGGTGAGCGCGCCGCAGCCAGCCGAAGCGCTGGCCGTGGTCGAGAGAGTGGCTGCGGACTGCGATTCGCCGTTGGTACTGGTCGGGCGCGATTGGACATTCGTTGCGGAGCGGGGCACACTCAGCGGTGAGTGGTTCCGGGCCGGGCCGCAGGGCGGGGCGATGGCGTCCTACTTCACGGCGCTGACGGGCGAGCATCAGGCGCTCAATGGCGCAGTGGCGCTGGCAACGCTGCACTGCGTTGCTCAAGCCGGCATTCCGGTGACGAGCGACGGTATCCGTCGTGGTCTTGAGCGCGTAGACTGGCCGGGGCGCCTGGAAGTGATCGAGCGCACGCCGTTGCTCGTCCTCGATGCCGCGCACAACGGCGAGTCGGCCCTCCGGCTCCGCGCGGCGCTGGATAGCCTGTTCACGCAGCGTCCCCTGGCGCTCATCTTTGGCGCATCGGAGGACAAGGACGTGACGGGGATGTTCCGAGCGCTGCTGCCGACAGTGGACATTCTCTACGCAGCGCAGGCCGTGCACCCACGCGCCCTGGCTCCTTCCGTCATTGAGGCCCAGGCGCGCGAAGCCGGGTTTGCCGGCCCGGTCTGCCAGATTCCCGATGTGGGTGAGGCGCTTCAACGAGCGGAGACAGCGGTGGGGCCGAATGGCATGGTTTTGACCACAGGCTCGCTGTTCATAGTCGGCGAGGTGCGAACGGTCTGCGGCCTGCCCGCTGGTCATGTGGTCAGGGCAGCGGTGGGAGATCCGCTCTCTTCTGATACGACGACCCCCTGAGGGGCAGCGGCGGTCTGGGGGTGTGAGCTCCTGCGATAGATGAGGGCATTGGCTGTTGATGATGATCGGGCACGGTCTCCACGACTTCTACGCGATCAAGGACGCCGAACTTGACGCGGACGGGCTGATCGCGGCGACGCTGGTCCCGCTGTCAGGCATTGTCGTGTATCCGAATATGGTGGCCCCGCTGGTGCTGCAGCGCGAGTCGGACATCGTTGCCGTGGGCGAAGCGCAGGCCCGCCACGAGACGGTCATCGGTGCCCTGCTGCGCGATCCTGAGGCGACAGTGTTCTCTGCCGAGGACATGCACACGCGGGGCACAGAGATGGCACTCGGGCGCCTGATGCACCTGCCGGATGGGGGGACCAGCGTGCTGGCCCAGGGCAGGCGGCGTGTGCAAATCGTGGAGTTCCTGCAGACCGCACCTTATTTCCGGGTGCGGGCACGTCCCATCGCTGAGCAGTCGCCAGATACGCGCGAAGTGACGGCACTGATGCGGGCTGCGCTGAGTCTGTTTCAGAAATGCGTGGACCTCAGCCCTCAGCTTCCTGAGGAAGTGTACGTCTATGCGCTGAATATTGACGAGCCGGGTTGGCTGGCGGATATGATCTCGTCCACGCTCGACCTGGACCTGGAGGAGCGGCAGGCGTTGCTCGCAACCGCCGATCCGGCTGAGCGCCTGCGCCAGGTCAGCGTCTTGCTGGGGCGCGAGCTGGAAGTGCTGGAACTGGAGGAGAGCATTCAGTCTCAGGTCCGCCGCGAGGTTGATCGTGGGCAACGCGAGATGTTCCTGCGCGAGCAGATGCGCGTGATCCAGCATGAGCTGGGCGAAGCCGACATCTTTCAGCAAGAGCTGAATGACCTGCGCGAGCGCGTCGAGCAGAAGGAGATGACCTCCGAGGCCAAGGACAAGGCGCTTAAGGAGTTGGGCAGGCTGGCGATGATCCCGCCAATGTCTCCAGAGGTCGGGATTATCCGCACCTATCTCGATTGGCTGCTTGACCTGCCCTGGTTGACCCAGTCCGATGACAATCGCGATCTGGCTCATGCGGCGCGCATTCTGGACGCCGAGCACTTCGGGCTGCCCAAGGCGAAGGAGCGCATCCTGGAGCACATGGCGGTGCACCAGTTGGCCGGCGAGGAAATGAAGACGCCTATTCTGTGTTTCGTCGGGCCGCCCGGCACCGGCAAGACGTCGCTCGGCAAGAGTATCGCCAGCGCTCTGGGGCGCGAATTCGTGCGCGTCAGCCTGGGGGGCGTTCACGACGAGGCCGAGATACGCGGGCACCGGCGAACGTACATTGGAGCGCTGCCGGGGCGGATCGTCCAGACGATGCGCCGCGCAGGGACGGTCAACCCGGTATTCATGCTCGACGAGGTGGACAAGCTCGGCGCCGATTTTCGCGGCGACCCGGCGGCGGCGTTGCTCGAAGTGCTCGATCCGGAACAGAACCATGCCTTCTCTGACCACTATCTCGACGTCAGCTACGATCTATCGCACGTGTTCTTCATCACGACAGCGAACTACCTGGATCCGATTCCGCCGGCGCTGTTGGACCGCATGGAGGTGATCGAGTTCCCTGGCTATGTGGAAGACGAGAAGATCAGCATCGCCAGGCGGTTTCTGGTGCCGCGCCAGCTCAGGCAGCACGGCCTGGAGGGGCGTGGCGTGCACTTCGACGAGGCCGCGCTGCGCCTGATCTGTCGTGAGTATACGTATGAGGCCGGCGTGCGCAATCTGGAGCGCGAGATCGCCAAGGTGTGCCGCAAGCTGGCGCGCCGTGTCGCCGAAGGCAGGAGAGTCATCCAACGAATCAGTGCCGAGAAACTTTCAACTTATCTCGGTCCGCCGCCTTTTTTGCCGACGCTGGCCGAGGAGACGGACGAGGTCGGCGTGGCCACCGGGCTGGCCTGGACCGAGGCTGGCGGCGACACCATGGCCATCGAGGTGACATTGATGCCGGGCAAGGGTGGCCTGCTCATCACCGGGCAGCTTGGTGATGTCATGCAGGAGTCAGTGCAGGCGGCATTGAGCTACACGCGCTCGCGGGCGCGGCAACTGGGAATTGAGCCAGACGAGTTTGACCGGCTGGACATCCACGTGCATCTCCCGGAGGGTGCGATCCCCAAGGATGGTCCTTCGGCAGGGATCACTGTGGCGACGGCGATGGTCTCGGCGCTCACACAGCGCAAGGTTCGGCGCGATGTGGCTATGACAGGCGAGATCACGCTGCGCGGGCGCGTGCTGCCGGTGGGGGGCGTTCGCGAGAAGATTCTGACGGCGCACCGGGCGGGCGTGCGGCAGGTGCTGCTGCCCAAACGCAACGAGAAAGACCTGACGGAGATTCCCAGGCGCGTGCTGCGCGACATCGATCTCAAGCTTGTAGCGCGTATGGACGAGGTGCTGGAATGGGCACTGTTTCCGCCAACAGGTGCTGCGGGTCAGCGCCCGGCAACGCCTGACGCGCGTCATGAGTCTTTGGGGGGCCATAGTTATGCAGCCGAGCAGTGATCGTCTGGCGGCCAGGGTTCGCTTCGCTGAGACTGAGGAGAAGATGGGCCAGCAGGGGGTTCTCGATCTGCTGAGCGCGGGCCGCAGCGAGGTGGTTGACTGGCTGCCCGGACGGGCGCCAGTGGCGGACATCGCCGCCATGTTGGTGGCTATGGCTAACGCCCACGGAGGGACGCTGCTGCTGGGCGTGGCTCCGCGTTCGGACCGGCCCGCCGGAGTGGATGATGCCGAGAATGCCATCAACTGCGTGCTTGAGGCTGCGCTGTCCATCGAGCCGCCCCTGATCATTCCGATGCCGCAGTTGGTCCAGGTCCACGGCTCGCCGATGGTGGTGGTGCAGGTGCCCCGCGGGATGCCCTATGTATATGCGCTGGCGGGGCGCTTCTTGCGACGGGTCGGGGCGGCGAACACCGCCATGACGCCCGCCGATCTGCGTCGCTTGATGTTGGAGCGGGGCGATGTCACCTTCGAGGCTGAGCCTGCCCGCAATGCCCGCAGAACCGATCTTGACTGGGGGCAGGTGGAAGCCTACGCGGCAGGTCTGAGCGGCATGGGGGGAATCCCTCCGGAACAGGTGCTCCTCAAGCGTGGATGCCTGACCCGACACGAGGATGCGCTGGTGCCGACCAACGCGGGCATTCTGCTCTTTGGCCGCGACCCCCAGCAGTTCTTGCGCGGGGCGGATATTACGGCGGCGCGTTTCGCCGGTAGCGAGATGGGCGACGTGTTCACCCGTCAGGACATCAGCGGGACGCTCCCTCAGCAGATTCGCCGTGCCGAGACGTTCCTGGTGGATAACCTGCGCAAGGGAGTCCAGTTGGGCGATCGCATGGCGCGCACCGAGCAGACGGAGTATCCGCTGAAGGCCGTGCGCGAACTGGTCGTCAATGCTGTTGCTCACCGCGACTACAGCATTCAGGGCGATGGCATCCGCCTGTACCTGTTCTCCGACCGGCTGGAGATCACCAGCCCCGGTGGGCTGCCTGGCCCGGTCACCGTTGACAATATCGTGGACGAACGGTTCTCGCGCAACTCGGCGATCGTTCAGGTGTTGTCGGACATGGGCTTCATCGAGCGGCTTGGATACGGCGTTGATCGGGTGATTGCGCTTATGCGCGAGGCGGGTCTGCCCGATCCCAAGTTCGCCGAGACGGCCGGCGGCTTTCGCGTCGTCCTGACGAACAGCCCCGTTGCCGAGGCGGCGGGAGCCGAGCCAGAGCTGTTCGGGGGTGTCTTTCGCGGCCACGCCGTCAATCGCCGCCAGGAGTACGCCCTTGATTTTCTGACCAACCGCAAGAACGCGCGCATCACCAATAAGGACCTGCAGGAACTGTGCCCGGATGTCCACTCAGAGACGATCCGGCGCGATTTCGCCGATCTGGTGAGCCGCGGGATTCTGATCAAGATGGGCGAGAAGCGTGGCTCCTACTACGTATTGAAGAAGACACAAGCGCAGCCGCACTAGTAGGCCTGTGCACGCGCGGGGGGATCGGTTAGGATCGCAGAGGTCAGCGTTACCGCCGGGCAAGCTGGCGCTGTGATTGGGATTAGTGCGGGTTACGTCCTGTGATACGACTCGTTGCCGTGATTCTGACAGGTTGTGCGCTGATGCTGACGGGCTGCAATTTCGCCGTGCAGTCACCGACGGCGACGCCCAGCGCCTCGCCGACGGCAAGTCTCACTCCAACGCCTGCGGCGACTGCGACTGCCACGCCAACTCCGACTCTGGCCGCTACGCCCACTGCAACGCTGCGACCGTCAGCGACGCCTCGCCCCACGGAGACGCTTCCGCCGTCGGCAACCTTCACGCCGACGGTGACGCCCTATCCAGTGGCAGGACTCGTGTACGACCAGTGGACGCAAGTGAACATTCCGCAGGGGCTGCGCAGCGCATTGGATCGGCCATACTTCGCCGTGGTCAGCCTCAATGAGCGCACGGGGGGTACCTCGAACCCCAATACGCCGGTGCCCGACACGGAAGTGGAGACACTCTTCCTGGTCAATCCCTCCAGCGGCGAGCTGATCGAGGTGCTCGACCTGCCGGTGACAACAGATGACCGCATCTACTGGTCGCCGGATGGCAGCAAGCTCGTTTACTTCATGGAGCCGACCCTGCTGCCTGATAACACGCGAGCGGGCGGGCTGTATCTGCTGAATCTCAGCCTGGGTATCAGCCTGCGCCTGGTGAACATCCCGTCGCTGGCCCCGCGTGGCATCCCTGATCATCGGCCCGTGTGGTCTCCGGATGGGACTCGGCTCGCTCTTGCGCTGCCCACTGCCTATGATGTAGACATCTTCATCATCTCGGCGGACGGCTCAAGCTTTGAGAACGTCACTCAGCACGGCGCGTACGATCTGTGGCCGGCCTGGTCCCCTGACGGGCGCCTGCTGGCCTTCGTCTCCGATCGCCTGCAGTGCCCCACCTGGGTGCCCGACGAGCCAGGGTCGTGCTCGGCCCCGGAGGCTGCTCCACCCACCGGCGGCAACCTTTTCGTGCTCGATATCCAGACGGGCAGTGTCCAGCAGGTATCCGATATGTACGTGGATGGGCCACTGGTGTGGGTGAGCAACCTGCAGGTGGCGTTCACTACGGGCCTGTCCGATCCGTTCGCCGCCGAGTCGGAGATATGGATCACCAACGTCAGGGCGGGCACGTCGCGCCGCGTATCACCCCCTACGCCTGGGATACTGAACCTGGGCGCGGCGTGGGCGCCAGGCGGAGCGCAGGTGATCTACCACGAGATGGCCGATCCTCCGTCTGTGGTGCTTCGTGACGCCAATGGCGAACTGATCGGGAGCACCGACCGCTTCCTTTTCTCGCGGTTCGGCTTCTCGGCGGCGTGGTCGCCGAGAGGGGAATGGGTGGCATTCGGTGGGCGTGACGGGCGGTGCCCGTATGGCCTGACTGTCGCGCGCAACACGCTGGAGATCGTCTATTCCGCGACGACGCCGGGCGCCTGCGATCCGCGTTACTCTCCTGACGGGCAGTGGCTGGCCTACGCGGGGTTTCAGACGCGGGCCGGAGCCGCAGACGGTCGCCTGGACCTGTACGTCGCCAACCCTAATGGCTACAACTCTCGCAACCTCACCAGCCGTCTGAAGGGCGAAATCCGACTTCTGGGCTGGGTGGGGGGATCTGCCAGCAATTAACGTGACCATACATTCCCACGAGGAGGAACAAGGCTCATGAATTCGCCAGTCGCTCTAGTGACGGACAGCACGTGCAACATCCCTCCCGAACTTGCCGCCGAGCGTCGCATCTACATGGCGCCCCTGTATGTATTGTGGGGCGATCAGAGCTATCGCGACGGAGTTGACATCAGCGATGTAGAGCTGTTCCGCCGCCTGGCTGCGGCGCGGGATCTACCCAAGACCTCCCAGGTTGCGCCGCAGGATTTCGTGGAATTGTTCCGCCGCGCGCGTGATACGGAAGGGGCGGAGGAAGTCGTCTGCGGCGTGCTTTCCAGCGGCATCAGCGGCACGTATGCTTCGGCGATCCAGGCCCGCGATGCAGTTGACTTCCCTGTCCATGTGGTGGATACGCAGCAGACATCCTGGGCGCTCGGCTTTGCCATGATGGCCGGGGCACGGGCGCGCGATGCCGGGCAGAGCGCAGAAGCTGTTGCGGAGACAATTCGGGAGACGACCACGCGCACGCATCTCTTATTCACTATCGAGAGTCTGGAATACCTGCACCGTGGGGGGCGCATTGGCGGCGCCAGCCGCTTTCTGGGGACCGCGCTCAATATCAAGCCCGTGTTGGAGCTACGCGACGGGGTGGTGCACCCGGTTGACAAAGTGCGCACACGCAAGAAGGCTGTCGAATACGTGCTGAATCACATCGGCAAGGTCGCGGGCGGACAGCCGATTGTGCGCCTGGCGGTCATCCATGGTGATGTGGAAGAGGAAGCGCTGGCCCTGCACGACGCGGCGGTGGCCCGCTACAGCCCCGACGAGTCCTATGTGGCCTACGCCACCGCCGTGCTGGGCGTGCACGTGGGGCCGGGAACACTGGGCATCATCGCCGAGTGGTCGGCTGGGTAGCGTCCGGCAGGCGTGCCAGGGAAGTGGGCGGAGGCCAACTCACCCGCTTACCCACATTTCCCACAGCCTATCCCACATATCCCATATTATCCCAACATTAATCCCACACGGTGTGGGCTATGTGGGATTCAGGCCAGCGTTGGGAGCAGCCCTCCTCGTGCCGGAAACGACTATCCCACACGGTGCGGGATATGTGGGATTCCGGGTGCGCGGACGAGCCAAGAGCGTCCCGGTGCTTGTGGGATAAGCTGGGCGGGCTCAGGCGCGCTGGCTCACAGGCGCGCCCAGCCGCTCGAGAACCTGTAGCAGGCGAGCCTGCCAGACTTCCTCCGCGACTGCACTGCACGGGAGCCAGACTGCGGTGCGGCTGACCCGCGTATCCGGGCCGAGACTGGCCTGCAGTGCAGTGCGATCAGTTGTGGCCAGGTAGGGCAGACGAATCCCAATCTGCCCGTTCTCATAAGATATCGCCGTTGCCTCGGCCTGCTGGGCGAGCAACTTGATCTGGATCTGGAGGAGCAGTCCCTGGACTGCGCGGGGCAGCGCTCCAAAGCGATCGGTCAGCTCGTCACGCATCTCGTCAACGCCGCTCAGCCGGTCAATCTCGGCCATGCGCCGGTAGAGCTGGATGCGCAGAGCCGGTTCGCCGACAAACGTGGTGGGGATATAGGCTGGAATGGGCAGATCAATGGTTACTGTGGACGTAGTCACCGGCAGTTGGGGCGGGGGACTCTCGCCCTTGAGATGGCGCACAGCCTGAGCCAGCAGTTGGGTATACAGATGGAATCCCACCGCCGCAATGTGTCCGCTCTGCCGGGTGCCCAGCAGGTCGCCTGCGCCGCGAATCTCCAGATCGCGCATGGCGATGGACATGCCCGCTCCAAGCTCGGTCTGCTCGCTGATTGTCTCCAGGCGCGCACGAGCGTCCGGCGTCAGGCGACTGGTGCGCGGGTGGAAGAAGTAGGCATAGGCCTGGTGCGCTCCGCGGCCTACCCGCCCGCGCAACTGGTAGAGCTGAGCGAGGCCGAACCAGTCAGCTCGATCCACGATCAGGGTATTGGCGTTGGGGATATCCAGACCGCTCTCGATGATGGATGTGGAGACCAGCACATCGAAGTCACCGCGCGCGAAGGCGTTCATCACCACTTCGAGACGCTGCTCGTCCATCTGTCCGTGGCCGACGACGATCTCAGCCTCTGGCACCAGGTCGCGCAGGCGGGCGGCGATGGTGTCAATGGTCTGTACGCGGTTGTGGACGAAGAAGACCTGCCCGCCGCGATCCAGCTCGCGCAGAATGGACTGGCGCACGAGTTTCGCATTGTAGCTGCCGACATGGGTGACGACCGGCAGCCGCTCTTCTGGCGGGGTCTGGATCATGCTGATGTCGCGGATGCCGCTGAGGCCCATGTATAGTGTGCGCGGGATGGGCGTCGCGGTGAGCGTGAGCACATCTACTTCGGTGCGCAGGCTCTTGAGATATTCCTTGTGGGTCACCCCGAAGCGTTGTTCCTCGTCAATGATCAGTAGGCCCAGGTCCTTGAACTGGACATCAGGCTGGAGGAGGCGGTGTGTGCCGATGACGATGTCAAGCTGTCCCTCGGCCAGGGCGTATAGAATCTGCCGCTGCTCAGCAGGGCCGCGGAAGCGCGAAAGCATCTCGACATTCACCGGAAAGGGGAGCAGGCGGCGCGAGAAGGTTGTCAGATGTTGCTGGGCGAGCACGGTGGTGGGCACGAGCAGCGCGACCTGCTTGCCGTCCATCACCGCCTTGAAGGCGACCCGCAGCGCGACTTCGGTTTTGCCATAGCCTACGTCGCCGCAGATCAGGCGATCCATTGGCTGCGGGTGCTCCATGTCGTTCTTGACCTCGCGAAGGGCACGCATCTGGTCGTCGGTCTCCACGTAGGGGAACGACGCTTCTAGCTCGTGCTGCCAGGGAGTATCCGGGCCGAAGGCATGGCCCTGGATCTCCAACCGGGCTGCGTAAAGCTCCAGCAATTCGCGCGCGACGTCCTCGACGGCACGGCGCGTGCTTTCCTTGGCCCGATGCCATTCTTGAGTGCCCAGGCGATTGAGGTGCGGAGGCCGGTCATCTGCTCCGACGTAACGGGAGATGCGATCTGCCTGGTGGATGGGCACGTAAAGGATGTCGCTGCCCGCGTACTTGAGGACGAGGTACTCGCGCTCGCTGTCGTCGAGCACTCGCTTCTGCAGGCCGGCGAAGCGCCCGATGCCGTGCTCGATATGGACCACGAAGTCGCCTATGCTGAGATCAGCGAAGCCGGCCTCCGGGGAGAGGGCGCGAGGCTGCTTGCGGCGGCGCGGCTCAGGACGCCGCCAGCCGAAAACCTCGGCGTCGCTGAGAAGCAGCAGCCGTCCTCTGGGGTGGGTGAGAGTCCAGCCCTCTGCCAGCGAACCCTCGATGAAAGCGAGGAGGCCGGAGGCGTCTGCCCCGGTGACGTGGCTCCTGGGCGCCACGTAGTCGTGCTGCTCGCTCCACAGTTCGGCGACTCGCTGCGCCTGCTGAGTCACCACAATGACCTGCTCGCCCCGGCCCAGCGCGCCGGCGATGTCGTCCAACACGCTGCGCAACTGGCCGCCATAGCGCGGGCCAGGTGCGAAGCTGTCGCCAACCGTCGGGGAGTCGTCGGCTATCTCCTCATCGGGCACGCTCAGATGGAGCACCGGGCGCGTGGAGAGTTCGTCCAGAATCTCGGTCCAGGTCAGGTAGGGTAGAGGGAAGTCCGCGGGGATCTGCCCTGCACGCTCGCGATCATAGTGCGTGGCAACTGCCTGCTCCTCCAACTCGCTGACCGTGTCCTGCAGCTCACCCCAGTCGTCAACGACGATCAGGGCGTTTTCCGGCGCGTAGTCAAGAAGGCTCGCCGGATGGTTGTACAGGAAGGGGAGGTAAAACTCCAGATGCGGAAAGGCGACAGCATCGGCGAGCAGCTCATGATCCGGACGGGCCGAGATGGCATCGGCGCTCGCTTCTGGCTGTGCGGCAAACCAACTCGCGAGGCGCTCGGCGACGCGGGGCGCGTGACGCGGCAGTGCCTCGCGAGCGGGGATGATCGTCACCTGGGCGATGCTATCGGCTGAACGCTGCGTCTGTGGGTGGAAGGTACGGAGGCTCTCAATCTCGTCACCAAAGAACTCAATGCGCACGGGGAGCGCCGCCGACGTGGGGAAGATATCTATGATTCCGCCCCGGCGGCTGAAGGTGCCCGGCTCGACCACCACGCTGGCGGGGGTGTAGCCGAACTGGAGCCATGTGCGCAGCAGAGTGTCTGGCTGCGCCTGCGATCCCACGCGAAGGACGCGCGTCCCCGCGTGGAACTCGCGCAGAGGCAGGGTCTTTTGAATGAGCGCGGATGCGGATGCGATGACGACCGGCGCTGGCCTCCCGTCATCATGTTCCCCGATGGGATGGGTGAGCGCGGCCAGCGTCTGCAGGCGAGATTGCACCGTGCGCGGGGTCCAGGGGGCGCGCTCGTAGAAGAGGGAGGAGGGTTCAGCGTAGCGCAGGATAGGCAGGTCGGGCGCCCAGACGGGGAGCTGCTCGGCCAGGTTGTAGGCGCGGTCCACTCGCCCGGTGAGGATCAGCACGGGACGTTGCGCGTCTTGGGCTAGGCCGGCGATGACGAACGGCCGTGCAGCGCGCAGAAGATGCTGGTCCGTCACGGGACGACCGGCGCGCAAAGCAGCGAGCGCACCCTGATAGGCAGGCGTCTGGCGCAGGAACTCGAGCAGTCCGGCCAGGCTCATGCCGCCGCGTTCCCCGGAATACTCTCGCGAAGCCTCATGAGTCATGGTCGCTCGCCATCATCAGTCTGCGGCAAAGCGTCCGGCGGGGCCAGTCTCGCAACGCGCCGGGCGACGTCTTCAGCAGAGCCATTGCAGCGGTTCATGGCCTGGTCAATGCCATCGGTCAGCCATATTTCGACAGCCAGCAGGACGCGCTCCACGGTCCGCGCCATTTCCTCCTCGTCCTGCCCATCAAAGGGGCGCAGGACGTAGCTGGCGGGGCCCATTTGCCCGTCCGGACGGCCGATGCCAACCCGAATACGCGGGAAATCCTGCGTGCCGAGCCGGTGGATGATGTCGGTGACACCCTTGTGCCCACCAGCGCCTCCCTTGGGGCGGATGCGCAGCGTGCCTGCCGGGAGGTCCAGATCGTCGAAGATGACTATGATCTGGGCCGGCGCGATGTGGTAGAACGCCGCCAGACCCTGTACTGCGCTGCCGCTGAGGTTCATGTATGTCTGCGGCTTGGCCAGCAGCACCCGCCGGCCCTGGATGTTCCCCGGCGCGATCTTCGCCTTCGACTTCTTCTTCTCGTCGAAGGCAAGACCGTGCCGCGCTGCCAGCGCGTCCACGCAGCGGAAGCCGATGTTGTGCCGGGTATTCGCGTACTCCCGGCCGGGGTTGCCCAGTCCCACGATGAGGAACATCTCGGACATCTGCCTGAATCTCAGGTAACACCATCCAGCGTCTGCGCCGCGCCCGTCCTGCCTCAGCGTTCGTCCCGCCAGCCATCCGGCGGCTGCCAGCCCTCACGCGCGGTGAAGGGGCGGGGCCGTCGGCGCAGCAGGACGTAGCCGAGCATGATGACAAAGCCCGCAAGCGCCAGATAGAAGCCAGCGCAGAATGCATCGCCCAGCCGCCCCGTGTTGACGCGCGTGGCTGTCTGGCGCTCGCCAGCCGAGCCAGCGTCTCCGAACTGATCTGACGCCAGCGGAGGGGCGAGGCCCGGCAGGGTCGTGGGAGCAGGGACATTCGCTGGCGGCTGTACGACCGGAGACGTGGGCGATGGGCCTGGAGAAGGCGTCATGGCGCCCAGCGCCGGATTGGCGGCAGGGAGTGTGGGGATCGGCGTCGGCATACTGTTCATGACGCGCAGGTTGGAGATGACAGCTTCACCGACCTGTCCGTCAGCGAAGAAGACACGCAGCCTGAGCCGATAAAAGCCGTCCGGTACAAGCTGCGTGTTCCAGGTTCCCAACACCCCATCGTGCACCTGTTGCTGCACGGGGGACTGCACCGGCAGCCACAGCACGTTAGGATCGCTCAGATCATCGTATTCGAGCTCATAGCGGCTGAACGCAGTCGGATGCGCGGCACTACCCAGAATGTTAACGGGGCCGAACAACTGCGCGCCATCCTCTGGCGAGGTGATCGCGCTGAGGGCCTGCTCCGGATTCTGCGCGCTGATGGTTGAGGGCGTCGCGGCGCTCAGACTGAGGACGACGGCTGCCAGAGCAACTATGGCGCCAAGCAGGCGGTCAAGCTTCATCGCGTCTGTCCAGCATCCGGAGAATGAGTGAGCCAACCGGATGAGTTTAGCAGCCGCGATCCGAACGTGCAAAACTCGGTGCGGCTGTGTCTTGGGGGATGTCGGGCTGCATTCCGAAGACCCGAACGGTCAGAGGGTGTATGGTAAGCTCCCCCCTCATCCCCCGACCCCTTCTCCCTCCAGGGGGAGAAGGGGAGCAAAGCGCGGGATTTCCCCTCGCCCCGGTGAGGGAGAGGGGTGCAGGGGTGAGGGGTTTCCGTACACGCTCTCAGACGCTTGACGCAGAGGCCACAGTCCGCAACTGGTCGTTCGCCCGAGGAGATAGCATGATTGCCCTGCGTGCAGGGCGGGGAGTGTTTTTGAGGAATACGCGATGGCAGATGGCAGGTCGGGGTTGGCCGCGCCTTCGGCAGATCACTACTGGTGCTCGCTGCTCAAGCCCAGCCGCTCTGGGCACGTGTAGACACGCATACCACCATGACGCAGATAGCCCACGACGCAGATATTCCAGGCAGCCGCGATCTGCACGGAGATGCTCGTCGGCGCGGTGCGGCTGGCGACGAGGGGCACGCCCATCTGGCGGGCTTTGAGCAGCATTTCCGAGCTGATTCGTCCGCTAGTGACCAGCACCCGGTCGCATGTGCTGATCCCTGCGCGAAGCGCCATGCCCATCAGCTTGTCAATCGTGTTGTGCCGCCCAACGTCTTCGGCCAGGAGCAGAATACTGTCATTGTCGGCCAGGACGGAGGTGTGAATGCCGCGTACCTGCCGATATAGTCGGGCCGCGGCGTTCAGATCGCGCATCCGGTCTAGCAGGTTGGCAGGTGTCGTCCTGAAGTCTGTCTGCAGCGGTTCAAGGCTGTCCGTGCTCGTCTGGAAACTGACGCCTCCGCCGCAGCCGGCAGTCAGCACCAGGCGGCGCGGCGTGGCGAAGTCGCCCGTTCTCAGGAAGACGTCCACCGTCGTCCCGATTGCATTACGCCGCAGGAGTCCCACGTCGTCATACGACTGGATGACGCCCTCATTGAACAGGAGACCCAGCGCCAGAGACTCCTGCTCAACCGGGCTGCACATCAACGTCGCGAGTTCGCAGCCGTTGACATACAGCCCAAGATGGATTTCCTGCGGCACGCCCCCTGCAACTAGCTCGGCGCCATTGTCGGTGACAGACCAGTAGGTGGCTGGAACAGCCCCCGCCTCGAAGATGGTAGCAGTGGGGGAAAGCGTGATCACTTCGAATCTCCATGCTCTTGCCCCTGTGCCTGCTGCACAGACGCTGATGCCTGGCCGGTTCCTGCTCAGCGGATGAGAAGTGATTATACATCAAAAGATGGTGAAGTATACGGGCTTACCTGACCGTGTCAACCATGTGCATCGCTCAAACTCCACGACGGAGAAGAGTCCACCAGGCACGCTCTCACGCTCCTCGGCTGGGGCGACGGCGGGCCCCATGCTGACAATCGTCCCGGACTACTCAGCCGCTTGGCAGAATGTATTGGCTCTGTAGGCGGCCTCGCGGTACAATGCGGCTCGTTGTTTTTTCGATGCCCCAAAGCGTCGAACTACGGCAATGGCAGCCTGCGTGGAATCGAACGGAGCTACCTGCATCGAGTGACACTTTGGGCCGCTGCCCACCAGGAGGGGTGCCGCGAAATGTTCAAGATGGATATCGAGGTAATCGAGAAAGTGATGGTCTTCATTGTCCTTGGCACAGCCGGGCTTGCGCTCGTCTATGCATGGTGGCTGCGGAACTACATTATGGCCGCTGACAAAGGCAATGCAGAGATGCAGCGTCACTGGGGCCATATCCGCGACGGGGCCAACGCTTATCTCCGCACGCAGCTCAAGACCGTTGCCGTGATGATCGCCCTGTTGACCGTGGCGATGTTCTTGAGTGTTTTCGTGGTCAGTCCAACTCCAGAGGCCAACCAGTATTTCGACGGGGACAAGGACACAGCCCGGCTGGTCATCGCTATAGCCCGGGCGCTGGCTTTCGTCATGGGGTCTTCGTTCTCGGCGATGGTTGGCTTCTTCGGCATGAACATGGCGGTACAGGGCAATGTGCGTGTTGCGGCGGCGGCGGAGCGTGGCGGCTACCAGGAAGCGCTGAAAATCGCCTACCGCTCGGGCACGATCACCGGCATGCTGACCGACGGCCTAGGTCTCTTCGGCGGCACGATTATCTTCATTATCTTTGGCAAGGCGTCGCCTGATGTCCTGCTGGGCTTTGGCTTCGGCGGCACGCTGATCGCGCTGTTCATGCGCGTGGGCGGCGGTATCTATACGAAGGCGGCGGACGTGGGCGCCGACCTGGTCGGCAAGGTCGAGGCGGGAATGGAAGAGGACGACCCGCGCAACGCAGCAGTCGTGGCCGATCTGGTGGGCGACAATGTTGGCGACTGCGCGGGCATGGCCGCGGATATCTTCGAGTCCTATGAAGTGACCATCGTGGCCAGCCTGATCCTCGGCCTGGCGCTGACATCCATCACGGGCGAGCTATACTGGATCGTCCTGCCGTTGCTGGTGCGCGGCGTCGGCGTGGTGAGTTCCATCGTCGGCACCTATGCTGTCTCACTGTGGCGCGTAGATGATGCCGAAGTCGCCATGTACAAGAGCTATGAGTTGTCGAGTGGCATCACGATTAGCTCGAGCTTCCTCATGGCCTGGCTCTACGCCGGGCAGTTGTCGCTGGCGACGCTGGTGGCTGTAGGAGTGGGCCTGGCCGTGACTTACAATCCGCTCACGTCCTATGCGACAAGCGCCAAGAGCAAGCGCGTGCAAACCATCGCGTCGGCAACACGGTTCGGCCCCGCCTCGGTGATTCTTGAAGGCTGGTCGTTGGGCTACCTTTCGAGCGTGTGGGCGCTGTTCGTCATCGTTGGCAGCCTGTCGGCGGCCATTCTGGTCTACAGCTTCGAATTCCCCGACCACCTCGAGCTTCCAGTCGTGTTGATCGGGTTGGCGCTGGCGGTGATGCAAGCTGTGCGCGGTTACCTGGGCAAACACCTTGTCGAAGGCTTCTTTTCGGCCATGTGGATCCTGGTCTTCGCGCTCTTCCTGATCAGCATGCACGAAGTGCCAGACGTGCACAGCTACAAGTACGTCCTGTTTGGGGTTACGCTCATTGGTGTGGGCATGCTCTCGCATACGGGCAACAACGTGAGCATGGACACCTTTGGGCCTATCTCCGACAATGCCAATGGTATTGGTGAACTGGCAGGCATGAGTCCTGGGGCACGCCAGATCATGGCGGACCTTGATGCCGCAGGCAATACCACGAAAGCGATCACAAAGGGCGTGGCCATTGGCTCGGCGGTAATCGCGGCTGTATCGCTGTTCGGCAGCTTCTTCGCTGACATTCAGCGCGTCGATCCCGCTTTCGAGGAGATCGTCAATCTGGCCAATCCGGTTGTCTTCGTAGGCCTGCTCATCGGCGGGTCGCTGCCGCTGCTGTTCAGCGGCCTGCTCATCAAGGCGGTCAATCGCGCGGCGGGCCTGATCATGGCCGAAGTGCGGCGCCAACTACGCGATCCAGAGATCGCCAGCGGGGCAAAAACCCCCGACTATGCCAATGCGGTGACCATCTCCACGCACTCCGCACAAGTCGAATTGGTCCCGCTCGGCGTGATCGCCGTGTTGGCGCCTATCGCTGTGGGCCTCTTGCTCAAAGCGGAGGCGCTCGGTGGGTTCCTGGCCGGTGTGATCCTGTCGGGGCAATTGCTCGCGGTGTTCATGTCCAATGCCGGCGGTGCGTGGGACAATGCGAAGAAGTACGTGGAAGATGGCTACTACGGCGGCAAGGGCAGTGAGAATCACAAGGCGAGCATCGTGGGCGACACGGTTGGAGATCCGCTCAAAGATACGGCTGGTCCGGCGCTCAACCCCATGATTAAAGTCATGAACCTGGTTGCGCTGATCGTGGCTCCGCTGGTGGTGGAGTACGAAGGATACAGCGCAGGCATCCTCATCGGGGCGGCGGTGGCGGTGGCGCTGATCATCTGGGCAATCCGGCGTAGCGACCGCGAGGACACTATGCTCACCGAGGAGGTCACCGAGCGCGTGACCGCAGACATGGTGGCGGCGGACTGATCGCCCGCTGCGCGCTGCAAGAGGCGCAGGTCTGGCGCAGCACTTCGTCACCAGTCCTGATGGAATGAATGAGGCGACTCACGTCGGCAGAACGGCGTGAGTCGCCGCTGTGTTGTGTTTGCCTGTAGAATCGAAATACGAAGCGAAAGAGAAGGGGATGGGCTGTGACGTGTGTGGTAGTGACCGGCGAGCAGCCGGACGCGCATGACCTGCCAGGGCACCCTGAGCATGCGGGGCGCTTGCGAGCGGTGCGCCGGCAACTGGCTGAAGACAGTCTGTTGGAGCGGGTGTGCGTCGAAGCCTTGCAGCCAGTGGACCCGGCGCTGCTGGATACAGTGCATACGCCGTCGTATCTGGCTCAACTCAAGGCGACTGCGAGACTGCCGGCCGCGCGTCTGGTGGAGCCCGACACCTACGTCACGCCCCAATCCTACGAGATAGCCTGCCTGGCTGCTGGAGGGGCGGTAAAAGCGGTGGATGCTGTCCTGGCCGGCGCGACCCAGGGCGCTGCCGTGCTGATCCGGCCGCCTGGGCATCATGCTACCCGGTCGCGCGCGATGGGGTTCTGTCTGATCAACAACATCGCTGTGGCTGCGCGCTTTGCCAGACGTGCCCACGCTGTCGAGCGCGTGGCCATCGTTGACTACGACGTGCATCATGGGAACGGGACCCAGGACATCTTCTATGATGATCCAAACGTTCTCTATGTATCCACCCACCAGTCCCCCCTGTATCCTGGGAGTGGAAGCATGACCGAGACCGGGCGCGGCCCCGGTACAGGATTCACCGTGAATGTGCCGCTGCCGCCTGGCGTGGGCGATGAGGGCTTCGTACAGGTCTTTGACGAGGTCGTTCTGCCGTCCCTTGACCGGTTCCGGCCAGACGCAGTGCTAGTCTCGGTGGGTTTTGATGCGCATTGGGCGGATCCTCTGGCGAACATGAACCTGTCGCTGACGGGTTATGACCGACTGGCGCGCCTGCTGATTGAGGGAGCCCGGGCATGGTGCGAAGGGCGCATCGTCTTCGTGATGGAGGGGGGGTACGATCTGGAGGTGCTGGCCCACGGTTGGGCGAACATCGTCCGCGCCCTGCTTGATGAAAATACCCCGGTCGATCCGCTTGGTCTGAGAGATGCCTGGTCGCCCAATGTGGGGGCGATTACAGAAGAGTTAAGACGCATTCACGAGCTCAGGTAGCATCTTTCGCCTGCCTTGCGCTTTTGGAATCGCCATTGCATAATGAGTTTGAAGGCTGGGGCAGATGCACCTGCTATTGGAAGTGAGTGGACTATGGCCGAGACAATCACACTCCGGGCATATCTTGACGAGCTCAAGCGGATGCTTGAGCAAGAGGCACCCGCAGAAGTCATCAGCCACTGCCGGCACATTCTCAGGCGTTTTCCGCAGAACATAGACACGTACCGTTTGCTGGCCAAAGCGCTGCTGGAGAAGGGGCATCACGAGAATCTTGAAGAGCACTTCGCCGAGGCGGAGGAAGTGTTCCGCAGGGTGTTGGGCGCAGTCCCCCATGACTATGTGGCGCATCTAGGTCTCAGTGAGGTATACAACCGCAGCGAGGAGCTGGATCAGGCGATCTGGCATCTTGAGCGCGCATACGAACAGATGCCCGGCAACGCCATGCTGCAGGACGCCCTGCGCGAGCTTTACATCAGGCGAGACGGCGAAGAGCACGCTCCCGCACGTATCCAGTTGACGCGCGGGGCGTTGGCGCGGCAGTACATGAATGGTCAGTTGTACGATCAGGCAGCCGCCGAGCTGCGGGCTGCTCTCGCTCAGCACCCCGATCGTGTCGATCTGCAAGTCCTTCTGGCCGAAACGCTGTGGAGTGGCTGGCACGAAGTCGAGGCAGGCGAGGCTGCTGTGCGGGTGCTCAAGACCCTGCCGAACTGCCTGGCGGCCAACCGTATTCTGGCCCAGTTGTGGCTCGACAACGAGCGTCCGACTGATGCCAGGCCATTCCTGGATCGAGTCGAGGCGCTAGACCCCTATGCAGCGGCGGAGATTCTCCAGCCTGGTGTGGAGAGCTTCGATCATGTCGAGCTAGAGCGACTGGACTACTACGCGCAGAGCCAGGCCGAACTCTCGGCCCAGACTCCTGGGTGGGTTCACGATCTTGAGGCAGTGGCGGGCACCGGCAATCTGTGGAGCGTCTCCCCGGAGGGGGCGGGGCACGACGAGGCCGGGCCAGCCTTCGATCCCGCTCACCTCGACATGGCTGCGCTCTTCGGAGAGGGGCTCGCCGATGAGCAGGGCGATGACACGGCCTTGCCGAGCTGGCCAGCCGACTGGCCGCCGGAGCCAGACGTGGAATGGGATCAGGCGGCGTCCGCCCGCGATGAGGTCCCGTCAGAGATGGTCTCCGCGGACGAGATGCCGCCGGAGATCGAGGGTGCTGTCGAGTCTGGGGAGGCAGCGATCGAAGCCGACTGGCTGTCTGTGACGGATGAGCTTCGCGCGGCTGCCGCCGACGATGATGGCCAGATTCTCCAAGGGGTTGGGGCACCTGGCCAGGATGCGCCTGCAGACCTGAGCGCCGGGGACGACCTTCTTGCGTCCCTGGACATCTTCGATGCGGAGTGGGGCGTAGCGGATGAGGTGGCGGCCCGCTCGCTGGCTGCCGAGAGCGTTGCCCATCCGGGCAGTCTACCGGTGAGTGAAGACGACCTGTTGGCAGCCGAGACAGACGCCGGGATCGCGATGCCAGCGACGCAGGACCATGCCCTGGACACCGACACTCCATTGAGTGAAGCGGCTTTCATTGATCGGCTTGCGGAGCCGCCCGATTTTGGGCTTCCAGGCACAGGTGACATGGACTGGCCGGGTGTTCTGGAAGGGGTTGGTGATGAGGCCCCACAGGAGGCAGGGGGCGAGCCTTTCCCAGCAGAGCAGTTGGCGGACGGAGAGTCCGCGCTCGTGACCGATGACGAGTTGCGCTTCCTGGACGAATCCATTCCGACTGACACCGGCTGGGAGGGAGCTGGCAGCGAGTCTGATCGCGATGACTTCGATAGAGCGCTGCAGGATCTGTTCTCGGCCAGCGAGCTTGCGCAGGAATCGACGCTCGTGGAAGGGGTGACCGCGCCGGAATGGCTGCCATCGTGGGTGGTGGACCTGGCTGCCGATGCTGAGGCTGACCTGTCCGCCGGCAGTTCCGAGGCTCTGCAACTGGACGAGTGGCTTGTGGGAGAAGAAGCGTCCTTGCCCGGCGAGACGCTGCCAGGTGAGGGCGCTGTCCGCCCGGAGGGGCTCGCCGACGAGCCGGGCAGTGAGAGTCCGCTTGACGTTGAAGAACCAATGGTCTGGATGGCCGATGTCGCTGATGCCGGTGAGGTGGTTGATGCCGAACTGCTGGAGGCGCTGGCTGCCGCCGGGCAGTCCGAGATCGGTCCCGAGCCAGATGGGCCAACGGGTGCACAGCCCGCAGTCGAATTGCCCGACTGGATACTTGAGGCCGCGCCCCTCTCTGGGCGCGCGCCCGACAGTGAGCCCGACTGGGTGGCGGCGGAAGAGCTTGAGACGATGGCTGCTGAGACCGCTGCTGGAGGGGCAGAGGTGGAGTCTGGAGAACCTGCGGGGTGGGACGCTTCCGAGGTCGGCCAGGCATTTGACTGGATAGGCGCGGGCGATCTCACGGAAGAGGGTGTTGCGGGCGTTGAGACTGGTGATAGAGACTGGCTGGACTCGCTGGTCCAGCTCCAGGCTGAGCCTCAGTCAGAGTGGTACGGAGCCGACGGGGTTCGGGATACATTTCAGGAGTGGCAGGACGAAAGAGACGTGCTCGATGCCTCGCCAACGACGGGCGACGAGGCTGTTGATTCCTGGGATCAGGCTAAGGCAGAAGAGGGGGTGGAGGAGACCATGCCCGATCAGCCGGCCCTGGAGTCCTGGGTGGAACTGGCTGGAGAGCTTGAGGGCTCCTCGTCCGAGTTGCAGCCAACCGAAAGCGCGCTGGACGAGCAGTGGTCTGTTGGCGCAGCAGAGATAGCGGATGGCGAAACCCCTGCCTGGCTGGAGGGGATGCTTGGCGAAGATGAGGAAGGCATTGCCGGTGAGCTGGCAGTAGAAGACCTGGCTGCCCTCCTGGATGAGCAGTACGATCCCTACGAGGGTCGAGGCCCCGATGTGGTCCCGCATTATGGCTCTGCGCGTGAGACGGGCATTCTGCAGCCCGATGAACGACCGGATTGGATGGCTGCTTTCACGGGAGAAGAGGTGCCCTCTGAGCTGGACGAACGGGTGGACGCGCTGCTGAGCGGCGAGTCAGATACAGGGGATCGGACAGCACCAGATAGTGCAGCACCAGACAAGGTCGTTGCGGACATTGAGGACCTGGTGCCGGCGATGGACAGCGGCTATGATGAGGGCGAGCCGGCGCTGGCCTACGATACCGAGTTCCCGTACGGTTTCGACGTATCGGCAGAGGAGGGGGACATCCCGAGCTGGCTCCTGGCCATTGCCGACTCTGAGGCGGACAAACTGGACGAGCTACTCGCGGGCGAAGCGGCCTCTGGGGTGACGCCAACCGGGCCGGAGGTGGCTCCCAGCGAAGAGGAAGATGCTGAATGGTCTGCGCCCGGCGTCTGGTCTGGTCAGGATGCTTTTGCCGAGGACGCTCAGGGTTATGCTCCTCAAGAAGCGCACGACGCTGACTCCGCCGTGCCGTTCGGTGGCGAGGAGTTCGCGTCTGGGATCGAGCTCGCAGAGGAAGAAGCCTCCTCCGCGGCTGAGGTGCCGTCGCCAGGTGAGGCAACGCCGCTCGCTGAGCTTGCTGAGGGCGAGTGGGACGCGCAATTCGACGGCGTAAGCAGTGCGCTCTGGGCAGAAGAAGAGGGACTTGACTCCGAACCGGAGCCTGATTGGCCGGGTGCTGCCATAGTTGCAGAAGCATCAGCGGAACTTGCGGGTGGTCTGCCAGACGATTTCGACGACGAGCCGGTGCCCGATGATTTCTCGTTTGGCGACTGGCTGCCAATCTGGCTGCGCGAGCCGCTGGAAAGCGAGCGAGGCAGGTCGCTGGGTCTCCGTCCTGATGAGGCGTCGGAACCTCCTGAATGGCTGCGCGATGTGTCGGAAGATGGGCAATAGAGCTTGGGCTGTGGCAAGAACCCACGCGACTTAGCGTGTGACGACGCCTAGGAGGATGCCGTCATGGTGCCGCCTGTGCCGGAAGACGAGTTCGACTTCGACAAGATGACCCCAGAGGAGCAGTTGGCCTGGCTGGAGAGCCTGGCGAGGCGTCAGGGCGCCAGAGACGAAGAGTTGACCACCGCGGCTGATCAGGATATTCCCATCCCTGAGAACGTTGAGATTGACGAGCCTGGCTACGTCCCGTATTCGATCCTGCACGATGGGCCTGTTCCAGTGCACACTGCGACCCCGGAAGCTGTTCCCTGGGACGAATACCCGGACGCGGGTCGGGATGAAGACGACGAGAAGGCAGAGACGGGCGAGGGATTCTGGGCTGCCGACTCCGGCGAGGAGCAGACTGGGGACGGTGCTCTTGAGGACTATCGCCAGGAGACTGCGGTATCGGCGGCTGCCGATCCAATGCGCTGGCTGGGGGGCCTGGCGGTCCGGTCGGATGAAGACACCGTGGTGCATGTGCGGGCCGATGAGGGTGCCGGCTTCGACTGGGGCGCGCAGGACAGCGAGACCGTGCCAGAGGAGGCGCTCTCGGCTGGCGAGGAGGGGCTTGGGGCCAGCGCCATTGACGATGCGTGGGAAGAGGTCACCCGGACCGCCGAGCGCAGACCGGAGGTGCCCGCGGACTTCAGGCTCAGGACCGAAGCAGCCGAGGATTTCCTGGATGGGGTTGATCCCATGCTCTGGCTGGAAAGCCTTGCCGCCCGGCAAGGAGCCAGATCAGAGGAACTGGTGACGCCGGCTGACCTTTCTATCGCCGAGCCGCCGCCGGACGTGGTGATTGATGAGCCTGGCTATGTGCCGTTTGAAGCAAGCCGCATGTCATTAGGACTGGTGCGCGGCTCCTTTGACGACGAGGTGGACCAGATCGTCGGCGGTGACCTGTCGGATGCGGTGGTCGCCGAGGGAGAGGGCGATTCGTGGGGCGATTTCCCTGGCGAAGATCGCGCTCAGTTTGAGGCGCTTGAGCTGGTGCCTGGCGACGAGGACGCGGCTTCTCTCGCCGAGGCCTCGACCTGGCTGGAGAGCCTGGACCGAGAGCACCAGGATGAGCCGGAGGAAACTCTTGCACCCGCCGAGTCCGCTCCCGATGCCCTGCTGTGGCTGGAGGACCTGGCGACTGAGCCAGAGTCCGATCTGTCGGAGTTCCTGGCCGTGGACGACGGCGAGGCAGGTGTGTTGCAGGGACTTGCTTCGCCGGACGCCGACCCACTGGCGGGCATGACCGACGAGCAGATCGAGCAGGCATTGGTACGAGGCGAACTGAGTGGAGAACAGGAATTGGCCTGGCTCCAGCGTCAGGCTTCACGGCTGGCTGTAGAACGCGAGTCCCAGGAGGACACTGAGTTCGATGAGGCTGCGTCCGAGCCGGCGAGTCCTGCTGAGGACCTGCCCGCGTGGATTGTTGACATGCGTCCAATCGAGATGGGGAGCCTTGAGGCTGAGGAAGCCGCATCCCTGGATTTGGAGTCCCCTCAGTCCGAAGGCGCGCCCTGGCTGACGGACATGGATGAGCCGGAGGAAGTCGCGGAGTCGGCAGCCCGTGAGGCTTCCGCACTGACGCTGGCAGGCGACCTTGAGACTGTTGGTGGTGTGGACGAGCCTGAGACTGTGTCCGACGAACTCCGTGTGGATTGGTCGGGACTCGACAACCTGGGCGAAGCGGTTGAAGAGACGTACGAGGATGAGCCTGCGCAGTATGGGCATCAGGCCATGGAGACCTCGTGGGATGTGGGTCTGGAAGCCCCCGTAGTGGATGCGGATGTAAGGGAGCCGGAAGCGGGTGGCGAGCAGGGTGAGCCGCAGTTCCAGTTAGCGACACCCGTCGAAATGCCGGCCTGGCTATTGAGTGAGGACGAAACGCCCGGCTTTGACGAGGCCGACGTACCGGCCTGGCTTCGTGACGCGAGCGACCAGGAAGCGCGTGTTGCCGCTGATGACCAGACCTGGTTGGCGGCGCATGAGGCCGAAGCTGGTTCCGGCTGGCTGGGGGAGTTCGATAGACCGGCCATCGGGGTGACTGCTTGGGAGGAGAGCGCGCCTTTGCGCGAGATGGCACCAGCCGCAACCCGCCGGGCGTCGTTACCTGTGCCGGACAGCGAGCAGCTTGCTGAGTACGAGCGGCGTGTCGCCGAGAATTCTGACGATCACGGGAGCAGAATCGCGCTGGCCCGTGCGTTGTGGGCGCTCGATCAGGTTCCGGGGAGCTGTGCTCACTACGAGGTGCTGATCGAGGCGGGTCAGCTTCTGCCGGACGTGGTCAACGACCTGTCCGCGCTTGTTGTTGAGTATCCAGCGGAGACGCAGATCCACCGTATGTTGGGCGATGCCTATCTGCGCCGGGGACGGCTCAAGGAAGCTCTCTATTCCTACCGCCGGGCGTTGGAGCAGTTATAGTTTGCAGACCTGTGCCAGGCGGCTCGGAATCGCGGATTGGCTGAAGAGCGGGCTGAAGCTACAATTCAGCCCGTTGTCTTGTGCCCATCATCTGCTCCCTTAGGAGGACTCGTGGAACGCACCCTGATCATCATCAAACCAGACGCTGTGCAGCGCGGTCTGATTGGCGAGATTGTGGCCCGCTTCGAGCGGCGCGGCCTGCGCGTTGTCGGCATGAAGCTGATGCAAATGAGTCGTGACTTGGCCGCCAGGCATTATGCAGTGCATGAGGGCAAGCCCTTCTATCCGGCTCTGCTCGATTACATCACATCGGCGCCAGTGGTCGTCATGGTGCTTGAGGGCACGAACGCGGTATTGGCAGCTCGCAATACGATTGGGGCTACGAACCCCGCTGAGGCCGGGGCTGGTTCAATTCGGGGTGATCTTAGTCTCGAAGTCGGCCGCAACCTGGTCCACGGCTCTGATTCCGTGGCGAACGGCGAGAAGGAGGTCGCGCTGTTCTTCGGCCCTGATGAACTGTTGGTTTGGGGACGCGATGTAGACCGGTGGATATTCGAAAGAGGGTGACCTGCGCAGCGCGCTTCACGGTCAAACGTGGCCCGCGCTGGCTAACCCAGGCAGAAGCTGCGCGATCTGGGCGGTCGCACGGCAAGGCAGCCGGCCATCATCGGATATGGACTACAACAGGGGCCTCGCGCCACAGGCCTTCAAGATCGTAGTACGCCCGGCGGTCAGGCAGGAACCCGTGAACGACAACATCCGCGTAGTCCAACAGTACCCAGCCGTTGGAGGGATCGCCCTCGATATGCCAGTATTGGATGCTGTGCTGCTTCTTGATTTCCTCAGACACATGCTCAGTGATCGCTCTTAGCTGACGGTCGGACGTGGCGCTGAAGATGACGAAGTAGTCAGTGATCGGGGATACCTGGCGCATGTCCATGAGGACGATGTCCTCACCTTTCTTGTCAGTGGCCAGGTTGACGATGGCGCGGGCCAGTTCTACGGGTTCCAGTGGGCTATCCTCCTGCAAATGCTGTATCTGGCGGACATTGTAGCAGCGGCGCCGTGCTCATGCCAGCCCAGATCACGTGTCGCCGCGCAGCGGAACGCTGTGCAGGCGCGTGTAGACCGCACCACTCGGCTTCAGTTCGCTGCGGAACAGGCTCAGCTCTGTGACAGACCACCGGACTGAGGGAGGTGGAGCGCTGTGGCCTATGAGGATGCCGAGACGCTCGGCCTCGGCCCGCGTGGCATCCCGGCGGACCCTGCCCAAGGTCAGATGGGGACTGAACGGGCGCTGCTCGGGCGGAAAGCCCAGCCGGGCGGTCGCGCGCTCAATGGACTTGTGCAGATGCTGCAACGGGTCAACATCCCCTCCCAGGCCAGTCCAGATGACCCGCGGGTCGCGCGCACTGGGGAAGCAGCCGAGTGCGCTCGTGGAGAGAGTGAACGGGCCGTGCTGCCCGGCAGCGCCTGACAAGGCCGCTGAGATCGCATCGCACTGTGTTATTGGAGTCTCTCCCAGGAACTTGAGCGTCAGGTGAATGTTGGCGGGCGCGACCCAGGTCACAATCCGAGGCGCGCCTGCTGCTTTTAGAGCATCCTGGGCTTCCTCCAACACGGAGATCACTGGCCCTGGAAGCGCGACAGCAATGAACAGACGCCAGGTACTCGTCATGACATATTCCTCCACCAGCGCCACGTCCAATGAACGGCTGCGAGTATACCTGGCGCTCTATGGGATTGCACGACTGCTGAGCGATTTCCTGCGCGGTGGGTGTTATTGTACAATGATGACATCACCTCCTGGCTGATGGGGTCAATGAGCATGGGGCAGGAACCTTTGAACCAACTGCTGCACCAAGGAATCGCTGCCGCGCGCAGCGGTCAGCGCGATGAGGCGCGCTCGATCCTGCAGGATGTCGTGCGCAGGGATCCTCGCAACGAGATTGGATGGATGTGGCTCAGCAGCGTCGCTGCCGACGATGGTGAGCGCCTGTTCTGTCTCAGGAAGCTGCTAGAGGTTAACCCACAGAACGAATTCGGCCTGAAGGGGCTGCGCGCGCTGGGCATGGACCCGGAGAGCCAGGCCGGGGAGCCTGTCAGCGGGACGATTGTGCCCATCCTTGATGAGGCGAAGTATGCGCGCGTGCTGCCTGCCGTAGATGGCTTCCTGCAGGGCTACGATCCACTCCCTTCTAGTGCACTGCGCGGCTCCTGGGTGCGCAGGCGACGTGGAAGGTACGGAGAGAGTGGCGCTGCCCGCCTCCGCCAGGCTATGTTCGCGACCGGACTCATTCTGCTTGCAGTTCTCTTCGTCGGTGCCGCAATCCTGGTGCAGGAGATGGGTGTTCTGGAGGGTGGCGAGCAGCGCATCGGTCAAGTGAACACGCGCATTCCCAGCCTGACACCGCGGCCGACCTTTACCCCAACCGTGGGAGGCCCCACGCCGACCGAGTTCCCGGTTCTCTTGATCCCGCCGACGGATGTCCCGCGCGACGTCGCGCCCATCGATCCCTACGGACTTGCTGTGCCAACTGAAATCTACCCGCGAGCGGATGCGAGTGTCGCCCGCCTTGTGGATGAAGCGGCTGCGCACTATGGGCTGGGAGACTACCGAGTGGCCCTCACCATGCTGCAGGAGGAGCGCGAGCGCTCCGAGCCACACTGCTATTCGGTCATGGTGTATTTCGAGGCGCTGAGTCTGGCCGGCATACAGGATTTCCAGAAGGCGGTCGCTCTCCTGGAATGGGCGCTGAATAACGAGCCTCCGCGGGGGTATAGTTCGTGCCGCAACGAGCCTATTCTCCTGGCGGGACTGGCCGAGATTCGCTACCAGCAAGACACTCGCTCCCTGACCGCGCTCGACTTGGCAAGCCAGGCACTGGCCAGGGATAGCCGTCTCATACCTGCGGTGCTGACCAAGGCCAGGGTCGAGCTGGCGCGCGGCGATCTTGCGGCCGCACGGGGGACGGTGAAGCAATCGTTGCTGAACAGACCCAATGATTTGAACCTGCTGGTTCTGGCCGCTGAGATCGAGCTGGCGGACGGCCAGCCGGCCAGCGCGCTGGAGCATCTTGGGCGTGCGCTGGCCAATGATCCGGCGCTGCTGCCGGCTCTGAGATTGCAGACCGAGGCCTTTCTCAGGCTGGCCTCGCAGGCGCAACCTGATGAGCGCAGGCTCCAGTACTTCGGTCTTGCTGTCCGCAGCGCGCAGACCTTGCTGCATTTCTATCCCGGAGAGCCCGCGGGTTTCCTGTATCTTGCCGAAGCGCGTCTGGGCGAGGGCAATGTCGAGATGGCCGAGACCGCCTTGCTGCGCATTCTTGATAGCGCTGCCAGTCTGCCGGACAGCGCGGACGCCGTCGTCGAGCGAGCGTATGTGTTGCACGGAGAGTTATGTTACAGTTCTGGCCGGTTGATGGAGGCCTATGCAGATTTCGAGAAGGCGGTGGCAGTTGGTAATGGGCCAGCAGACGCCGCGGTCGTTGAGCGCCTGGTCGCGATCGGCTTGCACCTGGATAACTACAGCGCGGCCCAGGGCTGGCTCAGCCATCTCGTGGCGCTGGACCCGGCCAACCCGCAGTACCGGCTATGGCAGGCGCAGATGTTCGTCGAGACCTGCTCGCTTCACCCGAATGAGCTGACCTGTGACTACGATGGCATGCTCGCTCTGCTGTCAGACACGTTCATCGCGCGCCTGCCCGAAGAGTCGCAGCGGGCTGATGCCCTCTCCTACCGTGCCCAGGCGCAGTACTACCAGATAGCGCAGAGGAGCACGACGGCAGCGGGGCAGGGGCGGCTGGCTCTCCAACTGGCCCTGAACGACAACACCCAGGCACTGCTGATACGCGACACGGCTGTAGATCAGTATATGCGCGCGCTCATCCTGGAAGTGCTGAACGAGCCGGCGCGGGCCCTGGAGTCATTCCAGTGGGTATTGTACTGGGGTGACTGGTACAACTACCCCTTCCAGGACTCGTCTCTTGAGCAGCGCGTGGTCATGGTGGCAGAGCGTGCTGCACAGCCAGAGGCGACCGCCGTGCCTCCTGCGACAGTGACGCCGACCGTGGCTCGAACTGAGACCGCGCCTGCGCCGGAATCCCTGGGAGGGACTCCGACGCCCCCCCTCAGGACTCCTGGCCCCGTGGCGGCGACCCCTGAAGCCAGTGGGGCTTCGCCGCCCCCTGACGACATCCCGTAGCGGGATGGGTGCCGAGTTGCGTGGTTCTGCGATGATGTGGAGCAACATCGTTTCGCGTAGTCATAAACCCAACCCACCACAACAACACAAAAAACCACACAGAAAACCACTACACCGGCGGCCATGGATAAACCATCCCAGAACCCGGCAAAGGGAATCGCCTAGTCTGTAGTACTCGCTCAACACGCCGCCCCAGCGATAAAACCTCACGCGGCGTCAGGTAGTTGTCCAGCAGCAAACGGAGCGATGAGTCCCTGCTGGCAAGCTGAGCGCGCAGAGTCTCCACATCAGCCAGCAGATCTCCGGGCACCGGCTGACCAGCATACTCCCAGATTACCGTCCGCAGTTTGAGCACCGCGTGGAACGTCAGCCCGTGGTCAATGCCCCACAGCTTCCCACCAACATCCAGCAGCACGTGCCCGCCCTTGCGGTCTGCATTGTTGACGATGTAGTCAAACAGCGCAAAACGCCACAACTGTTCGGCGAAACGATCATCGAGGTTGAAGTAGGAGACGGCTGGATCGTGAACGACAAACAACTGCAAAGACCCCAGCCCGTGAGGGCCCTCACGCAGCAGGGTGGGCGGAACCAGACCCCAGCCCAGCGTTTTGGACACGGAATAAGTGAGCACTTCACGGTAGCAAAGAGTGCCGTCGGGGAAATCCCACAGCGGGCGCTCGCCCCTGCGTGGTTTGTAGACCGCGAGGACGCAGAGCTCACTGTGCTGCACAGTCACAAGCTCGGCGTAGTTGGAGCCCCAAAGGGCTATGTCGGTGCCGCGAGCAATATCGCCGCGGGCAAGCAGCGCTTCTGCCTGCTCAATATCGCCTGAGAGGTCATCGAACATGGGAAGTACCCGACCAGCGCGCCTAGCAAAGCCCGATCCTGCACCCATCACATCCAGTAGTAGATCATGTACCCGTTGGTCTTGGGATCAGAGCGTCCCTGGCGCACAACGACCTGGGCGTGCTCGCCCAAAGCGCGGAACTGCTGAGGCGTTCCCCACAGGCGGACGGACCGCGGATCAGGAATCGGCACATCTTCCTCGTCCAGAACGAGTTCCTGAGCGACAAGCACGATCAGATTGCGTTCCGCATCATAGCCCAGACCCATCTGCGCCGCGCGAAAGAGCGGTTCGACAGGCTCCCGCAGCGACATATCGTTGCGCGCCGGGGCTTTGCGCAACAACTGACTCTCGCCTGTGGACACACCAGGGTACTTCTGAGCCAGATCGCTCAGCATCTCAGCGATGGCTTCAGCCAGCGCCTGCGCCTGCTGCTTCTCAATGACCAGCGTGACAACCTGACCGCTCTTGCCGCCCTGCAGATGAAATACGCGGCGACCTTTGGGGCCGATCGTGCCTATGGTCACGAAATCCACAGGGTCAAGCTCAATTTCCCTTGGGGGCATACTCTCCTGTCTTCCTTTGCTCCACTGAGTCAATCCGCTGCACGTGCCTTCCTAAGATTCTATGAGCTACGGAGGTGCAATGCCAAGCCACTCCCGGCGATTTCAGCGCCGGTGAACAAGCCGCGACAGGCGTCGCCAGACGCCGCGTCTGCCGTGCTGCGGCGGTCGAGACGGCAGATAGGCAGTGTCGTTGATACAGCGAATGGTCGGCCGGCCGGCGGCCAGGTGTATCACAGAGAGCGACGCGGGCGAGATCTCAATGCGTTGAAACAAATCAAGATGCATCCCCAGGAAGTGGGCAAGCACCAGCTTAATCACATCGCTGTGTGACACAACGATGATGCGCTGCCGGGGGTGACGCACAGCCAGCGATTCCAGAGCATCCACCGCGCGCGCCTGAGCCTGGCGGAAGCTCTCTCCATCGGGGAACGTAACACGGCTGGGATGGGTCTGGATGTCCTTCCACAGGGCTTCGCGCCGCAGCTTGCTGAGCGACTTGCCTTCCCACTGGCCGAAGCGGACTTCTCCGACGCTCTCCAGCAATTGCGCTGCAACACCGGGCAAGCGAGCGGCAATCGCTTCTGCTGTCTCGACGGTGCGCTCAAGAGGACTGCTGTAGAGGGCAGCTACCTGCAGCGATGCCAGACGCTCAGCGAGCGCCTGCGCCTGCAGCCTGCCGTGTGCGTTCAGGTGAACGCCGGGCGTCCAGCCGGCCAGCCGTCCCGCGCTTGCCCAGTCGTTGTCCGCGTGGCGAATGAGAAAGAACTCCGTCATAATCGCATTCCTGTCGTCGCTGTCATGTGGCTTGATGATAACACAAGGGCACGACTGCCACGATGCCAGCCTGAGTTCTGCGCGCGATGCCAGGAGCGCGTTACCCCCAGTCACGAGCCAGCATTGATGGCCTGGCGATCGGGGAGAAGCACTTGACAACCAGCGCCATCGCGATTAAGGTTGCGCGGACGCTTTGAAGGGTGGCAGATTGCAGGTCGCTGTGGGACAGAAGGAGGAGCGCAAAGCGCATGGGGCGCGTACTCAACATCAACAATCCAACGAGTGTCCGCAACCAGCAGATGCGCACAGCCGCTGAACTTCTGCGGCTGCTCAGTCAGAAGGCCGAGCTGGATGCAGACGCGCGCGACATGGCAGCCCAGGTCGTCTTCTGCTTGCGTACGATCGAGGAAGGCATCGAAAGCTCAGCCGCTGCCTGGGAGAAACGAGACTACTGGCTCAAGGCGGAGCAGCTTCGCCAACGCTGGGCGTGGGCAGGCCATTCTGCGGATCGGTTGGAGACGATCATTCGGCGAGACGAATGGTCCAGGCTGTTCGAGGTGCTGGTGGAGCTGCTTCCTCGTTTTGCCGAAGTCAAGGTGACGCGCCTGACCCGCGAGGCTGACGCATGGGCGGGGGCCTATGAGCGCCTGCTCGGCGAGCATTAGGCAGCGTCCCCGCACGAGCGACTGCTCAACACCGAAGTGAGGTGATAGGTGTCCGGCGGAGATGTTCTGTTCCTGGCTCTGGCGGTATGTGTGCTCAGCGTGGTGGTGGTTGCTGCTAATGCTGCTGATCGTCACCGGGAGTCCTGGCTGCGCCGGCCCTTGCTGCTCGCCCTGCTGCTGGGCAACGTGTTTGTGATCGTCGGCTATGGGATCGCCCCCCTCAGCATGGCCTATCTGTCTCCCGAAGACCCGGATGCGCCGCAGAAGGCGGAAGCCTGGATCGGGCTGGCGATCTCGGCCCTGACAGGCGGGGCCGCCACTGCTCTGCTGTTGGAGAACGCTCGCCGCCGGCTGGCACGGCTGTTTCCCCCGCGGACCCAGGCTTATGATGGGGGTGAGTCCGCACAGCCGGGCACGCAGCGCCATCCCTCGTTGCAGCCCCAAATGACAGCCCGGCCGCTTTTTGCCCAGATGCTGAACTACTACACTGATCGCTCATCTCCGTCCCTTGCACCGCTGGCGAGCGGGCCCGAAGCGGCCACCGCAGACGTGGGTCAATCCACGAGAGGTTTTGACCCTGGTTCGACGGTGCACACCGTGGCCATGATTCTATGCGTGTATTTTCTGGGTGTACAGATGATCGGCTTCGCCCTTGGCGGAGGGATGACAGGCATCGCAGAGGCGTTTGAGGGCGGCCTCACTGCCTGGGAGCTGCTGGCCAACGCAGCGCCCTTCGTGATCCTCGCCTTTCTCGGCGTGGGACTGGGCGTGCGGCGCACCTGGCGTCAGGCATGTGAGCGCCTGGGCCTCACCTGGCCAACGGGCAGAGCCGTGTTGGTCTCGCTGGCTGCTGTGCTTGGCCTGTTCATGTATGTTGCGCTTCTATCCGGACTGTGGATGGCCCTGGTCTCTGAAGAGACGTACCAGAAGCAGACCGAAGCGTCGGAAGCGCTCTCCGAGAGCGTGACAAGTGTGGGGCTGGCCTTCGTGCTCGCGGCGACAGCGGCTGTGGGCGAGGAGATCGCTTACCGGGGGGCGCTACAGCCGGTTTTTGGGCTGTGGCCGACCGCCGTCCTGTTCGCGCTGACGCACGCCCAGTACACGCTCACACCGGCGTGGCTGATCATTCTTGGCGTGGCCCTGGTTTTCGGGTGGCTGCGCCATCGCTATGGGACAGCGGCGGCGATTATTGCCCACTTCGTGTACAACTTCGTACCGCTGGCTGTCGCTGTGTGGGCCACTGAGGAAGGGCTGCTCAGCCTCGCCCGCCTGGCCTTCTGACAGACCGGAGTTGCCTCTTCTCGCCTCGTGGGCGCCAAGCTTCCTCTGCCTGAACAGCTAGCGTCCGGGGACCACGTGATGCTCGCGGCAGCGGGCCTCATAGGCCTCGGCGGCGCCTACCATGATCACGGGATCGTGGTAGTTGGCCGGCTGGCCATTGACCAGGCGCTGCGTGCGCGTGGCCTCCTCCCCGCAGACCATGCAGATGGCGTGGAGCTTGATCACATCGTCGGCACGGCAGAGCAAGTCGGGCATGGCCCCGAACGGCTCTCCGCGAAAGTCGGTGTCCAGGCCGGCCACGATGACGCGCACTCCCCGGGCGGCAAGCTCGTCCACAACAGGGACAATGGCTGCGTCGAAGAACTGCGCTTCGTCAATGGCGATGACGGTCGTGTCTGGCCGCAGCATAGAGGGAATCACCCGCGCCTCGGCGACCGGAATTGCCTCAAAGTCCTGCCCGTTGTGCGAGGTCACACGTTGGAGAGCGTAGCGGGAATCGATGGCTGGCTTGAAGACCTGGACGGTCTGCCTGGCGATGGTGGCGCGGCGCACTCGCCGGATTAATTCCTCGGTCTTGCCGCTGAACATGCTACCGCAGATGACCTCGACACGCCCGCTGTGGTGCTTCATCTCGTTCCCCCTCAGAACCAGGCATAGGCCCGGCCTAATGCCCTGATGCCATACGGCAAAACCACCTGTTTCCAACGAAAAGGGCAGGTTTCCTCGACCGAACCTGCCCCCGCGTGATCGCCAACAGCGCCGGTAGCTACTCCGTAATCTGCTCCGGGATTTCATAGCCACGGGCACGCAGCAGCTTCTTGGTGTCTGCCAGCACCTTACGCCCAATGCCGGAGATAGCCAGGATGGCCTCGTCGCCGCCGGCGTTCCAGCGCGCCAGCAGGTCGCCGACCACCTCAATGCCATTCTCGATGAAGATGTTGGCGTAGCGCTTCTCCAAGCCGAGATCCATGATCGGCACCTCAGGCGAGGTGCGCTCCATTTCCCGCGTCTCGTCTTCGGCCAGCTTGCGATCGCGCTCCAGCAGGCGCTTCATGAAGCGGTCAACCTGGCCTTCGGTGTCCACAATGCGCTGCTCACCGGTGTAGAAGGGATGGCAAGCCGAGCAGACATCGGTGCGGATCTCCGCGACCGTGGACCCCACAGTCCAGGTGTTGCCGCAGGCGCAAATCACGCGCGCTTCAGGGAACCACTGGGGGTGAATGTTCTCACGCATTTGTATGTTCTCAGCCTTTCCGGCCACGGTTCCCCAGAGTGGGGGGATGCGTGGCGGTATGATCACGATTGAGGCTTGTACGCTGGCGAGAAGCTAGGCCTGTTCGGCCTTGCTCTCCGCGGGCTGCACGCTGATCCGCTTGCGGCCACGCGCGTAGGTCTCAAAGACGACGTGTCCTTCCGCGGTGGCGAAGATGGTGTAGTCGCGCCCCATGCCGACGTTGGCCCCGGGGTGGAACTTCGTGCCACGCTGGCGGACGATGATGTTGCCAGGAATCACGTATTCGCCGCCGAATCTCTTCACGCCCAGGCGCTTGCTGTTGCTGTCGCGGCCATTGCGGGTGGAGCCGCCACCTTTCTTGTGTGCCATGAGTCCGCTCTCCTTAGAACTGATGCCTAAACGCCCGTAATGCCGTCAACCTGCAACCGCGTGTAGTACTGGCGGTGACCACGACGTCGGCGATATCGTTTCTTGGGGCTGTACTTCCACACGAAGATCTTTTTTGCGCGCCCTTGCTTGACGACGGTCGCCTTGACCGCTGCTCCAGCAACCAGCGGCTGGCCAATCAGCGGCGCGCCGTCGTCGGGCACGACGAGCAGGACGTCGGTCAGCTCGATGGCTGCCCCTTCTTCGTCGGGGAGCCGCTCGACGTCAATCGTCTGCCCTGGCTCGGCGCGGTACTGGCGTCCGCCTGTCCGTACAATCGCGTACATGTTCGAGTCTCCAATCTTCGCTTTGCCGCCGCTGGCAGCAGATCGGGCGATCGCCCCAGCGGGGAAAATTGGCCATAACTTGCTCGCGCATCCTGGATGACCTCCAGGATGCCGACGCGCTATTATAGCTGCCGAGGGAGACCCCGTCAATCCCGTTTCGCGCGTCCTCGCGCGTTAGGAGGCACAAGACATGCACGATCACAGTCGGTGCCGTATACTCTGCGCCACAGGATCCTCGTGCAGACGACGCACATGGGTAATCGCCGTGCCAGGATATGGGGACGCCAGACAGGATCAGCAGGCGTAGTAAGAGGCTGAGGAGAGGATCGTGCCAGACCTGAGCGCGGCTATTGTTGCCGGCGGACGAAGCTCGCGGATGGGGCAGGACAAGTCGTTCGTGCTGCTGCACGGCAGACCGATGATCGAGCATGTGGTGGCCTGCGTGAGCGCGCTGCCTGTCGAATCGGTGCTGCTCATCACCAACCAGCCCAACGGCTACGCCTATCTGCGCCTGACCACATATCCTGACGTGTTCCCGGACAAAGGCTCGCTGGGCGGCATATACTCGGCGGTGTATCACAGCCCGAGCGAGCACACACTGGTTGTCGGCTGCGACATGCCATACCTGAGCGGGGCGCTGCTCCGCTACATCGCCGGGCTGCGGGACGAGCGCGAGGGGCCTTACGACGTGATTGTGCCCGTGCACAATGATCATCCGCAGGGGCTGCACGCCATCTACCGCAAGACGGTCCTCGCTCCCATTCTGGCGGACCTGGAGGCAAACCGGCTCAGAGTGATCGGGTTCTACAGGATGGTCAAAGCGCGTTATGTCCTGCCCGCCGAGTATCACGATCTCGATCCGGCTGGGCTTTCCTTCAAGAACATCAACACCCCAGAGGAGCTGGAGCGAGCCAACCGGAATGCGTTGTAGCCAGGCGTTGGCCATTGCCGGCCAGCAGCACCAGGAGCCGCGCTTTCAGGAGGCATCAATAGAGTATCTTGCGCGGGCGGTACTGGATTGCCTCAGCGATGTGAGCGACCTGGATCGTGTCGCTGCCGGCGAGATCGGCGATCGTGCGGCTCAGCTTCAGAATCCGATGATAGGCGCGGGCGCTGAGTTGCATCTTGCGCAGGGTTGTCTCTAGCAACTGCTTGCCCGCGCTTTCGGGTTGGCAGTGGCGGCGGATGTCGCTGGCCCCCATATCAGCGTTGCACTGCAGGCGCGCTTCATCGCGGAACCGCTCTCGCTGCTTCACGCGCGCTGCCTCGACACGCTCGCGGATGGCCGCTGACGGTTCGCCACGCCGGCTATCTGTCAGCTTATCGTAATCCACTCGCGGAACGTCCACATGGATGTCAATCCGGTCGAGCATCGGGCCGGACAGCCGCTGCTGGTAGCGGCGGATGACGTTCGGCGAGCACGTGCACTCCCTGACAGGATCGCCATAATACCCGCACGGACAGGGGTTCATGGCCGAGACCAGCATGAAATTCGCCGGGAACGAGAGAGCCGCCCGCGCTCGGCTGATCGTGACCTGCTTGTCCTCGAGCGGCTGGCGCAGCACTTCCAGGGTGTGGCTGCCAAACTCCAACAACTCGTCGAGGAAGAGGACTCCGCGATGGGCCAGGCTTACCTCTCCGGGCTGGGGCCACGACCCGCCGCCGACGAGTCCCGCCTCGCTGATGGTGTGATGTGGCGCGCGGAAGGGTCGTATCCGGATCAGCGGCCTGTCGGCGGGCAGCAAGTCCGCCACAGAGTAGATGCGCGTCACCTCCAGCGCCTCGTCTAGCGTCATCGTGGGCAGGATGCCAGGCAGGGCGCGAGCGAGGAGGGTCTTGCCGACACCCGGCGGGCCAACCATCAGCACATTGTGGCCGCCTGCCGCTGCGACTTCCAGGGCGCGCTTGACGTGCTCTTGCCCTTTCACATCGGCGAAGTCGGTCAGCCCGTCCAGATCGGGCGGCAGGCCCGTGTCCACGTCAGAGCGGATGAAGGGAGGAATCCTGTTGAGATCGTAGAGGTGCTCGACCAGATGCCCCAGTGATCGCACCGGGATCACGTCAATGTCGGGGACCAGCGCGGCCTGTGGAGCGTCTTCTTCGGGCACGAAAACGCACTCGTAGCCTTCGAGCCAGGCGCGGTGAGTGATGGGGAGGATGCCGCTGACATGGCGCACCGAGCCGTCGAGTGACAGCTCGCCCACGAAAACGGTCCCTGTCAGGGCGGGCAGCGGGACCTGGTCGGTGGACGCCAGCACGCCCACGGCCATGGGCAGGTCGTAAGCGGGACCTTCCTTGCGCAGACTCGCGGGGGCCAGATTGACGGTATAGCGCTTGTTGGGGAATTGCAGGCCGCTGTTGCGGATGGCGGCGCGGACGCGCTCGCGGCTTTCCTGCACCGCCGTGTCGGGGAGGCCAACAACGGTGAAGGCAGGCAGTGAATGGGGATTGTAGTCAACCTCCACCTGGACGATCTCACCGTCCAGGCCGACGACGGCGCACGAATAGACTGTCGAGAGCATTCCACACCCGCGTTGTGTGTGACAAGACAGGACTCCGCTAAGGTGAGTATACCCCAAATGCTCAAGTCCGCCTGGGCACCCAGGCGATCACGGGATGGAGTCGGGGTCTCTCAGGACATCGGCGCGCGCTAAGTACTGCTGCCTGATAGCTTCGGTGGCCGTGTAGTGGCTGGGATTCAGCGCGCGCCACAGGTCGGCTGGCTCGGCGATGCGTCCGTGCATGGTGCTGGCGTAACGTCTCAGCCAGGCGAAGAACGTGTCATCGCCCAAGGCGCGTCTCAAGTCATGCAGCATACGCGCTCCCTGCAGGTAGACGGCATTGATGTATGGACGAGGCCCCTCAAAGGCTGTGATGGGCATGTCCACGAAGCCCTTCGGGGAGTAATTGTTGATGCGGAAGGCCCACCACCAATCTACCAGATCGGGGTAGTAGTGCTCCAGGAAGACAAGCTCGCTGTAAGTGGCAAGTGCTTCGTCTAGATAGGGATCCAGACCCTGGTCGCTGCCCACCGCCGCGTACCACCACTGGTGCGATACCTCGTGGGCGGTGATGAGGGTCAGCCAATCGTTGGCTGTGCCCCCCCACGTGCGAAACCATGCCTCGCTCACGAATACCAGCCCGCTGAACTCCATCCCATCCGGGAAGTCGCCTTCCACGACGACCATGCGCTCGCAAGGAAACGAGCCATAGCGCGTCTCGTAGAGATCAATCGCTCTGGCCGCAGTGTCCAGGGCGTACTCGGCGGCGTCTGGCGAGCCTCCGCCACGGCCTGCTATGGCAAAAAGCTCAACCGGGATGCCGCTGGCTGTGGAGGTCGTGAGCAGACTGAACTGGTCCGACAGAGACAGGCTGATCTCGCGGCTCCCGCACAGCTCGAAGCGCCAGGACGCGGCATCGGGGCGGGACATCGCTCCAGGGCCGGCCACGCGCAGCTCCTTGGGTGCGTTCTCTACGCGCAGGATGACCGCGTAGTCTGCTGTGCGCAGGACGAACGGCTCTCCAACAGGCCACGGCTCGTGCAGAACCCAGCCATTCTCATCCCGATAGGGGGGTATCTGCGGGAACCACAAGCCGAGGTTGACCTGGCGCGAGCTGTAGCCCAGGTAGCCTGTGCGTCCAAGGCGATAGCCGTGACGAATGGGGGGAATGGCCAGCGAGAACTCCAGCGTAGCCCGTGTCGAGCGCTCTGGCTCCAGCGATTGGGGTAGGGGAATGATAATCTGCGACGCGCTCAGGATGTAGTCCCGCAGAGGAGGCTGATCGCCAAGAGCCACACGGTTCAGCGAGAAGTCGCCAGGTTCGATCACGCTGGGAACAGCCAGCACGAGCGAATCGAGCGAGTGACCGGTGTCGTTGGTGTACGCGACTCGCTGGCGGACCTGGACTGTATAGGTCGCCCAGTCCAGCACGGCGTCGAGCACGTAGGTCACGCTGGTGGTGCTGCAGGCAGGCCCGCCAGCCAGTGGCTCAGACGCGGGGGCTGCTGTGGGTGCCGGCACGGATGGCGGCGCTTCAGTAGGGAGCACGCGACTGGCAGCAACCGACACCCCGAAAGTGGCTGCCGGTGCTGGGGGCGAGCCGGAATACAGCGTGGGCTCAGGGGCGCACGCCGTCAGGCAACCGATGATAAGGGTCAGCGTGCCCGCTCTGGCGCAGAGAAGAATCGAGCTCATGGGTGGCATCCTCTGGGCAATCATACCGCCAGTGTCCCGTCGGGGCCACTCTGCAAGGCGCACGGTTTCCCTCCGGTCAGGGCGCGTCGTCGGGCCAGGCGGTTCGGCGAGAACGCGCGCGCATGGTACAATCTGCTCGGCTTGAGAGGGCAATTCCAGGAATTCACGGAGAGACGGGGTGGCTGATCACATTCGCAGCGATGAGACAGGCACGGCAGGCGAGGTCATTGGCGCGCGGCCAAAGCGGCGTCCGGAATGGATCAAGGTGCGGGCTCCAAGCGGCGAGACCTACGACATGGTACGGGGCCTGATGCGCAGCAAGCACCTGCACACCGTCTGCGAAGAAGCGATGTGCCCCAATCTCGGCGAGTGCTGGGGCGCTGGCACGGCCACCTTCTTGATGATGGGCGACACGTGCACGCGCTCTTGCCGCTTCTGCGACATCAAGACCGGACGACCGGCACCGCTCGACTGGCAGGAGCCTAACCGGATCGCGCAGTCAGTGAAGGCCATAAACCTGCGCCACGTGGTCATCACCAGCGTCAACCGCGATGAGCGGCCCGATGGAGGCGCGCCGATCTTCGCCATGGTCATTCGCCGCATCCGCCAGGTCCAGCCGGGGTGCAGCATCGAGGTGCTCATCCCCGATTTCAAAGGCAGGCGCGACGCTCTCAAGATTGTCATGGATGCGCAGCCGGAGATTCTGAACCACAATGTTGAGACGGTCCCGCGGCTATTTCGTCAGGTGCAGCCGCAGGATCACTACGAGTGGGCCGAAGCAACGCTGCGCAACGCCAAGGAGATGGACCCGCTGGCGCTGACCAAGAGCGGCATCATGGTGGGGCTGGGCGAGACGTTCGACGAAGTCGTGGCTGTGATCGAAGACCTAGCGTCGTGGGGCGTGGACATCCTGACCATCGGGCAGTACCTCCAACCGAGCAAGAGACACATGCCCATTGACCGCTACTATCGCCCGGAGGAATTCGCTGAGCTGAAGCGCATCGGCCTGGAACTGGGATTCAAGTGGATTGAGTCTGGCCCCCTGGTGCGCAGCAGCTACCACGCGGAACAGCAGGTTCGCCAGCTTTCGGAGCGCTATTGGTTCGAGTTGCGCAGCGGTGAGTAGCCAGGCTGGAAGAGAAGAGGGCGCCGGATGAGTCCGGCGCCTTGTGATTCTCCTGACAGGCGGGCAGAGCTACGTCTCGATGATCTTGTCGTCAATAAGCTGCTGCTGGACGCGCTGACCACGTGGATCAAAAGCGAAATACGGCGCGTGAAGCTGGAACTCCATATCCTGCATGGCGCGTCCGGCCCGGTTCTTCTCCACCGTGAACACGACCCAGTCACGGTATTGCCGGGCCTGATACGGGTTGAAGGCGACGTGCTCCTTCGAGAGGATGTGGTACTTGTTGTTCATGATAATGGCGATGTCGCATTCGTAGTCCAGCGCCGAGCTGCCCCGCAAGTGGAACAGGTGAAGCCGGTTGGCCTTCAACCCTTCGCGGTCGGCGGCGACAATGGCCCACACCGGCACTCCCAGCGCCAGCGCCGTATCCTTCAGCCCCTCAACGACAATCGTCACCTTCTCCGCTTCGTCAGTCGCTCGCTCCGGATGAATGGCGACCTTCTGCAGGTAGTCCACGAAGACGGTCACGTTGCCGCCGGTCGCGTCGCACAGGCGCGCCGTCATCTCGCGGATGGCGCGCAGAGTGGTCACGGCAGGGCTTGCTTTCACCAGGATCAACCGGTCAGCGTAGCGGTTCATGCGCGCAAGGGCCATCGCCGTTCTTGTATTCTCACGCAGAATGGTTTGCAGCGAGCCGCCACCATCAGCCCCGCCACGCAGGGTGCTCTTGGCGCGCTCGGCGATGACGATGTCATACAGGTCCTTCAGGCGCACGCCGCTCTTCAGATCGATCTCGGGTGGGTTGATGCTCTCCAGACACAGCAGCCGGTTCATCAGGTGGGTTTCGGTCTGCTCGAAGGAGAGGTAGAAGGCGAACTGCCCGCTGCGCATGGCGATGTTGCGAGCGATTTGCAGGGTGGCAATGGTCTTGCCGATGCCCTGGGCACCACCCAGGAGCACAAGCTCGGTCTTGCGCAGACCCCCGCCGATCATACCGTCGAGTGGGTCGAAGCCGGTTGGGAGCGGGACATATTCTGTCAAATCGCCGCGGACGACCATGTCATTGGCTTCAGACATCACCTGGGCCAGCGTGCGCGGCATGTGGGCCGTATTGCGATTGCTGCGGCCACGCGGAACCACGCGCGGCTGGCGAGGCGCGCCGCCTGCGGACGGATCGCCTTCGGCTACCCGCTGTTGAGCTGGCTCCTGCCCGCGCGGGCCAGTAGCCGGTCGATCGACCATGTCATCGTGGAAACGTCGCGTGGACATACTCCCACCCCTCTTATCCATAGAATCCCCTGACTGGCTTGATTCTACTGCCGGGCTCTGTTCTTCGCAATCCGCTTATCCGCTTTGAGCACCGATCACTCGAAGACAGAGCCGTGTGACTGCCCGCTCAGTTGAAGGCGCCGCGCGAGTACTGTCTCCTCTGACTGGTGCCTGACGGTCAGATAGGGGCAGCGATCTGTGCTATACTCCATGGCGAGAGCAACTGCACCTAACGCCGCGACACGGGGTCATATATGGGCGAGTCTAGGGATGTTGACCGGGAAACGCCTTCGCTGCCGGACCTGCGAGACCCGAAGCTTTATATCAACCGCGAGCTCAGCACGTTGGAGTTCAACCACCGGGTTCTCGAAGAGGCGCTTGATCCCGCAGTTCCATTGCTGGAGCGCGTGAAGTTCCTGGCGATCTTCGCTAACAATTTGGACGAGTTCTTCATGATCCGGGTATCCGGTTTGCGCGAGCAGATTGCAGCCGGTGTGGCCGAGACGCCGCCCGACGGACTGACTCCCTCCCAAGAGCTAACGGCCATCCGCAAGCGCCTGCTGCCGATGCTGGAAACGCAGTCCCGCTGTCTGCACGAGGACATACTGCCCAAGCTGCGCGAGCACAAGATCGACGTTACGGCATATGACAGCCTGCCAGAAAAGCACAAACGGGCGCTGCGCTCGTTCTTCGAGAGTGAGGTCTTCCCTGTGCTCACTCCCCTGGCAGTTGATCCCGGTCGCCCGTTTCCCTTCATCTCGAATCTGAGCCTCAACTTGGCTATTCTGCTGCAAAACCATAACCAGCAGCAGCGGTTCGCGCGGCTGAAGGTGCCTCAAGTGCTGCCGCGTCTGATTCCCGTGCATGAGATCGTTCGCCGCTATACTGATGCGCGGGTTGGCAAACAGAAACAGTTCGTGTTCCTGGAAGAGATCATCGCCGCCAACCTGACCACTCTCTTTCCGGGGAGCCAGATTCTGGAAGCCTGTCCATTCCGCGTGACGCGCAATGCCGATATGGAGATCGCCGAGGACGAGGCCTCTGACCTGCTGGAGACAATCGAGGCCGGCGTGCGCCAGCGGCGCTTCGGGCGCGTCGTGCGCCTGGAGGTGCCCGAAAACATGCCTCAGCACCTGCTGGATCTCCTCAAAGGGCATCTCAACATCGATCGCACCGACATCTACCAGTCGCCTGGGCCGCTAGGGCTGAGCCAGTTATTCGAGCTGGCCAGCATTGACGTGCCTGCTCTGCGCGAGACGCCATACATCCCGGTCATACCGGATGTTCTGAACAGGGATGACGACATTTTCTCGGTGGTGCGCGAACAGGATGTGATGCTCTACCATCCCTACGACTCGTTTCTGCCGGTTGTCCAGTTCTTCCGCCAGGCCGCCCACGATCCTAAGGTGCTGGCCATCAAGACTACACTGTACCGGGTGGGCAGCAATTCACCTATCGTGAGCGCACTGCTCGAGGCCCAGGAGAACGGCAAACAGGTGGCTGTGCTGGTCGAGTTGAAAGCGCGCTTCGACGAGGAGAACAACATCGTCTGGGCGCGCAAGCTAGAGGCGCAGGGCGTGCATGTCGTGTACGGTCTGGTCGGGCTGAAGACGCACTGCAAGGTGGCGCTCGTGGTCCGCCGCGAGGACGACGGCCTGCGGCGCTACGTGCACCTGAGCACCGGCAACTACAACGCGACGACCGCGCGCATTTACACGGATATCGGGCTGCTGACCAGCCGTCCGGACATCGGAACAGACGCCAGTGAGCTGTTTAACCGCCTGACGGGCTACGCCCCTGGGGCAACTTACCACAAGCTGTTGGTGGCCCCGGAACATCTGCGCGAGCGCTTTGAGCAGTTGATCCGCCGGGAGATTGACCATGCCAGGGCAGGGCGCGAAGCGCGCATGATCCTGAAGATGAACGCATTGGTAGATGCCAAGCTGATCCGGTTGCTCTATGAAGCTTCCATGGCCGGTGTTCAGACTGATCTCCTCGTGCGCGGCATTTGCTGTCTGCGCCCCGGCCTCCAGGACATCAGCGAGAACATCCGCGTCACCAGCGTGGTCGGGAGGTTCCTGGAACACCCGCGCATCTACTACTTCGCCAACGGTGGTAGCCCCGATATCTACATGGGTAGCGCTGACCTCATGCCGCGCAACCTGGATCGGCGTGTGGAGACTGTTTTCCCGGTAGAGGACGAGCAGATCAAGGCCCGGCTTTTTGACGAAGTGCTGCGCGTCTCGATGATGGACAATGTGAAGGCGCGCGAATTGCAGCCAGACGGGACGTACAGGCGGCTCGCGCCCGCTGATGGTGCGCCCGCCGTTGACAGCCAGGCCTGGTTTATGGAGAGGGCGCGGTCTGGCTACTCGGTGTCCGGATAGATCGCCAGCATCTCCCCATCAGTGACGAACTCGATGGTGCTGTGCCGGTCAGTGCGATAGAGCGGCGTGCCGGTTGCTTCCAGGCGTTCGAGCGTCTCGCGCGAGGGTAGCCCCTGGCGATTGCCTGCGCCAGCCATCACTACCGCTATCTGCGGATGCACAGCGGAGAGGAATTCGGGAGGATTGCTCCTGGCCCCGCCGTGCGCCGGCAGCAAGGCAACCGTGCTGCCCAGATACTCCCCGGAATCCAGCAATGCGCTTGCCGCACCAGCCGATAAGCCTGGCCCGATGAGAAACGCGGCCTGACCGTAGGTGATGCGCAGTACCAGGGCAACATCACCCGGATCGTCGTGATCGGTGGGCGCGCCAGGCGGATGCAGAACGTCAATGGCCAACCCGTCATCGGTGACAATCCGTTGACCCGCTGCCAGCGCGAGCGTCGGAATGCCCTTGCCAGCGAGACGGTCGGCGAGCGCCCTGACCTCCTGGCCATCCAGACTCTGACCGTTGGTAGCAACGAGGCCGGTCTCGTAGTGGGCCAATAGTGCGGGCAGCGCCCCCATCGCCGACGAGGTGGGCTGGGTGACGATCACCAGATCGAGCGCGCGATCCCAGGCTGGCAAAGCGTCGCCAACCGCCTGGCGAAGGCGGCTCGGATTCGGCCCTCCGTCGATCAGAATCTGCGTGCCGCGAGGAGACTGGACCAGCACCGCGTGACCATGCCCGATATCCAGGAACCAGACATGAACCTTGCCGTCGGGCTGGGTCAGAGCCGAATACCACACCGCCACACATACTGTGCCAGTCGCCACGAGTGCGGTTCCAGTCTTCAGGCGGCGGCGCAGACCGGTCAGAAAGCTCGCCCGGTCCTCGGGATGCATCAGGCGCAACCAGCCAGCGGCGAAGAACAGCAGGTAGAAGCCCCACACCGCCGAAGGTGCGACAGAGACACTGACCGAGGCCCACGAGATCTCCGCCAACCGCCGCACGACGGCGAGCGTATAGGCCAGGGGGAGCCACGCCCCCCAGGCCAGAACATCTCCCAGCGGCTGGGCGACCATGCCCCCGACAAGTGCCAGCCAGCCGAAGACCATGATGTACGCCTGGACGGGCACCACCAGCACGTTGGCGAATAGCGCGGCGACCGAGACGCGCTCGAAGTAGATCATGGCCAGCGGTGTGGTCCCCACCTGGGCCGCCAGGCTGATGGCTACTGGCTCCGTCAGCCAGCCTGTGACCTTGCGGACTGTGTCGCTTGAGAACAGCAGGCGAAGCACGGCCTCAAGGGCGCAGGTGAAGTCATCTCCGAGCAGGACCAGGCTCGCAGTGGCGGCGGCGCTAAGCTGGAAGCCGATGTCCCACAGGACGGCAGGGTTGTGCAGCGACATGAGCCAGATGGCGAAGGCCAGGGATGTGACGCCGTGCGATCGGCGCCCCGTCTGGGCGGCGAATAGCGCCAGGCAGCCCATGAGTCCGGCGCGCACTACCGCGGGGTCGCCGCCGACGAACGCCGTGTAGATGGCCACGCTGCCCACTGTTGCCAAGCGCCCTCGGCGGATGCCCAGCAGGGGCGTCAGCAGGCTCAGGGTGACCTTCATGATGATGATCATGTTGGAGCCAGAGATGGCGATCACGTGCGTGGTGCCCGTCCGATCAAAAGCGTCCTGGATATTGCGCGGCAGCTCGTCGTCAATGCCGAGCAGAATGCCGGCGAGCAGCGGCGCTTCGGGGCTTGGCAGAAGGCGATCGAGGGTCTGGCGGGCGTCGTCGCGCAGATCGAAGAGGGCTTGCGCCCAGCGATTCCCCTGCCGGCTGGCCAGACGGTCTACCCTCGCGTTGGGCACAATGGCGTACACCCCGCGCCGGGCCAGGTAGTCGCGATAGGAGAAAGTGTCGAACTCCGGTGGCGCGAGCAGGCTACCGGCCACGCGGACGCGATCCCCAAAGGCGTAATCACCGTAGCGCGGAGCCTGGGCCAGGATCAGGCCCTGTACACGCCCGGTGCCACTTGGGGTGGTGAGAGTCTCTACCTGGACCGTCAGGTTGACGAAGTTCTCACGAATCTCTGGCGTGCGGACGACTACGCCGACGATGGTCACGAAGCCAGAGTCGACGTGGTGCGAGATGTGATCGGCAGCGGGCGGGCGCTGGTGCCAGGTCTGGCGCGCTGCGCCAACGGCGAAGGTCGCCGCCAGGATGAGCACCAGGCGTAGCAGGCGCTCTGCTCGCAAGGCCGTGGCTAGCAGCAGGCAGATGGCTCCACCGGCCAGCCAGGCCTCGACGCCTAGCTGCATGGTCCGGGCGACAAGGATGCCTGCCGCCCAAGCGACTACGAGATAGACCAGAGTCATGGGCGCGACCCTCGTCTCGGCAGTGTGCTTTGTCCAGCCTCAAGCTGTTGCTGTCATGCCGCGAGTCGGTCAGGGCTGGCTCGCGGTTTTGCCCGCCCGTGTGGACTGAAGCTTGTCCCACGCAACAACAATCTGGTAGGCGGCCTCAACACTCTGTTCGAGCGACAGTTTTGTGGTGTCGAGGTAGACTGCGTCCGGCGCTCTCAGGAGTGGTGCAGTTTCTCGCTCGCTGTCGAGGGTATCTCGCTGGCGCAACCCCTCACGAATCTGGCCCAGATCCGCTGCTTCGCCATTGTTGATTCGCTGATTGTAGCGGCGCTCCGCGCGCTTCTCCAGGCTGGCGTCAATGTATATTTTGAGGTCGGCATCGGGCAACACGACGGTGCCGATGTCGCGCCCGGCCATGATCACGCGGCCACGGGCGCCTAATTGCCGCTGGATGGCCAGCATTGCCTGGCGCACACCGGGATTAGCCGCCACCACTGAGACGTGAGCATCAACCTGCGGGGAGTGGATATCCCAGGTCACGTCCTCACCATTCGCCAACAGGGTGTACTGCCGTCCGTCGCTGCCCATGTCGCGGGTCATGTCCAGCGCCACACTGCGAGCCAGGGCAGCCACCTGCCCGGCGCTGGCCGGGTCCAGGCGGGCGCGCAGGGCCAGCAGAGTGATGGCCCGGTAGAAGGCACCAGTGTCCACGAAAAGGTAGCCCAGTCGCTGGGCGAGGGCGAATGATATACTGCTCTTGCCAGAACTGGCGGGTCCATCAATGGCGATTGTGCTTGGCAGAGCCAATGCGATCTGTCTCCGCTGAAGTCCGTCCGGCGCGCTCCTTACTACTATACCGCACAGCGAACCTGCCGCGAATTGCTCATGGCCCGAACTCACTTGACCCAAGAGACTGGCGCCGCGATTGCGGCGGTGCCCCGGTGTTGGGTAGAATGCAGCTATGATGAGCACACCGCGCAGCCAGTTCACTGTACGCGAACTGCACTCGGAGGAAGAGTTGGCCGAGTGCCTTGCCATTGAGCGCTCGTATCTGAGCGATCACGTGTGGCAGATGGATGTTCGCGACGAGCGCGGCGAAATAGCGGTGCGCTTTCGCTCGGTGCGTTTGCCCCGCATGGTGGCCGTTGAGTACCCTCGGACGGCGGAATCCCTCCTACACCTGTGGCGCCAGCGAGACTGCTTCCTGGTTGCCCTCGCCGAAGGTGTCATCCTGGGGTATGTCAATGTGCGCATCAGGCCAGGGGAACAGGGAGCGTGGGTTGAAGACCTCGTCGTCAACGCCCCTTTTCGCCGGCATAAGATCGGCAGCGCTCTGTTAGAGCAGGCGGGAAAGCACGCGCATGATCGCGGCGTGCGCCATCTGATGCTCGCCGTGCAGACGAAGAACTATCCGGCGATCAGCTTCGCCCAGGCCAACGGCCTCGTGTTCTGCGGCTACAACGACCACTACTTCTCGAACCAGGACATTGCCATCTTCTTCACCAAGAACCTTCGTTAGCGGCAGACGAGGAAACGGCTGAAAATGAACTCACGGGAACTCCTCGCTGTATTGGAGCTGACCAATGAGACCCTGACCACCACGATCGTCATCGTGGCTGTTTCGATTCTGCTCTATAACCTTGTTCGCAATACGCGCGAGCGGGTAACGCGGACATCCAGTCTCGTGCTGCTGTGCGTTGTATTCGCTTTTCTAGGCGATGTCTTCATCGCGCTCGATCCTGGCGAGGAGTACCTGGCGGTCTGGCTGCGCTTCCAGTGGATCGGCATCGCCTTTGTGCCAGCGACCCTGCTGCATCTGTCCGATGCGCTGCTGGCCACTACGGGGCGGCCATCGCGAGGCCGGCGCCGGGCGGCCGTCCGCCTGTCGTATGTCCTGGGCTTGGCCTTCATGCTGCTGGCGCTGTTCACCGACCATGTCATCTCTGCACCGCTCACGCCCGAGATTCCCTATCTGCCTGCCGGACCGGCCTTTCCCTTCTACGTGATCTTCCTGCTGCTTGCTGCGACCTTCGCGATGGTCAACGTCATCCGAGCCCGGCAGCGTTGCCTGACCCGGTACACTCAGCGCCGTATGACCTATCTCCTCGTCGTGTTTCTGGCTCCAGCGTGGGGCATCTTCCCTTACTCGCTGCTGGGGCAGGTGAGCGTCGAGCGCGACACGGCCCTCCTGATCGTGCTCAACGTGGCGAACATGATCTTGATGCTCATGTTGGTGTTCCTGGCCTATCCTCTCTCGTTCTTTGGATCAGAGCGACCAGACCGAGTGGTGAAAGCGCAGCTCATGGAGTTTATGCTGCGCGGACCGCTCACGGGCGCGGCTGTGCTGGCCGTGGTTTTGTTCGTGCCCCGCGTGTCCAATGTGCTGGGTCTGGATGGGGATACGTTCATGCCGTTCGCGGCAGTAGCCACTGTGCTCTTCCTGCAGTGGTCCATCACCCTAATACTGCCTGTCCTGCAGCGCTGGTTGATCTACACCCAGGATCAACAACGAGCGCAGTGGATTCAGCGGCTTAGCGATCGCCTGCTAACTCCGGCGGACGCCGCTCAATTGCTGGAGTCTATTCTGGCGGCCATCTGCGACAATCTGCGAGTCCCGACGGCTTTTGTGGCCCAGAAGGAGGCCGAGGGGGCGCGGCTGGTGCAGATGGTGGGTGAGCTGGCGCCCTCCTCTGAAGCGCTGACCTCGGAGGAGTTTTCCCGTATTGGCGAGGAGGATGGGCTTGAGCCAGGGGGCGTCGTCGCAGGCCTGCCACGCCAGGGCGACTTCTATCTCTGGCGATCGTTCTGGCTGGTGCCCCTCCGCAGATTGTCGGTTGCTGAGAACGGCGTGCACCCTTCTATCCTGGGGGTGCTGGGCGTGTGGGCGCGCGCGCCACAGCCTGATCTGAGCACCGAGGAGCAGGAGGCGTTCACCGCACTCGTCAGCCAGGCGGCGCGCGTGCTGGAAGGCGTGCAGCATCAGTCCGAGGTCTTTGCCGTGCTGGAGGGTCTGGCATCGCAGATGGATATGATGCAGCGGCTGCGCGGATTATCTCGCTATGGACGTGTGGAAGCGCTGCCGGAACCCGCCGACGATCTGGTCACATCATCCGACTTCCTGAACCTGGTCAAGGATGCTCTGCGCGATTACTGGGGTGGCCCTCGCCTGACAGAAAGTGAACTGCTCAAGCTCAACGTCGTCTGGCGCGAGATGGAAGACAGTGAGGACCAGAACCCCGTGCGGGCCTTGCGAACGGTGCTGGCCCAGGCCATTGAGAATCTGCGTCCAGAGGGACAACGAAGCCTGACCACTACCGAGTGGATTCTCTACAACATCCTCGAAATGCGCTTTCTGCAGGGCCGCAAAGTGCGCGACGTGGCCCTGAGGCTGGCCATGAGCGAATCGGACTTGTATCGCAAGCAGCGTGTGGCGATTGAGGAGGTAGCGCGTCAGGTCGAGGAGATGGAGCGGCAGGTCATCGCAGAACGGGGCAAGGCGAGCAGGGAGCAGGTTGTTCAGGAAGCGCCCACAAAGGTGGGTACTGTGCCAGAGTGATGGATTCCGGACGCTTCGCTCCTGTGACCCCGTTTGACAACGATTCGGGCCGTTTCTATAATGAGCACGCTTCATGAGTCGGGTTTCACAAGGAGCGATGAGTCGGCGCTCAGAACAGTTCCGGGATGGTGAGAGGTAGGCGAAGGGGAGCGACGATGTCTCCGGAGGTTCGGCACCACGGGATGTCTCCCCCTCTTCCCCCAGATGAGTCATACTGGGAGGCGTTGCTTCTCGGGGGCGAAGATGGGGTCACCGGAGGGGGAACTCAGGACGATATTGCGTTCTGGGAAGGCGGATCGTTGGCAAGTGAAGAGGAAGCGCGGGCTGCCGATGCGGTGCCAGATGCCAGGCGAGCGGATTGGGAGCAGGTCAAGCTCGCGCTTGAAACGGACGCCACTGTTGAGCTGCGAGTGATCGGGCACAATCGTGGGGGGCTATTGGTTGCCTGGGACGGTCTGCGGGGATTCGTCCCGGCGAGCCAGTTGCTGGAATTCCCGGTCATGGCTGACGAGCGCACGCGGTACGATGCGTTGGCCAGGCACACCGGCGAGGTCATGCGCCTTCGCGTGATAGAACTGGACTGCGCGCAGAACCGGCTGATACTGTCGGAGCGCGCCGCCCAGGTCGAGCCGGGGACCCGCGCCTATGTCCTGAGCACGATCCAAGCGGGAGACGTGTGCCGGGGCCAGGTCACGAATCTGTGTGATTTTGGCGTGTTTGTGGACCTGGGGGGGCTGGAAGGGCTGATTCACATCAGCGAACTGAGCTGGGGTCGCGTTGGGCATCCCAGCGATGTTCTCAAGCGCGGCGACACGCTGGATGTCTACGTCATGAGCGTCGATCCGGGCCAGGAGCGGGTGGCCCTCAGCCTGAAGCGGCTGCGCCCGGACCCGTGGCAGAGCGTTGAAGAGCGCTATCAGGTAGGGCAGATCGTGGAAGGCGTGATCACGAATGTCGTTGATTTCGGGGCGTTCGCCTGCATCGAGGATGGGCTGGAAGGACTCATTCACGTCTCCGAGTTGGCGGAAGGACATTTCCTGCACCCAAGAAATGTCGTCCGCGAAGGAGACACCATTAAAGCCCGCATCCTTAACATAGATGGGCGCGGTCGGCGCCTGGGGCTGAGCCTGCGCCGCTAACAACAGGGCACTGCCCGCTTCGTGCTGCGAACCATGGGGACGCACGGTGGCCTCCGCTGCGTCCCCCATTATGTCTCGCGAGACTGTGCACGAGGCCGGGCGGGTGTTGCACAAACACTCAGCGACCTCTAACCTGGCGCGGCAGTGAGAGCGGTGGGCCGCTGCTATAATCTGCAACGTCTGTGTTGCAGGCCCGATCTCGCGCGGCTCCCTGCCAGGTGCATACCCTGGAGATAGCAAGATATGAACTCGGTTCGCGCCAGGCGCCAGTCCATTCTCACCATACGCGGTCTGAGCAAGACCTACGACTCTGCCAGCGAGCGGTCCGTGGTGCTTGACGCCATCGATCTTGATGTGTCTGCCGGTCAGGTTGTCGTGCTGCTGGGAGCGAGCGGGAGCGGCAAGAGCACGCTGATCAACCTGATCAGCGGTATTGACCGGCCCGACTCCGGCAGCATCTTCATTAACGGGACCGAGATTACGCGGCTCAATGAAACCGAGAGGACTCTGTTTCGACGCGATCACGTGGGGATTGTCTTCCAGTTCTTCAATCTGATCCCGACCTTGACGGTGCTGGAGAATATCGCGCTGCCTTTGGAACTCCGCGGCGAACGGCGCCAGCGCAGTGACCAGCGCGCGATGGCCCTGCTGGAGCGGGTGGGACTGGCTGATCGCGCTCATGATTATCCCGATCGGCTGAGTGGGGGGGAGCAGCAGCGTGTAGCCATAGCCCGGGCTTTGATCCAGGCTCCCAGCCTGGTGCTGGCTGACGAGCCGACCGGGAACCTGGACCGCGAGAATGGCAAGCGGGTCATAGCTCTGCTGATCGAGCTGACCCGCGAAGCTGGCCGGACGTTGATCATGGCCACTCACGATCCGGCGCTGATTCTGCTGGCTGACCGCGTCATTGACATCCAGGACGGCGCTGTTCAGGAACGCAGCACGATCCCCGCGCCAGAACGAATGCCCGCCGGCGTGAACTAGGCAGACTGTGTGCATGGCCATCCTTCAACGCCTGACCTTTCGCCACATCAGCCGCCGGCGCTTCCAGAGCGTGCTGTTCGTGGTGGGCGTGGCGCTCGGCGTGGCGGTGGGTGTCGCCATTGACCTGGCCAATCGCTCGGCCAGCACGGCTTTTGACCTCAGTGTGCGCAGCGTGACGGGCCGGACCACGCACCAGATCGTCGGGGCCAGTGGTTGGGTCCCGACGACACTGTACGAGCGGCTGCGCGTCGAGCTGGGCCTGCGCGCCAGTGCGCCAGTCGTCGAGTCCCTGGTGCGTGTGCACAACTTCGATGGGCGCTCACTACGCCTGCTCGGGGTTGACCCCTTCGCCGAGGCGCCGTTCCGCGACTATCTGACCTCCTCTGTTGCCGCAAACGGTGGCGAGCAGCTTGAAGCGCTCTATGCCTTTGTGACCCTTCCCAAGACGGTGCTCATCAGCGACGATATGGCCCGCCGCTATGGCGTCCGGGCGGGGGATACTCTCACCGTCCAGACGCGCAAGCGGGCCGAAGTCCAGTTGACGGTCGTGGGTGTCCTGGCACCAGGCGACGATCTGAGCCGGCAAGCACTCGAAAACCTGGTGCTGGCGGACATCTCCACGGCCCAGGAGATTGTGGGCGAGCCGGGACAGCTCACGCGCATTGACCTGATTCTGCCGCAGAACTTTGACCTGGACGCTGTGCGATCGCTGCTGCCGTCCGGCACGGCCTTGATCACTCCTTCCCAGAGCGCCGATGCGCTTAGCCAGATGACCGCTGCCTTCGAGCTGAATCTGCAGGCGCTCAGCCTGTTGGCGCTGCTCGTGGGCATGTTTCTCATTTATAATACGGTGTCGTTCAGTGTGGTTCAGCGCCGCCCGGTTTTGGGTATCTTACGCTCGGTGGGCACGACCCGCCGCCAGATCTTCGAACTCATTCTCTTTGAGGCGCTCATTCTGGGCTCCGTTGGCACTGCGCTGGGCCTGGCGTTGGGCGTGGTTATGGGGCAGGGGGCCGTGCGCCTGGTCGCCCAAACGATCAACGACCTGTATTTCCGCGTGACTGTGGAAGATGTGACGCTCGACTGGATGACTCTGGTGCGTGGCGCGCTGGTCGGGGTGCTGGCCAGCCTGATCGCCGCAGGATTGCCGGCGCTGGAGGCCACCAGCACCCCGCCGAGCAGCCTCTTGCAGCGCTCGAATCTGGAGCGGCGGGCGCGCCGGCGGCTGCCGCTGTGGACAGTCGCCGCGCTCGTTCTTGCCGCGGGCGGATTCCTGTTGCTGCGGTTGCCGTCTGAGAGCATTGTGGTGGCCTTCGCCGCCCTCTTCGCGGTGCTGCTGGGCGGTGCGTTGATCACGCCGCTGGCCCTGATCGGGCTTTCGCGCGCGGTTGTGCCGCTGTCCGAGCGCGCCTTCGGAGTGCTAGGACGGATGGCGCCGCGATCTCTGGCGCGCTCGCTGAGTCGAACGGGTATCGCCGTCGCGGCCCTGACGCTGACAGTCAGCGTCATTGTGGGTGTCAGTGCCATGATTTCGAGCTTTCGCACGACTCTGATTGACTGGCTTGACATGACGCTCGGCGCTGACATCTTCATTTCTCCTTACGCTCAGGAGACCGAATCGCTGGCGTCCGATATCGATCCCGAACTGGCCGCAGCTCTGAGCCAGATGAGCGGAGTGAAGCGCGTGGCCACGGTGCGCACGGCCAAAGCCGTCGCGCCTGCCTATCCCGAGCTCCCCCCCGTGAACGTGGTCGCCCCAAGCGCTGAGATCACCAGCCAGCCGCGTCGCTTCGCCTGGTCCACTATCCCGGAGAGGGACTATTGGAGCGCTCTTGAGAACGGCGCGGCTGTCGTCAGCGAGGCTTTCGCTTTCAAACGGGCGATCACAGCGGAGCACAACAAGATCAGCCTCCTCACCAAACGGGGAGAGCAGACGTTCACTGTCGTCGGGGCGTATTACGACTATACGACCGACCAGGGCACGCTGATGCTGCACCAGGACGTATACCGGACCTTCTTCGACGATCCGTATCTATCTGCGGTGGCGCTCGAGCTTGAGCCAGGCGTGAGCGATGAGGAGTTCATGGACGTGTTGCGCGCGGGTCCGCTGGCGGGCACGGGACTGGACGCTCAGAGTAACCGAAGCCTGCGCGCGAACGTGCTGGCTATCTTCGAGCGCACATTCGCGATTACGGTGGCGCTGCGCCTGCTGGCGATCGTCGTCGCCTTCATCGGCATCCTCAGTGCGCTCATGGCACTTCAGCTCGAGAACACGCGCGTCTATGCGATCATGCGGGCCAACGGCATGACGCCCCGCCAGATGGGCACTCTCACACTGTTGGAGACCGGGCTGATAGGCATTGCGGCCGGCGTCCTGGCGCTGCCGATCGGGGTTGTGCTGGCGCTCATTCTCATCTATGAGATCAATGTGCGTTCGTTTGGCTGGTCGCTGGAATTCGCCCCGGAACCGGCCGGCTTCTTGCAGGCGATTGGCATTGCGCTGGCTGCTGCTCTGGCCGCGGGAGCTTACCCCGCCTGGCGGCTGGGCAGGCTGGCGGCGGCTGAGGCATTAAGGAGGGAGTGAACATGGTGCTGCGCCCGTCGGAGCTTCTTAGCACGTACAGCATTGTGGCCCGCGACCCGCAGACGGGCCAGTTTGGCGTCGCTGTGCAGACGCACCAGATGTGTGTCGGGGGCATCGTCCCCTGGCTGGCACCTGGCGTGGGTGCTGTGGCTACGCAGTCGCTGGTCAACATCGCCTTCGGTCCGATCGCGCTCGCCATGCTGGGCGAGGGGGTGCCCGCGCCCCAGGTCATCGCCGCCCTGGTCGCCTCGGACGAAGAGGCACACCGCCGACAGGTGGCAGTGGTAGATGGGGCAGGGCGCGCCGCGGCCTGGACGGGCGAAGGGTGCATTCCTGAGGCGGCCCATCAGGTGGGCGAGGGATACAGCGTCCAGGCCAACATGATGACCTATCGCACAGTCGTCCCCGCGATGGCTGCCGCCTTCGAAGCCGCCGCAGGCGACCTTGCCGCCCGGATGCTCGCCGCGCTGCGGGCCGCACAAGCAGAGGGAGGCGACATCCGCGGGGTGCAATCAGCGGCTTTGAAGGTCGTCTCGGGCCGGCGAGAAGATCCCTGTTGGCGCGCTGCTTACGATCTGCGCGTTGATGAGCATGACGATCCGGTCACTGAGCTGAGTCGGCTGGTAAGGCTGCGCCACGCTCAACTGCTCGATGATCAGGGATACGAGGCGCTCAAAGCGAATGACTACTCGAGGGCCATGGAGTTATGGGCACAGGCGCGCGCCCAGGCGCCGGAGCTCGAGGAGCTGCCCTTCTGGCAGGCGATGGCCCTGGCTGATGATCTGGCTGACCCTGAAGCGGGGGTGCGGGTGCTGCGCCCGGCGTTGCGGGACGATCCTCGCAGCGAGCACTGGCTTGACCTGGCGATGCGCTTGCAGGCGTGCGGGCTAGTCAAGCGGGGGGGCGCGGCTGCTGAACTCGTGCAACGGCTGCGCCAGCCGGAAGGCGGCCCATGAAGAAGTGGGTGTTGCTCTTCGCTTGTACAGGATTGGCCGCAGCAGCGTATGCCCTGGTCGCGCAAGGGGAAGATCAGCGCCGCCCTGCCTCGGGTAGCGCCATCTTCATGCTGACCTCGGGCGAGGAGTCGCTTGAGGGCTTCGCGCGAGCAGTTCTCCCTTACCGGTGGTCCTTCCCGTACGATCACGGTCCTCACCCCGATTTCCAGACGGAGTGGTGGTATTACACCGGAAACCTGGCGACAGAGGATGGGCGCCATTTCGGCTACCAGTTCACCGTGTTCCGCCGGGCGGTCGCGCCTTCTCTGCCAACCTCCTCTTCGGAATGGCGGACCAACCAGATGTACATGGCCCACTTCACCGTGACAGATGTCAGCGCCGACCAGTTCTACCAGTTCCAACGGCTCAATCGAGGAGGGGCAGGACTGGCCGGGGCGACGGTCAGCCCGTGCTTCCGGGTCTGGCTGGAGAACTGGGAGGTGCGCGCCGCTGACGAGGACGCAACCGAGACTCGCCTGTTCGCGGCAGAAGGGAAGGTGATCGTTGACCTGACCCTTGTCCAGAGCAAGCCACCGGCTCTGCACGGTCTCGGCGGGCTGAGCGCCAAGGGCGATGCGGAGGGCAATGCGAGCTACTATTACTCGCTCTCACGCCTGCTAACCAGTGGATTCATCGAAATCGGCGGGATGCGGCATGAGCTCACGGGCACAAGCTGGATGGATCACGAGTTCAGCACCAGCGCCCTTGGCCCGGATGCGCAGGGATGGGACTGGTTCGGACTGCACTTCAATGATGGCCGCGACCTGATGATTGGTCGAATCCGTCTGGTCGGTGGCGGGTATGAGCCGGCGTTCGGTGGGCTGCTGGTGCTGGCTGATGGCACAACCCGCTATCTGGCGGCTGACGAATTCACGCTGGATGTCCTGGACACCTGGACCAGCCCTCACAGTGGGGCTGAGTACCCGGCTCGGTGGCGTGCAACGGTCGTTCTTGATGACTCCGAGGAACCGCTGAGCTTCGTGCTGGAGCCTCTCACCGCCGACCAGGAGCTGATCGAAGGCACCATCACCTACTGGGAAGGTGCCGTGCGCGTCAGTGGAGACGTCAGCGGCTATGGTTACGCGGAGCTGACGGGCTACTACGACACGATGCAAGGGCGCTTCTAGCCTGGACAGTTCGGGGAAAGGGTTAATCCCGTTACCTTTTGTTGCCAGGGGTGGAGTCGCTTCTCGCCGGCATGTGCCGGGCGGTGGCGTAGATTTCAGGACGCCAGGTATGGCGCTCCTCGATCTGTGTGCCGTTTGTCGACGCTTGTCAAGCTGCGTCCGCAGCGGTATAGTTCGCGGCAACCAAGTCGGAATCGCGCCTGCATGGGAGAGTATCTTGAGCAGAATCAGCCGCCGATGTGCCACGAGTCGCCGGACTACTTTCGTTGGACTGGCCCTGCTGTACTATTTCTTCCTGCGGCCCCAATTGCGTAAGTGGGGGACGCGCCTGGGCGAGGCGCAGCGGCGGCTCCCGGGCGACGAGATCGTACCCAGCCCCAATTTCGAGACGACGCACGCCGTCAACATTGACGCGCCGCCAGAGGCGGTCTGGCCCTGGATTGCTCAGATGGGGCGCGAGTTGACCGGTTACTACGCTCTGGACTTGCTGACGAATCAGGGCATCCCCAGCGTCATTTTCCTGCGGCAGGACATCCCGGCGCCTGCCGTCGATCAGCCCATGGATGGCGGCTACCGTATCCTTGAGGTGCTGCCAGGCCGGTTGCTGTTCTTTGGCGGTTTTGACCTGAAGCTGCCGCTCGGCGCTTCGCAAGATGTGACCTGTCTTTACCTGCTTGAGCGGCGACGAGATGGGCGGACACGTCTGCTGGTGCGCCGGCGGGGCTATTGTTACAGCGCGCTCGGTAGGCTGTGCGCTCTGGCGTTGGAGATCCCGTATTTCGCGTTCATCTTCAAGCAAACTGCGCGCCTGAAAGCCTACAGCGAGGCTCAGCCCGGTCGCTGGGTGCGGGACTGATCCAAAGGGGCGGGCACAACTTTGAGTGGCGGGGCGCGTATATCATACAGGCGGAAGTCCGAGAGGCTGTGAAGAGGGCGCCATGAACCCCCAGAAACGACTCTACCGCTCGACCCAGGACCGCATGTTCGCTGGCGTTTGCGGCGGGATAGGCGAGTACCTGGACGTTGACCCCACGCTGGTTCGCCTCGTCTTTGTGGCTCTGTCGCTGCTGAGTAGCGGATCGGGGCTGGTGATCTACATCATCCTGATGCTCGTCGTGCCGGAGCAGCCAGCGGACAAGCGCAAACCCAAGCCCAAACGTGAGCTGGCTGAGCCATTCAGTGAGGATCCAGGCGCAGCATCGCCCGCCGATACAGGCGAGACCCAGGCAACGCACGCGCCGGAGGATGGCGACGCCGACTGATCACCCCTGGCCGCGCTGTCAGTCGCTGGTCCTCGAAGTGTCGAGAGCCCTGATGGCCTGGTGTGACGGCGGCGCGGCGGTCGCTTCGCGGAGTTGGATGACCTGCCGCTGGACTGCCCGCAGGTAGTCCCCGTGCAACGGATAGGCACGCAGCAGGCTGATCCCTATCGCCAGTGAAACCAGCGGCAGGAACGCGACAAACGCGCGGATCAGCAAGACGACCTCCTGCGGCTGGGCGCCCGCCGCCAACTCGGACCTGTAACCTGCCAGAGCGAGTCCCTCGCCCAGCAGCAGACCGGCCACCGCCGGCGGGAAACGGAAGATGAACCCCAGAATGCCGCGGTACATGCCTTCGCGACGAACACCCGTCTTCGCGTAGTCTTCATCCACCACTTCGGCAAAGAGCATATCCGGACCCAGCACGACTCCGCCGATCGATGTGCCGAGCAGTCCCATCACGATGAGCGTAGCCGTGAGGTTGGACGTGACCAGCAGGGGTAGGGCAAAGACCCCGGCGATGCCCGTGGAGGCCAGCATAGCGGTGCGCGTGCCCACGCGCCGGATGACAGCCTGCCACAACAGCACAGCGAATCCCGATGTCGCGAATAGCGCGAGCAGAATCTGGGTGAGCTGCTCCTCTGTAATCTGCAGGACGTAATCCGCGTAGAAGGGCATGGCTGCCACAATCACAGCCATGATGAAGCGCGTCGTGAAGTTGATGCCGAGGACGATCAGGAAGGTGCGGTTGCCCAATACCACTCGCATCTGCTGGCGCCACGGCTGGCGCTGCTGCCGCGCGTAGGCCGGATTCTCCTGGATACCGATCAGCGAGGCGAAGTACATCAGTGCTGCCAGCGTTCCCCACAGTACGGCCAGCGCACCCCAGCCAAGCCTGCCATACACGGTTGGGGTCAGCGCCACGGCCATCCCATTGCCCACCACAAAACCGACCAACTGGCGGATGCTGGCGCTGGAAGCGCGGCTGCCCGTCTCCTGGTACATCTCCGGGAAGAGGGCATCCTGGTTCAGAGTGACGATGGACTGCAGCAAGTCGTAGACGCTGATGATGACCAGGAAGTAGACCAGCAGGGCGGTGGGGTTGGAACTGTCCAGAGGCGGCAGCCAGATCAAGGCAAAGGCAATGGCAGTGGGGACGGCCAGCAGTCCGATGAAGAAGCGCCGCCGCCCCCAGCGCGTGCTGGTACGGTCGGAGAGCCAGCCTGCGACCGGGTCATTGACCGCGTTCCAGAACCCGAAGGCGAACCAGCCGCGGCCAACCCAGTTGGGGGGCAAGCCCTTGACATCGGTGTAGAAGTACTGGATGAAGGCGTTGAATGTCGTGTAGGTCAACAGGCCGGCGGCATTACCGAAAGCATAGAGCAGGGTGCGCCAAAAGGGGATGGCGCTGACCGTGGTGGCGCCTTCGGCGTGAGGCGAGGCAGCAGTGAGCTTGTTGGCCATGCGGCTTGGCTTCCTTGGGTGGACGGCGCTGGCTGGGCGCAACCTGGCGGGTGTCTCAGCCACCAGGCCGCACGAGGTCCAGCGTAAGCAGATAGGAACCGCCTGTCGTGCCGTTCGCCCGGTCGAAGCGCGAGGCAGTGAGCAGGTACATGCCGTCGGCGGGCAGCACAAAACGGTCGAGCCGGGCGTTCTGCTGGCCGCCGCTGTCGTCGTCAAAGGCGATCTGCTTGCGCTCGCTGTCGTACAGAGTCACCAGCGAGTCGAGGTCCCCATCCACACGCTCCATCGTGATGCGCACAACATCGCCCGCCTGGCCGACGAAAACATACTCCTCTTCCGGTGTCTGGTCGTCAATACGTCCGCTGACAGTAGCTCCGTACATGATCTCAAGTGACGAGCCGTCGGTTAACCCTGGCCGTCCGCTCAGGCGCAGCGTGAATTCCCCTTGCGAGCGACCGGTGGCCTGGCCGCTGCGCGTCGCCTCAATGTAGTAGCTGCCTGGCCGGGGCAGGGCCAGCGCGGCAATGCGCGCGTTGCGATCAGTCCCGCCGTTGTCGTCTTCGGCCAGGGGAGAGAGGTCAGCATCGAGGATGCGCACGAGCGGGTCCAACGCGCTGTTTTGCCGCTCCAAGGTCACGGCGATGACGTCGCCACGGTCTGCCTCGAAGCGGAAGAAGCGGGCAGGCACTTCGCCACTGATCGCGCTGGTGACTGCGGCCCCGTAGTCAATCAGGCGCGCGCTGGCCGGCTCCAGGCCGAGCTGCTCGACAGGAGTTTGAGCCAATGACAGCACGAACGTCCCTTCGGTAGCGCCTGCCTCCCGTCCAAAGCGGGTGGCAACCACCAGGTATACGCCGGTGCGCAGCACTGTGTAGTTGGTGATTGCCGCATCCAGCGTTCCGGCAGACAGGCCATCGTCATCAGAGAGGAGCACAATGCCATCCGGTGTGGCCAGATCGAGAGAGGGATCGAGGTTGCCGGAGGTGCGCTGCATGGTGATGCTGATCACGTCGCCGCGCTGGGCCCGAAAGAAGTAGAAGGCGAGGGGCGCCTCGTTGGTGATCCGGCCCAACACCTGGTGACCATAGACCAGGGTGTTGTCTGCGCTGGGGCTGCTACCAGTTCGCTCGACCAGCAGCGAAAACGCGCCCAGTGTAGTGCCGTGCTCTTGTCCGAAGCGCGTGGCAATAATGAAGTAGCGCCCTGCTGCGGGAAGGCGCAGGGACTCGATGAGGGCGTTGGTGCGCTCGCCGTCGTCGTCACTGATGCCGAGAATGGCGCCATCGCTGTCAATGAGCAGAAGGAGGGGATCGAGATCGCCGGAGAGTCGGCTCATGCTAATGGACAGCACGTCTTCGGCCTGGCCGGCGAGCGCGTAGATGAAGCGAAAACTGTCCCCTTCGATGGTGCCCGACACGGGTTGGCCGATCTGAATCTCCGAGCCGGACTGCCGGGGACTCTCCGCCTCAAGGCGCGAGCGACCGCCGGGCGGGGAGCCTGTTAACAGGATGAAACCCAGAGTCAGCAGGCTGAGCAGCAGGACCCGCCGTCGCAACCCCATCCCCACGCACCCAACGCACGTCATGGTCCGCCCACTACCGCTCGCGTATCAGCGTGATCGTGAAGGTACCTGTGGTTGTCTCCCGATCCAGCCCATAGCGGCTGACCGCGATCAGGTACTTGGCTGTCTGCGGCAGGATGATGTTGCTGAGCAGCGCCTCATAGGTCCCGCCAGCAGGACTGTCGTCGTTGCTGGCGATTTCGACCCAGCCGGTTCCTGTGGACTGGTACAGATGCAGCACCGAATCGAGGTTGCCGCTACGGTGCGCGATGCGCACTGTGATGACGTCGCCAGCCTGGCCAGAGAATACGTAGAAGCGCAGGTACTGGTCGGCGGTGATCTCACCCGTCTCAATCTGGCCATAGCTCAGCGGGATCATGGTCGGGCTTTCCGCGAGCGCGACTGCGTCTTGGGCGCGCTCCAGCAGCAGCTCATACGCGCCCCGCGTCGGCTCGGCGTCGGGACCCACGTAGCGGGACGCAATCACCACGTAGCGACCGTCAGCCGGCAGTTCGGCGTCAATCTGGGCATCGCGAATCTGGCCGGGGACGATGTCGTCGTTGGCATCAATCACTGCACCGCTCACATCCTGCAACTCCAGGTAGCTGTCCAGGGCTGAGCCGGGCGATGCCTTCATGGTGATCCGCACGCGATCGCCCGCCAGCCCATCGAACATGAAGATTTGGCTGGTGGTGGAGTCGTTGATGGCCCCGTTGACCAGATCGCCGTAAGCCAGCAGGCGGACACCGTTGGCCGGGGAGGCATCCGGCCCTCCCGCACCGGCGAGTGTCAGGGCCAGGATGTACCCTTTGCCCAGATCGTCCACCGGACCAAAGCGCGGCATGACCAGCACCAGGTACCGCCCACTGGCCGGGACTTCGATCCCGTTGAGGGCGCCGGTGTTGCTGGCATAGAGCTCGCTGAGAGTCTCATCAGCCAGGATGAGGAGCACATCCAGGCCGGGATCGGTCGTGATGGAGATGTCCGCCAGCGAACCAGCAAATGCTGTGAAGGAGTACAGGCTCGCTCCCTTCTCAAAGACAGTCTGGATCGGCTCGCCGGAGACAAGCTGGACTGTGGGGAGCCGTCCCAGCGGCGAGGGCCCAGCCACAGCCGTGGGGGTGGGGGGGGCGGCGGCGGAGTCACCTGGCCCGGACAGCAGCAGAGAATACGGGCCGGCGGTAGTGCCCTCCGCCTGGTCGAAGCGCGTGGCAACGATGGCGTAGTAGGCTGTGCGGGGCAGCGTGAATTCCAGGCGCGAATCGCGCTCTACTCCGTCAACGATGTCATCATGCTCGGCCAGAGGAATACGACCATCGTCCAGCAAGATGAGCAGGGGATCGAGAGCCGTGGGCGAGGCACCAGCTGCGAGACTGTTGAGTTCTATGGTGATGTCATCTCCAGCCTGGCCCAGGAAGATGTAGATGTCCATGAAGTGGTCATCAGAGATCTCACCTTCGACAGTCTCTCCGTACTCAATCAATGGTAAATTCGCGTAGTCAGGAGGCACAAACAAACCACCAACAACACCCAAACCAAAATCAACACCCCCACGCAACTCCAAGACAAAACTCCCCGCAGAACTCGCGCCAGCGTCATCTCCCCGCGTCACCGTCACAACATACACGCCATCAGCGGGCAGCACCAACCCCAACTTCACACCATCACCCGCATCCCCTCCCTCAGCCAGCACCTCACCGCTCTCAGTCAACAGATACACATAACCACGAAGATCATCCTCAGCCCGACTAACACTCACCTCCACGCCATCACCAGCCGCACCGACAAATCGGTACGACACTGCAGGGTTTGCCTCGTCAACCACTCCGCGCCGGCTCTCCCCATATTGCAGGTCCTGAAAGCCTTCAGGCACCGCCAGCACTCCCGTCCTTTCTACGGCCAACTCAAACAGACCCCCAACACTCCCCACACCAGGCAGCGACACTGCCAGGAAGTGCACACCCCCCACCCGAAACGCGGCCCGCAGATTGGTCCCCGGCTGCGCGCGCCCCACTTCATTGAACGCCGCGTCATACAGCGCAAGTAGCGGCTGAAACTCAACCATCTGCTGCGGCATAACCACCACTTGATCGCCCTCAGCGGCCTCAAACCAGTACAGCCGCAACGGCGTCTGCCGAGTCAACTCGTTCGTCAGCGAACCCGTCATTCCCAGAGGCACCAGGAATGGGCCGCCGGGCAGCGCGCCAGCAACCCCCAGACTCGGCACATCACCTCCCTCGCCAGACGATGTCCTCTCCGCCTCCAGCGCGAGGCTAAACGTCCCCCCTTCCGGAGGCATGATGCCCCCGGCATGAGTCGCCTGGACAACGTACGACGCATCAGCCCCAACGACATAACTCAGCCGGGCATTTCCCTCGCTACCACTGTTATCATCCATGGCCAGCGGAGTTCGATCGCTGCTGTTGAGCACCAGGAAAGGGTCAATGGAACCCCCTGTGACAGCCATGGTGATCGTCACCACATCACCAGCGCGCCCCTCAAAGATGAAGAAAGCACTGGGCTGATCGGGGCCAAGAACCCCATCCGCCGTGTCCCCATAGACCAGCCGAGTCGGCGCCTCCTGGAGCAGGGGGGCTGCCAGCGCCCATGACCCCCCGGCGCCAACACTCGCTGCCAGCAAGACGAGACAGAACACCAGGATGACAGACCGCAGCGCGCGCATAGCTTGGTCCCTCCACAATCCCCCGGGCTTCCTGAACGCCATTGTACGGCACGCATGGCCGTGCTGCAACCTGCTAGCTGAGACTAGCACCCAGCGCACGAGCCACGAGCCGCAGCACTTGGCAGGCATCCCCAGCTTTGGTACAATGAGGTCAATGGTGTCTCTGTAGGCAGGCATCGTGCCGGAGAAATACGGCACCCCACGTGTAGAGCATGGGGAGTGCTTGCCATTAGAATTCCACTTAGTGTCAAAGGAGAGTTCCTAATGTTCAAACGTCTCACTGTCATCGCTCTTGTAGCCGTGCTGGCCATTGGCGCACTACCCATTGCCAGCGCCCAAGAAGGAGAAGTATGGTGTGGTACCGATCAGCCGGTGAGCATCACCTGGATCGCCGGCACTGTTGGCAATGAGTATCCAACCGCAGTCGCCCTGGCTGAGAAGTACATGGCTGAGGCATGCCCCAACGTGACAGTTAAAGTGGTAGAGCGCCCTGAGAGCACCACCGAGACTATCGCCCAGTACCAGATGTTCTTCGAGGCCCAGAGTGCCGAGATTGATATCTTCCAGATTGACGTGTTCTACCCGGCCATGTTCAAGGAACACTTGGCAGACATCAGCGAATATGCAACAGACGAGGCTCTGGCGCAGTTCTACCCCGCCGTGTTGAATGCCTATACGGTTGAGGGGCGCGTAGTTGGCCTGCCCTGGTTCGCTGGCGGCGGGATGCTCTACTACCGCACCGACCTGCTGGAGAAGTACGGTCTTGCCGTGCCACAGACCTGGGACGAGCTAGCGGCTGCCGCCAAGACCATCCAGGACGGTGAGCGCGCCGAGGGCAACACTGCGTTCTGGGGCTTTGTCTTCCAGGGCAAGGCGTATGAAGGCCTGACCTGCGATGCCCTGGAGTGGCAGGTGTCTTATGGTGGGGGCCGCATCCTCAGCCCTGAGGGCGTGATTGAGGTCAACGATCCGGCCACGATCGAAATCTTTGACAAGATCGCAAGCTGGGTCGGCGACTTCGTGCCGCCCGACGTGTTGAACTACATGGAAGAGGACTCCCGCGCTGTCTGGCAGGCGGGCAACGCCGCCTTCATGCGCAACTGGGGCTACGCCTACACCCTGGGCCAGGCCGAGGACAGCCCCATCCGAGACAAGTTCGAGGTAGTGCCACTGCCTGGCAAAGAAGCGGGCATGAGCGCCGCAACGCTAGGTGGCTGGGGCGTGGCTGTGTCCAGGTACTCCAAGAACATCGAGGCTGCATCCGCATTCGCCATCTGGGTGACCTCCTACGATCAGCTTGTGGACTTCCACCTGGCTCGCGGCGAGCAGCCGGTCCAGCCTGCGCTGTACGAGGACCCAGAGTTAGTTGAGGCGCTACCCTATCTCGTCGCAATGGGCGACGTTCTCGATTTCGCGACTGCGCGTCCTGGCGTCGCTGGCGCCCAGTACGGTGCGGTATCCGAGCTCTACTACACAGCAGTGAACGCTGTGCTGGCTGGCAAGGTAGACGCCGCGACGGCAATGGGTGACCTTGAACTGGCTCTCGCCGATCTCGGTTTCGAGTTGCCTTAGCGCGCAATCAGGTGTAGGCAAACCATCAGCTTAACCATTGGGGGCAGATGAATTCTGCCCCCAACCTTTTTTTCGCAAGAAACTCTTCTTGTCTGAGCGGAGGCGTTCCCAATGACCTTAATACCTCCTCCCACCGGCCGGCGCCGACCCACAGAACAGGAGGCCATCGCCCTGGAGTTGGTGAGCGGCCTGTTGATGATCATCGGACTGCTCGCGTTTGCGTTTCTGTTCTATGCAATCGCCACAGATGATGGAATCCGCGAAGCCACCCAGGGACCGAAGATCCCTGGGATAGGCGTGAACATCCGGCAGGTAGTGCCAGAAGCTGAAGGCGAAGAGCCATATTTTGAGCTCAGACCGCTTGCCGGTGGCTCTGCCGATACAACGGGCGTCAGGGTGGGCGACCGCCTGCTGAGCATTGACGGCACGGACGTGACGGGCATGACGGTCGAAGAAGTCCGCGCCGGCATAGCCGAAAAAGATGTCAGGCTAGAAGACGATGACTTTGAGATTACACTGGTTTTCCTCAGGCTTTCAGCCGACGGCACTTTGACAGAACTGACCAGGACTATCCAGAAGAACGCCGCGCCCACTGTGGTCATCGCCTATCTCCAGAGCTTCGGTTTCGTGGTCCCGCTGATCCTCATTGGCCTGGGCGTTCTGTGCCTGCGCCTGGGGGTGCGTCTGCGCCAGTTCGACCTGACAGCCGCACGCTGGGCGCTAGTCACGTTTCTGTGGCTGGTAATCGGCATGATAATAGGCGCTGCCTGGGCCTTCTGGGTCAATGGCAGGGGGAGTCTGGCCGGAAACGAGCCATTTAACTACGGCAAGGCAGTGCCCAACGCTATGCCGTTTCTTCTGGCGATCATTCCTGTGGCAACTGCCTACAAATGGCTGGGCGCTGTCATTGACCAACTATTCACCGGCGAAGAAACCCTGAGCATGCGGCAGACACGGTTCGCCTGGACGCTACTCGTCCCTACGCTGGTGATTCTGGCGCTGGTCGCCGCGCGCCCGCTGGAGCAGACATTCATCAAAAGCCTGACCGATGACGAATTCGGCACGCACCGTCCCGCACGTTATGTCGGGCTAGACAACTATCAAAATATGCTGAGCTTCAAGTTCGCTGCGGTGAACTGCCGGAAGGACGGCAATGGGGAGTGCGCACGCACGCCTGATGGCTCAATCGTGTGGGAGCCATCGAGCGTCGAAGCGCAGGAACGCGAGCAGCTGAGGACTCTCACCGCCAAGGAGCGCAAGAAGTTTGTTCGCTATCAGGAAGCGACAACCTGGACTCTGCCCGGCGGTGACACAGGGTTGCGCCTGCTCGGCAAAGACCCGGTATTCCTGAACTCAATCTGGAACACGTTGCGCTTCACAGTGGCGTCCGTCGCGCTCGAACTGATTCTTGGCCTGATCATCGCCATGGTGGTCCATTCCAGCTTCAGGGGGCGAGGCCTGATGCGCACGGCCATGCTGGTGCCCTGGGCCATTCCGACAGTCGTCTCGGCGGTCCTCTGGCAAACCATCATGCGCGGCGACCAGACTGGCATCCTCAACAAACTACTCATGGACCTGGGGCTGGCTTCCAGCCCGCAGCAGTGGTTCGCCACCACGGGGCCATGGATGAGTTCGATCATCGCCGTAGATGTGTGGAAGACAGCGCCCTTCATGGCGCTGCTGCTGCTGGCTGGCCTGCAGGTCATCCCAAGTGATTTGTACGAAGCGGCTTCGGTAGACGGCGCCTCGAAAGTTCGCCAGTTCTTCTCGATCACGCTGCCGCTGTTGCGGCCCACCATCGCCGTGGCGCTGATCTTCCGCACGCTGGACGCCCTGCGTGCGTTTGACGTGTTCCAGGTTTTGCTGGACACGACCCGTCCGTCCATGGCAAGCTATAACTATAACCGTCTGGTGCTCAACCGCGAGGACGGATACGCCTCCGCTGTCGGGGTGATGATCTTCATCCTCATCTTCATCTTCACCGTCCTTTATGTCAGGTTCGTGGGGATAGAGCGAGAATGAACAAGCTAACGATCTCCAGAAAAAGGATTGGCGAAGGGCTTGGGCGGGGGCTATTCTGGTTGCTGGTGCTGGCCATCGCCTTCTACACCATGGCGCCATTCTTCTACGCGATCAGCATCTCCTTCAGAACCAACGCGCAGGTGCTCATTGGAGCACGCTACCTGCCCGAAGACCCGGCGCTGCTCAACTACCAGAACCTCTTCGGCGACAGCGACTTCATGCGCACGATGTTCAACTCCGCCGTCGTGGCCACGGTGACCGTGGTCACTGCCCTAATCGTCGGCTCCTTTGCAGCCTACGCTCTGGGCCGGGTGCGCTTCAAGGGACGAATGATCGTGCTCTATACCGTGCTGGCGATGACCATGTTCCCGCAGATATCGATTCTGTCGGGCCTGTTTGCCATCGTCAATGACCTGGACATCTACGGCTCAACCGCCGCGTTGATGTTCACCTACCCGATCTTCACACTGCCGTTCACGGTGTGGGTGCTAACCAGTTTTTTCCAGGGGCTTCCAGCCGAGATCGAGCAGGCCGCGCTGGTGGACGGCGCCACACCATTCCAGACGTTCTGGCGCATCCTGGTACCACTGACAGCGCCCGCCCTGGTGACGACCGGACTGCTGGCCTTCATCGCTGCCTGGAACGAATATCTGTTCGCCCTGACGTTCACCCTTGTGAGCAAGGCATCGCAGACCGTCCCGGTGGCCATTGCCAACTTTGGCGGCTACGGCTACGAAATCCCGATCGCGGATAAGATCGCGGCTACAGTCGTGGTGACGGTGCCGGTGCTCGTGCTGGTACTGGTCTTCCAGCGCCGGATCATCGAGGGCCTGACGGCAGGGGCTGTCAAGGGGTAGCCTCTCCGTCACGCAACAACAGCTTGACACCGATCATGATCGCCAGTTCGCACAGGCCGCTCATGCACGAGCGGCCTCTTTCGTCTTATGTCGGGTGATTTGTGCTGCCTCAGGCGTTCGTGTACAATGCTCACAGCGTATGTGGGTTATGAGATGACGCTGCCCCCATGCTCTGGCAGCTTGAACAGAAAGGCGAGATATCCATGATCAAACGCCTGACAGGGCAGTACAAGATCATTGGCAAAGCGGCTCTCAGCGCCCTTGCGCCCTCGCTGTACCGGCTGTTGCTTGTGCTGCTGGGCGTCATCATTGGACTCGTCTGGGCATATGAGGGCGCGCCGATCCAGTTCCGCGACGCCGAACCGGTTCACCTGGCAGAAGGCTACAAAGACCAGTGGATCAAGATGACGGCAGTAGAGTTCGCGCAGAAGGGCGATGTCGCCGAGGCTCGGCGCAAGATTATTGGGGCCGGTGTCACTCCGGGAATGATCCAGACCCTCATTGACGATAACGCCACAGATGAACCTGTGCTGGCTGGCCAGTTGCAGGCCCTGATGGCCATCGCCCAGGACAGTGGCGCAGAAGCAACCAAGCAGGCCGACAAGGTCAAGACCGGTTTCCTGGGTGGCATGCTGGGGCCGCTGGCGTGTATTGGAGGAACCGCTGTTCTCGGCTTGCTGTTAGCTATGTTCTTCACATTCTACTGGGCCGTGCCAGTCGGCAAATGGTCGCGCAGGGCTCCAGTATCGGTACCTTCGCTCAGCGCAGCAGGAGTCACCACGCCTATCGGGCCGGCGGGCGCCGGGCGCGTGGAGATTGTGGCGATGAAGCGGGCAGCAGCCAGGGAGAAGACCGACTTCGAGGCGCGCGGAGAAGCGCCCCCTGTTGGACAATATGTGTCCACCTACGTGCTGGGGGATGACCTCTACGATGACTCCTTCAGCATCGAGACCGCCAAAGGGGAATTCCTCGGCGAGTGCGGGTCGGGTATCTCGGAGACCATTGGAGTAGGGGAGCCAAAGAAGGTCACGGCGACCGAAGTCTGGCTGTTTGACAAGAATGACATCAGCACGGTCACCAAGGTTCTCATGTCGCAACACGCCTACAACGACCCGGCGCTGCGCACCAAGCTGGCCCCTAAGGGCGAGGCTGTGCTGGTGCAGCCCGGCGTGGTCACCACCCTGGAGACCAAGACCCTGCGCGTTCAGGTGCGGGTTGTAGACGTGAAGTACGGTGCGGCCCCCTTGCCGCCCGATAGCTTCTTCGAGCGCCTGGCGGTCGAAATTGCTGCCTGGCCCAAGCATACGGGCGCCGCGGCGTCCAGCCATCCAGCGGACTCATCGGCAGCGTTTGGAGATACAGCAGAGCTCCTCAACTACTAGCCGGCCAGGCGTCACCGAATCTCTGGCAGGAATCGTGGGGCCTGGCGCAGACCAGGTCCCACTCCGTTGGCACAGACCACCTAGCGCGCGATCTTGACCACCTGATACTCAACGACACCACCTGGAGTCCGCACGCGCACCCTGTCGCCCACACGACGCCCCAACAGCGCGGCGCCAAGCGGACTCTCGTTGGAAATCTTGCCACTGCGCGGGTCAGCTTCCGCCGCGCCGACGATGCGATAAGTCTCTGCCGGCTCGCCGTCCATCTGCACGGTCACTTCCATGCCTGGCTGGACAAGCGTAGCTGCCTTGCCATCCCCACGGTCATCGAGGATCGTTGCCACACGCAGCAGATTCTCCAGGTACTTGATTCGTCCCTCCAAGAAAGCCTGCTGCTCCTTGGCATCGTGGTAGTCGGCGTTCTCGGAGAGATCGCCCTGGCTGATTGCTTCTTTGAGCAGCACCGCCAGCCGGGGACGCCGCACGGTCACCAGTTCCTCCAGTTCGGCGCGAAGCTCTGCCGCGCCCTGGGGCGTCAGGTACTGTCGTTCATCTGCCATGTCATCAACCTCAACAGGAGTTTATGCCTAGTCGTCTCATGTGCGCGTGAAGGGATCGAACAGCCTCTGCCACTCGTGCAGGGCGTAGCGGTCGGTCATGCCCGCGATGTAGTCGGTGATGGCGCGATGCAGACCGCGTTCGTCAGCCGCCCGCTGCACCGAGGGCGGAAGCTGGCCCGGCTCGGCGATATAAGTCTCGAAGATCTGCGTGATGAACCGCTCCGCCTTGACGGCCATGCGCGCCACGCGGTGATGACGATACATCTCGTTGTAGAGAAACGTCTTAAGCTCCGCGTTGCTGCGTTTGATCTCGTCGGAGTGCTGGACGACGTTGTGCGACAGACGCTGGATGGCCTCTGGCGACTCTGGTTGCAGATGCGCCAGTACTGTGCCGGTCGCCTCGATCACGTCGTTGATCTCAATGCCCAGCATCCGCCGGATCATGCGGTGGCGAATCTGCTCGGTGAAGTTCTTTCCATCCCAGCCAATGCTCTCCCTGAGCATCTGCCAGATGCCCAGTGCGTCAAGCTGACGGGGAGCCAGTAGCCCCGACCGCAACCCGTCGTCCAGGTCGTGCGCGTTGTAGGCCAGTTCGTCGGCGACGTTGGCGATCTGCGCTTCCAGGCTGGCGCGTAAATCGGGATCGAATCCTTCCGCCGTCGAGTCGCTGAGATCGTACTCCGTCTCATGTTTGATGATCCCCTCGCGCAGTTCGCAGGTCAGGTTCAGCCCCGGCCAGTCGGGGTAGCGCGCCTCCAACTGGGTCACAATGCGCAGCGACTGCCGGTTGTGATCGAAGCCACCGTGTCCCGCCATCAGCTTGTTGAGAATCGCTTCGCCGGAATGGCCGAACGGCGGATGGCCGAGATCGTGGCCCAGGCAGATCGCCTCCACCAAGTCCTCATTGGCCCCCAAGGCGCGGGCCAGGCTGCGCCCGATCTGGGTGACTTCCAAGGTGTGTGTCAGGCGAGTCCGGTAGTAGTCGCCCTCGAAGTTGACGAAGACCTGCGTCTTGTATTCCAGACGACGAAAGGCCGTCGTGTGCAGAATGCGGTCACGGTCGCGCTGGAACGCCGTGCGATACTCCGGCTCATCCTCCGGGTGCTCACGCCCCTTGCTGGCACGGCTCTGCAGGGCGTAGGGAGCCAGTGTGCGCTCTTCGAGTGCTTCAAGCTGCTCGCGGGTGATAAGCATAGCGCGTACCGTTGAACCTGGACTGCTCTGATGGAGACTTGTCTGGCGGATAGGATCGAACATACGCTGCGCGTAAGCCCGCACACGTGTGCAGAGCATATCCAATTACGGCATGTGCCGCAATCAATTTGGGGGACGGGGGGGACGGTCAGCGACCGGGCCGCCGGGCGCTGCGCCGCACCAGAGTCAGACTCGGCTCGCCAGCCTCGGCTTCCTTGAACACCATCACCTGGCGCAACTCGATGATCTGGTCGCGCAGCGCCGCCGCTTTCTCGAATTCCAGCGCCTTAGCCGCTGCTTTCATCTCACCCTCAAGCGTCTCGATCAGCTTGTTCAGCTCGCTCCTGGGCAGTCCTGCCGGGGACGGCGCAGGAGCACCGCGCTCGTTCTGTGTCGCTTCGGGTGTCATATGCTGCATCCGCTCGGTCAGATCGCGCACTTCCTTGACGATACTGGCTGGCTCAATACCGTGCTCCACATTGTGTTGGTGCTGAATTGTCCGGCGGCGCTCGGTCTCGTCTATGGCGAACTGCATCGCCTCGGTGACTTTGTCCGCGTACATGATCACATGGCCGTGAATGTGCCGCGCGGCTCGCCCGATGGTCTGGATCAGTGCTGGGGCCGAGCGCAGGAAGCCTTGTTTGTCGGCGTCAAGGATGGCGACGAGTGACACTTCGGGCAGGTCTAACCCTTCGCGCAGCAGGTTGATACCCACGACCACATCGTAGACACCCAGGCGCAGATCGCGCAGAATCTCGACGCGCTCGATCGTGTCAATCTCGCTGTGCAGGTAGTGGACGCGGATGCCCATCTCCAGCAGGTAATCGGCCAGGTCTTCAGCCATGCGCTTAGTCAACGTGGTGACCAGCGCCCGCTCGCCGCGTTTCACCCGCCGGTGAATCTCGCTGAGCAGGTCGTCAATCTGCCCCGCTGTGGGACGCACATCAATGGTCGGGTCGAGGACGCCGGTGGGACGGATCACCTGTTGGACGGTCTGCTGGCTGTGCTCCTCCTCGTAGGGGCCGGGCGTTGCGCTCATGAAGATGGTCTGCCCGATGCGGCTCTCGAACTCCTCGAAGCTGAGCGGGCGATTGTCCAGCGCGCTGGGCAGGCGGAAGCCGTACTCGACGAGCACCTCCTTGCGCGAGCGGTCGCCGCCGAACATACCGCGCACCTGGGGCAGCGTCATGTGCGATTCGTCCACCACCAGCAAGAAGTCGGGCGGGAAGTAGTCAATCAGCGTCCAGGGTGGGCTGCCGGCAGGGCGCTGGTCAAGGTGGCGCGAGTAGTTCTCGATGCCGCTCGTGTAGCCAAGCTCGCGCAGCATCTCTAGGTCATAGCGCGTGCGCTGCGCCAGCCGCTGCGCTTCAAGCAGTCGGCTCGCTGCCTGAAGCTCCGCCAGCCGCTCTTCAAGCTCCTGCTCGATGTCGTGCAGCGCCTGGCGCAGCAGCGTATCTTCGGTGACGAACTGCTTGGCGGGGAAAATCTTGAGCGCTTCGTGCTCAGCCAGCACCTCGCCGGTCAGTGGCTCCAACTCGAGCAGGCGCTCGATCTCGTCGCCGAACATGGCCACGCGATAGGTCGTGGTGCCGTAAGCGGGCGTGATCTCCAGCGTGTCGCCCCGCACGCGGAACGTGCCTGGCTTCAGCTCGAAGTCGTTGCGCCCGTATTGGATGCCCACCAGATGGCGCAGAATCAGGTCGCGGCGCACCTGCGCCCCCGCCCGCAATTCCAGCGTTGCCTTGTCCCAGGTCACCGGGTTGCCCAGGCCGTAGATGCACGACACCGAGGCCACGATCAGCACATCGCGTCGGCTGAGCAGCGAGGCCGTCGCCGCCAGGCGGAGCCGGTCAATCTCCTCGTTGATCTCCGTTTCCTTCTCAATGTAGAGATCGTGGCGCGGCACGTAGGCTTCTGGCTGGTAGTAGTCATAGTAGGAGACAAAGTACTCTACCGCGTTGCGCGGGAAGAACTCCTTGAACTCCGCATAAAGCTGGGCTGCCAGCGTCTTGTTGTGAGCCAGCACCAGGGTAGGACGCTGCACCTGGGCGATGACATTGGCGACAGTGTAGGTCTTGCCGGTGCCGGTCGCGCCGAGCAGCGTCTGGAAGCGGTATCCGGCAGCCAGGCCCTCGGCGAGCGCGCTGATGGCCTGCGGCTGGTCACCGGTCGGCTGGTAGTCGGAGACAAGCTCAAAACCGGGCATGGCGACACTCCCTGTGGGACTCCCTGCGTTCGAACGCAAGTTCTAGAGTATAGCGCAGGTTGGCCGTCTTGACGAAGTTTGACGAGGACAGAAGGCAGTGCGGGTCAGCGTATCCGCCCAGGGGTGAGCTCGACGTAGATAGGATTGCTGAGAATCCACATGCGCTCGCGCCCGCGATACGAACGCCAGACCTCGACACGGTACGGGCCAGGGTCCCGCACGACATGGGTCAGGTTCTCAGCTTGTTTTTCCTCGGCGATGATCTCCCCGCAGCGCACCAGGCGGATGCGCGCGCGGGCAGGGGCCAACGCCTGGAGCGTCACACCATGCCCCAGCCGGATCGTCTCGCCCATGATCGCGGTAACGTTCTGTCCCTGAGCGGAAAAGCGAAAGCCGCGCGTGCTGCCCGGAATGTCGTAGCCAATGAAGGCACGCCCTTCCTTGAGCGCCTGGTATATCTGGGCTTTGTCATAGTCCAGTTCGCCGGTCAGGGCGGACCTGGTGAAGATGTGCGTGTTCACCGAGCTAAACAGGAAATCGTAGGGGAAGACCACATGCGACAGCGGTCCCATGGACACGCGCGTGCCGTGCGCATCGGCGGAGCCGATCCCCACCACCTGGAAGCCCATCTCAAGAAGCTTATCCCACAAGGCAAGCGTCTCTGGCGAGGGGCCGGTCATCACGTCGTCCGGGCGAAAGACGTTGCGGATCGCCGTCCGGCGGTCGGGCAGGTAATCCTTGAAGCGCGACATGTAGTTCCACACCTCAAGGCCGGTGAAGCCATCCACATAGCGATCCAGCCAGGGCATCGCCGGCTCGCCCAACCACTCAACGGCTGTATCGTCCGGGTGGGCGATGAAGCTCAGGCCGCCAGCCTGCTCGGCGGCGCTCAGCAGGGCAGGGAGGCTGTGAGCATGTCCCGCAAGCTCACACTCCGTGCCGAAGACCAGGACATGGTTACCCTGCGGGTTGCGCGTCCGGTCGTGGACTTCCTCTCCGGCAAGCAACAGCACGTAGCCGCGCGAGTCGTCGCCGTAATAGCCCTCGATCCCCCCCACGCGCACATTGTGGTCGGTGAAGATCAGGAAGTCCAGCCCGGCCAGAAGCGCAGCCTGGGCGACGTGCTCGTGGCTGCCCTCTCCGTCCGAGTAGGGCGTGTGGACGTGCAGGTTACCGGTGTACTCGAAGTACGGCATGGCGTCTCTCGTGCGCTCATGTGCGGGCGCAGCGCGCCAAGCGTACTGCATCCGGTGGACGCCTGTCAAGAGAGCGACGTGTAGCGCCCTTCGGCTGTGGTATACTAACGCCATGACTCATGAAGCTCAGACAGTGTTGTGACGGGTCAGGAAGTGAGCGGAGCCATGCAGCCTCCTGGCGGAAGCGCGCCCGACAGCCAGCCCCCACGTGCCTCAGGTGATCTGCCGGATCAGCGAGAACGGCAACCGCTGCCGGACACCGGCACGGCTCAGCCAACCCGCCCGCTCGTGCCGTTGCAGCCGCTCGGTGCACGCCCTAACCCACCAGCCGCCCCCGGCAGCCAGCATGACCGGCGCGCCCGCCGTCGCCGCGACAGCCGCCAGGCGCACAGTAGCGCCCTGCCGCCGCCGCGACAGGCGCTTCTGGGAATGCCCCCTCGTCCGGCAGCGCGGCGAGACGCGGGCAGCAGTGGGCTGTACTTGCCCTGGTGGTCGCTGGTCATCATGGTCGCGGTCGTCGGGGCCATGACGCTGGTACTCGTGCTGGCTTTCTCGGCTCTGGCGGAGCCGAAGACGCCGGGCGACCAGGTGCCGCGTGTCCAGGTGATCACGCCGCAACCAACGCTCAGCCAGGACTTTCTGGGCGGGGCGGGGCAGGGCGAAACAGATAGCCAGGGCTTGTGGCCGACGCCGATTCGTCCGGCGCAGCCTACCTCAACCATCGCGCTGCCCACACCCATTCCGAGTCCCTCTCTGCCGCCCGGAAATCTCACCATAGGCGTGCTGGTCAAGGTAGTTGGGGTAGGGAGTAGCGGCCTCAACATCCGCTCAACACCAGGCTATGGGGGCACCCCTCGGTTCCTGGCTCCTGAGGAAGCCGTTTTCGTCGTCGTTGAAGGGCCACAAACCGCTGATGGCCTGGAATGGTGGCGGCTGGAAGACCCCGACGACCCACAGCGCTACGGCTGGGCGGCGCGCAACTACCTGGAAGTCATCTCCGAATAGCCTGTGAGGTAGGCACCTGTGAGCGACAGCGAACTCAAAGCCCGCGCCGAGGCGCTGCGGCGCGCACTTCACGAGCACAACTACCGCTACCACGTGCTCAACGCGCCGATCATCACCGATGGCGAATACGACCGGCTCTTCGAGGAACTCAAGCGGCTGGAGGCCGAGCACCCGGAACTGATCACGCCCGATTCGCCGACTCAGCGCGTGGGCAGCGATCTGGTGGCGGATTTGCCAAAAGTGCGCCACCCGGCGCCGATCCTGAGCCTGGGCAACGTGTTCAGCGTAGAGGAGTTGCGGGCCTGGCGCGAGCGCATCGGGCGCTTGCTGCCGGAAAACGCCGCGCTCCGCTACGTGGTCGAGCCGAAGTTCGACGGACTGACCGTCGTGCTGACTTACCTGGACGGGGTGCTGGTTCAGGGCGCAACGCGCGGCAGCGGCGAGATCGGCGACGACGTGACGCCCAACGTGCGCACTGTGCGCACCATTCCCCTGCGCATCCCCGTCTCCGGCAACCATCTACCCGTGACACACCGCTTGGTCGTGCGCGGGGAGGTGCTGTTCCTCAAAGAGGACTTCGCCGCGCTCAACCGACGCCTGACGGAGGATGGACTGCCGCCCTTCGTCAACGCGCGCAACACGGCATCTGGCGCGCTGAAGCAGAAGGATGCCCGTGTGACGGCGCAGCGCCCGCTCACCGCGTACTGCTACGGGATCGTGGACGCAGAGGGGCACGCTCCGCTCACACAGTGGGAGACGCTGCAATACCTGGACGAGCTAGGCTTTCTCACCGCCCGTGATGTGATCCGCCGCTTCGACTCTCTGGACGAACTGATCGGCTACGTGCAGGCGTTTGAGGCGCGCCGCCACTCACTCCCCTACGAAATGGATGGGCTGGTCATCAAGGTGGACGACCTGGCCACCTACCGCGATCTCGGCATCGTGGGCAAAGACCCGCGCGGCGCGGTGGCTTACAAGTTCCCGGCAGAGGAGGCAACCACCCGCCTGCTGGACGTGACAGCCAACGTCGGGCGGACGGGCGTGCTCACCCCGACCGCCGTGCTTGAGCCGGTGTTCGTCAGCGGCGTCACCGTGCGCCAGGCCAGCCTGCACAACTACGACCTGATCGCCGAAAAGGACATCCGCCTCGGCGACACGGTGATCGTCAAGCGTTCGGGGGAAGTGATCCCCTATGTCGTGGGGCCGGTGATCGCGGCGCGGACCGGCGCGGAGCGCCCCGTCGAGCGCCCGCAGACCTGCCCGGTCTGCGCGTCGCCGGTGGCGCGGGACGAGAATGAGGTCGCCTACTACTGCACGGATCCCGCCTGCCCGGAGCGAGTCGCCCGCAACATCGAGTACTTCGTGTCGCGCGGCGCGATGGACATCGCCGGGCTGGGCGAGCGCAGCGTGCGCCTGCTGCTGGAGCAGGGGTTGATCGGCGACGAGGCCGATCTCTTCACGCTGACGGCAGAAGACCTGCTGGCACTGGAGGGATTCGCCGAGAAGAAAGTGCAGAACCTGCTGAGCAGCATCGAAGGGGCCAGGCAGCGCCCACTGGCCGTGCTGATCGGCTCGCTGGGGATACGGGGCGTTGGCAGTACGGTGGCCGAGGTGCTGGCCCGCCACTTGCACAGCATGGATGCCCTGGCCGCCGCCAGCGAAGAGGAGCTACAGACCATCGAAGGGATAGGCCCGCACACAGCCGGCGCGGTCGTCGAATGGTTCGCCAACCCTCGCAACCGCGCGCTGATTGACAAGCTGCGCTGGGCGGGCGTGCGCCTGGCAGAAGAGGCCGCCCCGCCACCACGCGCCTCAGACCGGCTGGCCGGGCTGACATTCGTGCTGACCGGCACTCTGCCGACGCTCAAGCGCAACGAGGCGGCGGCGCTGATCGAGCAGCACGGCGGTAAGGTAGTCGGCAGTGTCAGCAAGAAGACGACCTTCGTTGTCGTGGGCGAGGAGCCGGGCAGCAAGCTGACGAAGGCGCAGGAGCTAGGCGTCCCCTTGCTGGACGAAGCGGGTTTGCTGGCGATGATCGGGAGGGCGCGTGACTGAGCCGGTGGTGGTCATCCGCGAGGAGCGGCAGAAGGCGGTGCTGCGCCGCCATCCCTGGATTTTCTCTGGGGCCATCAAGACCATCACTGGCGACCCTGCCGACGGCGACCTCGTCGCTGTGCGGGACGAGCGCGGCGAATTCCTGGCGCGCGGCTACTGGAACAGCCAGTCATCCATCTGCGTGCGCCTGCTGTCGTGGGACAAAGACCGGCCCATAGATGAGGCGTTCTGGCGGGAGCGGCTGCGGCGTGCCATCGCCGCCCGGCAGCCGCAGAACCGCATCGCCGCGCAGGGTACCCCGGCAGCGTACCGGCTGGTCAATGCCGAGAACGACGGACTGCCCGGCCTGGTCGTGGATCGCTACGGCGCATGGCTGGTCATCCAGGCGCTGACGCTGGGCATTGAGGTGCGTAAGCACATGCTCACCGGGCTGTTGAGCGAGTTGTTGCAGCCAGCGGGCATCTACGAGCGCAGCGATGTAGATGTGCGCGCCAAAGAGGGGTTGGCGCCCAGCACAGACCTGCTGGCGGGCAGCCCGCCGCCTGAGCATATCGAGATTGACGAGAATGGGCGGCGTTTTCTGGTAGACGTGCGCCTGGGCCACAAAACGGGGTTCTACCTCGACCAGCGCGAGAACCGCGAGATCATCGGCGACTGGTTCCGCTGGGACGAGCAGGCGGCAGAGCGCGAAGTGCTCAACGCCTTCGCCTACACCGGCGGCTTCGCCGTCTACGCGCTGGGCGGCTTGGCCCGGCGCGTGGTCAACGTGGACACCTCAGCGGAGGCGCTAAAGCTGGCGCGGCGCAACATCGCCCTGAACGGCTACGCGCTCGACGATGAGGATTTCGTGGAGGGGGATGTCTTTTCCGTGCTGCGCTACTGGCGCGAGCGGGGCCGGCAGTTTGACATGATCATCCTCGATCCACCGAAATTTGCGCACTCAGCGCGCCAGGTCGAGAGCGCGGCACGTGGTTACAAGGACATCAATCTGCTGGCTTTCCAGCTTCTGCGCCAGGGCGGAGTGCTGGCGACCTTCTCCTGCTCCGGCGCAATCAGTAGCGATCTGTTCCAGAAGATCGTGTTCGCCGCGGCGGTAGACGCGCGCTGCGACGCGCAGATCGTGCGCTGGCTGGCCCAGGCGTCCGATCATCCAGTCGCCTTGACATTCCCGGAAGGGGCTTATCTGAAGGGCCTGCTGTGCCGCATCTGGAAGTGAGCGGGGCGATCAGCCTTCTTCGCTCCTGGCCGCAAGCTGGGCGATCTTCTGACTGGTCTCGCGCCAGCTCACCCGGCTGAGGCCCATTTTCTCACGGATGGTTTCGGAGTCCATGCCGCGCTGGTGATCGCGCACGGCGTTCGTCCAGCGCAGAATCTCAAACGAGACGCGCGCGCTGACGCCCGCCGCCAGCGCCACGTCATGCAGGACGTACTCCAGGTTGCGCGCTGTGCACTCGAAAATGAACGTCTCCGGCTGGTACTGCGCCAGGTATTCGTCCAGCACTGCCAGCCAGATGGGGTCCAGGGGAATCTTGCGCTCGCGGTACACGTTCTTAGGGCTGCGGTGGCGCACCATAAGATATGGGCGGCGCGGGTCGTCCCTGATCACGTCGTCCGGCTTCAGGCGCATACACTCGCTCTTCTTGATGCCTGTGTCCAGCAGCAGCCGCACGAGCAGATCGGGGCGGGCGTCGGGCGCTTCAGCGACGCGCAGGCTCGCTGTATGGCTCAGCAAGCGCTCGATCTCCGGCTCGGAGAGCACGGTTTGCAGCGGCGCCGCGCCCGACCGCTGGAGCAGAGCGTCGGCTGGATCGTGGCGGAGCACACGCTCAGCCTTCAGGAACTTGAAGAACACCTTGAGCGTTGTCACCCGGCGCGCGTAACTCTTGCGGCTGCACGGCACGCCCCGGCCATACTCCAGCCATTCCAGGAAGTGATTGAGCCTGGTCGTGGTGAAGTCCTTGAGCAGGAAGTCCTCGCCAAAAAACTCTTTGACCAGGCGCAGGTCAGACGAGAACGCGGTAATAGTGTGTTCGCTGCGTCCCTCTTGGCGCAGGTGCGCCAGGAAGGACGGATGGGCGTCCGCCAGGCGGCTGCGCGATGTCAGGCTATGGTCGGCATCGTCAGGGAACAGCGGGAGCTGTCGTTGTGTCATCGCGTGTCGTTAGGTTGGCGCGGCCTGGTCGCGCTGCTCCACCGGATCAGGGTTGTGACCGGAAAACACTTCCATTACAATGATCAGGTCAGGTAAAGACAAGGCATCTCTGCGCAGGCGAGCCTGCAACCCGCCTGCAAGCCACTGTCGCCGACGTTCCGAACGTATGACTCACGCCGCACCCGCCGCCAGAATAAGCGCACGACATGTTGGACAGTATTAGGGAGAGGAAGCACATGGTCACTTATCAAGAGAAGCCCTGGCTCAAGCGCTACGATTCGGATGTTCCTCACAGTTTAGCACCATATCCTGAGCACCCGCTATACCAGTTCCTTATGGACACTACCGCTGTTGATCCCGGGGCGACGGCGATCATCACCGGGGTGCACCTGCCGTTGGCCGGACACGTGGCCAGCCGCCTATCGTATGGCCGCCTGAATGATCTCACCGACGCCCTGGCCGCTGCTCTGGTTGACCTGGGATTGCAGAAGGGCGACCGCGTGGCGCTGATTCTGCCCAACTGCGCGCAGTTCGTGCTCGCATTCTACGCTACGCTCAAGGCAGGAGGCGTTGTGGTGGCAGCGAACCCCACGTTCCCTCCGGCAAAAATGGCAGAGCAGGCACTGGACAGCGGCGCTACCTTCGCCATCACCCTCACATTGTTCTATGAGAAGGTCAAGGAGATTCAGACGCAGACAAAGATCGAGCACGTGATTGCCACCGCCATCAAGGAATACCTGCCGCCCTCGGCGCGCGTCCTGTTCACCCTGGCCAAAGAGAAAAAAGAGGGGCACCGCATCGCCAAGCGGCCCGAAGACCACTGGCTGCAAGACCTCCTGACCCGCTATGCTGATCGCCGGCCTGCTATCGCCGTGTGCAGTGACGACCTGGCTATCTTCCAGTACACGGGCGGCACCACGGGCATCCCCAAGGCGGCCATGTCCACCCACGGGGCGCTGGTCGCCAATACGCTGCAATGCCGGGCCTGGCTGGCACGCAAGGATGTCAAAGAGAGCTTTCTGGCGGCCATTCCGCTGTTCCACGTGTTTGGCATGGTGGCGGTGATGAGCTTCGCGGTGTCGCTCGGCGCGGCCATGATCATGGTGCCCAACCCGCGCGACATCAGCGACGTGGTGCAGAAGACGGATCGCTACCGCCCGACGCTGTTCATGGGCGTGCCCGCCCTCTATAACGCGATCAACCACCACCCGAAGATCGTCGCCGGCCAGTACGATCTGTCGTCGATCTACGCCTGTGTCAGCGGCTCAGCCCCCCTGCCGCCGACCACCAAGCGGCGCTTCGAAGAACTGTCGGGCGGTCTGCTTCTTGAGGGATTTGGCATGAGTGAAGCGCCCACTGCCTCGCATGTCAATCCCCTGCGCGGCGAGAACCGTACCGGCTCGATTGGCCTGCCGCTGCCCGACATGGAAATGCGTATCGTGGACCTGGACGAAGGCATCACCGACGTGCCCGTAGGGGAGGTGGGCGAGCTGCTCATGCACGGTCCGACCCTGATGCGCGGCTACCACGGAATGCCCACCGAGACGGCCAACGCCCTGCGTCCAGACGCCGACGGGAAACTCTGGCTCTACACAGGCGACATCGCGCGCATGGACGAGGATGGCTACTTCTACATCGTGGATCGCAAGAAGGATATGGCGCTGATCGGTGGCTTCAATGTGTACCCGCGCCTGGTCGAAGATGTCCTCATGGAGCATCCCGCCGTGCAAGAGGTGGGTGTGGCGGCTATTCCCCATCCCGACCCAGAGAAGGTGGGCCAGGAAGCTCTGAAGGCCTGGATCGTCGTCAGGGCAGGGCATACCCTGACCGAGACCGAATTGATCGCCTTCGCCAGCGAGACGCTGGCCCGCTATGAGATTCCCACCCGCTTCGCCTTCGTAGACGAACTGCCGCGCACGACGGTCGGCAAGATTCTGCGGCGGGAACTGGCGCGCATGGAGTTGGAAGCCCGCGAGCAGGGGGAGGCAGACCACCCAGCCGGCTGACTGCGGCGCTCTCGCGCTTTCAGCCGATCGGAAGACGGCGAGCAGCCAAGGCTATGCAGGGCTTCGCTTGCCCCAGCCGTCGCGCAGCATCCGCAGAGCATTGGCTCCCAGAACGTTCTCGATGTCCCGGTCAGTGTACCTGCGGCGCGAGGGCGAGTCGTGCTCAGCCAGCAGGCGCTCGGTCAGGCGCGGCAGCTCCGAAGCGTCCTTGAGATCGTCAGGCGGGTCGGTGAATCCGTCGAAATCGCTGCCAATGGCGATGTGCTCAGTCGAGCCGCCGGCGGCCCTGACGAACTGCTCGATGGTGCGTGCCACGCAGTCAAGCCCCAAGTCGGTCTGATAGGGCACGAGCCAATAGTTCATGAGAATGACGCCAACGATCCCGCCGTGATTGGCAATCCAGCGTATCTCCCAGTCCTCGAGGTTGTAGGGAGTGGGGTGCAGCGAGTAGGCACCAACATGGGTGGCCATGACCAGCGATCTCTTGCCGCTCTGCCCGACAATCTCGTACACATCGCGGCGGGCGGGCGGCGTACAGTGGCTGACATCAATGAGCATCCCCAACTCGACCATATGGCGTACCACACTGCGTCCCACTGGCGTCAGGCCACGGGTGAGATCAATGTCCTCCATCAACCGATCCAGACGCCGGCGGGGCAGCAGCGGCAGGATATACTGCGGGTAGGGGAAGACGGGCATACCCAGCGCGTTGGGATGGAAATGCATCAGCGTCAGCGCGGCACACCCGCGGCTGAAGAACCTCTCCAGGTTGGCGAGCACTTCCTGCTCGCTGCCAGTTGTGCCTTCCAGGCAGTGCCCACCTTCAAGCGTCTGCACGAAGGCGATCGGGCCGTCTGGCCCCGCACCGAGGATTGCCTCGAGTTCGGGGACAGAGCGCGCAATGACCACCTGGCGCTGTCCCTCTGTTGGAGCTGCTCTCTGGCTGTAGGCGATCAGGCGCCCCTCCAGATCGTCCAGCAGGTACTCAGTGACCTGGGCATAGGGCGGCTTGATCAGGTCGTTCCAGGTGCGCCGGACGAAAGACCACGGCACGAGGCGCAGCAGTTTGATCAGCGGCATATCTTCGATGATACGTTTCTCTGGCGCGTAGACAGCCGAAAACAGCACGTCAACGCCGCCGGCCTGCAGCGCGGGGAAATTCGTGCGGACGTTCAGCGGCCAGAAGAACGCCTGGATCGCCTTGTCGCGCCGTAACAGATTCTTGTGGAAGAGAGAGGCCTTCAGAGCAGGGTGCGCGTGAATGTCAACCACCGTGGCCCTGTGGTGGAGGTCTGACCAGGGCACAGACGTATGCCTGTTCATCGGAGAATCTCCGCGAAACGTCTCAAAGAGTGCTGAGGGAGGCGGTCACTGTTCTGCATTGTACACGCGGCCCACCCAGGTGGGAAATCTGCACCATCAGCGCTCCAATGAACGAAAAAGTCCCGCGGGGCGGGACTTCTCAGCATCCTGGTCAGGCGCTAGGCCGGGGACGGAGCAGTCCCCAGTGGGCTGGGCGGCCTGTCGGCGTCCGCCTCGCCCTCCACTGATTTATCACTTGCGGGAGACGGCGTTGGCTCGCTGGGCCGGCTGGGCGTCTCTGACTCAGGTGGTTCGCCCATCACTGCCAGGAACTCATCGCGACCAAGAGTCTCCACTTCGATGAGCCGCTGCGCGAGGGCATTGAGCTTATCGCGGTTGTCGCGCAACACCCGCAGAGCGCGCTCATATGCCTCTGAAACAATCGCGTGCACTTCCTGGTCAATCTGCTCGGCGATGCTCTCACTGTAGTCGCGCTGTTCGCCGATCTCGCGCCCCAAGAAGACAAGTTCCTCTTTCTGCCCGAACACGCGCGGGCCGAGCTTGCGGCTCATGCCCCAGCGTGTCACCATCGTGCGCGCGATGCGCGTCACGTTCTCCAGATCGCTCGACGCCCCGTTGGTGATGTCGCCAAAGACGATATCCTCGGCGGCACGCCCGCCCAATGCCCCGGTGATCTGGTCAATGTAACGCTGGGTGGTGCCCAACATCGAGTCATTCTCCGGCATGACCCAGGTGACGCCGCCGGCCATCCCGCGCGCGACGATAGTCACCTTGCGCACAGGATCGCAGTTGGGGAGCATGTGGAAGACGACGGCATGCCCGGCTTCGTGGTAGGCGATCAGCCGCTTCTCCTCCTCGGTGATCAGGCGGCTGCGGCGCTCTGGCCCCAGCACAACGCGCTCAATCGCTTCTTCGAAGTCCCTCATGCTGATGCTCTTCTTGTTCTTGCGCGCGGCGACAATCGCTGCCTCGTTGACCAGGTTCTCGAGATCGGCCCCCACAAATCCCGGCGTGGATTTCGCCAGCGTGATCAGTTCGACATCCGAGGCCAATGGCTTGCCTCGCGAATGCACCTTCAGGATCGCTTCTCGCCCACGCATGTCGGGCCGGTCGAGCACGACCCGCCGGTCGAAGCGCCCCGGACGCATGAGCGCCGGGTCGAGAATATCGGGGCGGTTGGTGGCGGCCATGATGATCACATTGGTGTCCGTGTCGAAGCCATCCATCTCCACCAGAATCTGGTTGAGCGTCTGTTCGCGCTCATCGTGGCTACCGCCCAGCCCCGCGCCGCGGTGGCGTCCAACCGCATCAATCTCGTCTACGAAGACGATGCACGGGCTGTGCCGCTTGGCCTGGTCAAACAGGTCGCGCACGCGGCTGGCACCCACGCCGACGAACATCTCCACGAACTCGGAACCGGAAATGCTGAAGAACGGCACGCCTGCCTCACCGCTCACCGCCTTGGCCAGCAGCGTCTTGCCCGTACCAGGGCTGCCCACCAGAAGCACGCCCTTGGGGATGCGCGCGCCAAGCTGGATGAATCGCTCTGGGTCTTTGAGGAACTCAACAACCTCCTGCAGCTCTTCCTTCGCCTCATCGGCGCCAGCCACATCCTCAAAAGTGACCGTCGGCTGGTCGCCGGTGAACATGCGCGCCCGGCTCTTGCCGAACGACATCGCCTGATTGTTCGATCCCTGTGCCTGGCGCAGCATCAAGTAGATGAAGCCGCCGATGAGCAGCAGCGGCAGGAATGTCCCGATCAGACCGATCCAGTTGAACAGGCTACTCGGCTTGGTGAACTTCAGGTCAACCTGTTGCAGCATCTCGCGCGAAGCGCCAAGCGATTCCAGCACAGAGAACGGGTCATCTGTGTTGGGATTGATCTGCGTCTTGCGGGTGTCATTGTTGCGGTAAACAGTGGTGATCTCGCCTTCATCCGAGACTTCGATCGACTGGACCAGTCCGTTGTTGATGTCGCGTGCAAGCTCGCTGGCGGTCAGTCCTCTCGCGTCCGAGCTGTTGGTGCGCACCCCGAAGACTATTGCCGCGATTGCTGCAATAATCAGGATGTACACGAAGACATTCCGCGATCGATTGTTCACCCTAAGCCTCCAGCCCCCTGTCCACCTGCCGATCAGGGATACGTATCCAGAGACGAAGCACGCCTCTCGAACCATGGGATTTGCATGATTACTAACTAGAATTATACAGGATAGGAGACCCTAAAGCCAGAATGGTTGGCAGAACGCCAGATTAGCGTTGCGTAAGAAATGGCGCGCGGACGCACGAAGTCGGGTGCATGACGCGAGGGCAGTCACTAGCCGGCCCAGGCTTGGTATACCGCTATCCACAGGGGTATCAGCAACATAACCGCAATCAGCGCTATGAAGGCCAGCACCAGCGTCACCAGGTCGAGTTGTGGCGGCTCCTCTACTGCCCTGTAACGCGACTGGATCATCGGCGCTGGCGGCTGGGGCGGGACATAGGATGGGCGAAGGGCGGACGGCACGCTAGGCACCCCGGCGGGACCGTGATAGGCAGGCTCCGAGTAGATGTAAGTGGGGGCCTCCGATCGGGGTGTGCCGGTGGGCGCTGGCGCAGGCCGAGGAACAGGTTGCGCCACCACAGCCTCCTGGCCACTCACTCGGTTGCCAATCGGGATAGGCGGGAGAGGGCCTGAAGGCGGCATCGTCGCTGCCGTATCCGGGAAAGACGCCCCCGCCCCAACCTCGGGCACCACGTCAGTAGTGACCTGACCACGGCGGCGGTAGCTGACCAGGATGCGCCCAAACTGATCTGCTGTGCGGTAGCGCGAGGTTGGCTCCTTGGCCAGTACTTTCGACAGGATACGATCCAGGTGCTCTGGCACGTTGGGGTTGAACTCGGCAGCGCGGGGCGGCGCCTCGCGGATGTGGGCCATCGCCAGCTCTTGCTGGTCGGTTCCCACGAAGGGGAGCCTGCCCGTGAGCATCTCAAAGAGGACAATGCCGATGGCGTACACGTCCGAAGCCGGCGAAGGGGCCTCGCCTTGGGCCTGCTCAGGTGAGAAATAGTGAGGGCTGCCCCACACCACCCGCTGACGCTCTCGGTCGCGCGGCTTGGTCGCCGTCAGCGCCTGGGCAATGCCAAAATCGGTCACTTTGACGTTATCGCTCTCCGTCACCAGGACGTTCTGGGGTTTCACGTCAGCATGGACCAGCCCGGCGCGGTGCGCGTAGCCCACTCCGGCGCAGATCTTAATGGCGATGCTCAGCGCCCGGTCAATGGAGAAAGGCGCGCCAGCACGGATCAGGCGCTTGAGGTCCTCACCGTCCACATACTCCATGACGATGTAGTGCGTGTTGCCGTCCTGACCCACGTCATGGACAGTGACGATATTGGGATGTGACAGGTTGGCGACGTTGCGCGCTTCCTGGCGAAAACGCTTGAGGAATTCCGGGTCGCTCGTCAGGCTGGGGCGCAGAATCTTCACCGCGACGGTGCGTCCTAATGCGAGATCGGTGGCCTTATAGATGACCGCCATGCCGCCCGATCCCTGTTGTGCCAGCAGCCTGTAGCGTCCGTTGAGAAGCGTCTCTTGCGAGGACATGCGTCCTGGTGCCCCTGGCTCTGCCCAAGTCTCACCCAGTTCAAGTATGTCCTAATAATGCTCGGTTGCCCACGATATTGCAAGTACTTTTCGACAAGGCGCAACTTGTCTGGCTAAGATCGCCTCCATGCCCAGCGCGACCGCTCAAAGGGACGGAGAGAGCGACACGTGAACAGGCGCCGCCCAGCCAGGCTGCCCGACGGTCTGCGCGAAGAAGATCTTCCGCAGTGGATGCGCAAGAACCCTCGCCAGGTGGATAGCCTGGTGCTCATCCTTGCCCTGGCTGGCGCCTTGCTCATTCCGCTGCTGATCGCCCCAGGCGTGCCAGCTACCACGGGGACACAGCGGCAGATCGCCCGCGCGGTGGAGATGTCGCGCGCGTTCCAGGCAGGGAGCCTGTACCCTCGCTGGGCACCTGATTTCAACTACGGGTACGGCTCCCCGATCTGGAACTACCTCGCTCCTCTGCCACACTGGCTGACGGGGTTGCAGCATGTCTTGCTGCAAACCAGCCCCGAGATCAATCTGAAAACCACGATGATATTGGCGCTGGGACTGGGCAGCCTGGGCGCTTTCGCGTTTGCCCGGCAGCGGTGGGGGACGCTGGCCGGCGTCCTGGCGGCTTTGGGCTTCTTGCTGAATCCCCAGATGATCTGGGATCTCCCGTTGGTCGAGGGGAACCTGGGCGTCGTGATCGCTGTGAGCGCCTTTGCAGGCGCGCTGTGGGGGTACGAGCGCGCGCTTGTTCGCGGGCGCGCGCGCGATGTGGCTCGGGCGGCTGGGCTGACCGCGCTGATCTGGCTGGCTCACACACCGCTCAACGCCATCTTGATCGCTGTGCTCGTGGGTTGGATCGCATGGGTTGTCGGGCTGAAGGTCATCGTCGAGGCGGCGCTGCGGCGGGGCCTGGTGGCCTTGCTCCTGGGCACTCTGGCCAGCGCTTTCTACCTGGTTCCCGCCTGGTGGGAACGCGATCTCGTACATTGGCGTCCAGCGGTAGTCTGGCCGTCGGCGAACTGGCATGCCATTTCACCGGCGACCCTGCTGGCCCTGCCACCCCGCGTTGACCTGAGCGCGGTCAATCCTCCCAGCACAGCGGCGCTTGGTGTAGCCTTATGGGCACTCGCGCTTTTGTCCATCTTGCTGGCCCTTGGCTGGGACTGGCGACACACGAAGCCCGAGTATCGTCCCGTAAGTCGCGGTGAGGCTTTGCAAGCCCGGCTGGTAGCCACCGCCTCATCACTGCCTCCAGCCCACACCGAGATGCTTTACTTCGTCCTCGCTGCGGTGATGATCGGGGTGGGGACCACGGGCGTTGCAGGCCCACTCTGGTCTCGCGTGCCGGCATGGCTGGAGTTCCATCCGAAGGACCTCGTCGCGGTCTGCACGATGCTGTGCGCCTTGGTCGTTGCGCAAATCGGCTGGATACTGGATCGCGTACGACAGGCTGTGGCGGCTGTGGCCCTGGCGTTCTGCGCGGGAGCGCTGGTCGCGGGTGTGTTTCCGCTGCTCGTCACTCTCCTGTGGTCACAACAGCGACCTGTCGCCAGCGTGGTGGACATCGTGCACGACGAACTGCGCGGCTACATGGCCGCTTCGCTGACCGATGGCTGGCTGCTGCCCAAAAGCACCGCGACCTTGCCGGGACCGGTCTCGCCGCTCATCGCATCCTACCAGTTGGGCTACGTGGACAACATTGCGCGCGATCGCCTGCCCGCCGCCGCCCAGGTAGATGTGATTGCCCATTCGCCTTTCGCCGAGCGCCTCGCCGTGACCGCCCGGCGTCCTTTCGTACTCGTGCTGCAAATCCTGCACTTTCCAGGGTGGAAGGCTCTGCTGAACGACCAGTCGCTGCCTGTCGGTGCCGACCCAGGAACCGGTCTTCTGACCGTGAGTATCCCTGAGGGCGTACACAATCTTCACGTCAAGTTCGGGAGCACTCGCGCCCGCGACGCCGGAGTCAGCCTGTCGGTGCTGTCCCTCCTGCTGGTGGGGATCTTGCTCCTCAGGCGTGATCAACCCCCGCTCGCAACCTCTCAAAGAGCGGCGGCCAGCCAGCCACCAGAAAGGCCGATAGGCGATTCCGAGGGCAGCATCCCATTTCTTGGCCTTGCCCTGATCCTGGCGTGTGTGGCCGCCGCGGCAACGCTCCCGCGCGTGTGGCCCGACCTGGTCGCCCGACGCTCGCCCCCTGGAGTAGTTGAGGCGGCTGTTCAGCTTCCGCGCGCGTTCCAGGGCGGGGTGGACTTGCTCGCCGTTGACAGCCCGCGCACTGACCAGTTGGCTCCCGGAGCAGAGATCGCCATTCACCTGTACTGGCGAGCCACCCGGCCCGACCTGCCGGACTACCAGGCGGAGCTTCGCATCGTTGCTCTCGACTCGCCGGGCACCGTCCTGGTCAGCGCGGCGCACCGCAATCCTGGCGGCGTACCGACCAGCCGCTGGCCGCTGTGGCCACTGCTGAGGACATATGTCCGCGACTCGTACTACCTACGCATCCCCGACGACGCGCCTCCTGGCGAGTACTTCCTTGCGGTCCGTCTCGGCCCCTGCAGCACCGCCAGCATTGCCCCCTGCGAGACCCTGAACCCGTTGTTTGTCCATGATGGCCGTGGGACTCGACTGGGAAGCCAGGCCGTCCTGCCCCACGTGTTGCGGATTGGCTCGTCTGGCGCCGATCAGTGAGTCCCACAGGGGGTCCTAGGGAGAGAGCCTGCTGATCCCCACTTAGATTATGGCGAAATCTCTTGCGATCCTGGGTGCGCGACGTATAATTCCGTTCACGTATGTCTCTGGACGTCGAGCCTGTTGGCTTGCCCCCGGCCCGGTCGGCGGGCTGCTCCCCTGGAGGTGGCTATGGACCCCAAAGCGATGGACGCAAGAGTCGGCGAGGCATGGAAAGCTCACCGCACGGGCAACATCGAGGCTGCTATCGAGCAGTTTTCGCGCATTCTGGCCGAGGTGCCCGATCATATTGACGCGACCTGGGGACTCGCGCTGGCCTACCGCAAAGCGGGCGACCGCGAGAAGTCCTTGCAGACATTCCAGACCGCAGCCGATCTCATCGCTGCCCAGAGCAGCTCTGAAGAAGACAAAGAGCGCCATTTCATGCTGCAGCGCATGGTCAAGCAACAGATCGAGCAGATGGCCGATTTTACCTAGCAGACTTCGGCGAATGAGACAAAGATGCCGCTCAGCAAACGTGAACGTCTGGAGAGAACGGTCGCAGGAGAAGAGACCGATCGCGTGCCCGTAGCCCTATGGCGTCACTGGCCCGGTGACGACCAACGAGCCGCGGACCTGGCGGAGGCAACGCTTGCTTTTCAGCGCCAGTGGGACTTCGACTTCATTAAGGTGACACCCGCCAGCAGCTACTGCGTACAAGATTATGGGGTGCAGGACCGCTGGACGGGCAACCTGGAGGGGACGCGGGAGTATGTGCGTCACGCGGTGCAGCGCTCGCTGGACTGGACAGAGCTGCGCGTGCTCGACCCTTCGCGCGGCGCTTTGGGGCGACAGCTTGAAGCGCTGCGGATGCTCAAGAGGGCGATCGGCGACGACGTACCATTCCTCCAGACGATCTTCAGTCCGCTGGCCCAGGCCAAGAACATCGCGGGCCGCGATCTGCTGATCGAGCACCTGCGCACTGCGCCCGACCGGCTGAAGACCGGCCTGAACACGATCACCGAGAGCACCCTGCGCTTCCTTGACGCCATGCGCCGCAGCGGTGTTTCAGGCATCTTCTACGCCATTCAGCACGCTTCCCACACGGTCATGAGTGAAGCGGAGTACCGCGAGTTTGGCCGTCCCTACGACCTCCAGATTCTGGAGGCGCTGCCGGACTCGTGGTGGTTCAATATGGTCCACCTGCATGGCCAGGCGCCCATGTTCGACCTGATCGCGGACTACCCAATCCAGGCCATCAACTGGCACGACCGGGAATGCGGACTGAGTCTGGCCGAAGGGAAACCGCGCTTCGATGGTGCCGTGAGCGGGGGACTGGGGCGATGGGACCCCATGCACAACGGCACGCCGGTGGACGTCCGCACCCAGGCTCGCGAGGCCATCGAGCAGACACATGGGCGGCGCTTCATCCTCTCCACGGGCTGCGTCATCATGACGACCACGCCCCAGTCCAACATCCGCGCCGCGCGCGAGGTTGTTGAAGTGAAGCCTTGATCCCGGAGGCACAGGTGCCGATTCGCGTCATTGCCGGGTCGGCGAAGGGGCGCCGGCTCAAGATGGTTCCCGGCGACTCAACCCGGCCGGTCATGGATCGCGTCAAGGAAGCCCTGTTCAACATCCTGGGCCGGGGCATTGTGGGCAGCTTGTTCCTGGACCTATTCGCCGGCACAGGATCAGTGGGGATAGAGGCTCTGAGTCGCGGAGCCGGCCGTGCGCTCTTCATCGATCGCTATCCCCTGGCCATCCGCACCATCCGTGAGAATCTGGAGCACACCCGGCTGGCGGAAAAAGCTCAGGTGCTGCGTGCCGACTCCCTGGCGTATCTGCGCCATCCTCACCCGGAGCCCTTTGAGTACATCTATGTGGCGCCCCCGCAGTACAAGGGCCTGTGGAAACAGGTCTTGCTCGCCCTTGATGAGCACCCCGCGCACCTACAACCGGATGGCATTGTCATCGTCCAGATTGATCCTCACGAGCGCGAGGACGTCAGTCTGCACGCACTGCAGCCCTACGATGAGCGCGTCTACGGCAAGACGCTGCTCTGGTTCTTCGAACGGAGCACAGGCGTAGACGACACATCTGGCTGAGCAGGCAGCAGAGGCCCCTGGGGATTGGCTACAGGTCAGGCTTCGGAAGGAGGCGTCTGGCCAGGTCCAGCGCCTCCTCTTTTGTGGAAATGCGCCCCTCGACCTGTGCCTCGCTGATCTTCTCAATCAGCTCACCGACCAGCGGGCCAGGTGCTAGATGCAGGTGCTGCAGCAGATCATGCCCGGTGACCAGGGCAGGGGGCGCAACTTCAGTGTCGTAGTGATCGAGATAGCTCTCCAGCAGGCGGCAGACGTGGTCGAGATAGTGCGCCCACTCGCGCGAGTCCACGGTCGGACCGTAGGTGGCGAGGTAGTCTGCCAGGGCCAGCAGACAGATGTCTATCCCCGCGCGGCCTGTATCGCGCCAGAACCGGTATACGGCCCGCTTGCTGGCCGGCCCGCTGTTATGCAGCCACAACGGTCGCATATGGTGGCGCACTATGGTCGTGAGCCGCGCGGCCTCTTCATTGCTCAGCCGCAAGCGCGCAGCGCACCGCGCCGCAATGCCGGCGCCGATCTGCTCATGCTGCGGGAACACGGGCGTATCAAGGTAACGGCTGGGCCGGCTACCCAGCGACTCAGGCTTGCCAATATCGTGGAGCAAGCCTGCGAGCACCAGCAGCGCCCGATGAGAGCGCTGGCCAGCCCATGGCTCAGCCACGTGCTCGACCAGCGGCGAGCGATAGCGAGCCAGGGCGAAGGCGATCAAGCCGAGCTGAGCATTGTCGGCGCTGGCGGCAGATGGCTTCTCCAGCCAGCACAAGACAGCCGCAAGGCGGTCAACAACGGCCAGCGTGTGCCGCCACACGTCATACAGGTGCGGGGGCGGCTGCGCCACTCCTATCAGGGTCTCCGCTTCAGGGACGATCTGGCGCAGCAGGCCGAGCTGCTGGAGCGCGGCCAGCCCGGCAGCGGGTTTGGGAGTCTCCAGAATTGCCAGGAACTCGTCGCGAATGCGCTCCGCAGAACAGCGCGCCAGATGGGGGGCATTGGCCCGCAGGGCCTGGCGCGTGCTGGCCTCGATCAGCAGCCCCAAGACGATGCTCAGCCGGACCGCGCGCAGACTTCGCACCGGGTCGTCGGCGATGGCCTGCGGCGTGCACTGGCGCAGGCGACTGGCCCGCAGATCATCGAGGCCGCCTAAGGGGTCCACGACGTGCTGGAGTCCGCCAGCCAGCGAGACGGCCATGGCGTTGACTGTGAAGTCGCGCAACGTCAGATCGGCCAGCAGATCCAGGCCGCGATACTTGGCCACGTCAACGGTGAGTTCCTGGCCCTCCCAGGTGACCAGCGCGCGCCCAATCCCGCGCTCTGCATCGAGCGGGTAGTAGGCTCCTCGCAGGGCATTGGCGATCTGTCGAGCCAGCGGCCGGCCGTCCGACGGCCCGGCCAGGTCGAGGTCCTTGAGAGGCCGGTGCAGATAGGCATCACGCACGGCTCCGCCCACGATATAGACGGGGGCATCGCCCAGCACCGCTTGAAGGCGCTCGACGATCGGCGGCCAGAGCAAGGGACGTTCTGGCACCACGGGCCCGAGGACCACTTATGGAGCCCCCACCTGACTGTCGGGCTTACATACTCCGATGAAGGGCAGATTGCGGAAACGCTCGTCCAGGTCAAGCCCGTAGCCGAAGACGAACTTGTCCGGTATCTCAAAGCCCACGTAGTCCAGGTCAATATGGACGAGGCGGCGGCTGGGCTTGCTCAGCAGCGCACAGATTCTCACGCTGGCTGGCTCGCGCGTCGCCAGGATGTTGAGGATGTACTGGAGGGTGTGCCCACTGTCCACAATATCCTCGACGATGAGGATATGTTTGCCGGCGATATCTTGCCGCAAGTCCATGTCAATACGAACGCGCCCGGACGACTGGCGCGCGCCGCTTCCATAGCTGGCAATCGCCATGAAGTCAATGCTGTGGGGAAAGTCGAGTTGCCGCATGAGATCGCTCAGGAACAGCACGCCCCCCTTCAAGATACAAATGAGGAGAACGTTGGGCACCCCTGCGTAATCGGCGCTGATCTGCCTGCCGAGTTCGGCCACGCGGGCCTGCAGGGTGTCGCTGTCGATCAGGACTTCCTGGAGGTAACGTTCGTATGGCTTCTGCATAGGAATCTCGCGTTCTGCTTTCGACGGAGAGAGGCATGCGGCCAGTCAATGGAGCCGTGGGGATTCGTCTCCGCGCTCTGGCAGCACATGCTGGCTGAGGAGACTGCGCGATGATCGGCTGCTCAAGCCCATCAGCCAGTCGAGCAGCGTGTTGTGCAACTGCTCTGTGAGTCTGATGTCAGCGGAAAGCTGAGTCACTACTTCCACAGATGCCTGCACCATCGCGCGAATCAGCGCCATGTCTTGCGCCGCCTCATCGCTCAGACCGCCCTCGACGTAGACAAGAATGTCATCCACAGAGACGCTCGCGTCATGTTCCAGTGAATTCACCGGGCAGCAGCGGGTCACGTCAATGCCGTAATCGTTCTGCAATGAGGCCACCACGCGAACGCGGACGTCAAGACGCTGTTGGCGCAGAGCCAGCAGACGCACGTGCAACTCGCCTGCGACGTCGCGCAGCAGGTTCAGCCGCGGCGGGTGGGTGGCGATCTGCGCTTCCATGAAAGCGACGAACTCACAATCTTCGCCACGCCTCAGGCAGTGCTCAATCGTCTCAGCCGCTTCCCTCCGCAGGATATGATACTCGGCAGCAGCCAGTTGATCCTGGGCGTAGAGCCGCTCGGACATCAAACTGTCTCCCGTGGACACAGGCGATGGAGATACTCCCAGGTGTAGATTCCCGCGTGATGACCATCGCTCCAGAAGAACTGAAGAGCGTAGTTGCCAACAATTTCCAGCCGCTCCACAGCGTATTGCTGGCGTGGGACCAGATCGAGCAGATTCTCTGGGTCGCCTGCACGGCCCATGTTGGCATGGCCGCCGCGACACTCGGCGCAGGGGCAGGCCATGCGCAGGGGTCCGACCGGATAGCGGCACATCTGGCCGTCAGACCAGTGGATGACCAGCTCGTTAGCCGTTTGTCGCAATGTGATTTCGGCTGGGACGACAGCGGCCATCGTCACTGCTCAGCGGAAGTCGCCAGGTGCCGGGCCTGTCCGATCCAGTCGTTGCTGCGGATGCGCTGCGCGCGCACGGCGACAAACGGCGCGAGCATATCGGACAGGGCGTCAGGCGTCAGCGCGGCGAGCTGACTGAAGCTGGTAATGCCGGCCTCGCGCATCGCCTGGGCGAAACGGGGGCCTACGTCCTTGATCCGCGTGAAATCGTCAGCCGCGGGGCGCAAGGCTGGCTCAGGTTGCAGCTCAATCTTGTCCAGTGGCAACATGATCTTGGTCACCGGTTCAGCGGCGGCCTCAAGAGCGCGCGAACGGACGATCATCCGCTCGGCGAGCCTGCCACGCCTGCTCTCGCGGAGCAGGAGCCATCCCACCACTGCGCTGACTCCAAGGCCTGCGCCAAGCACAGTCAGGTTTCTCACAGTTTTGACCATGGCGTGAACTCTCACAAAGCTCGTTAGGCGCCGCCAGGCGCGGCCGGCAGGATACAGCGGACAGCGACTGGCCGAGCAGGCTCGCTCGGCTCCATTAACCTGGCCAGTATTGTATCAGCACAGAGGGAGGGTGTCCAATCTCCCGTGCAGGAACAGATGTGCCAGGAGCATTAGCTCAGCAGGAGTTGCGAAACAGGCTTACATAGACTAAACTAAGATGATAGAAGCATCTTCACAAATCTCGATGCCGGGCTTGCAGAACGTGTGCATTAGAGCTTGCCTTATCGCGGCGCCTATTATATACTGTGACTAAGTGAACCTGTATACATATAGGGGTCTAACAATGGAACTCAACGATCTGGTGGCGAAAGCCCTTCAAGCTGTTCATGAGCGTGGCGCCGAGGCCAGGGCGGTGCTTCTCCACCCGGCCGGCCGCTATCGCCCCATGGTCGTCGCCCAGCTCATGAATCTGGTGGACACGCCCGTGTTCTACTATGCCATGGGGCCGGACGACGTAGACGTACGTTCGTTTCTGTCCGGCATCACCCACGATCTGGCCAACCAGCATCCAACGTTCGGCCGACATGTCAATGTCGCCCAGTCCGACCCCGCCGAAGAGCTTGACAGCCTGCTTGAAGCGTTCGTGACCGACATCAAGGGCCTGGCCAAAGAGCCTTTTCTCCTCATCCTGGACGAGTACGACCGCACCGACGGGGCAGACGATATTCAGTGGTTCGTGGAGCAGACTATCCTGCGCGCGCCGGCGCACTGCCGCATTGTGATCAACAGCCGCACCCTTCCGCGCCTGCCGTGGATCTCGCTCATCGCGCAGAAGAAAGCGGTCATCTTGCGCGATGATCAGCTCGTGACCAGCAACTTCTACGATATGCGCGCCGATGGTCAGACAAAGCTCAAGGTCAATGCACTGGGTCCTGGCTACGTGTTCCTCAATGGGGAAGCGATTGGAACCTGGGAAGGTCACCTGCCGCGCCTGCTGTTCTTCTTTGCCCTGGATCGTCCGGTGGTGACCCGCTCAGAGATCTGCCAGGCGTTCTGGCCCGATCTTGAGAACGACCAGGCCGTCAACGTCTTCCACGTGACCAAGCGCCGCCTGCACAAAGCTCTCGACTTCGATGTGTTGGTCCATGATGGGGGCTACTACCGCGTCAACCCGGAGGTCTCTGTGGAGTACGACATCAGCGAGTTCGTCAGCGCACTGATGCGCGGAAGAACTCCAGAGACCGAAGACAAGGCCGCCGCCTGGCAGACCGCCATCGATCTGTATCGCGGCCCCTTCCTCCAGGGGCACAGCGACCAGTGGATCGTCAGGCGACGGGCCAGCTACCAGCAGGGTTATCTTGAGGCGCTCGGCGAGATGGCGCGCATCCGCCTGGCCGAAGGGCGTCAGGAGCACGCGCTTGGCCTGCTGCTGCGCGCTGTGGGCGAGAACGACCGCTATGAGCCGATACACCGCCAGATCATGCAGCTCTACGCCGACCTGGGACGGCGCAGCGAGACGGCAGTCCATTACCAGAAGCTGGTAGACCAGCTCAAGCAGGACGGCAAGGTGCCCGAGGCGGAAACCCAGGCGCTCTACGAGGCGATCATGTCCTAGCCGCCAGCAGCTTTCTCAGAAGACTCGAGCCAGACAAGCGACAAGCCCGCGTGATGCGGGCTTGTCGGCCTTCGGCCACATCCAGCGCCCCTGGAGGGACTCGAACCCCCGGCCGTCTGCTTAGAAGGCAGTTGCTCTGTCCGCTGAGCTACAGGGGCATGGCAGTCATTGTACGGCGCGGGCAGGGTGGTGTCAACTGGCATCCGCCCGCTGCACACCGCAGGGCGGGCGCTATTCGTCAGCGAGGAAGGGGCGCAGACCTTTGTAGACGGTCATACCCGCCAGCGTGCGCAGGATCGTCATGGGCGGGCGACCGATCAGCTCGCTCAACTCATTCGGAGTGAGGGGGGTGTTGTCATTGGCCAGGAACACGCGAAACACCGCATCTACCAGCGACAGATGCGGCGTGATGAAATCCGGTTGCTGGCTGGCCTCGCGCAGGGCACGCTGTAGCGCATCCACCTTGCTGACTTCCGCCGTGACCGGGTCAACCCAGTCCACATTCTCGGTATCGCGATACTGCGCGAAGAACCCGCGCTGCTCAGCAGGCAGGTGGCTCAGCAGGTACACGCGCAGATCGCGCCCCTCACGCTCCCACCAGTCATAGTCAATATGAAATCTGGTGTCGAGCGTGGGCTTAACCCGCTTGCTCGCTATGCTGGTCGAGGTGGTCACGGCTTTTCCTTAGCTGCCGGCGCCTGAGCCGCTCGCAAACCCGGCTCGGGCCAGACGCCAGTACGGCCCTCCAACGTGCTCAAAGTCCGCGCTTGAGACCAATGCGGCGAAGATCGGCCCAGGTGGGCAGCGGCGCAGCACATTGACCGCACTGTACAGTGTCTTGGCGTGAACTGTGCGCTGTGGAGTGAGTTTCGCCAGCTCGCCCATGACTTCACGCATGGTGTCAGTGAGACTGCGCTGAGGCCTGTCCGTGGCGATCCACAGGACATCAATGGCTTTCAGATCGTCTGCGCCAAGGATGGTCAGATCGTCATACTCGGCGCCGATGGCACGCTTCTGATTCTCGATCTGCAGCCGGCTGCCAGGCCCCGCCGTTGCCAGCCGGACCCACTCTGTACGCGGGCGATGGGCGTGAAAATCCACGATTACGCGAGAAGGATCGTCGGTGCGCTTGACAATAACGTAGGCGCCGACGGGTAGACGGTGACGGCGGTAGAAGTCCGCCAGTCCGTACACGTAGCGGTGCTCGCGGACAACCCAGCCTGGCATTTCCTCACCCGTCTGCCCATCCACAAGCGTCATCAGGATACGCGGCGTTTCGTACGCGGTCGGAAACATGTGGCGCAAATGTGAGTTCAGAGGCAGCGTCCCAGTGCGGCGATGCGGGAAATTGAGACTGAAAGTGACCGAGTCAGCGGGCAGCGCCGGCGAGCGCAGGTTAGACAGCTCATCGTCTATCTCGTGCTCAAGCTGCACGAGTTCATTGGTCAGCAGCCGCCAGTCATACTCGATGGGTTTGTAACGCAAGCGCTCCGGAACGCTGAGCACTTCGGAGGGCTCCATCTCGCGCAGGCACCACAACACGCGCCCCGCCGGGCCAACTTCATCGAAACGCTCATCGCGGAACATGGCGTAGTCCAGCGAGAAAGTCTGCAAGCGACGGTTGACCTCGGCGGGCAGATCGATTTCCTTGATGATACGCTCCGTCTCCAGGGGGCCGCCATTGTGGATCACGAGCACAGCCTCAGCAAGGTGGAGATGGGCAATCGTCACCTCGGCCAGCAGTGACTTCAAAAACCAGCGTCCGGCAAAGTAGACCGTGTCCGACTCCTTGCGCAGCCGTTCCTCAATCAGATAGACGATGTCGTCGCCATAGTTGCGCAGGATCGTCTTCACATCCGCTTCGCTGACAGCAGGGCCTTGGGTGTCCGCGCTGAAATCAATGTTGAGGTCGTGCGGCGTCTGTAGTGCGCTGGCGAACTCACGAGACTCGCCGTTCTCGAAGTGCACTTCGATGACGGTGAACGGGCCGTGCTCCGGGTTATTGCCCTGCCGCATGCCAACCACTTGCCCGATGGCGTAATCCAGGGCCGGAAATACCAGCGTCTGGCCGACCTGGTAGGCCTCCTTCGGCTGGAATATCTCGCCACGTTGAATCTGGCGATGCAGAAGTTGCGCTTCTCGTTCGATGCGGAACGAGACCAGCCGGCTGGCCAGGTCTGCACTGGAGAGCGGCTTTTCGCCCTCAAGGAACACATTGAAGAGGAACTCGACGTCTTCGTCGGTGACCTCGAAGTGCTCAGTCCAGTAGTGCTCGGAGGCAGTTTGGTGTCGAAGCAATGCTGTCCCTGTAGTCGCTGATGGCCTCGTGAGTGTCTCACGACAAGGGGCAATTATAGGTCAAGAGAAGGCTCCTGGCAAGGATTTTGCCGCAGGCCGCCGAGATGTCCGGGCACTGCGGCGGCAGACGACGGGGGAGTACCGTTGCCGTCATCGCCGGGGGGCTGCGCTGAACCCAGGGAAGGAATTAGTTTGGAGGCAAAGTGCCCTCTATAATCTATAGCGTACCGTCGCTCACCTCTCCGTCTGTGTGAATTTGCCATGCCTGAGCACCAGGAAGGAACCGTGATGAGAGACCATTTGCTCCGCGACCCATTTGGCGCGCGCACTGCACTCGAAACCGACCAGGGAAACCTGACCTATTTCCGCCTGTCGGCCCTGGAAGAGCAGGGGGTAGGGGCCGTTGAGCGGCTGCCTTTCTCGATCAAGGTGCTGCTGGAATCGGTGCTGCGCAGCAACAACGGGTTCGAGGTCACCGATGATGATGTGATCAGGCTGGCCCAGTGGTCACCGGCGGCGCAAGCAGCACAGGAGATTCCCTTCAAGCCGGCGCGAGTGATCCTGCAGGATTTCACAGGCGTGCCTTCGCTGGTTGACCTCGCGGCGCTCCGCTCGGCGATGCAGCGCATGGGTGGCAACCCGGCGCGCATCAACCCAGCTATTCCTGTGGACCTGGTGATTGACCACTCAGTGCAGGTTGATGCCTTTGGCTCAGCGGACGCGCTGCGTGTCAACGCTCAGTTTGAATTCGAGCGCAACCGCGAGCGCTACGAGTTCATTCGCTGGGGCCAGGAGGTCTTCGCCAATTTCCGGGCTGTGCCTCCAGCCACCGGCATCGTGCACCAGGTGAACCTGGAGTACCTGGCCAGGGTAGTGCTCACTCAGAGAGTCAACGGCGAGCTTGTGGCCTTTCCCGACAGCCTGGTTGGCACGGACTCGCACACGACGATGATCAACGGGCTGGGCGTCGTGGGGTGGGGCGTTGGGGGCATTGAGGCCGAGGCCGTCATGCTCGGCCAGCCTATCACCATGCTCATGCCCCAGGTCGTCGGCTTCAAGCTGATCGGCCAACTGCCCGAGGGAGCCTCTGCCACTGATCTCGTGCTGGTCGTGACACAAATGCTGCGCAAGCATGGGGTGGTGGACAAGTTCGTCGAGTTCTTCGGACCCGGCCTGAGTCATCTGAGCCTTCCCGACCGGGCCACGCTGGCTAACATGGCTCCTGAGTACGGAGCCACGATGGGCTTCTTCCCGGTTGACGCGGAGACTTTGCGTTACCTGACCTATACCGGGCGTCCTGCCCACCTGGTGCGCCTTGTGGAGCAGTATACCCGCGCGCAGGGCATGTTTCGCAGCGAGGATACGCCCGATCCGCTGTTCTCCGCTGTTCTGGAGCTTGATCTGGGCGCTGTCGAGCCGAGTCTCGCCGGACCCAAACGCCCCCAGGATCGAGTACCTCTGTCGGAGATGCAGCACAACTTCCGCCAGGCGTTGGTGGCGCCGACTTCCGAGCGCGGCTTCGCGCTCGCGCCCGAGGCAGCGCGGCAGCGCGTAACCATCGAGATTGGCCGAAACGGCCGGCAGACCACCCAGGCTGGGCATGGCCTGGTGGTGATCGCCGCCATCACGAGCTGCACGAACACCTCGAACCCTTCGGTCATGATCGCCGCCGGGCTGCTCGCCAGGAAAGCCGTCGAGCGCGGGCTGAGAGTGCCGCCCTATGTGAAGACCAGCCTGGCGCCCGGCTCGAAAGTGGTGACTGCCTATCTCGAAGAAGCAGGTCTGCTGTCCTACCTCGAGCGGCTCGGCTTCTACGTGGTTGGCTATGGCTGTACCACCTGCATCGGCAACAGCGGTCCGTTGGCCCAGCAGGTGGCTGACGCGGTGAAAGAGTACGATCTGGTGGCGGCAGCCGTGCTCAGCGGCAACCGCAACTTCGAGGGGCGCATCAACCCACATGTGCGCGCCAACTACCTCGCATCGCCGCCGCTGGTCGTCGCCTACGCCCTGGCCGGCACCGTTGACTGCAACCTGAGCGCCGACCCGCTCGGCTACGATCTCCAGGGCCAGCCAGTCTATCTGCGCGACATCTGGCCGACCCAAGGAGAGATTCAGGAGACTATCGGGGCGGCGCTCAAGCCGGACATGTTCACTGAGCAGTACAGCAACGTCTACGATGGCAACGAGACCTGGAACGCCATTCCGGTGGCCGCCAGCCCCGTCTACCAATGGGATGCTCACTCAACCTACATCCAGGAGCCACCCTTCTTCATGGACCTGACGCCCGATCCAGCGCCCGTCACTGACATTCGGGGGGCGCGGGTGCTCGCCCTGCTAGGCGACTCGGTGACAACCGATCACATCTCGCCAGCCGGCTCGATCGCCCCCGACAGCCCCGCCGGCAGATACCTGATCGAGCGTGGCGTCGCCGTCAAGGACTTCAACTCCTACGGCTCGCGGCGTGGCAACGACCGGGTGATGGTGCGCGGGACGTTCGCCAATATCCGCCTGAAGAACCTGCTGGTGCCCGGCACTGAGGGCGGCGTGACCGTGCACATTCCGAGCGGAGAGCAAATGAGTATTTTTGATGCTGCCGAATGCTACCGTGCCGAGCATACCCCGCTCATTGTGGTGGCGGGCAAAGAATACGGCACGGGAAGCTCCCGCGACTGGGCGGCCAAGGGAACGCTGCTGCTGGGCGTGCGAACCGTCCTGGTCGAGAGTTTTGAGCGCATTCATCGCAGCAATCTGATCGGCATGGGCGTGTTGCCCTTACAGTTCAAGGATGATCAGAGCGCCACTGCCCTGGGGCTGACCGGCTTCGAGACCTTCGACATCGAGGGCCTGGCGGGTGGACTCGCGCCGGGTGCGGAGCTGTTGGTGCGGGCTACAGGCACCGACGGGAGCGTCAAGACCTTCCCCGTCATCTGCCGTCTGGATACGCCCGTAGAGGTCAATTACTATCAGCAGGGCGGCATTCTGCACGCGGTCTTGCGCGAGATGCTGCGCGAGAGCGCATGAGCCTCGTGGTAGGTGATAGTGCCTGGCGGACTGGCGGCTCGCGAAATCGAGCCGCTCTTTTTGGGCTTGCCCGGCCGGCGCTGAGATGCGCGAAACTGGCTGACTGGAGTAAGATAAAGGAGCCTGGACGTTCCTGGGGGCACGCCGCGTCGCCGCCAGGGGCGCCCAGGGCACATCGCTGCGGAGGCCTTGCCGACAGTGGGGCGCGCAGGCCCGTGAGCCTTGGTGTGGAAGGTAGCGCAATGACCGCTGGGGAAGGGGGAGAGAAGACACATGACCATGAAGGTGCTCATTATTGATGATGAGCTGGCCATTCGCGATGCGCTAGGGCGGAAACTCCGGCGCGAAGGCTTCGACGTGGCGCTGGCGGGCGATGGCCTGGAGGGGCTGCGCGTATTCCACAGCGAACACCCTGATCTCGTTGTGCTCGACATCGTCATGCCAGAAATGAACGGCCTGACCGTGTGCGCCCGCATCCGTGAGATCGCCGAAACCCCCGTGATGATGCTATCGGCCCAGGCGGTTACTGAGGAGGACATCATCGAAGGGTTGAATGCCGGCGCGGATGAGTACCTGGTCAAGCCTGTCCGCCTGGATGAGTTCATCGCCCGGGTGAAGGCGCTTCTCCGCCGCGCCCAGATGGCGTCACCGGGCGCTGAGGCCGGCTACAACGATGGTTACCTCAGTGTGGACCTCCAGCGTCGCCATGTCCATGTGGAAAACCAGAAGGTTCACCTGACGCCTACCGAGTTCAAACTCCTGATTGTCCTGCTTGAGAATGCGGGGCGCGTCGTATCGCAGCGTGATCTGCTTGAGCAGGTCTGGGGACCGGAGTATGTGGACGATGTCTACTACCCGCGCGTCTATATCAGTCAGCTCCGGCGCAAGATTGAGCCAAATCCCGCGAACCCTACCTATATCCTGACTGAGCACCGCGTCGGATACCGCTTCGAGAAACAGGGCAAGTACTCGCACAGGTAGTGCTGGCCGGGCCTGGGGATGAATCCGACCACAATAACGCTGCTGCTCAACGGCCTGACACTGGCCTTCGCGCTGGGTTTGCTGATCCTGGTTCTCTGGCAGGACTCGCGCAGTGCAGCCAACCGCTACTTCGCGCTCTTCGTGGTGATGGTCGTCATCTGGTCAGCCGGGTCGCTGCTGGGGCGCTCAGCAGCCTACGCAGGGGGCGAGTATGCCATTATCCGCCTGGGCTTGCGCCTGTTAGACTTCGGCTATGTTGGAGCGAGCCTGGCGCTCTACATCTATGTGGTGATCGTCACCGGCGCGCGCGGGCGCCTGTTCCGCCAGGTAAGCGCAGCAGGCCTAGCCATCATCCTCACTTACGCCTTTGTTCTCCTCTTTGTGATTGAGACCAGCCGGTCTTTCGCGGTGACCGACGGCGGGCTGCTGAGCTTTCGATATGGCAATTCAGAAGCCGGGTTATTTCTGGTGCTGCATGTGGCAACCATGCTGCTCATGTGGCGCCACCGCGCCAAGATCCGCTCGCGGGGGCTAACATGGGGCATTCTCATCTACTGTGCCGGGCATGTTCTGGCACTGATCAGCCCTCGGCTGCTCATGCTGAGCGTCGCAGAAGATGTGAGTGCGGTCGCCACCCTCGTCATGACCTACTCCATCGTTCGCCACCAGATCATGATCCCTCTTCTGGGACGAGCCAAACAACTAGAGGCTGTCCGCGATGTGGGCCTGGCGATCAGCAGCCGCCTGCGCCTCAACGACACACTGGCTGCCATCGCCGCCCAGGCTGCCGGTCTGCTGGGCGCTGACGGGGCGGCCATCTACCTGAAGCGAGACAACACACTCAGGCTTGCCGCCGTGTACAACATGCCGGCGCGGTTCGTCGGCGTTGAGACCAGGGTAGGGGAGGGCGTGGTCGGCACGGTCGCCGTGGAAGTACGAGCCAGGCGGCTGGACCATTACGGACGCGACTGGACAGGCACCCCCGACTTGCCGCTCGCGCGCGAGACGTTTGGCGCAGTGCTGTGTGTGCCTCTCGTCTTCGGCGGGGAGGTCGTCGGCGTGCTGCTGGTCGTGCAAGGCCAGCAGGGCCGGCTGTTCGATGCCGAAGACCTGCGCTTGCTGGAGCTGCTAGGCCCCCAGGCTGCGGTGGCGATCACCAACAGCCGTCTCTTTGAGGCCGAGCGCGAGCTTCTGACTGATCTGGGAGTGGCCAAGCGCCAGTTGGAAGCAGTATTGACCAGCACCGAAAACCCGGTTATCGCCCTCGATCGGCGGCTGCGCATTCTCTTCACCAACCCGGCTGCCAACACCCTGCTGCAGACCGGGACCGATCCGATTGGGGGGCTGCTGACGGACTATGTGCCGCGCCAGTTCTTGCCCGCCAATGCCCGTGCCGCCTTGCGCAACCTCCGCAACCGGCGCGTCCATGTCTATGAGGTAGAAGTAAGCAGCCATACCTATCTATGCCATGTCGCAGCGATGGGACGACCTCACCCGGAAGGATGGGTCGTCGTGCTCAACGATGTCACCGAGCTGAAAGAGCTGGATCGGCTCAAGAGCCAGATGATCCAGATGACCAGCCACGACCTGAAGAATCCCCTCCAGGCGGCGATGAGCTATATGGAACTGCTCATTGACGACGGTCGTGAAATCTTCACGTCCGATATGGAAGACTATGTGGAGTCCGTCTGGTCGCAGTTGTCGCGCATGTACCGCCTGATCAACAGCATCCTCGATTTGGAGCGCGCCGGAGGGGGGCAGCGTGTCAGCGAAGAATGCGACCTGGCCCTCCTGCTGGGCAGAATCGCCGTGGATATGGCCATGCTGGCGCGTGAGCGCAGTGTGACACTCGATCTTCATATAGACGAGACGCTGCCGCTCATCAGCGGAGATGTGCAGCAGTTGTCCCAGGCCTTCGCCAACATTGTGGACAATGCCATCAAGTTCACCCCTGGCGGCGGACGAGTTGACATTCATGCTGTGCCCGGTCAGGGGAACGTGCGAGTTGACGTGCGCGACACAGGGATCGGCATCCCGCAGGACGAGCTTCCGCGTGTGTTTGAGCGTTTCTATCGGGGGAAGCAGCGGGCCGTAGGGAATGTGAGCGGTTCGGGCCTGGGCCTGGCGCTGGTCAAAGTAGTCGTTGAGAGTCACCAGGGGAAAGTCCTTGTCGCCAGCGAGCCTGAACAGGGTACCTGCGTCACCGTGGTCCTGCCCGCGGGAACAGCCACGGTTCAGGAGCTACGCGAAGCGAGCAGGGAGCTGCCATGAAGATCTACACGCGAACAGGCGACGAAGGCCAGACCAGTCTGTTTGCCGGGGGCCGCGTCGGCAAGGATCATATCCGCCTGCACGCCTACGGCACAGTGGACGAGCTCAATTCGCTGCTGGGAGTTGTATTGGCGGCTGGCACGCCGGCGCGGCTCAGCGACAGCATTCGGCGAGTGCAGGGCGATCTGTTCATCGTCGGGGCGGACCTCGCCACGCCCCTTGACGCAGCGAGCAGCCATGTCCTGCGCCTCGGCCCCACGCATACTCAGATGCTGGAAGCGGAGATTGACGGGTGGGACACGCTGCTCCCGCCGCTCAAGCACTTCATCCTGCCCGGCGGAACACCCGCAGCAGCGCTGCTGCACCAGGCCCGCACGGTCTGCCGACGCGCTGAGCGCTGGGTTGTGGCGCTCCAAGGAGCTGAGAGCCTCAACGGTGAGGTTCTGCGCTACCTCAACCGACTCTCGGACTGGCTTTTCGTGGCGGCGCGCCTGGCGAACCAGGAAGCCGGTGTGGCTGAGATTCCATGGCTTCGTCTCGTAGATTCTGCTTCGTAGGCATATCATTCATTGAATAGATATAAAGTTAATAATATTTCCATCATGAGTATTAGGATGACCAACGCGACGCTGGCTCAGGGATGCCTGGAGACAGACACTGAAGACCGCTGGCCGCGCCCGGACCGATGAACTGGCCGTTCAGACAACTGCTTTGCCCTGGCGCTGGCGCCCTGGGCAGAGCAGGGGCGTCACCGCACGACAGCGGCCTGCCGGGTTGACTTCTCGATACTCTTGTAACATAATGATAGAAATGTTATATTATGAGGTGTCGCCGGGAGAAGGCAGCTCTGATAACATGGGCCACAGTCCATGGCACGGAGGGCGACCATGCCTGTGAATATCACCTTCGGCCAGGCGCGAGACGCCTACCTGCAACGTGCTACTCTCAAGTCGCGCCATACGGTCGCTTCCTACGCGCGTGCCATTGAGTTGTTCTTCGAGTTTCTGTTCGACGCCGGCGCACCGGCCCACACGCTGCCGATCATGCACGCGCGTGCCACTACCATCGCCGACACACCACTCGCTGCGCTCTCCGAATCTGACAGCCCAGTGCTGCTGTACTTCGCGCAGTGGTTGCTGTCGCCGGGTTCCAGCCAATCCGCTGGCAAGAGGCCGTACAAATCAGCAACTGTCGAACTGAGACTCGCCGGTATTCTGAACTGGTTTCAATTCCTGGACGATCATGGCTGGCTACCAGCAGACTTCCCACTGGCTAAGGCCAGGCGCATCGTGCGCGACGAGCTGCGCGGGCAGTCGCGCCATGCCGGCCCTCCGGAACCGCCCCTGAACATCGAAGAGGTGATCTATTTCTATGACAGACTCAAGCCTCCTCGCCGTCTCACCAGCCCCGACATCCCCGCCGAGCGCCTCGAACGCTGGGAACTGACACGCCTGCGCAACTGCGCGCTACTGCGCGCGCTGGCCGAGTCCGGTGGGCGCGTCAGCGAGGTGCTGAGCCTGAACCTGGACAATTTCCCAGAGCGCTTCTTGCAGCGCGATGATGTGCTGCGCATCGCCGTGCGCGGCAAAGGTGGCCATGTCTACCATCTGCGTTTCCACGCCGCGCTGCCGGCCATCCGAGCGTACATCCAGGCGCGAGGGCCGGCGCTACGCGCCACGCGCTCCGGCAAGGCCCCTTTGTTCGTCAGCCACGACGCGCGCTTCGAGGGCAGCCGCATGAGTCGCACTGTCGCCTGGCGGGTCGTGCAGCGTGCCGCCCGCGCTCTCGGTCTGGGCAGCATCACGCCTCACGATTTCCGCCACTGGCGCGCGACACAACTGCTCAACGCGGGCTATCCGCTGGATGTCGTGCAGGATTACCTGGGGCACCGCTCAGTGGAGACGACGCGCGCCTATTACGCGCACACCGACCCGCTGCGCGTGGACGACGCAGCGCGCAGCGTGGGGCTGCCTCCGTCGCCCACCGAGGAACCGCCGTCGGGTTAGCCCCAGGCGGGCAGGCTCAACGGTCTCTGTAGCCCTGGCCAAGCGGTACCGCAAGCATGATTCCGATGAAACCAGTCAGTATACCGAGGTGGAGCAGCGCAGCCGGGATACACAACCAGGCGAGGCTGGTGTCGAAGCCGCCCGCAGTCACCAGCAGCACGATGACCAGACCGCTGGCTACCAGGCTGAGCGCAACCAGCACCGTGCCCACCAGCAGCGGCACGCCGCGCTGCGAAGCGATGGATGAGGAGAGGGAGTTGATCGCCCTGCCGAACCCCGGCGAGGCATCCGCTCGCCGCCACAAGGGCCTGCTCAGCCGAACGACCCCTGCTGCCAGCAGCCCCAAAACACCCCCCACGATGACCAGCGGCAGCGCGATCAGCTTGCCCAACGCCGCAGCGCCCTGCTTCATGGCAGCCTGTCCTTCCCTCAATCCGCGAGCAAGCCCGCCTGCCGCATGCGCCCGGCGAGCCAGGGCGGCACCCGGGCCTCGAACACCACGCCCTGCCCCGTATGGCGTTCGTCAAGCACAATGCCATGCCCATGAATGGCGGCGAACCATTCGCCAGAGGCATAAGGAACTATTACATTTATTATGACAAGATCGAATTGCAGCACAGCGCCAATCGCTTCTCGCAGCCCATCCAGGCCGCTGCGCTCCAGCGCCGAGACGCGGACCATCGCTCTATACCCCAGGCTCCCATAGTCAAGCGTCCCGCAGTTCTCCCCTCGATCGATCTTGTTCAGCACCAGCAGCTTGGGTATGCGCGTGGCCTCGAGCTCGGCCAGCGTGTCCTCCACCACGTCAATGTGGTCCCAGGCCCGCTCATGACTGGCGTCTACCACGTGGACCAGCACGTCCGCGTCGGCCACTTCCTCTAGCGTCGCCCGGAATGCGGCGACCAGCGTCACCGGCAGCTTCTGGATGAAGCCCACCGTGTCCGACATGAGCACCACCCGCCCATTGGGCAGTTCGACACGGCGAATGGTGGGGTCGAGCGTGGCGAACAACTGATCGGCGACGTACACGTCCGAGCCGGAAAGCGCGTTGAGCAGCGTGGACTTGCCGGCATTGGTGTAGCCGACCAGGGCCACAGTGGGAATGCCTGAGCGCATACGCTGCTGGCGGTGGCGAAAACGATGGGCACGCACCCCTTCCAACTCATCACGCAGCCTGGCGATCTTCCGGGCGATCTCGCGCCGGTCCACTTCGAGCTGAGTCTCGCCGGGGCCGCGCAACCCAACGCCCCCTGCCCCGCCTCTGGCGGCGCCGCCGCCGGCCTGGCGCGCCAGGTGAGTCCATTGTCGGGTCAGACGCGGCAGGCGATACTCGTACTGGGCCAGCTCGACCTGCAGCGCGCCCTCGCGGGTTCGCGCGTGCTGGGCGAAGATATCGAGGATCAGCGCTGACCGGTCGAGCACCTGCACCTGCTCGCCAAGCACCTTCTCGATCTCGCGTTGGTGGCGCGGTGATAGTTCATCGTCAAAGATCACCACGCCCGCCTCGCTCTCCGCGAGCTGTTCCGCAATCGCCTCCAGCTTACCAGAGCCGATGAAAGTCGCCGGGTCGATCCGCGCCAATCGCTGCACAGCGCGCCCGACGACCTGTACTCCCGCCGTATTGGCCAGAAGCGCCAGTTCATCGAGCGAATCGTCAACGGTGAACTGCGCGCGCGAACCGCGCAGGTCTACGCCCACAAGCAGGGCACGGCTTGGGCTGAGATCGTTGTTGGTGCTGGCGCTGTGGTCAGAATGCATAGGCCATTGGCCCACCTGATGGCCAGGTCCGCAACCCGCGGCGACGGCCACCACGGCCCGGCTCCTGGTGACGTATTATAGCTCACAGGCGACTTCTTCGCTTACCTGGGGGGAGGAGTGAGCTTCAGGCCCCTGCGCTGGCCAGGTAACCTTCCAGATCGCGAGCGGCGCGCTCGGCGAACGCTCGCTTGCGCTCGCTCTTGCGGCGCGGGGCTACTTCCAGCGGCGGCATGATCCCGAAATTGGCCTTCATCGGCTGGAAGTCGCGCGGCTCGGCATGGGCCACGTAATGGCACAGCGCGCCGAGCATCGTCGTCGGTGGCAGCGTCCACACAGCCTGGCCACAGACCAGCCGGGCGGCATTGATCCCGGCGAGCAGCCCCGTGCCAATGCTGCCCACGTACCCCTCGACACCAGTGATCTGCCCGGCGAACAGCAGGTCCGCGCGACCCCTGAACTGCAAAGTCGGGCGGAGATGAACGGGCGCGTTGATGAATGTGTTGCGGTGCATCATGCCAAAGCGGGCGAACTCGGCTGCCTCCAGCCCCGGTATCAGGCGCAGAACGCGCTGCTGCTCGCTCCAGCGCAGATTCGTCTGGAAACCGACCATGCTGTACAGTGTCCCGGCCAGGTTGTCCTGGCGAAGCTGGACAACAGCGAAGGGCCGCCGTCCGGTGCGCGGGTCGCGCAGCCCGACAGGACGCATGGGGCCAAAGGCCAGCGACTGTGGGCCTCGCGCAGCGATCTGCTCTACCGGCAAGCACGCCTCGAAGAAGCGCGGGTCTTCGCGCTCGAAGTCGCGCAGGGTGATCGTCTCCGCTTCCAGCAGAGCCGCGACGAAACGCTCGTACTCCTCCCTGGTCATCGGGCAGTTGAGATAGTCGCCCTCGCTGTCTTCGCCCCGCCCATAGCGGCTGGCGCGAAACGCCACCGCCATGTTGATCGTCTCCGCATACACTGTTGGGGCGATGGCGTCGTAGAAGTAGAGGTGCTCTGTGCCGAGCAGATGGCCCAGCTCATCGGTGAGCGCCGGGCTGGTTAGCGGCCCCGAGGCAACCACGCACGGTCCCTCAGGGATGCGAGTCACTTCTTCGCGGATGACAGTGATCAGGGGATGCGAGTGCACAGCCTGCGTGACCTGCGCTGCGAACACCTCGCGGTCCACAGCCAGTGCACCGCCAGCAGGGACCGCAGCGCGATCGGCGCAGTCCATCAGCAGCGAACCCAGGCGGCGCAACTCATGCTTGAGCACGCCCGGCGCGCGGTCCGCCAGGTCCGACCCCAGCGAATTGCTGCACACAAGCTCTGCCAGATGGTCTGTCTGGTGCGCCGGAGTCGTACGCTGCGGGCGCATTTCGTGAAGGATGACCGGCACCCCACGCTGGGCGATCTGCCAGGCCGCCTCGCTGCCTGCCAGACCACCGCCGATGACGTGCACAGGAATGCGCGCGAATCCAGCCATCGCCTGCTTCCCAGATACTGCCGCCCGCGCGGCTCTCTATCCCCCTTCTCCGCGCTGCCCATTCCGATTGTAATGAAACGGGTTTGCATTGTCGACGTATAAGCGGTGTCGGACGCAGTTCTGCTGGCGCGGCTGGGATGAGAAATATGGGAATTTTCGCCTGGAATCCACTTGACTCCCCCGGCACGAGTCTGGTATCATAACATATAGAAATAGAACATAAGTTCTATTTCCACAAATCCCTGACCTTCCAGGCCAAGTCGCGGCCAGATCGTGAGGAGACGAATCGGTGTTCACCCGTCCGCTGTCGCTCTTGTTCGCTGGCGTCACTTTGCTCTCCTGCGCCATCACGGGCTTTGCGGCCACGCTCGGGGCGGCCCTCATCTGGAACGCCGTGGCAACGACTCACGTCTATGCGGTGGCCGACCCCTACCGCTACGGCTATGCCGACTCGCCCGTAGGCCCGGCGGCGGCGGCGAGTCCGCTGGCTGGTGTCTTCACCGACGAAGTGCTGTACTGGACGCCGCTCATCCAGGCCTGGGCCACCGTCTACCAGATCGACCCGAACCTGATCGCCACCCTCATTCAGATTGAGAGCTGCGGCGACCCGGCTGTGTCATCGCCGGCGGGCGCACAGGGACTGTTCCAGGTGATGCCCTTCCATTTCGATCCCGAAGAAGACATGCTGGATGTGTCCACGAATGCGCGTCGCGGCATGGATTATCTGGCGGGGAGTCTGGAGATTGCCGGTGGCCACGCCGGGCTGGCGCTGGCCGGCTATAATGGGGGGCATGGTGTCATTCACAGAGGATGGGCATCATGGGCAGCCGAGACCCAGCGCTACTATTACTGGGGTGCCCGTATCTACGCCGAAGCGGTATCGGGGCTGGCGAGTAGCCCCACCCTCGATGAGTGGCTGGCTGCCGGCGGCAGCCGGCTCTGCGCTCAGGCCCGCCAGACCCAGACCAACCTGGAACAGGCCCAGCGTGTCCAGGTGATAGTCGTCCCAGGGAACTGAGCACCTATCACCTGGTCACGCCCCAGTACAGGCTCTACACGCGGCCAAAGACGACGCAGGCGTTTTGGCCACCCAGCCCGAAGCTGTTGGACATGGCGAAATTCAGCCTGGCGTCGCGCGCCTCGTTGGGCACGTAGTCGAGGTCACACTCCGGATCAGGTGTCTCCAGGTTGATCGTGGGGTGGAGCACCTGCTCGACCAGCGACATCACCGTGGCGATTCCTTCCACGGCCCCCGCCCCGCCAAGTAAATGGCCGAGCATACTCTTGGTCGAGTTGGCCGCCAGCTTGTAGGCATGATCCTTGAAGACCTGCTTCATGGCCCGGGTCTCAATCGCATCATTCGCCTGCGTTGACGACCCGTGGGTGTTCACGTAGTCCACCTTTTCCGGGTCCAGCGCAGCATCCTCAAGCGCCCAGCGCATGGCGTTGGCCGCGCCTAGCCCGGTCGGCTCCGGCGCCGCCACGTGATAGGCATCCGATGAAGAGGCCATGCCCAACACCTCGGCGTAGATGCGCGCGCCTCGCTTCACTGCCCGCTCAAGCGTCTCCAGAATCAGCGCCCCCGCGCCCTCTGAGAACACGAACCCGTTGCGATTGAGATCGAACGGGCGACTCGCCTTGCCAGGATTGTCGTTGTAGCCGGTCGCCAGGCCCTTCATCGAGATGAAGCCGGCGATGCCATAGTCAAGGACCATGGCCTCAACGCCACCGGTGACTACCACATCCGCCTTCCTGTAGCGGATCAGGTTCATCGCGTCGCCGATGCTGTGCGTTCCCGTGGCACAGGCCGTCGAGAGGCACACCAACGGGCCCAGCGCACCCAATACCCGACTGATGTGATGAGCCGGGATATTGGGGATGGACTCAATGAGCGAAAACGGACCAGGACGCCGTCCAGTCGTGCGGAAGCCGTATGATGCCTGCTGAGCCAGATCGTGCGCCCCCAGCGACGATCCGTAGTCCACGGCGACTCGCTCGCGGATAGGCTGCAAGTCCTCGACAGTCAGGCCGGCATCTTCGAGCGCGTCCAGCGCCGACGCCACAGCGAAGTGCGCGGGCCTGCCCATGCGTCGCGCTTCCTTCGGCTCGATGTACTCGGTCGAGTCGAAATCTACGACCTCACCGGCAATTTGCACTTCCAGATTCGACGGGTCAAAACTCTGAATCCGCCTTACCCCGGAGATGCCGGCTTTGAGCTTCTCCCAGTACTCCGGGAACCGTCCCAGCGGCGTTACGGCCCCCATGCCAGTGACGACCACACGTGGTAAGCCATTGCGCAGCAGTTCCATAGCACTCGTCCTTTTCTTGTGCCCGCACTCAGTCTCGTTCACCTTGCGTGGGCATCGCGGGCAGGCCATCGCGGATAGCCTGCACGATTTGCCCGGACACCGCCAATTGGGCCTGGCGGATAGCGTTCTTCACCGCGAATGCATTCGAGCGACCGTGCCCGATGATGACGACGCCGTCAACGCCCAGGAGGGGTGCCCCCCCGACCTCGAACGGGTCAATCCTGCGGTAGACGCGGCGGAAGGCCGGCTTGCCAAGTAGCCCAGCCATTTTCGACCGCCAATCGGCGCGTAGCTCCTGGCGGATCAGATCAAAGATGGTCGAGCCTAGCGCCTCCATGGACTTGAGCAGCACGTTACCTGAGAAGCCATCCATGACGGCCACATCAACAGCGCCGCCAAGGATCTCCTTGGGTTCCACATTTCCAATGAAGTTAACCCCGCCATGTTGCAGAAGTTCTGCCGCCTCCTGAACCAGCATAGTTCCCTTGCCAAGTTCCTCGCCATTGGAGAGCAGACCCACCCGGGGGTCACTGCATCCCAGGGCCTTCTGGGCATACAGACTCCCCATGACGGCGAATTGGGCAAGCCACTCGGGTTTGCAATCGGCGTTGGCGCCGATGTCCAGCACCACCACCGATTTTCCCTCGAAAGGAAGAAGGGCGCACAGGGCAGGACGGTGCACGCCGGGGATGCGCCTGAGCGTATGGAGGATAGCGATTGACAGTACTGCGCCAGTATTGCCTGCCGTCACGAAAGCGTCGGCCTGACCGTCCCTCACCAGCCGCATGCCCACATGCATAGACGAGTTAGGCTTGGCGCGTCCCACCGTCCCGGGCTTGTCCGACATCGCCACCGCCTCGGGCGCATGGACGATCTCAAGCGGCAGGCTGCTGTGATCATGCCTGCTGAGCTCCAAGCGTACCCGGCCTTCATCGCCAACCAGAATCACCTCCACCCCCAGCTCACGGCTGGCGAGCACAGCGCCCTCGACATCGGGGGCCGGGTGGTGATCGCTGCCCATTGCATCGAGCACAATTCTCATCGCACGGGTTCCTGTTTCGTGACCTAGCAGAGGGTGCAGATGCACCGAGTCCAGCCACCGATTGTACGCCGGTCAGACCGTGTTGCCAACCATTGACAGGACCTTGTCCGGCTGTATATAATCCCAGGTGCTTGCCCTGGTGGCGGAATTGGTATACGCGGCAGGTTGAGGGCCTGTGCCCGTTCGGGCGTGGAGGTTCGAGTCCTCTCCAGGGCACCATAGGCACGCCCGCGCTACGCGGCGAGTTCGCAGTGAAGAGGAGCGTCCAGCAGTGGCGCTCCTCGTTTGTTTTCCCCATCCACGCTGCAGCGCCTTGCACCACAATCCAGTCTGGCTATAATCCGTCTCAGAGGCTTGCGTCAGGGAACGCGTGGAGGGAGCGACATGAACGACACTCGCGAGCAGTTGGATCGCGCGTACCGCTTTATCAAGCACGACCACACCGCCGAGGCACAGCAAATACTGCGCTCGCTCCTGGACGAAGACAGCGAGAACATTGACGCCTGGTGGTTGCTGGCGCACGCCGAAATGGATCCAGAGGGCATCCGCCATGCGCTGCATCGTGTATTGGCGCTTGATGCTGACTATCCCAACGCCGCGAAAGCGCGCGAAATGCTGAGCGCGCTGGACGCCACCTTCCCTACGCCGGGCGACCTCGAAGCCCTGGCCTTTATGGGTGATGAAGGGCTCGCCCAGGTCGCCGAGACAGAAGAGACACTTGTCGAAGGGACGTTCGCGCCCCCTGTGCTGGCCAGCGACTCGCTGGACGAGCAATTCGCGCCGGAGTTTGAGGGCACCGACTTCCTGGAGGAAGAAGACGAGCGGATTTCCGAACTAGCTGCCTCGGCAGACCCATTCCATGAACTAGAGCAGCGCCTGCTTTCGATAGGCGCTGAAGGAGATGAGGAGCTTGACATAGACAACGCCGATCTGCTGCTGGCCCTGGCCGACAACGAGGTAGACCTGGAGGCTCTTCTTGAGCTGGAGGAGAGTGGCGAGGAGGCTGACCAGGCACAGCGGCCCCGCCAGCCGAGAGCTCGCCGACGACGGCCCTGGGGCCTGCTGGCGCTGGTGGCTGTCGTGGCCGCCCTTGCGGCCCTGTGGGCTTTTCTCATCCGCGATGAGGACAGCGCGGCGAAAGATGTCGATCCGCTGAAGGTCCTTCCCGTCGAAGATGTCGCTGTGGCCAGCCTGCTCCAGACGCTCAACATTCAGCTTGAGACAGCGGGCCTCGGCCAGGACTATCGCGCGGTTGTGGCCAGCAGCAGCCTGGGCAGAACGCTCTACATCGAGTTCTGTGTCGAGCCGAACCGCGCCCTGGCGGAGACCGTCGCCCAGGGCATGGAGCTCGTCGCCCGCCAGGCGGCAAATGCCTCCGGCCATGCCGATGCCGTGGGCGTGTGGATCAACCGCTGCCAGGCTGATCCGCACGATACACTCTTCCGCGCTGAGGTCCCGCTGGAGACAGCGGAGAGCTACGTGTCGGGGGCATTGGGCGCCGGTGAGTCGGGCCAGGCCAGCTTCCAGGCGCTGTGGACAAAATCGTAGCACGCGGGCTGGGCGTGCGCGTCTGGCCAGACTCAGCTACACAGCCTCTGATCTTTCACAAGGCAGCCAGACGGTGAACTGGCTGCCTTTTGCTACCTCGCTCTGGACGCTGATCGCGCCCCCATGTCCCTGTACGATGCCATAGGTCACCGCCAGCCCCAGGCCCGTGCCGTCGTTCTTGGTCGAGTAGAACGGCTCGAAGATGCGATCCATCGTCGCGCTGTCCATGCCCTTGCCGGTGTCTGTGACGACCAGAGCCACGCCTTCCCCGTGCGGGTGCACTTCGATGCCCAGGGTCCCACCGTTCTCCATGGACTGGGCCGCGTTCAGCACCAGGTTCAAGAGCACTTGCTTCAACTGGGCCGGCGTCCCGCACACGCAAGGCACCGGTTGCAATATCTGCCGAACCTGAATACGTTGTTGCTCCAACTGCTTCTGAGTGAGAAAGACCACTTCATCCACCAGCGCATGCAGATTCACTGGCACGATCTCGCCCGCGCTTGGCCGCGCGAAGTCCAGCAGCCCGGCGACAATGCCTTTGATCCGCTGCACTTCCTGTTCCGCAATGCGCAGGCTCTGCGGATCGACTGGCTGGCCGTTAGCGATGTCCTCGATGGCGAACTCCAACCCGTTGAGGATGGGCTGGAGGGGGTTATTGACCTCGTGGGCGATCCCTGCCGCCAGGCGACCCAGCGCAGCCAGCTTCTCGGACTGGATGAGCTGCACCTGTGCGGCGCGGAGATCACGAGTCCGTTCCTCGACCATGGCTTCCAGGTTCTGGGCATAGCTGTGCAGCGCGGCATAGAGCTGGGCGTTGCGCACCGCCAGCGCCGCCTGTTCGCCCAGAGAACGAGCCATGCGCAGCTTACTCTCGCCGTAGAAGTTGGGCTCGTTGTGCGCAACCACCAGGATCCCCAGCAGGTGATCGTGATGGTGGAGCGGCACTGCCAGCGCGGACTGAACTCCCGGAGAGACCAGGCAGTCAATTTGCGGGCCGGGCTCCGTCACCAGGATGGCCTGACCGGTGTGATAGACCTGCCCCACGACCGAGTCCGGCCTTTGCAGCAGTGCCTCCGCGTCTGACAGGCTGGACTCCCCGCGTAGGTTGTCCCGGCACAGGACTGGCCTTCCGTGATCATCAAGCAGGTACAGCGCCACATACTGCGCGGAGAACTCCTGCGTGATGATGTGGACCATGCGCTCGGTGAGCTCGGCGAGCCCCAGGCGCTGGTTGAACTCTGCTCCCACCCGCACCAGTGCTTCAAGTTCTTCATTGCGCCGCTGCAGCCGATCCTCAAGCTGACGCGCACGCATCTTGCTGATCGCGCGGGCGACCAGCTCGTGATAGTCATACGGCTTGCGGATGTAGTCGTCTGCGCCAAGCTGCAGACCGTGCGCCACGTCCGAAGGCTCGCGCGCGGCAGCCGTCACGAAGATCACCGGGATGCGCGCCGTCTCAGGATCCTCCCGTAGACGCGCTGTCACCTCGAAACCGTTGAGGCGTGGCATCTGCACGTCGAGCAGGATCAGGTCCGGCTTCAACCTGCGCGCTTTCTCCAGCGCAGCCAGCCCATCGCGGGCGCTCTCAACCGCAAAACCCTCCCTTTCCAGCACCCGGTGTAACAGGAGTATGGCGTTTTGCTCATCATCGGCCACCAGGACGAGAGGCTTGTGCGTTTGCATGGGCAGCTCCAGTTCGAACTCCTCTGCTGCTTAATAATAATGGGTCTGTGCCAGATGGGGTAGTCGAAATGCTCCGGCCGAGCCCACAAGGATTGGACTCGCGCCCACCACTCCGCGGGGAATCCACAGCAGCGTCACGATTTGCCTGGCCGGCTGCGTCACCCCGCTCAGCCGGCATAGACTCTGCCAGATTGTATGATAGAATCTCCGTGTCGCTTGGGGGGAGGATACCCGTTGATGATACACCCTGCATCCTTCAAACGCCGGCTGGCGAACGTCCTCGCGCGCGGCGCGCTCGTCGGCGTCGTGCTGGGCGCGGCTTTCCTCGCCGGATTCGTGCTGCGCGACCGCATGCCGGCAACTGCCCAGGTAGGCGCTGGCGACCAGTTTCGCCTGCTCGACGAGGTCGAGCACTTGCTTGAGCAGAACTACCTTCGCCAACTGCCGCCGCCAGCGGAGATGGAATACGCGGCGATTCGCGGCTACCTCGGCGCGCTGAACGATCCCTTCACCTTCTTCATCGATCCGCCAGTCGCGCAGAACGAGTCCGAGGTGCTGGCCGGGCAGTACGGAGGAATCGGCGTGCAGGTCAAGCGCGACGAGCGTGGGGAACTGGTGCTTTTCCCGTTCCGCGATGGCCCCGCGGCGCGCGCCGGAGTGCTTGACGGCGATCTGCTCCTGGCCGTGGACGGTTCGACTATCCCTGCTGAGGAGCGTCTCGACGTTGTTGACCGGATGCTGCGCGGCGAAGTGGGCGAGGGGCGCGGCGTGACCGTCACGGTGCGCCAGCCCGACACCCCCAAGGCGCGCGACTACTTCATCGCCTTTGAGGCCGTCATGGTGCCCTCAGTCATCTGGCGCGTGCTGCACGAAGCGCCAAGCCTGGGCTACATCCAGATTGCTCGCTTCACGGCGCGCACTCCGGACGAACTGCGCACGGCCATCGCCGATCTGGACGCGCAAGGCGCAGCGGGCTTGATCGTTGACCTGCGCGGCAACTCCGGCGGGCTGCTGCAGGAGTCGGTAGAGGTAGCATCGGAGTTCCTCGACGGAGGCGTGGTGTTCTTCGAGCAGACGCGCCGCGGCGAGACTGAGACTCTGGCCGCACCGGGCGGTACCGCGCTTGACCAGCCTCTTGTGGTGTTGGTTGATCAAGGGACGGCCAGCGCCGCCGAGTTGGTGGCCGGAGCCATCCGCGACCGCGGCCGGGGCATTCTTATCGGTCAGAAGACTTATGGCAAGGGCTCAGTTCAGCTCATTTTCCGCCTGGCCGATGGCTCGTCCATTCACATCACCTCTGCCGAGTGGTTCACGCCAGCGCGTGCCGCCCTGGACGGCCAGGGACTTGTGCCGGACATCGCCATGATCCCGGCGCAAGATGGCCGCGATGTCGAGCTTGGCGAGGCTGTCCGCTACCTGACAGCTCACAGCGCCGCATCTCCTGGCTAAAAGCTGCCCGGTTCACAAAGTGAGATTCATCCTGGAGGCAGTACTCTGATGGTAGCCAGCAAGCCGGACGACGAACGTCACATGTCCGCACCATCCCGGCTTCCCGCGCCAACACGTGCGCCGATGCTCTTCGTCGGCGTGCTCATCGCCGCCGTTGCCTTCGCGTCCGGGGTCTGGTTCGCGGGCCAGATGGATTCTCCCCACAATACAGCCGAGTTCGAAGTGTTCTGGCGCAGTTGGGCCATCCTCGAAGAGGAGTTCTACTACGAGATCCCGGCAGAGCGCGAGCTGATCTATGGCGCGACTCAGGGCCTGCTCTCCGCCGCCGGAGACCGCTACACCTTCTTTGTCTCGCCGCAGGCAGCCGTCTACGATCGGCAGATTCTTGCCGGGGAATTCGGTGGCATTGGCGCTTATGTGAGCCAGGATGCGGAGGGTCGGCTGGTGATCACGGCACTGTTCCCAGGCTTCCCGGCCAAGGAAGCGGGTCTGCGAGTCCAGGACATCATCGAGGAGGTGAACGGCACATCTCTCACCGGCTGGACGCTGGAAGCGGCGGTGGGGCAGTTGCGCGGAGAGATTGGCAGCGAGGCGCTCCTCACTGTCTTTCGTCCGGTGGATGGCTCGCGCATGCAGGTGAGGATCGTCCGCGCCCGTGTCGAGTTGCCGACCGTCGTCGCCGACTCTTTCGGCAGTGTCGGCTATGTGCGCCTGTTCACTTTCAATGAGCGGGCCGCTGACCTGCTCGCGGCGGAGATTGAAGCGCTGATTCAGGGGGGAGCGACGGGGCTGATCCTCGACTTGCGCGGCAACCATGGCGGGCTGCTCGACCAGGCAGTGAGCGTCAGTGACCTCTTTCTCGCTGAGGGCGTGATCGTCACCCAGCAGGATCGACGCGGGCAGCGCACGGTTTACCGCGCCAGGGCCGGCCAGGCCGCCGAGGATATCCCACTCGCCGTCTTCATTGACGGCGGGAGCGCCAGCGCATCGGAGGTTGTGGCCGGCGCGTTGCAGGACCACCAACGCGCCGTGCTCATCGGTCAGACCAGCTTTGGCAAGGGACTGGTGCAACACGTCCACGACCTGCCGGGCGGATCGCAGGTTCACGTGACAGTTGCCCTGTGGTTCACGCCCAACCAGACCCCGATCCAGGACCAGGGACTCGCCCCGGACATCGCCGTGGAGGATTCCACGCCGGAAACAGGGGGCGATCCCTTCGTTGAGGCTGCCTTGCAGTATCTTGAGCACGCGCTGGGCAGCACTGAGCCACAAGTGAACACGCCCGAATGACAGGTGACTCACGGTGAGCGAGAATCGCAAGGTTATCTCAACTAATCGCAAAGCGCGCCACGACTATGAGCTACTTGACACGTTCGAGGCCGGTCTGGCCCTCACTGGATCGGAGATCAAATCGGTCCGCTCCGGGCATGTCAACCTGCGCGAGGGTTATGTCCTTCCTCGCGACGGAGAACTGTGGCTGATCAACACACACATCGCTTCCTATGATCAGGCGGGCCGCTACGGGCACGATCCGCTGCGCCCCCGCAAGCTGTTGCTCCATCGCAAGGAGATTGAGCGCATTCTGTCCCGTGTGCAGGAAAAGGGTCTGACGATCGTCCCCACCCAGCTCTACCTGACGCGCGGGCGGGCCAAAGTCGAGATTGCGCTGGCTCGCGGCAAGCGGCAGTACGACAAACGCGAGACGCTGCGCCAGCGTGACAGCCAGCGCCAGATCGAGCGTTCCCTGCGCGATCGTGATTAGCTGCCAGATCATGACTTCACACCCCGGCTCGGACAGCCTGCCCGGCACCATCCGCGAGATCAACGATCTGCCTCACGAGCGGAAGTGCGCCCATTATGCGACGTTGATCCCGCTGTGGGTCTATTCACGTCTCGGCATTGATCCCCTCGTCAGCGCCGGTGGCGAGCACCCGGCGGTTCGCTTCCGCTGCCCGAGTGGCAGCAGTTCCGTCGAGATCTCCGTGTTCAGCGCCACAGATGCCAGCGAGCCTGCGATCTACCTGCACATGGGCGATACCCCTCACGCCCAACTGATCGTCATGATGGTCGTGGCCAACGACCCCGACTCGCCTCGCTTCAACATTGATGTTGATGAGCAGGGCCGCGACACGCAGCTTGGCACGCGCTCGCGCAACATCCCTGAGGAGCTTCGCGCCATGCAAGCCGGCCTGGCTCCCGGTCAGGTGCGGGCTGGCCTGCGCCTGTTCCGGGCGGCACTGCCGGCCTTCGAGAGCTTCGTCAGCCGGATGGGCCACGACCTGTTCTTCATCGAGCCACTCTTCTACCACAACGCGATCACCTTCGAGCGCTATGGCTTCGCCTACACGCGCGGCCTGCAACAGATGCGCTGCATTCACCGCGAGTTCCAGCCCGGTGGCACTCTGCACGCCCGCCTGGATGGATCCACCCCCTTCCGCCCGCCAGATGCCTGGCGCTCCGTCGCTGGCCGTTCCTGGGCCATTCACGACGGCATTCTCGACGAATCGCTTGGCGAGACGCTCATGCACAAGCGCGTCGGCCTCCACGCTGGCATCGAGACTTTCCCCGGAGCCGTCTGGTCATCAGCTGAGTTGCCACATGCTCGCGGCTGGGCGTAGAGCGCTGAATCACTGTGGCGCGCGCTGCCACACGCTGCTATGATTCAGCACAATTGCCGCCGTAGCTCAGTGGATAGAGCGCTAGTCTTCGGAACTAGGCGTCGCGGGTTCGAATCCTGCCGGCGGTACTTGCAACCAGCCATATCCGCTTTGGGCCGGCTGGTTGCTCACCTGGTTGCCTGCCCCCTGCCCCGGTGCTAGAATTCCTCTCAGCAGCATTATTATCTCTACGTCAGCGCATAAGGTGACTATCTTGATGAGTGTATCTGGCTCTAAGAAGCCCAAGCGAGTGCTCTCTGGCGTGCAGCCGTCGGGCAACCTGACTATTGGCAACTACGTGGGGGCGCTCAGGCAATGGGCGCGCGAGCAGCATAACTACGAGAGCTTCTTCTGCGTGGTGGACTTGCACGCGATCACTGTGCCGTATCATCCGGCTGAGCTGCGCGACAAGACGCGCGAAGTCGCTGCGCTGTACCTGGCTTGCGGGATTGACCCCGCCATCTCGACCGTGTTCGTCCAATCGCACATTCCAGCGCACAGCGAGCTGACCTGGCTGCTCAACTGCGTCACGCCGCTCGGCTGGCTGAACCGCATGACCCAGTTCAAGGACAAAGCGGCTCGCCAGCAGGCCGACTCGGTGGCGACCGGTCTGCTGGACTATCCCGTCCTCATGGCGGCGGATATTCTGCTCTATCAGGCCAACGCAGTGCCGGTTGGTGACGATCAGCGCCAGCACCTGGAACTGACCCGCGACATCGCCCAGCGCTTCAACAACCTCTTTGGCGAGACATTCACCGTCCCCGAAGCGATGATCCCTCCGTCGGGCGCGCGCATCAGGGGGTTGGATGATCCGCTGAGCAAGATGAGCAAGAGCCTGGCCGAGTCCGAATATCACGCGGTCTATCTGCTCGACCCGCCCGATCAGGTCAAGAAGAAGATCATGCGCGCAGTGACAGATTCGGGCCGCGACATCCGTTTCAGCGACGATCCGGACAAGGCCGGCGTGAACAACCTCCTGGAGATCTTCGAGGCCTTCACCGGCCAGTCGCGCGAGGCTATCGAAGCGCATTTTGCCCGGGCGCGCGGCTATGGTGACCTCAAGAGGGAGGTCGTTGACGTGGTCAATAGCGCGCTCCAGCCGGTTCAGCAGCGCTACCGCGAACTGACCAGCGATCCACGCTACATCGCCGAGCTGCTGGCCCAGGGGGCGCAGCGCGCGAGCCTTGTAGCCAGGGCAACGCTCGAGCGCGCACGTGAGAACATGGGATTTCTCATGCCGCCAGACTGATGGGGGAGGGAGTCCTGTGAATGGTGAGGCTCGTCCACTAATCCCGCCGCTTGAGGGGTGTCTGTACTGCCACCGCGAAGGGACCACGTCTGTGTCAGAAAGGCGCGCCCTTCTTGACCCGGCAGACGTGCGCTTGCTGCTGCGCTGCAGTCACTGCCGCTCTGTTGCCGAACTGGACTACGACCCGCATCACACGGACGCCTGGCGCATCCGCTACCGGCGCACGAACCACGACCCACGCTACTACTACGTCGCAGTACACTTCGGCCAGCGCGACTGGTTGGATGCTCCCGACGCTTTGGAGATCAGCAGGCGTGGCTATGCCCAACGCATCCGGGTGCGCCAGGCTGAAGCTGGCGACTTCTCCTGGCTGCAGCCGGTTGCTAACCCCCCTGGACTGACCCTTGATCCGGACGAGATGGTCTTGCTCGATCTGAGGGCGGTCACACTGCGCGAGGTCTCCCGCGGTGGCCTCTTCATCCGTCCCAACCGTGGCAAGATGGTGGACTCTGGCACCTGCTGTGTGACCACCCGGCGGCTACACCTGCTGGGGCAGCGTCTCCACTGGGCGCACGATCTCAATGTCGTTGAACGCGCTCTGTACAATGACCAGCACTGGCTGACCATCGTGCACGACTCAGAGAGGTGGTTACAGTACACAGGTGCCTATAGCGAAGGCCAGGTTGACCCGCAGCTTGTGGTGACTGTGGTGGACTATCTGGCGCTGCACGCCGCCGGTTAGCGCGGCGCGCCACCGCTGCGGGTCACCAGGCGGAATTTGTCCGACAAATGCTTGACAAGTCGTTATAAGTTCCTTATACTTACAACAAGAGTCCGTAAAGGACATCCCACCACCCCACCCGCTAGAGCGTCGCGTCTCCCCACACGCGACGCTCGCGTTATGGGAGAAACCGCGCTAGCGCGCCGCAACCGCAGCACGGTCAGCGCGGTAGAGCTGACGCAGGTAGACCTTGGTCAGCCCAGCCACAACGGACAGCAGCAGGCTGCGCTTGAGTCACCTACGCGGCAAGCGATTTGGTGACAACCTTTGCACGCGCCCGGAGGCTTCGTCAGGACTCGTCTTCGCCCGGCTGTGTGGTATACTCTACTAGAACAAGTGTTTATCTGGTCTGGCGGAAAACACGATGACTCTGACGCGCTTCATCGAGGGATCGGCTGGCGTTGGCAAGACGACGTATGCGATCCAGCACGTCCGCGACCTGCTCGACGCCGGCGCGCGTGGGGACGAAATCATGGTCCTGCTGCCACAACGCGCGCTCGGCTGGCCCTATGTGCGTGCCTTCACCGATCCGGGCTGGCCTTCAGGCGCCAGCATTGACGTGCTCACCCTGGGCGGCCTGGCCCGGCGCAATCTGGAGGTCTTCTGGCCCCTGGTCGCGGAGCGGGCGGGCTTTGCCCAGCCGGGCCTCGATCCGTTGTTCCTCACCGTCGAGACGGCCCAGTACTTCATGGCCCGTCTGGTCCTGGACGCCCAGAAGACCGGGGTCTTCGACAGCATCAGCATCAGCGCGTTCGACATCATGCGCCAGACGCTTGACAACCTGTCGAAGGCCGCCGTCAGCCAGATACCTCTGGAACAGGTCGCCGACCGCCTCATCGCGGCCTGGGGCGACCGCCACTCGAGCCGCCCTCCAGTCTATCGCGCCTGCCTGGACGTCGCTCGCCAGTTCCGCGAGCTGTGCCTCCAGTACAGCCTGCTGGATTTCTCGCTGCAGATCGAGGTCTTCATTCAACACCTGCTGCCGGAGCCGCTGTTCGCCCGCTATCTGCGCAGCCGCTATCGCCACCTCATCGCTGATAATCTGGAGGAAGAGTTCTCGGCTGCCGGGGACTTCATCCACTGGCTGCTGCCGGGCCTGGACTCCGCGCTGCTGCTCTATGATACGGACGGTGGCTACCGTCTCTTCCTTGGTGCGGCCCCCTCGGAGATGCACACGCTGGCCGGGCTCGCTGGGGAACGCGAGCAGTGGCGCGAGCCGGTGGCTATCTCGCCCGCTCTCGCTGGCCTCGCCGACACGCTGTCGGCACTCATTGCGTCTGGCCCGGCAGAGGATGCCCGTGCTGCGGCGACTAATGGTGATGTCCTGACTGTGCATTCCGCTCGTTTTTTCCCTCAGATGATTGATTGGGTGGTCGCCGAGATCGCGCGGCTGGTCGAGTCTGGGGTGCCCGCGCGCGAAATCGTGGTGGTTGCGCCCTTCATGAGCGATGCACTGCGCTTCGCCCTCACGGCGCGGCTCCAAGAGCGCGGAATAGCTGCCATCTCCCACCGCCCGTCTCGTGCCCTGCGCGAAGAGCCGCAGGCGCGCGTCATGCTCACCTGGCTGGCGCTGGCCCATCCTCAGTGGGGCATCGCCCCGCCCCTGCAAGACATCGCCGACGCCCTGAGCCGCTCCATCGCCGGGCTGGACCCGGTGCGGGCATGGCTGCTGGCCCAGATCGTCTACCGGCCCGGCCAGCCTGAACTGGCGTCCTTCGAGCGCATCGAGCCTTCTATGCAGCAGCGCATCACCTACGTCGCCGGCCAGCGCTACGAGCATCTGCGCGCCTGGCTGAACATCTATCGTGAGACGAACTCAGGCGAGATTCCTCCTGATCACTTCTTCAGCCGGCTGTTTGGTGAGGTTTTGTCTCAGCCCGACTTCGGCTTTCATGACGACGCAGAGGCCGGGCGCATCATCGCCGAGTTGGTCGAGTCCGCACGCAAATTCCGCCAGACGCTCTACCCTGCAGGGGCGCCAGATGGCTGGGACGACGTGCTGCATGACTACTTCACACTGGTGCAGCAGGGCCTGCTGGCCGCTCTGTACCTCACGAGCTGGCGCGATGAGCAGCAGGCCGCGGTCTTTCTGGCGCCCGCCTACACCTTCCTGATGCGCAACCGCTGGGTGGATTACCAGTTCTGGCTGGATGTGGGCAGCAGCACCTGGTGGGAGCGCCTGGAACAACCGCTCACCCATCCCTACGTGCTCGCCAGAGACTATCCACCGGGCCAGCCCTGGACCGATCAGATGGAAGTTGCCGCGCGCGACCAGGCGCTACAGCGTCTGGTAGTGGGCCTGGTGCGCCGCTGCCGCCGGCACATCTACGCGGCCATCGCCGAGCTGGGCGAGCAGGGCTACGAGCAGCGCGGGCCGCTGCTCCGCATCCTGCAGCAATTTCGCCAGGCGTCACTTGAGGGCCGTCCATGACCAGCAGCGAGCAGCAGTCCTATCGCCTGCGGCCAGAACAGCAGGCCATCATCCACGGCTACGCCGGCGGCAAGCTGGGCGTCGCGGCGGTGCCCGGCAGCGGCAAGACCTTCACCCTGGCCCACCTGGCAGCCCGTCTCATCTCCAAAGCGCATCTGGCCGCTGATCAAGAGGTGCTGGTCGTCACCTTCACCAACTCAGCAGTCAACAGCTTCCGGGCCAGGATCGCCGAAATCCTCACCCAGGACTATGGGCTGATCGGGCACATCGGCTACCGGGTGCGCACCCTGCACGGCCTCGCCCGCGATGTCGTGCACGAGCGTCCGGCGCTCGTCGGCCTGGCCGATGACTTCATCATCCTCGACGAAAAAGAATCGCAAGAGATACAGCGCGGCATTGTGGCCCAACGCCTGGTCGAGTGGCGCGACCCCTTGAGCCAATACCTGGACACGGAGGTTGATTCTCGCTGGGCCTGGCGGCAGTTTGAAGACATCTTGCCCCAACTGGTCGGCAACTTCATCAAGCAGGCCAAAGACCTGCGCCGGACGCCCGATGGTCTGCAGGCGCTCCTGCCATCTGAGCCGGCGGGCCTCGATCTGGCGCGTTTCGCTGTCAGCGTCTATGCCGATTACCAGCGCGGCCTGGCTTATCGTGGGGCGGTGGACTTCGATGATCTCGTGCGGCTGGCGCTCGATGCCCTGGAACGCGAGCCGGAGTACCTGGAACGTCTGCGCTATCGCTGGCCCTACATCCTGGAGGATGAGGCGCAAGATAGCTCGCGCTTGCAGGAGGAGATGCTCCGCCTGCTCAGCGGAGAGCGCAACTGGGTGCGCGTTGGCGACCCCAACCAGGCCATCTACACCACCTTCACCACCGCCAATCCAGACTTCCTGCGGCGTTTCCTCGATCGTGACGATGTTGAGGAGAAGCCGCTTTCGGTGTCCGGCCGCTCCGCGCTGCCGATCGTTGACCTGGCCAACGAGCTTGTGCGCTGGACAACCGAGAATCATCCAGACAGTACGCTGAAGACCACCTTCGAGTTCCAGCCACGCCAGGAGCGCGGACCCGTGCGCGGCATGATCTATCCGACCGCTGACGGCGATCCGGATCCGAACCCGCCGGATGACGATTGTCACATCGAGCTACGCTACCGGCCCGACGACAAGATCGCCCCGTTGGCTGAGCTGGACTTCGCCATATCAGGCGCAGACCATCCCCTGCTGGACTACGGGGAGGACGGTGCGCCGGGCGCGGCGTCAGACACCGTCGCGGTCCTGGTGCCAGATAACAACCGCGGCTTTGTGCTGGCCGAGAAGCTGCGCCGCGAGCACAAGGACATCCCTTTCGAAGAACTCCTGCGTAGCTCAACGCGCACGCGCCAGTCAGTGGGGCGACTGCTGGCCGTCCTGGACTACCTGTGCGATCCCGACGACACCAAGAAGCTCAAGGGCGCGTTCTGGGCGCAGGTCTCCGACGAGAGGCGCGAACTCGTCACCGCCGACGTAGATGTCGCCGCTGCGCTGACCCGACACTTCGCCTCCGCCAGGGCGGTCGAGGAGTTCCTGTGGCCCCGCGATCCGGGCGCTGAGGCACCCGCACCTGAGCTTGGGCCGGACTACGCCTGGCTCGGCGAAGCGCTCGCCCTCTTCCGGACGAATGTCAGGCGCTGGCTGCGGCTCACAGATCTCCCCATTGACCAGGTAATCCTGGTCATTGCCCAGGACCTGTTCGATGCGCCGCAGGACCTGGCCCTGGGACACAAAGTAGCCACCACGCTCCGCGCACTGGCCAACAGTCATCCCGACTGGCGCCTCCCCCAGTTCGCTGAGGAACTGCGGGGCATCAGCAAGAATGAGCGGCGCTTTCTCGGCTTCGACGATGAAGAGGTCGGCTATGCCCCCAGGCCAGGAGTGGTGACCATTGCCACCATGCACTCAGCCAAGGGGCTGGAATGGGACCGGGTGTACCTGCTGGCTGTCAGCAACTACGACTTCCCATCACTCATGCCCTACGACAGGTACATCGGCGAGAGGGCCTTCACTCGCTTCTCTGCCGACGGCAGCATGGCCCGGCTGAACCTGGAAGCCGAACTGCTGGCCCAGCTAGACCACCTGGTCGGTGCACTCCCCACTTACGAGGAGGGCCTGGCGACGGCAGAGGCGCGCGTTCAGCGGGCGCGTGAGCGATTGCGCCTGCTATATGTGGGCATTACTCGTGCCAGGCGTGCGCTGATCATCTCCTGGAATACGGGACGCTATGCTCACAAGGGCCAGGCCTTTGAGAACCAACCGGCATTGTCCCTGGTGCATCTGGGCACCTACCGGGAGTACAGCTTCGGGTGATCGGGCCGTAAATGTGCGATGAGAGGTGGACGTGATGCTACCAGATGGCTTCACCCTCAACCAGACGAATCTGCAGGACTTTGTAGACTGTCCGCGGCGCTTCCAACTGCGCTATGTGCAGGGACGGCGCTGGCCGGCAGTGATGGCAGAGCCGCTGTCTGAGCATGAGGCGTTCGTGCGCCGGGGTGTGAGGTTTCATCGCCTTGTCGAGCGTCATCAACTCGGATTGCCCGCGGAACGTCTGGTTTCGGGGCTGGAAGACCCTATTCTGCGCTCCTGGTGGGAGGCTTACCTGTCCTTTGAGGCATTGCACGCGCTGTCTGGCCAGCGGCTGCCCGAATTCCGGCTGTCAGGTAAGCTATGTGGGGTGCGAGCCATGGCCGCGTTGGATCTTGTGGTGGTTGAGCCAGACTCGCACCTGACTATCTTTGACTGGAAGACCTACGGCTACCTCCCCTCGCGGGTGTGGCTGGCCTCGCGTATGCAGACAGTGCTGTATCCATACCTTGTGGCTGCCGTCGGACCCGCACTGTGGGGTGGATGGTTGCAGTCGGACCTGATCTCGATGATCTACTGGGTGCCTGTTGCGTCGGACTCGCCGGTGACCTTTCAGTACTCAGCGGAGCAGCATTGGGAAAATAGTGCGCGTCTGGCTGGGCTTGTTCAGGCGATACTTGCAGGGGAGGTGGATGCGGTGTGGCCGCTGACTGATGAGCCGCGGCGGTGCGATCATTGCCAGTTTCGTTCGCACTGTGATCGGGGGACTGTGGCAGGTACGTTTGCTGGGGTGGATGATTGGGAAGAGGTGCCGCTGGAGGTGTTGGGCGCGTTGTTGTTTGATGATGTGGTTGAGGTGGGATTCTAGTTTGTCTAATGACTACGCGAAGTTTTCCGCCTGGGAGTTGGCGACACCCCCTCCCGGCGCGATGGCCCTGGCGGACTGGGCCCGCGCGTCAGGCGTGTCTGCGCTCGTCGCCTCCCTGCTGCAGGCGCGCGGCATCACCACGCCCGACGTTGCCCGATCCTTCCTCGATCCGCAGCACTATCGCCCAGCCTCGCCTGGCGTCCTGCCCGACCTCGATGCCGCCGCCGCCCTCCTGGCCAGTGCTGTCCAGCGCCGCCAACCCGTCCTCGTCTGGGGTGACTTCGACGTGGACGGACAGACGGCGACGGCGCTGTTGGTCGCGGCGTTGCGGGGCCTCGGCGCCAAAATTGCTTACTACATCCCCAGCCGTCTTGATGAGTCGCACGGCGTCCACCTGACCTCGCTGGCGCAGCAGATCCGCGAGCACGGGCCGGCGCTGCTGCTGACCTGCGACACGGGCACTTCCGCGCATGGGGCTGTTGACTATGCGAAGGGGCATGACGTCTCCGTCATCATCACGGACCACCACGACCTCCCCCCAACGCTCCCCGCCGCCGACGCCGTCGTCAATCCCAGACGCCTGCCGGTCACGCACCCGCTGGCGACGCTGCCGGGTGTCGGCGTGGCCTACAAGCTGGTCGAAGCGCTATTCGACGCGACCGGCAGCCCGGACGCAAGTGCAACTCTGACCGATCTCGTCGCCCTGGGCATTGTTGCCGACGTCGCCGCCCTGCGCGACGATACGCGCTACCTGCTCCAGCGAGGGCTGGCCCAACTTCACCGGGTGGAGCGCGTGGGTCTCGCCGCACTATGTGAGATAGCCCGGCTTGATCCGGCGACTCTCTCCGAATCCGACATTGCCTTCCAGATCGCGCCGCGCCTCAACGCCGCAGGCCGCCTGGACGACGCGCGTCTGGGGGTGGACCTGCTCACGACGACCGACCCGGAGCAGGCTCAGATGCTCGCCCTGCGGCTGGAGGGCCTCAACAACCAGCGCCGCCTCTTCGAGCGCCAGATTCTGGCCGCTGCGCAAACACAGATTGAGCAAGACCCGGCGCTACTGGAGTGGCGTGCCCTGGTGCTGGCGTCCCCCACCTGGCACGCGGGCCTGCTTGGCATCGTGGCCAGTCGCCTGGCCGAGCAGTATGCGCGCCCCGTCGTCCTGCTGACCACCGCCGGTGACATGGCGCGTGGCTCCGCCCGCTCTTTCGTCAGCTATGATATCAGCGCCGCCATTGCCGCCCAGGCCGACTTGCTGCATACGTTCGGCGGGCATCCCGGCGCGGCGGGTCTGTCGCTGCCCATTGATCACATCCCTGCTTTTCGCCGTCGTTTGTCGGACGCGCTCGCGGCTCAGCCCGCGCCGCCCTTTGCCAGATACCTGCCCATTGACGCTGTGCTCCCTCTGCGCGACGTGACGTTCGATCTGGCCAGCGACCTCGAGCGTCTGGCCCCCTTCGGCGAGGGGAACCCGCGGCCCACGCTGGTCAGCGAGCGCCTGACGCTTGACAGCGCCACATACCTGGGACGCGAAGAGACACATCGCCAGCTCACCGTGCGCGATGAAGAGGGAGCGCGCCAGCGCGTGCTGTGGTGGAACAGCGCCAGCGCCGCGCTGCCGACAGGACTGTTCGATCTGGCCTTTCAGGTTCAGGTGAGCACCTACCGCGGCGAGCCAGAGCTCCAGCTCAGCCTCGTGGACTACCGCCCCTCGCCCTCCGCGTCCGTCACGGTGCAGGCTCCCGCCCGACTGGTTGTTGACCACCGCCAGGCCCCCCATCCCGTCGAGATTCTGGCCGGGATTCGGCGCGATCATCCCCAGGCCGTCGTCTGGGCCGAGGGATATCGCCGGGCGGAGTCACCGGGGTTGCCGCTGTCGGCACTCGGACCCGGCGAGACACTTATCGCGTTCACGGCTCCCAACGGTCCCGTAGCCCTGTCGGAGGCGCTGCGCGCGGTAGCTCCCCGGCGCATCGTGCTGATCGGTGCAGACCCGCCGCAGGTCACTCCAGGGGCCGTGCTACGCCGGCTGATGGAACTGCTAAAATTCGTCATCGCCCATGAGGACGGCGCGACAACTGTCACCGCGCTGGCCGAAGCGATCGCCCAGACGCCGGAGACCGTCCGCCTGGCGCTGCGCTACCTGCGCTCGTGTGGCGTGCTGGACTGGGCTGAGGACGCTTCAGGCAAGCTGGCGCTCGTCCCCGTGCACCAGGTGCAGACCGAGGGCGACCCTGCCCTGCTCAGCGCTTTCCAGGCCCACGTGGACGAAACCGCCGCCTACCGCGCTCACTTCCGCCGGGCCGCGCCCGAACGCCTGCTCGGAGAGCAACCTCATGACGAAGTATCCGATTCCCGCCCAAACGACGCGCATTGAGAACGTCGTCGTCAATTCGCGCTTCATTGCCACCATTGGCCGTGCCGACACGGTCGCCGAGGCCAGGCAGTTCATCCAGACAGTCCGCGACGAAATGCCCGGCGCCACACACCATGTCTACGCCTTCAAAGTCGGCTACGGGGGCAGTGTGACCGAGGGCATGTCCGATGATGGCGAGCCATCCGGCACCGCCGGCCCGCCCGTGCTGGCCGTCCTGCGCGGCGCCGACCTGGGGGACGTGGTCGTTGTCGTCACGCGCTTCTTCGGGGGCACCAGGCTCGGCACAGGTGGTCTCGTGCGCGCCTACGGGGAAGCGGCGAGGGACGCCATTGCTGCGCTGCCCGTCGAGCTGAAGGTCGCCAGGCAGCCTGTCGGCGTCTCAGTGCCATACAACATCTATGAGCGCCTCAAGCTGCTGCTCGCCGAGCACCAGGCGTTCATCACCGATGAGGAGTTCGCGGCGGAGGTGACCGTCTACGCAACACTCCCTGCCGACCGAGTTCCGTCGCTCGAAGCTGCGATCACCAACCTGACCGCGGGGCAGGCCGCGCTCATCCGCCTCAGCGAACCGTGAGCCTGACGCTCTCGCCTGCTCATCCGAAGTTCTGCGGCGTGCCGGTGGAGATGGGCGGTCCGGCGTCAATCTCGTCCGCAGCGCTGCCATAGACACACGAATTGTATGCTCCGCCGATCTCCACGCGGAAGTCCACCGTCCGGTTGGGATCGGGCTGGGCGACGACCTGCTCCTGGCTGACGCGCAGCACGCGCCGCACATCGTCCAGCGCGCTGCCCTTCGTCTGGCCCGTATAGTCGTAGACAACGGACAGATCGCGTCTCTGTGCCGCGCGGGAGCCATCAATGCTGGCGGCGAACCCTTCCCAGGCCAGCCGGTCCACCGCCACCCGGTCAAAGCCAATCCCGTAGCCCGACGCATCTTGCACCTCAACCCTGATGGTAGCGCGTCCCAGGCGATTGGCTGTTGGAGGCGTGAGAAAATCCTGAATCATCGGGAGAAGCTGCTCGCGGTTGGGCAGCGTCACATCGCGACCGTCATCTGGCGTCACGAAGGGGATATAGTGCACGCCGCGCGTCCCGCTGTAGCGGGCAATGCTGCTCATATCCAGGCCCACTGCCAGCGGGACCATCGCCAGCACATCGGTCAGAGTCATGTCAGTCTGCACGACTTCGACCGCATCCGGCCAGAGCTGCGTCACCTGAGCGAAGAGGCCCTGCGCGCGCGCCTGGTACCACATGGCGCGCAGCGCGTCCATCTGGCGCCGGCCCCGGTCCAGGTCACTGGTCGTCTTGCGGCTGCGCACGTACCACAGCGCCATGTAGGGGTCGAGCCGCTGGCGCCCGATCGGCAAGGTGTAGTACTCCCAGTTGTCCTCGTCGTTCTTGTCCAGTTCCGGCGACTTGAGCCGCCAGTCCGCAATCGCACAGTCTACGCTGATCTCCAGCCCACCCAGTTCCTCGACGATGCGCATGAAGTCGTCGAGGTCCACGCGAGCGAAGTGCTCGATGTTCACCCCGAAATTGTAAAGGATTGTTTCTTTCATCAGCCCGAAGCCGCCGCCAGGGTACCCGCTCGACTCGCCCAGCGCGAAAGCCAGGTTGATGCGCTCCATGGTGTGGTTCGGGATGTACACGAACAGGTCGCGTGGCACATACCACATGGCCACCGACCCAACACGCTTGTTCACCGAGACGATGATCACGACGTCGGTCTGCCCCACACCGCCCCCGCTGGTATCACTGCCCAGCAGCAGGAAGTTGATCACGTCGGGGCCCGTGTCCAGCAGGGGCATTCGCTCCGGGATCGGGACGACCGGCGTCAGCACAGGCACCGCGTAAGTCCCCTCAATCACGTAAGTTGGCGTTGGCGTGACGGTGATCATGGGGGTCAGGGTAGGCGTTGCCGTCGGCAGCAGGGCAGTCGGCGTCAGGCTGGCAGTGACCAGCTCGGTTTCACTCCCGGCCCCTGCTAGAATCGTCGGCGAAGGGCGCGGGGTGTTGGTGGGGATCAGCGTCGGCGGCAGCACGCGCGGCGTGTTGGTTGGAATAGGTGACGCCGTCGGCGAGAGGGCGGTCGCCGTGACCACCAGCACTGATGCGACCGTCGGGCGCGGCGTGCGGGTCGGCGATGACGTGGCGGTGGCGCTCGGCGTTGGGCTGGGAGTGTCCGTCGGTGTGCTGGTGAGGGTTGGCGTCAGGGTCTCCGTAGCGGGCGGTTCGGTTGCCGTGGCGGTGAGCGTCGCCGTCGCCGTCGCCGACGGCACAGGCGTGTCCTCCACCACGCCCTCTGCTGTCTCTGGCGCGGCGGTCTGCCCGGTCTCCTCAAGCGCCTGCACCTCGGCGGGAACCACCATGGCCGTCAGGCGAGCTACTATCGCCGTCGCCGTGCCAACAATGTGGCGGTCATAGTCTGCCTGCCGGTCGCGGGCTTCTACTTCATCCAGGATGCCGTTCGCCGCGTACACCATGTACGCGGCTACGCTCAGTAGCACCACCAGCAGAATCGCGCTGTTCAGCACAAAGCGCAGTGCGCGAGCAACCATGCCCATGTATCCCTCACGAGCGACCTAGTCCGCCTGACCCAGAGCGGCAAGTATACCAGATATGCGTCACCATGCATCGCCCGCCACACACCTCCTTCCCTACGTCAGCACGACGCACTGTGCTGCGATCTTCCTACCAGCAGAGAACGTGTTACAATGCAGTCAGAACACGCTGAGCTAGCCGCACCCGCCGAGATGTGGACAGGCCGTGGAACACTCATCTGATGCCCCACAAACCCACCCGCGCGTGGCTGTCATCGCCGCGCTGAACGAGGACCGCTTCATCGGCAGCGTGGTGCTCAAGACGCGCCGCTACGTGGACCAGGTGATCGTCGTAGACGACGGCTCGCACGATCAGACGGCCGCCGTCGCCGAAGAAGCTGGCGCCACGGTCATTCGCCACCAGCGCAACCTGGGCAAAGCTCAGGCCGTGAACACTGGCCTGGGCCGGGCGCGCGAGCTGGGCGCGTCCCTCGTCGTGCTGATTGACGCTGACGGACAGCACGATCCCGCTGAGATTCCCGCCCTCGTCGCGCCCATAGATTCCGGTGCCGCTGATGTCGTTGTCGGGTCGCGCTTTCTGGGCGTGCGCAGCCACATCCCGCGCTGGCGCATCTGGGGCCAGCACGCCCTGACCCTGGCCACCAACCTCGCGTCCGGCGTTTCCATCTCGGATTCGCAGAGCGGCTTTCGCGTGCTCTCGCAGCGCGCCCTGGAAATGCTCATCTTTCGGCCAGGAGGGGGATTCTCCCTGGAATCCGAGATGCAGTTCCTGGCTCAGCAGCATAGCCTGACCATCGCCGAGGTTCCCGTGAGCGTCACCTATGCCGAGCGGCCCAAGCGCAATCCGCTGGGCCATGGCCTGCAGGTGGTCAACGGCATCGTCGTCTTGGTCAGCCAGCACCGCCCGCTGTTCTTCTTCGGCGTGCCGGGCCTGCTCATCCTGACGCTCGGTCTGGTGCTGGGCATCATCGTTGTGGATCGCTACAACACGTACCAGAACCTGGCCGTTGGCACGGCGCTGATCAGCATCCTCCTGGCTATCACCGGCATCCAGACACTGTTCACCGGCATCGTCCTGCACTCCATCCGCGCACTGCTGATGATTGACGACCGCCACTAGCGCCCTCTACCAGGAGGCCAGCGGCCAACACATGCCGACCATTGTCCTGCGTCACGTCAGCAAGCGACTTGGCCCCGGCGAGGCGACCGGCACAGGCTGGCCCGCCGTGCCCGCCCCCCGTCGGCTCGACTCCAGCTCCATGACCTCCGCCGACCACCCTCACCCTGGGCGCGAACTGCCCGATCGCGCCCAGGCGCTCGACGACCTGTCGCTGACCATCCGCAACAGCGAGACGCTCAGCGTGCTTGGCCCGTCAGGCTGCGGCAAGACCACCCTCCTGCGGGTGATCGCGGGCCTGCTCAAGCCTGACAGCGGCGACATTACCTACGATGGCGTGCCCCTCCACACCATCCCCATGGCCGAGCGAGGCATCGGCATGGTGTTCCAGAGCTACGCCCTCTTCCCGCATATGGCGGCCCGCGAGAACATCGGCTTCTACGACATCGTGCGCCACCAGCCGGAGAGAATCCCGGAGCGCATCCGCCATATCGTCGAAGTGATGGGGGTGGACATCACCCACCTGCTCAGCCGCAAGCCGCCGACTCTGTCTGGCGGCGAACAGCAGCGCATTGCCGTCGCCCGCTGTCTGGCGCGCGAGCCAAAGCTCTTCCTCTTCGACGAGCCGCTATCCAACCTTGATGCCAAGCTGCGCGTTGAGACACGCATGCAGCTCAATCGCCTACTGCGCCACTACAAGATCACGTCCGTCTACGTAACCCACGACCAGACAGAGGCCATCGCCCTCGCCCACCGCATCGCCATTATGCGCGCCGGAAAGATCGAGCAAATCGGCACCGCCCACGCCCTCTACGAAGCGCCAGCCAACGCCTTCGTCGCCCAGTTCTTCGGGACGCCGCCCATGAATCTCTTCCTGGGCCACGTCTTCGGGGACATCTGGGAAGGGAAGGGCTTTCAGGTGTCCCCCATAAGACCGGGCCTGCGCCAGGGGCAGGCCGTCTGGCTGGGAATCCGCCCCGAATGCATCGAGCTGGACGACCACGGCATCCCTGGCAAGGTAGAGCTCAGCGAACTCATCCTACCCCAGCAGATCCAACTGGTCAGTGTCATCGTCGCTGGCCAGCGTTGCACCGTCAGGGTCCCGCTGACCACGCCCATCGCGCCGGGCGATGTCCTTCATCTGCGCTTCCCGCCGCAGCATCTCTACTTCTTCGACCGCGACAGTGGGACACGCATCGGCTGAGTCCGTCCGCTGCGACGCCGTGCAACCCAATCAGGCTGGTCCTGACGGGCAACAGCCCTGCCCGACTACGGCCCCCTGCGCAGGTAGGCCCCCAGTTCTCTGTCCAACGTCTTCCCTGCGCCCTCCAGATGACTGTTGACCACCGCTGCGAACGTTGCTATCCTCTTCTCAGGATTTCGGCTGACGAGGGTATGTCCTGATGAGATATTGGCGGATTCTGTTCATTTCATTGCTTGTGCTGACAGGTATCGGCGGCGAGGCGCTAAGCGCCCCTATAGCTCTGGCCTTCCCTGGAGACCTGCGCGACGAGAGCTGCGCGGAGCGCATTGCGGCAGCCATCGCCGCCACACCCGAGGGCCAGACGCCCCAACTGCCGGGTGACTGCGTCGAGCACCCTGGCATGAGCGCGCTCGAGCTGCGCGCCGCAGAAGCCGAGATGATCGTGCACCCCACCCCGGACGTGATCCAGGTGCCGTATGACTACGATGTTGTCTGGACGCGCGCCTACCGCCGCATCCTGGGGGATGTCATCATCTACGACGCGCCCAATGGCAACCCCATCGGCCAGCTAGCCACTGGCTACAACTTCGTCACAATCATCAATGAGAAGGACGGCTTCACCCAGATCAACTACGGGCAATGGGTCCCTAAGGACTATATCACCTGGGCGACCGTGTCCGAATTCTCCGGCGTGGAGATCGCCACGCAGCCCAAGCGCCCCTTCGCCTGGATGCTCGCGGAAGCGCGCCCCAGCCGTCATCCCGGCGGCCCCCAGGATAAGGCCGCCGACATCATCCCGCGCTACACGCTGATGAACGTCTACGGGATCGAATACGCCGATGGCTGGGAATGGTATCTGGTCGGCCCCAACCAGTGGGTCCAGCAGATTCGTGTGGCCAAAGTCAAGCCTATTGCGCGTCCAGAAGGCGTCGGGCCTGACGATCGCTGGGTTGCCGTAGATCTCTATGAGCAAACCGCAGTAGCCTACGAGGGCGACCAGATGGTCTTCGCCACCCTGATATCCTCGGGCCTGCCGAGGTCGGGCACGCGGGAAGGGCTATTCAGGATCTATGAGCGCCATCTGGCCACGCGTATGAGCGGATTCGCCGGTCAGCCCCAGTTCTACTACATCGAAGAAGTGCCCTACGTCTTGTACTTCGACGGCGACATTGGTCTCCATGGCACCTACTGGCACGATCGCTTCGGGTACCGCCAGAGTCGCGGCTGTGTCAACCTGTCAATCATGGATGCCTGGTGGCTGCATGAGTGGACAGCTCCTGAGAAATACCAGGATGCCTGGGTCTATGTCTACAGCAGCGGCACGTATCGCCGCGATCTTCCGGCCTGGGCGCGCCGCTAGCCGGCCCGCGCCCTTCGCCTGATGTCACGCGGAGCACGTGCCGAGATCACGTGCTCCGCTTTCCTTTTTTCTCGCCCCCGCTATGATCCTGGGGCAGAGACCGTTGTCGCTCACAGGAACGCTGTCAGGGAATGGAACGCCGCACATGGCCCATCGCGCTCGCGCTGACCGCCGTCCTGTCAGGGACGCTGGCCGCCGTCGCTGCCGCGCTTCTGCTCCCCTACGCAGTCAGCGTGCCAGCCAGCCTCATCCGGATCAGCGGTGACGTTCAGGTCGCGAGGCCCCACCAGCGCCCGCAGCCGCTAGACACCACCGACGCGGCTGGTATGCGCCTCAAGGCCGGTGACAGCCTCATCCTCGCCCCTCACAGCACGGCGACGCTCGCGCTCGACCTGTGCGGAGGCCGTGTCTTCCTCCAGGGTCCGCTGACCTTGACTCTGGCGGAGTCCGCGCGGCAGGCCACGCTGGCGGGCCATCTCCTGACTTCCGATCGTCTTGCTCGCGACTTCACGCTGGTTCTTGAGCAGCAAGGCGGCATGGCCAGCTACGTGTTCAGCGAGTCTGATCCTCCGCCGGGCAGCATCGCGCTCATTATCAAGCTGGACGGCGCTGAGTTCGTGCCCGGCTTGCCCTGCTGGACGATCGCCTTCACGGCAGATGGCCTCCCGGCCGTGCGCGAGTACGACTGCACGCTCGCTTCCGCAGAATGAGTATCCACCGGCTAGGGCGTTGACGCCGCTGGCACCCAGAAGCCGAAAGTGCTGCCTTTGCCGGGCACGCTGGAGAACCAGACGCGGCCGTCATGCCGTTCGATGACGGTCTTGACTAAGCTAAGTCCCAGGCCAGTGCCACCAATATGCTCCGTCCCTGGCTCGCGCGCCCGGTAGAACCGCTCAAAGATTCGCGCCTGCCGCGCAGGAGATATGCCGTACCCGTCATCCGCAACGCTCACCACGACCCCACCCTCTTCACAGCGCACCGTCACCTTGATGTGCCCTCCTTCCGGCGTGTACTTGATCGCGTTGCCGACCAGGTTGGCCACAGCCTGGCGAAGCTGGGTGAGGCTCCCTCGGGCAGGGGCCAGGCCCGGCAAGCACTCGAGGGACAGCGTCTGCTCCTTGAGAGCAGCTCCTGCAAGCTGGCTCTCGACCACCTCGGTCACCAGAGCGCCCAGGTCAAAGGACCGCCACCCCGTGGTGCGCTCGCTCTCAATGCGCTCCAGGATCAGCAGGTCCTCCAACAGCACACGCATTGTCTCGCTGCTGCTGCACATATACTCCAGGTACATCTTCTGAGCAGCGGTCATGCCTTGCTCTTCCAGGCTCATCGCCAGAAGCTGGGTGTAACCCATCAGGTTGTTCAGTGGATTGCGCAGATCGTGCGAGGCCATGCGGATCATCTCGGTCTTGAGTCTCTCAAGCTCCTGCGCTTCATTGAACAGCACAGATTGGCGCAAAGCGATCGCAGCCTGGTCGGCTAGGGCCTCGGCCTTATGGACCTCGCTCGCCGTGAAAAAACGGTCACGCCGGCCTTCGATGACCGCGGCCATCCCCATGAGCTCGTCCTGGGCGACGAGCGGCACGAGGAGCATCGCATGGATGCCGCTGGCGGCTAGATATGCCCGGTCGGTATGAGCCACCGCTGGATCGGCGGCGCGCAGGGCTAGCGCGAGCTTTTGCTCAACCACCGTCTGGAAGGCGGGATAGTCGGCCAGGGAGTAAATGTGTTTCGGCGCGGGCAGGTTCTCCCTGGCGTCCGGGTCGGCATCCGCTCGGTAGACAGCCTGAACTTGCACCGCCTGACTCTCCGGCTTATTCTCAAAGATGATGACGCTGGAGCATTCCAGAGTCTCGCCCATCGCCTGGGCGATCCGGCGCAGAATCTCATCCGGATCGAGCGTTGACGTGATGCTGCGGCTGGCGTTGTAGAGCGCGGCCATGTCGTTGGCCAGTTGCTCCGTCTGCCGGTATAGGCGCGCATTGTCCAGCGCAACGGCAGCGCGCCTGCCCAGACGCTCCAGGAAGGCGACCATGTCCCCATCGAACCCGCTCCCGCGTACCGAGGCGACGGCGATCACCCCCAGCACTTCGCCCCGCATCAGCAGCGGCACTACCACATACGCACGGGCGCCGGGGATGAAGGTGATGCGGTGCGCATCCTCGAGGGCGTCCGGCACATACTGGGTTATGCCCGTTCGCCCCGCCCGCCCAATACCCAATGCCAGGGAAAGCGGATTATGTGCATCGTAAGGAAAGAAGGCGCGATCGACATGCCCCATGACCACATACGGCACGAGTCCAGTGCGATCTTCGTTCATCAGCAGCAGCAGCCCGGTGTCCGCTCCCGTTCGCCGCAGTGCCCAGTCCATTGTCAGGTGCATCACGCGCTCCAGGTTGAGATGGGCGCTCAGTTCGCGGTCCGCCCGGCGAATCATGGACAGTTCTTCGACCTGCTCCGCCAGCATCTCCGCCGACTGCGATGCTCGGCGCAGCAGATGCGCGTGTTCGATAAGATAGGAGGTCTGGGCAGCCAGAATGTCCAGGGCACCCAGAGCCTCCACCGTTGGGCCCCCGTCATGCGCCCACCCGTCAACCCAGATCAGCCCCGCGAGCACATCTGGGCCGGCCGTCAATGGGGCGAAGATGTCGCTCAGCCCATCCGGGTCATCGTCCCGCGCCACGACATACACGCCCCCCACGCGGTACGGTTCGAGTGCCCCCTCCTGGTACTCCTCCCACAGCCTCCCCGGCAGAAGGGGGAGTTCCGCGCCACCCCCTCTCTCCTCACCACTACGCACCTGTGTTTCTGCACTGCCGTCTTCGTTCAGGAGCGTCACGACGACATCATGCCAGCCCAGAGCCTGCAGTGCGCGGATCACCTCGGCGAGATTGGCCTGCAGATCCTGCTCGGCCAGCATGCGTTGCACAGCGTCCCGGACGATCAGCAGGTGCTCGCCCTCGGCGCGGCCTGCCAAGCCGGGTTGTTGGCTCTGTTCACCAGCGGCCTTCTCGCTCTGATCGGTGATCATGGTCCTCGTCTCGCCTATTCCCCCACAATCTGAACGACCAGCCGTCGCTGGCGCGGCCTGACGTCGAAGTCCACGAACACAATGTGCTGCCACGTGCCCAGCGTCAGCCGCCCATCCGAAAATGGCACGGTCAGCGACGGCCCCAATAGCGCGGCCCGGATGTGGCTGTGTCCGTTGTCGTCACCGCGCTGCTGGTTGTGCATATATTGCGCCTCAGGTGGCGCGATCTCATCGAAGAGTCGTTGAAAATCGCGCACGACTCCACGTTCGTATTCGATCGTTGTGACCGCGCCAGTGGCGCCAGGGCAGAAGACAGTCACGATGCCGTTCAGCACCTGCGCCTCTTCCAACACCCCCCGCACCGCATCGGTGATGTCCACGACCTGCCCGTGGCCTTCTGTCGCCAGATCCAGTGTTCCCGTCCTGACCATGCTGTTCCTTCCCAACTGGCCCAGCCCCCTGCCGAGGACATGAACGTCCACTATAGCCTGCTCAGAAGTCTATTCTGTTTCCCTCACTGCCACCTACCCCCCCCGCTTCTAAGGCCACGCTCATCCCCAGCAAAAAGGCCGCCTGTGGTTGATCACAGACGGCCCAGGGCTTCGCTGTGGACTGTCGAGCAGCGCCTACTGCAACGCCTGTTCAGTCTCCGCGTCAAACAGGTGCATCACCGCCATGTTCAACAACGCGCCAGTGCGCTGGCCCACATGCAGGTTCGCGCGGGGATCCATTCGCGCCAGGAATGACTTGCCACCCTCTTCGAGATAGACGATCTTCTCATGGCCCATCTCCTCGACCACATCCACATTGGCCTCGATCAGCGATGGGACGATGCCAGGCGGCGAGAACTCCGGATGGGCAATGTTCTCAGGACGGATGCCGAAGACGACCCTCTTGTTCAGGTATGGCCGGTACAGGTCATAGCGTTCCTTGGGCACTTCAGCCTTGAAGTAGCCCGTGTCCACGATCATCTTGCCGTCCTGTTCGAGCAGCTTGCTGTTGTCGAAGAAGTTCATGGACGGGCTGCCGATGAAGCCGGCCACAAAGACATTGGCTGGATGATCGTACAGTTGGGTCGGGGAGTCAATCTGCATCAGGCGGCCGGCATTCAACACCGCAATGCGCTCGCCCATGGTCATGGCTTCCACCTGGTCGTGGGTCACATAAATGAAGGTGGTGCCCAGGCGCTGGTGTAGCTTGCTGATAAATGTGCGCGCCTCAACACGCAGCTTCGCGTCAAGGTTCGAGAGCGGCTCGTCCAGCAAAAACACTGCCGGCTCGCGGACGATGGCGCGGCCCACAGCCACACGCTGACGCTGGCCACCCGACAACTGGCGCGGGCGGCGGTCAAGCAACTGCTCAATACCCAGGCTGGCCGCCGTCTGGCGCACCCGCTCGTCAATGACCTGCTTAGGAGTCCGGCGCAGGCGCAGGCCGAACGCCATGTTGTCGTACACGGTCATGTGCGGGTACAAGGCATAGCTCTGGAACACCATGGCGATGTCACGATCCTTCGGCGCCACGTTATTCACGACGCGGTCCCCGATCAAGATCTCGCCATCGGTGATCTCTTCGAGACCGGCCAGCATGCGCAAACTTGTGGACTTGCCACAGCCAGACGGCCCAACGAATACCAGGAACTCGCCATCGGGAATCTCGATATTGAGGTCTTTGACAGCCTCAATATCACCCCAACGCTTTGTCACATTGCGGTAGGTCACGCTCGCCACGGGGTTCCTCCCATATGTTCACTGCTTCGCGAAAAAGCCTGACGCAACACAAAGCACTTTAATGACCTTTATTATGACACCTCTTGTGCCAGTAGACAAGTCATTTTTTTCCGGCCTGGGCGCGTCATTTCTAACTTCTTGCCCAGCGCCCGCCGGGCCTGCACCTCCACCGCAACTTGCCGCGTCTCAGGGCATCCCCCGCCAGCCTGTCTGCTCGTGCTGGCACTGCCTTTCCGGCAGATTTGGAACGGCAGGCGGTCCTCTCTCCGCCGGCCGCTGCCACGCCCTCCCGACTTTCCGCGAGCGCCTCCCCAGCTAGTGGCGAAAATGGCGCACCCCCGTGAACACCATGGCCATGCCGGCCGCGTCCACGGCCTCGATGATCTCCTGGTCGCGCGCCGATCCGCCTGGCTGCACAATGCACGTCACCCCGGCCTCGACAGCAATCTGTACCGCGTCGGGAAACGGGAAGAAAGCGTCGGAGGCCAGCGCCGCCCCTCGCGCGCGCTCCCCGGCCTTGGCCACCGCCAGCCGCGTTGCGTCCACCCGGCTCGGCAAGCCGCCGCCGATCCCCACGGTTGCGGAGGCCGTCGCCAGCACTATGGCATTGCTCTTGACGTGTTGTACCGCTCTCCAGCCGAAGCGCATCGCCTGCAGCTCGTCAGAGGTCGGGCGGCGCGCCGACACGATCTGCCATGTCGTGTCAGGGGGATCTCCCTGATCAGCTTCCTGCACCAGCAGGCCGCCGCTGATGCTGCGCATTTCGAGGCGCGGACCCGTCACAGGCTCCGGGATGCGTACCAGCCGGCAGTTGCGGCGGCCCTCTGCCAGCCGCTGCTGGGCAACGGGCGTGAAATCGGGTGCGGCGATGGCCTCCACAAACAACGATCCCAGCGCCTCGACGAAGGCCTCATCCACCGCGCGATTGGCCGCCAGCACGCCGCCAAACGCCGACACCGGATCGCACTCCAGGGCCAGTGCGAACGCATCCGCAGCCGTCTCAGCCGTGGCGATACCCGTAGGAGTGAGATGCTTGACAATGACGACCGCAGGGGTATCGAGCATGATCACCGCCTGCCAGGCCGAGTCGAGATCGAGCAGGTTATTGTATGATAGCGCCTTCCCGCCCAGCACCTCGCCCCCCAACGGCGAACCGTCCGGCCCCGTTGCGTACAGGGCCGCTCGCTGGTGAGCATTCTCGCCGTAGCGCAGCTCCTGGATGCGTGTCAGCCCCAAAGACAGCGCATCAGGCAGTGGCTCAGTCTCCGCCGGGCCGAACTCGCGCCCCAGATAGGCGTGAATCGCTGTATCATAGTCGCGCGTCAGGCGAAAGGCCTTCACGGCCAACCAGCGCCGCAGAGCCTCACTGACTCGCCCGGTCTCGCGCAGCATCGCCAGCACGCTCAGGTAGTCAGTGGGATCGGTGACCACGGTCACCCGCGCGCAGTTCTTCGCCGCCGCACGGACCAGAGCCACTCCGCCGATGTCAATCTGCTCGATAGCATCTTCCAGCATGATTCCCTGCTGGGCAACCGTCCGCTGGAACGGGTACAGATTACACACCACCAGATCGATCGGTGCGTAGCCATGCCGACGCAGCGCTTCCATATCTTCTGCCGTGTCGCGGGCCAGAATCCCCGCGTGGATGGCTGGATGCAGCGTCTTGACCCGCCCGGCCAGCATCTCCGGCGCTTGCGTCACCCATTCCACTGGCGTCGTCGCCACCCCGGCGGACTCCAGCGCCCGCGCCGTGCCCCCACTGGTCACCAGGTCCCAGCCAAGCCCGGCTAGGCCCCGCGCGAAGTCCGCCAGGCCCGCCTTATCATAGACGCTGATCAGTGCCCGTGGCATGAATGTCTCGCTTTCGTTCAGCAGTGAGCCGAGTGCTCACGTCGCCGTGCACTGCGCCAGCCGCGCGCGGACCACCTGCGCCAGGCGGCAGGCGCGCTGCGGTGCCTCGCCGATGTGTGACATGATATCCATCAGCTCGCCGATGCGCGCTGCGTCAATATACCGCGTGACAGCGTCATCCTGGCATAGCATTTCGCACAAAGGATTGTGGCCCGTGCGGCCCATCTCCGCCCAGGCAGCCAGGCTATGCTGCCGCAGCCGCTCGTGCATCTCCTGCCGATCGGCTCCCGCGCTCACCAACGCCATCAGCACGCGCTCGACAGCCGCAAATGCGCCGAAGGTGGCCAGATTGCGCGCCATCGCATCCGGAAACAGACGTAGGTCGCGCACCACGCCGGTGCTCGCCTCCACGATCTCGTCAACGGCCAGGAACGCCTCCGCCAGCACGATGCGCCGGTTGGCCGAGTCATCGAGTGTCCTCTCCAGCACAGCCAGCGCCGCATTGTCCCACGCCACGCGCGGCAGGGCGGCCACCCAGCGCGCCAGGCTGTCAACCTTCTCCGCCGTGATCGGGTTGCGCTTGAAAGGCATGGCCGACGAGCCGACCTGCCTCTCGCCGAATGGCTCCGCCCACTCACCCACTGCCGGAGATTGGAGAATGCGCAGATCAAGCATCAGCTTGTGCAGGCTGCCCGCTACCCCGGCCAGGGCATTGAGCACCAGCCAGTCCTGCTTGCGCGGGTACGTCTGCGTGGCCACCGGGAAGGCAGCCAGACCCAGGCGGGCCATCACCCGCTCCTCCAGGTCCACCACTGAGTGCCCCGCCCCGCGCAGCAGCTCCGCATAGGACGCGCCGGTCCCCACGGCTCCCTTGATCCCCTTGCCACGAATGCCCGCCCGGACGTGACGAAGCTCTTCCCAATCAGTCAGCAAGTCCTGGGCGTACTGGGCCAACCGATAACCAGCAGTGGTCGGCTCGGCCGGCTGGACGTGTGTGTAGCCCATGCAGATCGTGTCCGCCCAGCGTTCAACCGCGGCAGCCAGCAGTTCCAGCAGACGCGCCAGCCTGTCAAGCACCAGGTCCAGCGCAGTGCAGAGCCGCAGCGCATCGGCATTGTCCTGAATGTCCGCGCTTGTCGCCCCCAGATGCAGAATGCTGCCTCCCAGCGGGCACTGTTCGGCGAACGCCCGTAGCTCGGCCACCAGATCGTGACGAACTTCCGCCTCAATGGCCCGCCCTCGCTCCAGATCAATTGCCTCAGCGTGCGCCGCCAGGTCCGCCGCCGCCTCAGGCGACACAATGCCCAGTTCGGCCTGACCCTCGGCCAGCGCCACCCACACCCGTCGCCACAGCCGTCGCTGGTGCAGCAGACTCCACACCTGCCGCATGGCCTCCGAGCCGTAGCGCCACGTGAATGGCGAGAGATAGGTCGTGTGGTCAAAGCTGGAGGATGCGCTCACCGGCCCACCTTCAGACTGCGCAGCCCGCCCGGCAGGCTCTCGTCAACATTATACAAATCACGCTCTCCCAGGGCGAAATGTGAGAGAACTAGTCTTGACTCCGGGTGCCAGATGATGCTTCAATAGGGTAGGCGTAGGGTCCGGCGGCGCACCGGATCACCGGCTCCATCACTGCCCGTCAAGCCCGTCCACTGCACAGAGGATCGACCGTTGAAGCAGGGCATATGCCGAGAGGAGACGAGCGACCATGCAGGCGGTACACGAGCAGATCGGTCGCGTCATCCGCGTCGGACGCGGCTGGGCCGATGTCAGCGTCGAGCGCCGAATTGTGCGCGTCACGACCAGTCCGGGGCAACTGCTCCAACCGGGCAACCATCTCAGGATCGTCGGCACCAGGGTCATTGGTCTGGTGGAAGTGGGGCTACGCGGTCCCGCGAGCACCGCGCACTGACCGGACGACCCCATCCGCCCTCAGGGGCTGCCCTCCGCGGAGCGCACCTATCCCGACGATAGGTGCGCTTTGCTGCGTGTACAAGGGGAGCCCTTCTGAGAGCGGTGCCACTACCTGTCCCAACTGCGCCCGGTTGAGTACAATAGAAGCCACTATCGGAGCACCTGACGGCAAGCGAGGCTGCTGATGAATAGTACCGAGGAACGTATCCGGCGCATGCGCGCGCTGCGCGATGCCAAAGCCATTCCTCATCTCCAGCAATATGCGCCGGTGTGGATGGTCAGCGAGACGCCCCTACTCCAACACGACTCGTTGCAGTTCAACGTCGTGTTTTACCATCCGTACTATGGCTGGGTGAACCGTCGCTATCGCTTCGATGCGTTCAACAACGTCCTCTACCACCAGGGGCAGACCGTTCTCAGCGAGGACGAAGCGCTGCTGAACCTCGAAGAGAAAAAACCCTACATCAGCGCCGAGACGATTAACACCGTCGACTCCTATGGCGGATAGGTCGGGCCAAGCGCGCCTGCTGCCGCCGCTGGCTCCACTTCACTGCCGCGCGCGGTGATCATCAGTTGGTAGACACCAGTGTCGCGCCCGCCCATGTTGTATTTGTACGGCTCGTCCCCGCGCAGGAAGTCGAACGTGTGGTATCCCTGCTCGATCGCGTGCTCGATGAGACGGCTCAGCAGCACGATGCCTGGGCTGAGGTGACCATACGCCATCGGCGCCAGCCCGGAGTTGTAGACGAGCACCCGCTGATCATAGGCAAAGTTGAGGTACGCCGCCGCGCGTTCGCCCCGCACGGTCAGAAATGCAAGCTGTAGCCAGCCGCGCTCGGCTATCAGCGGCACCATCAGCTCAAAGAAACGCCGGTTCTTGCCGTCCTGCAGGAATGCCGCCTTCTGCACGCTGCTGCTCGCCATCAGTGTGATGAAGTGCGCCAGTTCCTCGCCAAGGTCGTGTTCCGACCCCACGATATACCACGCAACTCCGTCAGCGGCCCGTCGTAGCTTACGGCGCAACTCGTGCCGGTTCTTCTTGTCGAGACTGTTCACATATTCCGCGAAGGTTCCTGGCAGCCTGACGATCGGGCATACCTCCTGCAAGTGCACAGTGCTGGTCAGTCCGTGCGCCTCAACCGCCCGAGGCATCTCCTTCAGCGCGAGCGACGTCTCCGGGATGTTGCACAGCAGGATTTCGTCAAAAGCGCCTGTGTGCGTCGCCACCCAGCCAGCGATGGCCTCAAACACTCCCCGTTCGTGCCCGCGCCGGGCCACGATGTCCAGGTAATCGGTGACGTCCACGCAGCCGACCGTGCGCACCGTCCGCCGCTCATCAGAACTCGTGTCAATGAACCAGGGCGCGAGACCCATCCACCGCCCGTCCTCATCGCGGACTACCAGCACCCATAATTGACCTGGCTGATAGGCATGCCACCAGGTGCTTTGCCATTCGCTCGTCAGGAAGATCTGGTTGGCTGCGCTGTCCGTCAGCAGTTCGTTCCACTCCGCCCGATGCTCGCGCAGAACACCCTCATGCTCGTACAGAGTGATCCTCAAAATCGCTCGCTCCCCAGCAACGTAGCCCAAATACATCCTCAATTATACAGGACGCCCTCTCCGCTACCCAGGTGAGCGCATCAGATTCGCGCCAGAATCCGTCTTGAGGATCACTGCAACTCATTTGGTGCAGCCCACTGCCCACTGCTATACTGGTGCCAAGTCTGGCAGCGCGCCGGCCCTGCCACGAAGAGAACCGCGACGCACGACGAGGATCCCTGCCGTGAGCACCAACAACCGCTTGATCGCCTATCACCTGGGCCGCCTCGAAGACAAGAACCCGGAGGTTCGCCTGCGCTCCATTGCCGAGCTGGTACAGCTTGCCGCCACAGAAGCGCTCCCCGTGCTCGAGACACTCTACTTCAACGATCCGGATGCACAAGTCCGTCGCGAAGCCAAGCGCGCGGGCCGCGCGCTGTTCCTGCTCACAACTCAGCGCCCACCTGAGCCATAAGCGCGGCGCTGACCAGCCACAAAGAAGCGCGGATACCTTGCGCCGTGCAAAGATACCCGCGCTGTTGACTGCGTGGCGCCGCCCCTTAGCCCAGCGCCCCTAACCGCTCTTCGACCGCGCGCCGGCTGGCCGCCAGCGCCTCCAGCTTTTCTCGCTCTCGCTGAACGATCTCCGGCCTGGCCCTGCCGACGAAGTTCTCGTTGTCCAGCAGCGCCGTCGTGCGTGCGATCTGCTCGCCGAGATTCGCCAGTTCGCGCTGCAGACGCTCGCGTTCAGCGTCAAGGTCCACCAGGTCCGCCAGCGGCAGGTACACAGTGACATCCGCGGCCACAACCGTCGCCGCCTGGCCGGGCGCGCTCGCTCCGGAATCGAGCAGCGTCACGCCGCCCACGTTACACAGCCGCGCGAACAGATCGCTATGCGCCTCGATCAGCGCCCGCTGGCTCCCCGCGTCAATCAGGGCGCTGATGCGCTGCGCTGGCTCGACCTTGTGCTCGGCCCGCGCGTTGCGGATGCCGCGCACTAGGTCCATCAGGATGGCAAACTGTCCCTCGGCTTCGGCGTCCAGCAGTGCGGGATTTGCAGCAGGCCACTGGGCCAGGATCAGCGGGCCTTCGCCGGTCGGCAGGTGGCCCCAAATCTCCTCGGTGATGTAGGGCATGTACGGGTGCAGCAGCCGCAGCCCGGTATTCAGGACATACGCCAGCACGTCCAGGGTCTGCTCGCGCCGCGCCGCATCCGCGCCATACAGCGCGTTCTTGCTGATCTCCACATACCAGTCGGCGAACTCGCTCCACAGGAAGTCGAGCACCTGCCGCCCTGCCTCCCCGTACTGGTAAGCATCGAACAGACGCTGAACGCTGCTCACCAGGCCGCTCAGCCGGCTGAGAATCCAGCAGCTGGGCAGGTCCAGCCCGGCTTGCTGCGGTTCAGGGCGCGGCACATACCCGTCCAGGTTCGACCACACAAAGCGCGACATCTGCCATAGCTTGTTGCCGAAGTTGCGGTGATACTCAATGCGGCTCTCGGCCAGATTCATGTCATTGCCTGGCGCGCTGCCGGTCAGCAGCGTGAAGCGCAGGGCGTCCGTGCCGTACCGGGCCACAATGTCGAGCGGGTCTTCGACATTGCCGTAGGACTTGCTCATTTTCTTGCCGCCCTCGGTTCTGACCAGCCCGTGCAGGTAGACCGTGTGGAAGGGAATGTCGCCCGTGAACCACAATCCCATCATGATCATGCGCGCCACCCAGAAGAACAGGATGTCGTAGCCCGTCTCCATGATGTCGGTCGGGTAGTAGCGGCGCAGGTCGGGTGTGTCATCTGGCCAGCCGAGCGTGCTGAACGGCCACAACCCACTGCTGAACCACGTATCCAGCACGTCCGGGTCCTGCTCGATGGCCGCGCTGCCGCAGTGCGCGCAGGCCGTCGGGTCCTGGCGAGCCACCGTGATCTCGCCGCAGTCGGCGCAGTACCAGGCCGGGATGCGATGCCCCCACCACAACTGGCGGCTGATGCACCAGTCTTCGATGTTCTCCAGCCAGTTGAAGTACACGCGCGCGAAGTGCGCCGGCACAATGGTAATCCGCCCGTCGCGCACCGCTTCAATGGCCTTCTCGGCCAACGGTTGAATCTTGACAAACCACTGAGCGCTCACCAGCGGCTCGACCACTTCGCCGCCGCGCTGCGAGCGCGGCACGGCGTGACGATACGACTCGACGCGCAGAGTCATCCCCGCCCGCTCCATATCGGCCCACAACTTTTGGCGCGCCACAAAGCGATCCAGCCCGCCGTAAGGGCCGGCGTTCTCGTTGAGCGTCGCGTCCTTGTTCATGATGTTGACCAGCTCCAGGCCGTGCCGCTGCCCGATCTCGTAGTCCGCCGGGTCATGGCCAGGCGTGATCTTCAGCGCGCCGGTGCCGAACTCACGATCCACGTACTCGTCGGCGATGACCGGAATGAGCCGGTTGAGCATGGGCACCAGCGCCCGCCGCCCGATGAAGTGCCGGTAGCGGTCGTCGTCCGGGTGCACAGCCACGGCTGTATCGCCCAGGATCGTCTCCGGGCGCGTGGTCGCCACCGGGATGCTGCCGCCGCCTTCCAGCGGGTAGTTGAAGTAGTACAGGTGCCCCTGCTCTTCCTCGCGCTCTACTTCCAGGTCGCTGACGGCTGTCTGCAGGCCCGGCGACCAGTTGATCAGGCGCTGCCCGCGATAGATCAGCCCCTGCTCCCACAGGGTGACGAACGCCTCGCGCACCGCGCGTGAAAGCCCTTCATCGAGCGTGAAACGCTCGCGATCCCAATCGCAGCTTGCCCCCAGCCGCCGCAGTTGCTCGGCAATCCGCCCGCCATACCTGCGCTTCCATTCCCACGTGCGGTGCAGGAACTCCTCGCGGCCCACTGCCTCGCGGCTGGCGCCTTCCTCGCGCAGCATCCTCTCGACCTGAAGCTGCGTGGCAATGCCCGCGTGATCGGAGCCGGGCACCCACAGCGCCGCCCGCCCCCGCATCCGCTCGTAACGGATCATCAGGTCTTCCAGACTGACGAACATGGCGTGGCCATTGTGCAGCGCGCCGGTCACGTTGGGCGGCGGGATGCTGATCACGAACGGCTCAGCGTCGGGGTGAACCTCCGGCTTGAACCAGCCGTTCTCCTCCCACCAGTGGTAGAGCCGAGGCTCAGCCTCGGCGAAATCAAACGTCTTGGGCATTTCCTTGGGCATGGTGTCCTCGTCTGCGCTACAAGAGATTGCCGGTTGAGTCAATTGGGCGCGAGGGAGTATCGCACCGTGTTCGTATCCAACCCGTGCCAGCGTCATCTTCAGTGGCAACCAGTGACACGATGGATCACCCCCTTTCGCCGCACCGTTACACACCCAACTGGCACACCGGCCCGCCTAGAGGCCATTCGAGAAATCCTGATCGCGGTTTACCTCACCCCTAAATCCCCTCCCACACGCGGAGAGGAGACTTAACAACATGCTTACTCCCCCTCTCCGTAAACGGAGAGGGGGCTGGGGGGTGAGGCTCTCAGAGGGTGTATGGTAAGCTCCCCCTCATCCCCCGACCCCTTCTCCCTCCAGGGGGAGAAGGGGAGCAAAGCGCGGGATTTCCCCTCGCCCCGGTGAGGGAGAGGGGTGCAGGGGTGAGGGGTTTCCGTACACGCTCTCAAACGGCCCGCCTACTCCGGTTTGACCGCCGTCATAATCAGCTCCCAACGATCGCGCTGCACGCTGAACTGCTCGAAGCCCACCTCTGACAGCACAACCTCTACTTCTTCCGCCGTCAGCGCCCGGAACTTGACCGGGTGCTTGCTGACGCGATAAGCCGTGCCCCCGCCGCGCACAATGAAGCGGTTGTAGGTGACGGTGATCGGCGGCCCGTCGTCCCAGTCCCACACGTCGAAGGTGATCACCTGTTCATCCGGGCCATCATGGACCCGTCCTGGCAACAGGCGGGGGCGGTCATCCAAGAGCGGCTCGAAATCGCGCATCCCGATGAGCAGCAGACCGCCAGGGCGCAGCAGTTCGTAGAAGGTGAGCATCGTCTCCTCGATCTGCTCGTCGCGCAGCAGGTGCGGAATCGCGTCCCCTTTTGTGATCACTGCATCGAATGGGCCGCTCACGTGGTTGAGCAGGTGTTGGAAGTCCGACTGCACGAATGCGATCCGATCAGTCACGCCCTGTTCGGCGGCAAGTTCCCTGGCGCGGGCCAGCAGTCCGGCGCTGGGATCCGCCGCGGTCACGGTGAAGCCCAGGCGAGCCAACGCCACGCTTTGCGTACCCGGCCCGCACGAGGCGTCGAGCACAGTCTGCACGCCATGCTCGCGGCAGTAGCGCCGCAGGTGCAGCCCTTCCCGCTCCAGCTCAGCCTCCCAGTCGCGATACCACAGGTGATAGTCATCAGCCACGGCATCATAGAACGCGCTCGTATCGTTGTTCTCGCTCATCATGACCCCAACAGACGCAAAACGCCCTTTCGCCACAGCAAGGACGAAAGAGCGCTCTTCCGCGGTACCACCTTGTTTCCTGGCGCTCAGCGCGCCAGACTCTCGCACACGCGCGCTAACGGGCGCACCCGGACGGGCTTACTGGTCTCCAGACCATGTTCAGCCCCTCGGCTCAGGAGCGACCTTCCGCGGGCGACCACTGTGTGGGCTTGCAGCCTGCGACCCACACTCTCTGCCAGCGCCGGACCGCGTACTCCTCTCCGTCGCAGCCGTTCAGTATGCTGGCAAGTATATCATGCCGCTCACGCGAGCGTCAACGGTCGGTTGGGCCAAGGGTGCATTTCAGTTCAGTTCACGATGCGCCGCGGTCCCCCTATCCTCCCAGCCTCCTTTCCCCCACGAGGAGGGAAAGGAGGGGTCAGAGCGTCTGTGGCTGGTTGCTTTTTCCCTTCCCCACGCTGTGGGGGAAGGGAGACGTCACCGCAGGTGACGAGGGATGGGGGGTATGAACTTTCGCAAAATGCACCCACCCCTCTTCCGACCACTTGACACGGGCGCGAAAATCCTGTTAAATGAGAATAAGGCGAACGTTCGCCTTAGCAACATTAGATCCCTTTGACTGACCAGGTTTTTATGGCCAACAACGTCACCCTCAAGGATGTCGCGCGCCGCGCTGGGGTCAGTTATCAGACCGTCTCCAAGATTCTTCACAACCAGATTCAGGTAACGCCCGAAGTGCGCGCTCGCGTGCAGCAAGCGGTCGAAGAGCTGGGCTACCGCCCCAACATCACCGCGCGCAGCCTGCGCCTGCAGACCAGTCACCTGATCGGCTATTCCTGGAAGTCCGCGCACGAGCGCTACATCAACCCCATCCTGGAAGAGTTCGAGCAGAGTATCGTAAACGCCGTTGAGCGACGGGGCTATCACATCCTGCTCTTTCCCTACCATCAAGGCCCAGACCTGTACCGCACCTATGAGGAGCTGGTCTACAGCGGGCGCGTGGACGGCTTCATTCTCTCCGACCTCGAATTCGACGATCCGCGCATCCCGGTGCTGGAACGCTTACAGGTGCCGCTAGTGGCGTTCGGGCGCACTCACAGCGATGGCTCGCCCTTCCCCTATGTGGATGTGGATGGCCGGGCTGGTATCCGCCAGGCAGTGAAACACCTGTTGGAGCAAGGCCATCAGCGTATTGCCTTCCTGGGCTGGCCGGAACAGTCGCGTGTGGGCACCGATCGTCTGTCCGGCTACTGGGAAGCGATGGAAACAGCGGGGCTGCTCGTTGATCCCGCCTGGGTCATGCGTGGCGCCGGCCAGTACGACTTCGGCTATGCAGCAGCCCATACTCTGCTCGACCTGCCCGCCAAGCGCCGGCCTACGGCTATCGTCACCGTCTATGATCTGATCGCCGTCGGGGCGGTGCAGGCGGTGCAGGAACGCGGCTTGCAGGTGGGGCGCGATATAGCCGTAACTGGCTTCGACGATACGCCGCTGTTGCCCTATCTATTGCCCAGTCTGACCACCCTGCGCCAGCCGGTGTGGGAGATCGGGCAGCGCGTGGTGCGGTTGTTGATGCGACTCTTTGAGGGGGAGATGCCCGCCGAAAGCGAGTTGCATGTATTGGTGCCTCCTGAATTGGTTATCCGTGACTCCAGCCGGGGATACCGGCGCAGGTAGCGTTCATCATGGCCGACACGATTAAAGCGCTCATCTTTGACCTGGACGGTGTGATCACCGACACCGCCGAATATCACTTCCGGGCGTGGAAACGCCTGGCGGACGAAGAGGGCGTGCCCTTCACCCGCGCCGACAACGAGCACCTGCGCGGCGTGTCGCGCCGCGAGTCGCTGCTGCGCTTGCTCAAGGGTCGCTCAGCAGATGAAGCGCGCCTGGAAGAGATGATGGCGCGCAAGAATCGCTACTACCAGGAGTTGCTGGGGCAGGTCACGCCTGCTGATTTACTACCAGGGGTGGCCGAACTCTTCAATTTGCTCGATCGGGCGAACGTTCGCATCGCCATCGCTTCCGCCAGCCGCAACGCCCCCGCCGTCGTCGAGCGGCTGGGCATCGCTCGCCGGCTGGCTGCCCTGGCCGACGGCACCAGCGTGACCCGCCAGAAGCCCGCCCCCGACCTCTTCCGTTACGCCGCCGCGCGTATGGGCCTGCGCCCCGGCGAGTGCCTAGTCGTCGAGGACGCGGCGGCGGGCATCGAGGCGGCGCTGAACGCGGGGATGCCCTGCCTGGCGTTGGGACCTGCCGAGCGCTTCGCCGAGATCGAAGCACGCTTTGGCCCGGTGCCACGCTGCGAGAGCCTGGCCGGGCTGCAACTGGCCGAGCTGCACGCCGCCGCCCGGCACGACTCAACCTGGACGGTGAGCCAGGACGGTTTCGACGCCGCCCGCCAGCATCACCTGGAAACAGTCTTCACCATCGGCAATGGCTATTGCTGCGCGCGCGGCAGCCTGGAAGAGGGCTATCCGGGCGATCATGCCCTCACCCTGGCGCACGGCATTTTCGACGATGTGCCTGTCGCCTTCACCGAACTGGCCAACCTGCCCAACTGGCTCGATCTGAGTCTCACCGTAGACGGGCACCCCTTCCGGCTGGATCAGGGCCAATGCCTGCACAGCGAGCGCTGGCTCGATCTGCGCCAGGGCATCCTGCGCCGTGAGGTGCGTTGGCAGGCTCCCAGCGGCGCGCTGCTCGACCTATCTTTCGAGCGCTTTATCAGCTACGCCCACGAACATGTCGGCGCGCTGCGCATACTGGTCACCGCTGTCAACCAGCCCTGCCAGATCATGATCGCCACCGGGCTGAATGGGCACGTCTCCAACGAAGACCTTTTGCACTGGCATCACCTGGGCCAGGGCCAGGCGGACGACGGCGCGATCTGGCTGCACAGCCACACCCGTCACAGTGGGCTGGAACTGGCCGCCGCCGCAACGCTGAGCGTCTCGACCGGCGCAGCAGCCCAATGCCAGCTTTGCCCCGGCCATCCGCGCCTGATCGTGAGCGAGCGCCTGGAGGCCGGGCAGACGCTGCAACTCGATAAGCTGGTCAGCTACACCGCCAGCCGCGATGCCGTGCCCCACGCTGCCGATGTCGTCGGGCGGGCGCTGACAGCACTGGATGGGCAATCCTACGAGACATTGCGGACCCGCCAAGTGCGTGCATGGCGTGATGTATGGGGCGAGACCGACGTGCTGATCGAGGGCGACGACGAGGCGCAACTGGCCATGCGTTTCCACCTGTTCCAGTTGCTCGTTGCCGCGCCGCAGCATGACGAACGGGTCAGTATCGGGGCCAAGACGCTCAGCGGGTTAGGCTATCGCGGGCATGTCTTCTGGGATACGGACATCTTCATCCTGCCCTTTTTCACCTATACGCTTCCTCGCATCGCCCGCAATATGCTGATGTACCGCTATCACACGTTGCCCGGCGCGCGCCGCAAAGCCGCCGCCAACGGCTTCAGCGGGGCGCAATACGCCTGGGAGAGCGCAACGACCGGCGACGAAGTGACGCCCACCTGGGTGCCCCAACCGGACGGCAGAGACCCGATTCGCATCTGGACGGGTGACATCGAGATTCACATCTCGGCGGACGTGGCCTACGCCATCGTCCAATACTGGCGCGTCACCGGTGACGACGCCTTCATGCGCGACTATGGGGCGGAGATCGTGCTGGATACGGCCCGCTTCTGGGGCGAGCGGGTCAAGCCGGAACAGGCGGACGGGCGGCGACGCTATGTGTTGCGCGACGTGATCGGCCCCGACGAATATCACGATCACGTGGACAACAACGCCTACACCAACCGCATGGCCCAATGGCACCTGCAGACCGCGCTGGGCGTGCTGGACTGGCTCCGGGCGGAACATCTGGATCGCTACCAGGCGTTGCGCGCCCAACTCGACCTGAGCGACGCGCGCCTGGCCAGCTGGCGGGACGTGATCGCGCACATGTTCATCCCGCGCGATCCGGCGACCGGCCTTGTCGAGCAATTCGAAGGCTTCTTCGACCTGGAGCCAGTCGATCCGGCGCTCATCGCCACCGCCGACCGCTCGATGCAGGTGGTGCTGGGCATCGAGGGAGCCAACCGCAGCCAGGTGATCAAACAGCCCGACGTGCTGATGTTGCTGTGTCTGCTGCGCGGCGAAGTAGACCGGCGCACCTGGCAAACTAACTGGGATGCCTATGTCCCCCTGACCGACCATCGCTATGGCTCTTCGCTGGGACCGAGCTTCCACGCCTGGGCGGCGTGCGAACTGGGCCGCCCCGATGAAGGCTACGACTATTTCATGTTGGCTGCACGGGCCGACCTGCACGATGTGCGCGGCAACGCCAACGATGGCATTCACGCGGCATCGGCGGGCGGGCTGTGGCAGGCCGCTGTCTTCGGCTTTGCCGGGTTGCGCCTGGGCGCTGCGGGGCCGGTCGTTACGCCCCGCCTGCCCGCGCACTGGCAACGGCTCAGTTTCCGCATCCGCTATCGCGGGGAGTCTTATCGCATTGACATCAGGCAAGGAGGTGAAGCGCGCGCCAGCAAAGAAGAAACGCATTTCCACTCGACAATCGTTGGTCAGAGTTAGCATCAGTCAGTTTTCTGAGGAGAAAGAACCATGCGTAAGGTCCATCTCTTGACCCTGTTAGTTGTACTGGCGCTGGTGATCTCCGGCGCAAGCACAGCCCTGGCTCGCCAAGCGGCGACGCTCACGCTGATGGGGTGGTCGTCGTCAACAGCGGAGAACGACGCGCTGATGGCCCAGGTCGAGGCGTTCATGGTCGCCAACCCCGACATCAAGGTCACCGTGAACCTGGTGCCCGAATACGACACCACCATCCAGGCCGCCTTCGCTGCCGGCGATTCGCCAAACGTCTTCTACGTGGATAGCTCCAGGCTGCCGGATTGGGCCGAGGCCGGCGTGCTGGCTTCTGGCGAAGGGAAGATCGAGAACCTTGAGGAGCATTACGAGTCGCTGTTGGAGGCCTTCACCTATAACGGCACGCTCTACTGCCCGCCCAAGGACTTCTCGATCATGGCCCTGCAGTATAACAAGGACATGTTCGACGCGACAGGGCTGGACTATCCCACACCGGACTGGACCTGGGAAGACCTGCGCGCCGCTGCCGAGGCCCTGACGGGCACCGATGCCGAAGGCAGGACCGTGCTCGGCCTGGTGACCCCGCCCAACTTCGAGCGCTGGCTGCCCTTCCTCTACCAGGCGGGCGGCTCGGTGCTAAACGAGGACTGGACGGAAGTCACGTTCGACAGCGACGAGGCACGCGAGGCGTTGGAGTTCTATGTGGGCATGGCGCGCGATGGCATCGCCGGCCCGCCCTCGGCAGTGGACGCTGGCTGGGGCGGCGAAGCCTTTGGGCAGCGCCGTGTGGCGATGGCCATGGAAGGCAACTGGGTGATCAAGTACCTGCTCGATCAGTTCCCCGATCTCAACTGGGGCGTGACCGAGCTACCCATGCACCCTGATGGTGGCCAAGCGACGATGGTCTTCACCGTGTGCTATGGCGTAGCAGCGGACAACGACCATCCCGATGAGTCCTGGAAGCTGGTCAACTTCCTGACCGGCCCCGAAGGCGCGATGATGGTCGCCGAGGAGGGCTTCGGCGTCATCCCGCCCGCCAGGAGCGCAGCGGACACCTGGCTGCAAGCCATCGGCGAGGAATACGGCGCGGGCTTCCTGGCCGGCGCTCCCTACGCCCATAAGTGGCAGTTCCCGGTAGGCTTCGGCGAAGTGTTCGATACCTTCAACTCCGGGCTGCAACTCGCCTTCGGAGGGCAAGCGCTGCCTGAGGACGTGATCGTGGACACGGCAGCCGTCGCCGAAGAGGTATTGGCTCGCTGACCCTGTTCGACGGCAGGGGGCGCAGGTGCACGGCGCACAGGGCGCCCCCTGCTCTTAGTGGCAGGAAGGATGTCCGCCCATGAGCGAGGCAACGACGGTGGTGCCCAAGAAGCATGTCACCACCATGGCCGCCAAGAAGCGCCAGGAGGCCATGGCGGGCTATCTCTTCATGGCCCCCGCGCTGGCGATCTTCCTGGTGTTCCTGATCGTCCCGATCGCGGCGGCGGTCTATCTGAGTCTGACCGACTGGAACGGGATCACGCCTGTCTTCGAGAAAGGGGCGTTCAATTTCGTCGGCCTGGACAACTACAGCGATCTGCTGCGGGGCTACCATACCAACGAGGCGGGCGAGGTCGTCAAGGCCACCACGCGCCAGAAGGATTTCTTCATCGCGCTGAAGAACACCACCTACTACGTGCTGGGTGTGGTGCCCACGCAGACTGTCCTGGCCCTGCTGCTGGCCTCGATCCTCAACCAACGCTGGCTGAAGGCCAAGGGGTTCTTCCGCACGGCGTTTTATTTCCCCTCGATCACCTCGTCCGTAGTGATCTCGATCATCTTCATGTGGATGTTCACGCGCGGTGGTCTGGTGAATACGACAGTGCAGGCTCTCTTTTCCGGCTACCAGAACCATCAGTTCATCAACTGGCTGGACGACCCGCGCGGCGTCATCCATATCTTGCTGGAGCAGTTCGGCGTCACGCGCATGACAGTCGGCGACTGGGCCAGCAACCGTCTCTTCGGCAATACGCTGTGGGAGTGGATCAGCGGCCCCAGCATCACCATGTCCACCATCATGATCCTCAATACCTGGACGACTATTGGCACCATGATGGTCATCTTCCTGGCCGCGCTGCAAAACATTCCCGGCCAGGTCTATGAGGCAGCGGCCATTGACGGAGCCAATGGCTGGCAAATCCTGCGCCGCATCACTGTGCCCCTGCTGCGCCCGACAACGTTCTTTGTGGTCACGCTGGGGCTGATCGGCTGTTTTCAGGTCTTCGACCAGGTCTACGTGATCTCCAGCGGTGGCCCGGCCAAGACAACCTACACCATCGCCTATATGGTCTACCTCAGCGGCTTCAACCGCTCGGCCATGGGCCTGGCCGCGGCGACAGCCATTGTGCTGTTCTTCATCATCTTCAGCTTCACGCTCCTGCAGCGGTTCATTGTCAAAGAGCGCGCGAACGTCTAGGCACGGCACGAGAGGAGATGACCGATGGCAACTGCGCAATCGCTAGAAGCTCCCGTGGGCGTTGAACGCCGCTCGCCGCTGGCAGTGACGCTGACCGCGCTGGGCTGGACGGTGCTGATTCTGTTCGCAGCGCTCGAAGTCTTCCCGTTCGTGTTCACGGTGGCCAATTCCTTCAAGTGCCTGCCCGCGGTGCAGACCTACCCGCGTTCGCTGATTCCTGTGCCGCCATTCGGCGTAGAGTGCACCTATCAGGACGGAGAACGGGTCGGCGTGAGCCGCCCGCCCAGCGAGACATCCGACCCTGTGACCTTCAACCCGACCCTGGAAGGCTACCGGGAAATCCTCGACGCCAACCTGCCGCGTTGGTTGTTCAATACGGCCTTCTTCGCCGTGGCGGTGACCATCCTACGCCTGGCCTTCGACTCGTTAGCCGGGTACGCCCTGGCCCGCCTGAAATTCCCCGGCAATCGCCTGCTCTTCTTCACCATCCTGGGCACGATGATGGTGCCGCCGATCGTGCTGCTCATCCCGCGCTTCATCATTCTCAAGCAATTCGGGATGCTCAACAGCTACCAGGGCCTGATCGTGCCGCTGGCGGTGGATGCCTTTGGCATCTTCCTGATGAAGCAGTTCTTTGAGTCCCTTCCGGGTGAGATCGAAGAGGCAGCACTGGTAGACGGAGCAAACCGCTTCGTGCTGTTCACGCGGGTAGTGCTGCCCATGGCCACCCCGGCTCTGACGGCGCTGGCTATCTTCAGCTTTCAGGGCACCTGGAACGACTTCCTGATGCCGCTGATCATCCTCTCCGGCAACAAGGACCTATGGACGTTGCCGCTCGGCCTCAGTTTCCTGCGCGGCGCCTATGGCGAGACGCTGCGCTGGCACGCTTTCCTGGCCGGTTCGGTGATCACCACCCTGCCGCTGGCTTTGATCTTCTTCTACTTCCAGCGCTACTTCGTGGAGGGGATCAGCTATAGCGGGCTGAAGGGCTAGCAGCTCCATGTGGGACGGACTGTGTGCGGCGTGGCGTGGCCTGGCTAATTTCCGGCTGGCTGGGTATGCCTACATCTGGACGAACCTGGCTTTTATGGCCCTGTGCCTGCCGATGCTCACCGCACCCGCTGCCTATAGCGCTCTGATGCGCGTGGGGCACCTGGCACACACCAGCCCGTCCGACGCCGACCTAGCCGCCTTCTGGGAGGCCTTCCGCACCAACCTGCGCCGCGCTCTGCCCTGGGGCATAGGCAATGCCCTGTTCGCCGTGATCAACTTCAACAACTTGATCGCCTACGCTCCTCTCGATACGCCCCTGGTACTGGCCCTGGAAGTGGTGTGGATCGTCGCGGCAGTGATTTGGCTGGGGATGTTGCTCTATACCTGGCCGATCTACTACGAAATGCAGGAGCCGACCGTCGGGGGTGCGGTGCGCAATGCGTTGGTGATGGTCTTACAGAACCCTCTCTTTACGCTGGCTTTGCTGCTCGTGATCGCGCTGCTGGCGGCGATCAGCACGCTGCTGGTCGCGGCGTGGCTGTTGCTCACCTGGGGGGCTATCTCCGCCATCGCCAATGCCGCCGTGCTCGACCGGCTGGAACGGTACCGCGCTCGCTGACACAGACTACCGCTGGAGCCACTGCTCCACCCATCCCAGAGACAGCGCACCCGCGAAGGCAATGCCCGTCGCCTGGATTGACTTGCCCAGGAACGCCATGCACAGGAACTGCCAGACAGGCATCCGTCCTGCCCCAGCTATCAAACCCGCCAGATCGAAAAACGGGTTGGGGACCACACTCAACGTGAAAATCGTCAGCAGGCCGTTGCGATCCATCCAGCGCTGGACGCGGCGCGCCACGGCGGACTCCTCCATCAGGGCCAGCCCCGTGTATCCCGTGAAGTAGCCGGTCATCTCGCCCAGCGCCGCGCCCAATCCCGCCGCCGCCCCCAGCACAAACGGATTGAGCGAGGTGCCCAGCACGAACACGATGATCAGCCCCGGCGCGGGCAGCACGAGCGTGGCGTTGCTGACCAGCATCGCCATAAACGCGCCGGCATAGCCCAGCGCGGCAAACTCCGGCAACCGGTCGCGGTTGGCAGCAACGGCAACCGTGATCAGAACGATGCCCACCAGCCCCAGCCCGCGCAGCACCCACGAAAGCTTCGACGGCCTCTGGGGCTGCGCCGAGTCCACAGAGCCCTGCTCGCGGTTATGCGGAGGCGCCTGCTGATGGGAGTGAGTGATCGGCTCGCTGCTGGGCATGGGCGGTCAACGGCGCAACAGGCTGGAACGCAGCTCTGGGCTTTCGAGCATACCGCGAATGCGCGAGGCTACCATGTCAATTGCGACCAGATTCAGACCTCCCTCGGGGATGATCACGTCCGCATAGCGCTTGCTTGGCTCGACGAAATCCAGGTGCATTGGGCGCACACTGGTCAGGTACTGCTCGATGACCGACTCAACCGTGCGCCCTCGGTCGGAGACGTCCCGCTTCAGCCGGCGTATGAAGCGGATGTCCGCGTCCGTGTCCACGAAGATGCGCACGTCAAACAACTCACGCAGCTCCGGCTCGGCGAAGATCAGGATTCCTTCCACCAGGATGATCGGCTGCGGATAGACCATCCGCACCTCGCTTAGGCGACGGTTGGTCGTGAAATCGTAGACCGGCACAGGAACCGGCACGCCCTGCTTCAACTGTAGCACGTGCTCAACCAGCAGCGATGTCTCAAGCGTGTCCGGATGATCGAAGTTGATCGGCCCTGCGTGAGGTAAGGGAATATCGTGGAGGTCTTTATAGTAGGCGTCGTGCTCGAGGTAGGCGATATTCTCAGCGCCGGCGCGATCCAGGATGGCCCGCGAGACGGTAGTCTTGCCCGCCCCCGTCCCGCCTGCCACGCCGATTGTGACCGGGTTGATGGGACTGTGTGCGCCGGTCATGGGAGCCTCCCTGACCTCGTGCCGTCAAAAGAAATGCCCACAGCTTTCGCACTGGGGCACTCTCTCGCAGAGCCACCCAAGGGAGTTGAACCCTTAACCTAACGCTTACGAAGCGTTTGCTCTGCCGATTGAGCTAGGGTGGCGACGACTGGGAGGCATTATAGCAGTCCCCACTGTCGCTGACAAGAGCAATTCCGCCGCGCGCGCCGGGCGAACGCGCTTTGTCCGGCCCCTCCCCCAATGGTATAATCCGCACTTCATCGCCGCTCATGTCGCCGGGCAGCCAGGGAGCCACGCACGCACCATGTCCATTCAGGTCTTGCCGGACGTCGTCGCTGCCCAGATCGCCGCCGGCGAGGTAGTCGAGCGCCCGGCCTCGGTCGTCAAAGAGCTGATCGAGAATGCCATTGACGCCAGCGCGACCTCGATCATCGTCGAGATCGAACGCGGCGGTCAGCGACTGATCCGCGTCAGCGATGACGGCGTTGGCATCCCCGCCGCTGAGGCAGCGTTGGCCTTCGCCCGCCACTCCACCAGCAAGCTGCGCACGGTGGACGACCTGAACGCCATCACCACGCTGGGCTTCCGTGGCGAGGCGCTGGCCAGCATCGCCGCCGTCAGCCGCACCCGGCTGGTCACGCGCTTCCACGCCGAGCAAGTCGGCGCCGAAGTGCTGGTTGAAGGCGGTGAACTGCGCGCCGAGCGCCCCGCTGGTGCCCCGGTCGGCACGGTCGTCGAGGTCGAGAACCTGTTCTTCAACACGCCCGCCCGCCTCAAGTTCCTCAAATCCGAGAGCACGGAGCGCCGCCACATCACCCAACTGGTCACCCGCTACGCGCTGGCTTATCCTCGTGTCCGCTTCCAACTGATCCAGGAGGGGCGCGAACAGTTCCATAGCACGGGCAGCGGCGATCTCGCCGATGTGCTGGTCGAAGCGTTCGGGCTGGAAAGCTTCCGCGATATGCTCGAAGTCAGCCCGCTGCCTCCGGCGCGCCCCGATCTGCCGCCCATCGAAGTTTACGGGTTCGCATCCGTGCCCGCGCTCAACCGCGCCAACCGGAGCCATATCGTGCTCTTCGTCAACGGGCGGGCCATCATGGATCAGAGCCTGTCCTACGCCGTCATCCAGGCCTATCACACGCTCATTCCTCAGGGACGCTACCCGCTGGCGATACTGCTGATCGCGCTGCCTCCCGAAGAGGTGGACGTGAACGTGCACCCCACCAAGGCAGAGGTGCGCTTCCGCGCGCCCGATGCCGCGTTCTCGGCGGTGCAGCGCGCCGTTCGCCAGGCGGTCGTTGGCCAGGCCCCTGTGCCGTCGGTGGGCCGGGCTTTCCCCGCCGCCAGCAACTCTGGCTGGCCAGCCGCCGATCACGACTACAATCTCGTTCCCGCCAGCCGCCCCCTATTGCCCGGTGAGGAGCAGCTCCGCCTGGAACTGCGCGCTTTCGACGCGGGCCGCCATGCCCGCCACGTGCCGCCGCCAGACTTCGCGCCCGTCACCAGACGCGACGCCCCCGCCGATCCCACCGCGATTCCCGCCGGGCCGCAGGGACCGCCGCGCCCGCGCACGCTGCCAGTTCTGCGCGTCGTCGGCCAGGTGGGCGCCGCCTACATCGTCGCCGAAGGCCCAGCAGGACTGTACCTGATTGACCAGCACGCCGCCCACGAGCGCATCCTGTACGAGCAGTTCACGGCCCGGCAGGCTGCCATGCAGCCCGTCACCCAACACGCCCTGCCCTCAACTACGGTCGAACTACCAGGGGCGGCGGCCCTCCTCGTCGAGGAGAATCTCGCCACCCTGGAAGCGCTTGGCTTTGTCCTGGAACCCTTTGGCACCAGCACCATCCGCGTGCGCGCCGTGCCTGCCTTGCTCGCCGGGCGCGATCCCGCCGAAGTGCTGCACGGCCTGGTCGAAGACCTGGAACTGGGCACGTCACCCAGTGAGGCAACGCTGGAGGCGCGGCTGATCCGCCGCATCTGCAAAGCCGCCGCGATCAAAGCGGGCCAGCTCCTCACCTTCGCCGAGATGCAGACGCTCATTCAGCAGCTAGAGCGCTGTGAGTCGCCGCACACTTGCCCGCACGGACGCCCGACCATGCTGCACATCAGCGCCGGCGAGCTGACCCGCCTCTTTGGGCGCACATGAGTTCCCACGATCCCCGTAAAGGAGCGTGATCTGTGAAACTGGGCGTCGTCTTTCCCCAGACCGAGATCGGCCCGGATCCGCTGGCGATCCGGGACTACGCTCAGGCCGCTGAGAGCCTGGGCTACGACTATCTGCTTGCCTACGATCATGTGCTCGGCGCTGACCCCGCAGATTACCCGGATGGGCGGCGCTTCTCCTATACCTTTCGCGACCAGTTCCACGAGCCGCTGGTGCTGTTCGGCTATCTCGCTGCGCTCACCCATCGCCTCGAATTCGCCACCGGTATCCTCATCCTGCCCCAGCGCAACACTGCCCTGGTCGCCAAGCAGGCCGCCGAAGTGGACATCCTCTCCGGCGGGCGACTGCGCCTGGGAGTCGGCGTCGGCTGGAACGAGGCCGAGATGCGCGGCGTCGGCTACGACTTCGCCACGCGGGGCAGGCGCATGGACGAGCAGATCGCCCTGCTGCGTGCCCTGTGGACGGAGCCGCTGGTGACTTTCGAAGGAGCTTATCATTCCGTCCGCAACCTGGGGATCAACCCGCTGCCCGTCCAACGTCCGATCCCGCTGTGGTTCGGCGGGGCTGCCGACTCCGTCTTGCGGCGCATGGCGCGCTTCGGCGCGGGCTGGATGCCCTCTGGCCTCGGCCCCGAACAGGGCGCGCCGCTGGTCGAACGGCTGCGAGAGTATCTGACTGCGGAAGGACGCGATCCGGCCCAGTTCGGCCTTGACGTGCGCATCACCCTGGCCCGCCAGCCGCGTCCCACCTGGGACGCCTACCTCGCTGGCTGGCTGGCGCTCGGTGCCACTCACGTCTGCGTCAGCACCATGAACGCCGGGTTGGCAACTGTCAGCGACCACATCGCCGCCATCACCAAATTCAAGGCAGCGCTCAGCTAATGCGGTCCCGCCGCCCAACAAACAAGGACGCCTTTTCAGGCGTCCTCACGCGATCCTGCACTGGGCGGGCGACTGGCTACGTCGCCCCCATCTCGCCGCGCCGCCGGCGCCGTGCGTCGCGGTTGACGAAGGGGATCTCACCCTTCTCCCACGAGACCAGCAGCGGCACGGCATTGAAGATTGACGAATACGTGCCGCTCATCAACCCAATCAGCATGATGGCGATGAAGTGCCGGATCGTCTCGCCACCGAAGAGCAGAATGGCCACCATCACGAATACCGCGTTAAGCTGCGTGGCCAGCGAGCGATGCATCGTCTCCAGCACACTGCGGTTGACGATCGTCTCGTACTCTTCGCCGCGGAACTTGGGGATGTTCTCGCGGATGCGGTCGAAGACGACGATTGAGTCCTGCACGGAGTAGCCCACCACCGTCAGCACGGCAGTCAAGAACAGCGCGTCGGCCTCCCAGCCGAAGAGCAGCCCCAGGATGGACATGATACCCATCGTGACCAGGATGTCGTGGAACATGGCGGCGATGGCGCACGCCCCATAGCGGAATGAGTGCGGGACGCGCCGGAAGGCCAACACGATGAACCCTAACACGATGACCGCCACCGCCAGCGTCGCCAGGAACGCCGCGCGCGTCACTTCTTCGCCCACCGTCGCCGAGACGCTGCTCGTCGTCAGCGCAGCCTCGCGCGCCGGGTCTTCCTCCACAGACTTGGGCGACCAGAACTCGCCCAGCCGCGCTGGATCGTGCATGAACGCCTTCAGTTCGCCCAGACGATCCGTCTCCTCGAAGCGAAGCTGCCAGCGGCTGCCCGCTTCGTCGTGGGCCCCTTCAATCGCATCAGCCGGGATCGGATCGAGTCGCTGGACAATGTAGTCGGAAAGGCCGAAATCCCTCAGCGTATCGCGCACGGTCTGCTCGCTGACATTATCCACCAGCGAGAGTTCCATCAACGTGCCACCGGTAAAGTCAATACTCAGCCGCACCGGGGTGCCGTATTCGAGCGTGGAGAGCACCATGGCCATCACGCCCGGAATGATGACCGCCGCCGAAATCAGGAAGAACAAATGACGTCGCTCTGCGAAGTTGAACATGATTGTCTCCTGTCGGCATGCCTATACGCCAAGCAGCCTGTTGCGAGTACGGAGTTGTTCGCCGGCCATGAGCACAATCGTGTGCAGGAACGTGCGTGTGGCAATCACCGCTGTGAACAGGTTGATCACCAGCCCCATTCCCAACGTGATTGCGAAGCCCTGCACCGCGCTGGCGCCGAAGACATTGCCGAAGAAGTACAGGATGATCGTGATGATGATCGTCGAGATATTCGAGTCGCGGATAGATGTCCACGCCCGGTCAAAACCCACCTCAATCGCCCGATCCGCCGAGCGCCCTTTGCGCAGCTCTTCCTTCATGCGCTCAAAGATCAGGATGTTGCCGTCCACCGCGGTGCCAATCGAGATCAAAAAGCCGGTGATCGCCGGCAGGCTGAGCGTGACGGGGATCAGCTTGTACAGCGCGAAGTTGATCGCGATGAACAGCACCAGCGCCAGGCCGGCAGCGATGCCGGGCACCCGGTAGTAGACCAGCATGAAAATCAACACGGTGATCATGCCAATAATGCCCGCGCGAATGGAGCGCTCCACCGAGATCTGGCCTAGAGAAGGCCCGATTGTGTCAAAGGCGATGATGTCCAGCGGTACGGGCAGCGCGCCATACTTGAGTTGTGCGGCCAGGATGCGCGCTTCGTTCCGTGTGAACGCCCCGGTGATGATCCCGCCGTCCATCGTCCCAGCCCGCGCCGCGTCAGACAACCCTGGCTGGATGGTGGGATACGACAGCAGCCGGCCATCGAGCACAATGGCCATCGAGCGATTGGGGTTATTGGCGATGTATCTCACGAAGTCGTCCACGCGGTCGCCACCCCCGCGAATGACAAAGTTCACCACCCACTCTGTGCCCAGTCCTCCCTGCGTGGTCGCCGCAGCATCCGCCAGGCCGGCGCCGGTCATGATGGTCCTATAGGGCTGCCCGTTGTGCAGCAGAGCCGGTTCTTCGGTTAGGTCCAGCAGGTCTTCGCTGGGGCACGTGTACTCGCTATACGCCAGCGGCGGCGCGCCTTCTGGCAGGCGCGCCTCGGTCCGCATGACCTGCTCGGTGGTCAAAAGGCACGCCCCTTCGGGCAGGTCCGCCGTCACCGTGGAGAAATCCACGAACTCAAGCAGACCCGTGGACTTGATCGAATCGAAGGCCACCGCCTGTTCGCGCACGCCTGGCAGCTCGACAATGATCCGGTCCTCGCCCTGGCGTTGGACAACCGCGTCAGTCACGCCCAGGCCATTGACTCGCCGCTCCACGTTCCTGACCGCCTGTTCCACCGTATCGCTGTCGAACTCGGTGCCTGGCGACACCTGTAGCAACACGCGCGAGCCGCCCTGCAGGTCAAGGCCCTGCACGACCTGCACCTTCCGTTCCATGCCCAGGAACTTGATGTGCGGGTCACCCAGACTCAGCCAGGAAGAGAGCACGGCGACTGCCAGGATGGTGACTATCCAGAGGCGATACGCTCTCATAATGGGTTCCTCTCAGGTGACGGCGCGCCAGGCAGATCGTCTGGCGAATGCGCCCGGCGCGATGCCGGGCCAGGGATTGTTCTCAAGCCCTGTGATGATAGCGGGGGCAGCAACGGTTGGCAAGAGCCATTCGCGGACGTTTGCGTGCCGGGCCTGTTGGATGGGGTATCCCTCTCTCTCGCGCACGGCGCGACCTCACCGCCGCCCGGCGCAGGCATACAGAGAAATCCCCCTCTTGAGCGCTTGTCTCAAGAGAAGGACCCACAAGAGACACTCGCCGTGCCGTGCCAGTGAGCGCTCAGGCCCGCGCCTCGCGCCCGTCGAGGCCGAGTTCCGCCGCAATCCCCTGCATGGCCTCCAGCACAAGCGGCACGTGTTCCGTCCACAGGTCAACGCCCAGCGCCTGCGCGGCTTCGGCAATTTCCTCGCGATGCACCGCGGCGGCAAAGCTGCGATCCTTCCACTTCTTGCGCACCGAGCTGACCTGCGTCACCTCGCGAATGTCTTTCGTGGGGCGGACGAGAGCGACTGCCGTCAGGAACCCCGTCAGTTCGTCAACGGCTACCAGCGCTTTCTCCATCACGCTCTCCGGCTGGACGCCCGTCCATTCCGCAGCGTGGGCGGCAATTGCCCGAACAATTGCCTCGTCCACACCCTGCTCGCGCAGCACACGTATGCCGGTGAAGGGGTGCCCGTCGGCGGCGGTCATGTCAGGATAGCGCTCGTAATCGAAGTCGTGCACCAGCCCCACTACGCCCCACAGATCCTCGTCCTCGCCAAAGCGGCGAGCATAGGCGCGCATGGCTACTTCGACGGCCAGCATGTGGTGGCGCAGACTCTCCGAGGCGGTCCAGTCTGTCACCAGTGTCCAGGCGTCTTCACGTTTCATACTGCCTCATCCACCTCCTGAATCACATAATCGTAGTGAATCTGGGCTGTGTGGCGCAGCGTGGCCGCCGCACCGCAGTACTTGTCGCGCGAAAGCTCAATGGCCCGCTCGAGGGCCTTGGCGTCCACCCCACGCCCCGTGACCACGAACTTCACCCAGATCTCGGTGTACACCCGCGGATGCTCGTCGGCGCGCACGCCGTCCACCTGCACCTCGAAGGCGGTGATGTCTTGCTGCTTCTTGCGCAGAATGCTGATCACGTCCATGCCGGTGCAGCCGCCCAGCACCGTCAGCAGTAGCTCCATCGGGCTGACTCCGGCATCATGCCCTCCCGCAGTTTTGGCCGCATCCAGCGGGATGCTGTGCCCGTTGCTGCTGTACCCGGTGAACATCAGGTCATCGCGCAGAACGACCTTGCTGCTTTTTCTCTGCCCCATCGTTGCTAAGCCTCCTCATTGCCCGCACCTGGTCTGTCCAGATTGTAGGCCAGGTGCAGCGATTAGTCATCCGCTGGTAAGATGCGCGGCGCGGCCAGAGGTCGCACGCAACCTGCGCCATTGGCGCGCATCCAACCAGATAGAGTGTGCGTCCAGGGCGTCTGGCATCCGGCTCTTCTTGGGATTGAGTCTGGCGTGGGTTATGATTGGCAGCAGGCTCCGCGAACGGAGCCGACACAGCCAGAACGGACTCAGCCAGGGAATGCCCAATGTCACCCTCACCCGATGATGAACTGGTCGCGCGCTTGCAGGCAGGCGACCAGTCCGCCTACGCACAGTTGGTCGAAGAGAACGCGGCGAAGATCTACCGGCTGGCCCTGCGCATGATGGGCAACGAAGCGGACGCCGAAGACGTGCTGCAAGAGACATTCCTGAACGCATTCCGGTTCATAGACCGGTTCGAAGCTCGCTCCAGCCTGAGCACCTGGCTCTACCGCATCGCCAGCAACGCTGCGCTCATGCGGCTGCGGCGCAAAGAGCCAGAGCAGGTGTCGGTGGATGAGCCGCTCGAGCGCGACGACGGCGACCTGATCCCGCGCCAGTTCTTCGACTTCTGCTGCCTGCCCGAAGACGACCTGCTGCGCGACGAGGCTCGCGCCGAGATGATGCGTGCCATAGAACAACTACCTCCCACCTTGCGCAGCGTCTTCGTCCTGCGCGATATCGAGGGCCTGTCCACCGAAGAGACCGCCGAAGCTCTCGACCTCTCCATCTCGGCGGTCAAGAGCCGCCTGATGCGTGCCCGGCTCAAGCTGCGCGAGCAATTGAGCGCGTACTTCTCGCAGGGTCCGCTAGTTTCAGATACAGGGTAGGGCCATGAACGCCGACCACCATTCTCACCCGCATGACCAGGACACCTGCCGCCGCTATCTGGGCAGCCTGTCCGAGTACGCTGACGGCACGCTCAGCGATGAGCTTTGCCGGGAGCTTGAAGCGCACATGGCGCACTGCGACAATTGCCGCATCGTGGTCAACACGTTTACCAAGACGGTCTCGCTCTACCGCCAGATTCCCGCCCCGGAGGTGCCCGACGCTGTCAAAGAGCGGCTGTACAAGGTGCTGCACCTCGAAAAATACATCCCGGCAGGCCTTGACGCGCCCGATCCGCCTGAGCGCTAACAGCCCTGCCCGGCTTCGCCAGGCTTGCCAGCTCTGTCACATCTGCAACCTTTCGCGTCGCCGCGCATCCAAAGAAGCGTCACGTGCTGCGCGACAGAATCAGAACCTACCAGACGGGTGACCGTGAGGACGTATGGCCAAGGAACACGAACCCACCAAGAAGCAGAAGCGCGTCATCATCTTCACCACGCCGACCTGCTCCCACTGCAACCACGCCAAACGCTACCTGCGGGAGCGCGGCGTTCGCTTCCGCGATGTAGATGTCAGCCGCGACCCGGTCGCCGCGCGCGATATGGTGCGCCGCAGCGGTCAGCAGGGTGTGCCGGTCATTGACATCGGCGGCAAGATCGTCGTTGGCTTCAACAGGCCCGAAGTAGATCGCCTGCTCGGGCTGAACTGAACGCATCCCTGCCTTTCTCGTTTGGCCGACCGCTGCTCTTGTGGCGGCGGTTTGTTTTCTGGCCGCCGCGACCATGACCTCCAGGTGACGTATCTGTGCCTGGCGTGCCCTCGCCTGGAGACCTCAGCACCCCGCGCCCCCTACGGCTCGTATGCCTCAACCGGCAACCCGGCTTTCAGCCACGCCTGGATGCCTCCGTCTACGTTATACACGCTGCTGTAGCCCAACCGGATCAGCGTCTCGGCGGCAACCCGGCTGCGATTGCCGCTGTTGCAGATCACATAGACCGGCCTGTCTTTGGCCAGCTCTGCGGGCGCGCGCTGCTCAACCTGGGCGAGCGAGATCGGTTGCGCGCCGGCCGGGATGCCGGTTGCCGCCCATTCGTCAGGCTCGCGCACGTCAATGAACTGCGCTTCTTCATTCGCGCGCAGCTCCTCATAGGCGCGCTGCACACCCAGTGTCACGTAGGTGGCCGGGTTGCCTGGGTTGGACGGGCCATCCGCTGGATTCGCCGCCGGGGCGGTATTCGTCGCTGCCGGTGAAGACTTGTTCTCATCAGAGCCGCCGCAGGCGGCCAGCACCAGCAGAAGGATCATAGCCAGCGCGCCTAACAGAACCCAGTATCTCCGCATAGTTCACAGCTCCTCAGATGCAGTCTTGCGCCGCGCGCTCGCGGCAAACATCGCATAACGACCAATCACGACTTCCTGGCAGGTGGAAAGGGTGGGGACAGCCCCTCCGTTCAGCACGACCGCGTCGCGTACCCGTGCCCCACGCCCCAGCGATGCGCCGCTCTCCGCATATACGTTTGGCCCTACGACGGCCCCCTCGCCTATGCTGACTCCGGGGTCAATCCACGCCGGCGACACCAGCCGCGCGGATGCCGGAACCGGGCTGCCACAGTGAACAAGCCGGCCTTCCTGCAGGTACGCGCGGTTGATCGCCAGCAGATCGCCCGGCCTCGTCAGGTGCAGGCGACCATCCGCGAACACATAGCCCACGTGCTCCCCTGCCCGCAGAGCTGCCTGCAGCGCGTTGACCAGCTCGCGTTCCCCCCGCGACGATACTTCCGTCAGCGGCAGCCAGTCGAAGACGCGCAGCGAGAAGGCGTAGACCATGATCGCGGCGTGCTGCCCTGGCGGGTCATCCGGCTTCTCAATCACCTGCGCGATCCGCTCACCCGCAATGACCACGCCTGCCGACTGGCGTATCTCGTCAGGCAATGCGGGGATCAGGCTCAGCGTCGCGAGTTGGCGCGGATCCGCCTCATAACGCGCGATCAGGCCCCGAATGTGGCCGGCGGACGTGATGTTGTCCACCGCGGTGAGCAGGAACGGTCCGTCCAGCAGCGGTTGGGCCAGGCCGAGCGCGTCCACGGTGCCTGTTGGCTCATTCTGGACCACCAGTTCGATCGCGGCGGTCTGCAGCGAACTGGCACCGATGGCCGCACGTACCGCCGCCTCGTATCGTCCCACCACGATGACAAACCGCCGGACACCCCCCTCCCACAGCCGCTCCATGACCCGCGTCAGGATCGGGCGCCCGACCACCGGCAACAGGGGTTTGGGGCGGTCAGCGGTGAGCGATCCGAGTCGCGTCCCCTGGCCCGCAGCGAGAACGACAGCCTGCTCGATCTTCGTGCCCGGCATATCACCTGACCCGTCCGCGTCCGAGTGGCAGTCCGCTATCCACCGTGCGGATTATAGCACCAGGCCCGGCCGCGTGACCTCTCCGCACCAGCCCGTTGCGGCCTGTCGCGGGCGGTGGCGCTGCTCCTGGGCAGGTAGCTGGCGCCATCCCTTGGCTCAGCCTGGCAGATCGGGCGCTTCGTCCAGGCGAGACCCTTCTTGCACGCCCCTGTCAAGCATGATACACTCGCCCGGTATTATTGTGGTCTCTTCCAGTTCGTCTCTCAGGTGACGATGCAGCTCCATGACCGAGAAGATATTGATCGTTGATGACGATCAAGAGAGCCTCAAGCTCATTGAGCTGCTGCTCCAGCGCCAGGGCTATGAAGTCATCTCGGCGAGCAGCGGGCAGGGAGCTCTTGACCGCGCTCAGGCGGAACAGCCGGACCTCATCATCCTCGACATCATGATGTCAGCCATGGACGGCTACGAGGTCTGCCGCCGCCTGCGCCACGATCCCCTCACCCAGCATGTCCCGGTCATCATGTTCACCGCCAAGACCATGGTGGACGACAAAGTCGCCGGATTTGAGGCCGGTGCGGATGACTACCTGACCAAGCCCACGCATCCCGTCGAGTTGGTGTCGCGCGTCAAGACCGCCCTTGCGCGCCGTGCGGCTCAGCAGCAGGCCACAGCGTCTCGCGCGCTGGTCTGGGGCTTCCTGGGTGCCAAAGGCGGCGTCGGCACAACTACACTGGCGGCCAACGTGGCCGCGGCCATGGCCAGGTCCGATTCGGTCATCCTCGCCGACTTCCGTCCTGGTCAAGGCACGTTGGGGCTGTCGCTGGGCATCGCCCGCTCCAACGGCCTGGCCAGCCTGCTGTCCAGGCAGCCCAGAGAGATCACGGCGCGCGCGGTCGAGAGTGAACTGGTCAGCCATGCCAGCGGGCTTCGCCTCTTATTGTCCTCTGGCCGGCCGCGAGAGACGCTGCTCACCATCCAGCCGGAGCTTGTGGCCGTGGTGGTACGCCATCTGCGCACCCTCCAGCGAACTGTCGTCCTCGACCTCGGCGCGGGCCTTACCCCCATCACCGCGCGCGTGCTGCCGGACATGGATCAGCTTACGCTGGTGGTTGAGCCAAACCGGGTGACCCTGGCGCTGGCCCGTGACTTAATTGGTGAGATCGAGCAGGCCGGGCTGGACCGGGGGCGGATCAGCGTGGTGCTCGCCAACCGCGTGCAGACCAGCGCGCAGGTGCCGTGGCAAGAAGCCGAGCAGATCCTCGCCCACGAGATCACGGCAATCATCGCGCCAGCCCCCGAGCTGGCCTTCCAGGCCGCAGAAGCGGGCCTGCCCATGGTGCTCTTCCAGCCCAATTCCATCGTCGCCAGTCAATTCAGCAAACTGGCTGAGGAAATCGCCGCTCGTAACCGGGCATGACTGGCCTCACCGCTCCGCGATTCCCAGTTTCCCCGTGGTCTCTGCCGGCCGCGCCGGCCGGCGCGTGTTGATAACGGAGCGAGGCATGACTTCTAGCCCGCTTGAAGCCGCCACGCAACTTGTGTGCCGCGCGCGCTATCTCGTCGCCCTCACCGGCGCAGGCATCAGCACCCACTCTGGCATCCCCGACTTCCGCAGTCCCCGCTCCGGTCTGTGGGCGCAGGCGGATCCGGCCAATGTCGCCAGTCTCGACGGGCTCCGCCGCCATCCAGAGCGTTTCTACACCTGGATTCGCCCGCTGGCGTGCGCCATCCTGGACGCCACCCCGAACGCGGCGCACCTGGCCCTGGCTCGCATGGAACAGGCGGGGCACCTCAAGAGCGTCATTACCCAAAACATTGACATGTTGCACGAGCGCGCCGGCTCCAGCACCGTGTATGAGTTGCATGGCCATCTGCGCGCGCTGACCTGCATCCACTGCTTCGCCGAGTTCCCCGCCGGGCCGCACATTGACGCCTTCATCACCTCAGGTCTCATCCCACACTGCGCCCACTGCGGCCATGTGCTCAAGCCCAACGTGATTCTGTTCGGCGAGCAGCTCCCGATGCACGTTCTGAGCGCGGCCCGCCGCGAAACGCGCCGCTGCGATGTCCTGCTGGTGATCGGCTCCTCGCTGGAAGCCTATCCCGCTGGCGAGTTGCCCATGCTGGCCCATCGCACGGGGGCTGCGCTCGTGGTCATCAACCTGGGCGAGACGGCGCTCGATTCGCTGGCCGATGTGGTGATTCGCGCGGACGTTCTGGACGCGCTGCCCCTGCTCGCCGTTGCTCTGGAGAACAAGGTCTAGCATGGAGCCAGGCGCTTCACCAAGCCCTCTGGGCGACACCGTCAGCCGTGCTGCCTATGAGCAACTTCAGCGGCGCTACGAACGTCTGATGGAGACCAGCCGCCAGCTTAACTCAACGCTGGACCTGGGCGCGCTGCTGCGCCGCATCATTGACGCCGCCCGCGAGCTGACCGACACCGAAGAAGCGTCCATCCTCCTCATTGACCCGGCAACCGGCGAGCTGCGCTTTGAGGCGGCCAGCAACCTCTCGCGCGCCGAGATGGAAGCGATCCCCGTGCCTATGCAGGGCAGCCTGGCCGGCTGGGTCGCCACGCACGGCGAGCCGGTACTTGTCCGCGATGCCAAGAGCGATGCGCGCTGGTTTCCCCGTGTGGACAAGACCATCCGCTTCAGCACGCGCAACCTGCTCGCTGTGCCCATGAACCTGCACAACCAGCCCATCGGCGTGCTGGAAGCGATCAACAAGCGCGACGACCGGCCCTGGTCCAACGACGACCGCGACATCCTGGCCGCGCTCGCCGACCAGGCCGCCATCGCCGTGCAGAACGCGCGTCTGTTCCAGCAGAGCGATTTCATCGCTGAGATGGTCCACGAGCTGCGCACCCCGCTCGCCGCCCTGCGCGCCAGCGCGGCGCTGCTGGCACGCCCTGCGCTGCCCGCTGACACCCATCAGGAGATCGTCAGCACAATGCAAGCGGAGACCGGGCGTCTGATCGCCCTGACCACCGACTTCCTGGACCTGGCCCGTCTGGAATCGGGACGCACCCGCCTGGAGATCGCCCCTTTCGACGTGCGCGTGCTCTTGCAGGAGTGCGCGAGTCTCATCGCCCCCAAAGCGGACGAGCGTGGCATCGGTGTTACCATCCGGCCCGGCACCGTCGTGGCGCTCGCCGACCGCACCCTCATCAAGCAGGTGCTGCTCAACCTGCTCACCAACGCTGTCAAGTACAATCTTGAGGGAGGGACCATCACCGTCGGGCTGGATGTTGCGCGAGCGGCCCAGGCAAATGCCACTCAGTCAGGGGAGCAGATCGTGGTCAGCGTGACAGACAGCGGCCCCGGCATCAGCGCCGAGGATCAGCCGCACATCTTCGACAAGTTCTTCCGGGCATCCGCGGTCAGCGGAGAGGTGTCCGGCACGGGACTCGGCCTGTCCATCGCCCAACGCATCGTCGAGGCGCACGGCTGTGCCCTGTGGTTTGAGAGCACACCCGGCGTGGGCACCACGTTCTACTTCACCCTGCCCCTGGCTGCTCCCTCGTCATGAAGCCAATCTAAGGCGCCAGCAGCACCTTGAGCACGCCGGGCTGATCCGCACGAGCAAACGCTTCGGCAGCTTCGACCAGCGGATAGCGCGCCTCGATGAGCGGCAGCACATCCACCAGCCTATGCTCCAGCAGACGAAGTGCGGCGTCGAACGGCCCACAGCGGCTGCCCACCACTCTGACTTCGTTGACGACCAGGGGGGCGAGGTCAATCCCCGCCGGGCCGGCGTAAGTGCTCTTGAGGACGATGGTCCCCCGCGAGCGCACCAGCCGCAGCGCCTCGCGCAATCCTTCCGGCGTCCCGGTGCAGTCCACAACCGCGTCCGCTTCCCCGTCCGGCAGATCGTCGCGGCGGGCGGGCCGCAAGCCCCACCCGGCGAGCATCCGCGCCTGGCGCTCATGACGCACGACCACTGCCAGATCGCAGCCCACCAGCCCCAACACCTGCGCCGTGAGCAGTCCCAGCTTGCCCGCGCCCAAGAGCACCACGCGCTCGCTGGGCCGGACGTGCGCGCTATCCAGCACCTGACAGGCCGCCGCCAGCGGCTCGGTGAACACCGCTTCTTCGTCGGCAACGCTGTCAGGAACCCGGCGCAGGTTGGCAACCGGCAGCCGGAACAGTTCGGCAAACGTCCCATCGTAGTCGGCGATACCCAGGACGCGCCGGTTCCGGCAGTGCGTGGGCACACCGCGCCTGCACCAGTCGCACGCGCCGCACGCCACGTTGATCTCGCCCACGACGCGCGCGCTCAGCCATTCTCGCGGCCCGGCGACCACATCGCCCACAAACTCATGCCCCAGCGTGCCGCTGAACCCCTGGTAGCCGCGCACCAGTTCCATGTCTGTGTTGCAGATGCCGGCTAGCCGCAGCCGGATCAGCGCCTCGCCCGGTTCAGGGACAGGCGCGTCGCGCTCAATGACCTGGAGCCCGCCCTCGAACACCACCGCCTTGATCGTGTCCGCCATCAGTATCTCCTCACCACACAAAGCACCCGTATGGCCGCCCTACTCCCAGCCCGTCCAGGTGAAGCGGCGCTCCGCCACTGCGGCCCCCAGCGGGTAGTACAGGCCGTCTGCGCCCAGGCGTACCACCGAGACCTGCCAGGCGAACACGTGCGGCTGCCCATCGGGAGGCAGATAGCTCGTGGGCAGGTCGAGCGACAACTGGCGCGTCGTCCCGGCGAAGACCGCTCCTGTGGTCTCGTCGCGAACTGTCACCAGGTACGTGTCCTCCGCGCGGAGCGTACCCACCGCCACCCACATCAGGCGCACTGCTCCTGACACACTGGCCTCTTCGCCTGGCGCGACGGGCAGTGGCGCGCGGTAGGTGGGCGTGGCCGTGGGCGTCTCGCTACCAGTAAAGGTGGGGGTGTAAGTAGGGGTGGGAGTGGGCGCAGGGACGTTGATCTGCTGACCAACCGTCAGCACCACCGGGCGTAAGCAGCAGCAGTTCGGCGATTCCCATGTACACGCCCGGCAGTCAATGCCGCCAGGCAGCGGGTTCAGCTCACAGATCTGGCGCAGCGAGCTTTCATGGATGATGGAAATGCTGCTCAGTGTATCCCCCGCCTGCACCACATACGTCTTGAGAGCGAAGCTCGGCCCGGCATCCAGTGTCACTCTGGGTGGGGCGCTGGTCGCCACGGCGGTTTGCGTCAGGTCGGCCCCGATCGCCGTCGGCGTGGCCGAGGGGCGCGGGACCAGGATCGTGCTGCCCGGCCCCGGCAGAATCGAGCAGTCAGCCATCCCGTTAAGCAGCTCGATGGCCGTTTTTACGTCTGGATGCACGTGCCCATACCGATACGCAATGCCCAGGCAGGTGTCGCCGCTGCGGATCACATGCTCATACGGCCCGGGCGTCGCCGTCGGCGTGGGCGTCGCCGTGGGCGGGGGAGGCGGCGGGCTGTTCGTCGGCGTGATCGTCGGCGGCAGCGTCCGCGAGGGGGTAATAGTCGGGCCGCCCGGAGTCTGGGTGGGTGCCGCCTGGGCAATCTCTATGCCGGACGGCGACGACTCGGCAGGGGTAAGACTGGGCACCGCGCTCCTGTCGCTGCCCCCACAAGCAGCCAGCGCCAGGGCGCACACAACGCCCAGGGATGTGATCAGCCGCGCACGTTGAGTCATGGGTGCCATCCTTCCACAGTTGGCTCATCCCCCCTCGGTTTGTGTGTGCTCACCGGCTCTCCCAGGTGAAGCGGCGCGGAGCGGTAATGTTGCGCTCCGTCACGACCGCCCCCCTTTCGTCAATTACGCCGACGGCAATCTGCCATTCGAAGGTGTGACGGTTGCGGTCGCGGGGCTGCCAGCCTCCTGGCAGAATGTAGCTCAGCTCAGCCACGGCGGCTGTGTACTCCTGCCCCGTGTTCAGGTCGCGGACGCGCACGACGTACCGTTCCTGCGCGCCAAGCGTGCCAGTACTGCCCCAGCGCAGCGTGACGATCTGGTCTGCGGCGAAGCGGGCGCCGTCCTCCGGACCCAGCGCGAACGGCGCATTGAACGTCGGGGTTGGGGTTGGCGTAGGCGTCAGCGGGCCGCTTGGTGTGGGGCTGAGCGTCGGCGTGGGCAGCGGCACGGGCACGCGCACGCGCTGCCCCTCGTACAGCATGACCGAGCAGTTCGGCCCGCCCGATGGATCGCCATAGTCGCACTGCAAAAATGGGATCTCAGGGTTGATCTGCGACAGCGTCTCGATGGTCGTGTCGTAGGTGAAGGCGATGCTCAGGATCGTCTCGCCAAGCGACACCACGTGCCAGGCCTGGCCCGGACGTAGGGTCGGCTCGATATTCTCGTACTTGGCCAGCGCGTCGGGTGTGCCGAAGACATTGACGCGCAGCGTCGGCGTCGCCTCCGCGCTATCCCCGGCTGGTGCGACGCCCTCCGCCGTGAGCGTCAGTTCCTGCCCTGGCACTGGCGTCGGCGTGGGCCAGGGAATCTCCAACGTCTGGCCGAGCTGTAGCTCCTGCGGATTCTTCATGCCGTTGATCTCAAGGATCAGGTCCACGATAGCCAGCTCGCGATGCCCACAGCGGTAGGCCATGCCCAGCACCGTGTCGTTCTGCTGCGCCGTTTGATAACATGGCGTGACGGTCGGCGTCGGTGTGGCTGTCGGTGGCAAGGGCGTCACCGTCGGCAGGGACAGCATCACATCGCGAGTGGGCGTCAGCGTCGGCGTGGATAGCGCCGCGCGCGGTGTGGACGTGGGCGGCGCCGTCGGCGCGGCGATGCCCTCTGTGCGCGGACCTGCATTGCCTTCGCCCCTGTCAGTCACCCAGCGAACGACGGCCAGGCCAAACCCCATGCCCAACAGCAACGCCACGATCACCATCACGACCACGGCCAGACGCCACATGCGCCCGCTCAAGGTACCCGCGTACAGGTCGTCATCGCCCACAGCCGGGTCATAAAGCGACACCCGCTCCCTGCGCGGCGCGGGTTTCTCCTCCGGGACAGCTACCGTCAGCGGCTCGCCCGCCAGCGCAGCGCCACAGATCGCGCAGGTCGGCGCCGAGATGGGCTGGATCGCCCCGCAAAGAGAGCATTTCTGTGATGGCGCTGCTACAGGCATAGGCCGGCCAGAGGTGCTATCCCCCTCGTCACACAGTCCGCAGATCGTCAGGCCGAGGCACGCTATAACCACCGCGCCCGGCCAGCGGGATTATACCAGGCACGACCCGCTTGACCACTCCCCCCGGTGGGTCGGAACACATCGTGCCCTTGCAGCGGATTGCACAAGCAGCCAGGGGCTTCGCCTGGTCGCCCCTGCTCGCCGGGTGTGACTTTTCTCGCATTGGCCGCTTTTTGTGTTACCATTCACCCTGGCAGACACACCAACCCGCCCACAGAAAGGTCCCCCGACGATGCGCGTGGTCATCAACGAAGCGCAGATCAACCGCAACCGCAAGATATCCCATCTGCTGTTCTTCATCAGCTTAGGCGGCATGGCCTTCGGCTTCTTCTTCACCTGGACAGCCGATCCGGCGTCGGAAGCAAGCCAGCTAAGCTGCTTCATCCTGCCCATCCTGCTCCTGCTCACCCTGACCTCAGTGCGTATGGCCAACGTATGGGTTCGCGAGCCGCGTCCGCTGGATATGCTCGACCATGGGCTGAAGGGCATAGGGCCGCAATATACGATTTTTCACCATCTGCTCCCTGCCCCTCACGTCCTGGTCGGCCCCGAAGGGGTCTTCACCCTCACCGTCGTCTGGCAGAACAAATCTTACCGCGTGGTGGGTAAGCGCTGGCATGGCGATGAGGGATTTCTGCGCAAGCTGAACGGCTATCTGCGCCAGGACCTGATCGGCAACCCGTTCAACGATGCCGCGCTGCACGCCCAGCAGGTCCAGCGCCTCGTCAACAAGATCGCGCCCGACGCCGAGATCGCGGTGCAGCCGCTCGTCGTGCTCACTCATCCCGCCGCCACTTTTGAGTGCGAAGACCCTCTCTACCCGGTGCTCTATGCCGACCCGAAGAAGAAGCCCTCATTGCGCCAGTTCCTGCGCGACCAACCAGGTGCCATCGCCGGTACCCTGCTCCCCGAGCACCTCGACGCTATCGATCGCATGTACGGCTTGATGACCCGCCAGGAGATCGCCGAGCTAACCGGCGAAGCACTGGACTACGCCGACGAGGATCTGCCAGCGGACCTGGAGACCAAGCCCGCCGAGCAGGTCGTGCGTGGCACCGTCTTCCTGGCCCAGGCCGGGCAACTCTACCACTTCGGCGCGACATCCAACTCCGTGGAGGAGGCTCTTGTCGCCCTGGAAGCTAACGCGGGCGGGCCAGTGGAGCTGGTGCACGCCTTCGAAACAGGCGACCCCTACGCTGTGCGCGATGCCCTCCAGCGCAAGTATGACCGCAAGCGCCAGAAGGAAACCTGGTACGGGCTGAGCAAGAAGGATGTGGCCTGGATCAAAGCGCGGCGCGGTAGTTGAGGACGACAGAACTCCGCTGAGGCGGCCCCCATGAAGCGCATGCGCGCCCACTCGCTCGCCACACTGACCGCGCTGCTGGCCGCTGCCTTTCTGCTGCGCCTCGTTCAACTCGGCGACGTGCCGCTGCGCGGCGACGAGGCCTTCGCTGTGCGCTACTGGGCGGACGCGCCAGGGGCCGTCCTGCGCGACCTCGCGCAGTGGGAGCCGCATCCGCTCGGAACGTTCTTCAGCTTCTGGGCCTGGAAATCCGCCGCGGGCGGCAGCGAATTCGCCATGCGCACCCTGTCCCTGCTGGGGGGATGGCTCGGCGTGGCCGCGACAGCAGCTCTCGCCCGCCATCTGCTACGCAGTCCCCGCGCGGCGCTGATCGCGCTTGTTTTGGCGACCCTTCACCCTTACCTGATCTGGCACGCCCAGGACGCGCGCAACTACGCCCTGTGGTTCGGCACCAGCAGCCTGGCTATGCTGCTGTTCCTGCGCGCCGTCGCCCGCAACCGCCGCCGCGATTGGACGCTCTACCTCATCGCCGAGGCCGTTGTTCTGTATGTCTTCTTCCTGGAAGCGTTCCTGCTCCCCGTGCAGGCCGCCTACCTGATCGTGCGGCGGCGCTCGCGCCCAGTGCTGCGGGCCGCGCTGCGCATCTGGCTCGTCCTGGGTGCGCTGCTGCTGCCCTGGGCTGTCCAGGCCGCGCTTCTGGCTCGCAGCGACTACCAGGGCGCCACGTCCGATGCCGATCCCGCCCGCCTGCTGACCTCGTTCCTGCCCGTCCTGCTCACCGGGCGCGAGCTTGCATCGCCCTGGGCGGTCCTGCTGCCCATCGCCTGGATCGCCGCCCTCGCGCTGCCCTGGCTGGCTGGAGATCAGCGGCGACTCGGCACCTGGCTGTCTGTGTGGATCATGCTCCCTGCCGTGCTGCTGCTGATCGCCGCAACGCGCATGAGCGTCTTCGATCCGCGCTACCTGATCGCTACCGTCCCGGCCCTCATCCTCCTCTCAGCGCACGCACTCACCGCGTACCGTCCGGGCCATCCAGTGTTCCCCCGGCATGTGGCGCGGGCAGCGCTGATCCTCCTTCTGACGATCCCGGCGCTGGGCGTATCCGATCTGGCCCGTTACTATCACGGGGAATCGCCCAAAGCGCCCGACTGGCGCGGGCTGACCGCCTACCTGGAAGGACGCGCTGCGCCCGGAGACCTGGTCTTGCAGACCGTGCCCGACCCCGCCTTCGGCTACTACTACCCCGGCCCGGCGGATGAGACGAGCCTGGTCCCTGAGGCGCCGGTCGCCGCCCAGCTTCGCCCTCTGGTCAACTTCTACCGGGGCATCTGGCTTGTGGGACGCTCACCAGAGGCCGAAACCTTCCTCGCCGACACCATGCAGCAGATCAGCTATGACGCGCCCGCGGGGTTCGACGTCATGCAGTTTCGCCGTTGGGTGCCCCGCCAGGCGGAGATCGCCGTGGCGCACGACGTGCGTTTCGGGGACGTTGCCCGCCTAGTCGGGCACACTCTGCAAGGCCCGGACTCCGCCTCGCAGGCCCTGACTGTCCTCCTCTATTGGGAGCCTCTCGCCCAGGCCACTGTAGATTACACCGTATTCATCCATTTGATCGGCGCGCCTGATCCGGCGACGGGTAGCCCGCTGTGGGACCAGGACGACCATCGTCCGCTGGATGGCTTCGCCAGCACCCTCGCCTGGGAGGTAGGGACGCTCTACCGCGACCCGTATCACCTGCTGGGCACGCCGGATGTGCGCCTGGCCGCGGGCGCGTACACCATCGCGGTTGGGCTGTACGACCCGCTGACAGGCGAGCGCCTGCCCGTCTACAACGCGGCAGGCACCCCCCTCGGCGATTCCTTCACGCTGGCGACGTTCGTCTGGCTGCCATCTGAATAGAACAGAGGCGCGCTTGCGGCACGCCCCTGCTGATCACATCTTCCTACCTGGCGGCTGCGCTCAGCCGCCAAGTTCCTTCAGACGCGCTTCCCACTTGTCGTACAGCTTCTTGTACAGGTCTTCAGACACTTCGCCGGCCATCAGCTTGGCGTCAAGCTGGTCCAGATAGGCGTGAATCTCCGCCGCCGTCTGCGGCACAGCGGGCGCTGCCTGGGCCGGCTGGGCGGGAGCCTGCTGGCCGCCCTGCTGTTGCTGCTGCATCATTTGCTGCATCATCTGCATCATCATCATCTGTTGCTGCTGCTGCAGCGCCGCCGCGTCCGGGTTGAGGGCCGCGCCAACCTGCTGGCCGACGCCCAACCCCACCCCCGCCCCGGCCAGCCCGCCGCCCATGCCGGTGTTGCTGGCGGCTGCATCGGCCACTTCCAGGCGGCGGATGCGTTCCCACGTCTCAAAGTCCACGTAGTTGCGCAGTTCCTCGGTGCTGACCTCTTTCGCCGTGAACGGCTTGGCCTCAAACGCCTTGATGCGCATGCCAATGGCAGCGAACTGCTCGTTCAGCCGGGCCAGCGCCGCGCCTTCCAGGTCCGATAGCAGGCGGTTGGCGTCCATCACGCTCGCCGCCCCCGATGACGACATCAGCGACGCCATCTCGCCGAGCAGCATGGACTGGATGCGCTCGCGGATGTCACCCAGCCGCACGATCGGCTTGCCGACGCCGTACTGCTTCATGAAACGCAGCGGGTCGTCAATACCAATGTCAATCACGCCGTGCGTGATCAGCAACACCACGCCCACGCCCTTGCCCGGCGTTTCCAGCACAATCGGCGGGTTGGTCCCCCAGGGAACCTGGGGCAGGTCTTTCAGGTTGACGAAGTACAACTCCGCCGTGAAGGGGTTGCGGCCCCCGGTCACCAGCCCGATCAAGCCGGACAGAATGGGCAGGTTGGCTGTGCTCAGCGTGTGCGAGCCTGGCCCCAATGCATCGAGCACCTGGCCCTGGCGCACGAACACCGCCGCCTGGCTTTCTTGCACGATCACCTGCGACCCAAGGCGGAAATCCCCCGAGCCACCCTGCGGCTCGCGGTAGCACAGTTCGTCGTCCATGATATTGTCGTGCGACACAACATCAATGATGCGCGGCATCATCATCTCTCCTTGCTCGCCCTCACAGGTGGGGCCCAGGCTGAGTTACTCAATCCCCTTCAGCACGTTCTCGCGCAGGCCGTAGGCCTCGTTCGCTTCGACAGTCAGCCCATCCAATGTGCGAATCGCCTCTTCAATGCCCTCGCCGCGCAGCACCGCGTCGCGCAGCGCGTCCAGCGTCAGAGCGAACTTCTCCACGTAGTCGAGCAACGCCAGATCAAACGCATACACCACGCCCAGGTCATCCGCGCCAACCTTCACCGCGTCGAAGAAGCCAGAATAGCCCGGCGCATCGGTGGCGATCCGGTCAATGAACGTCTGGAATTTGGTCTTCGCGCTGCGGGTCTTACTCATGAATGACAGCCCGCCGGCATCGAGCAACATCTTCTCCACCTCAACCAGCCGGTTGAGCTGCCCCCGCAACTGACTCGCCACGTGCTCGCGGATCAACCGCTCGGCCTGACGGCGCGCCGTCATCTCCATATAGCCGCGGAACCCGGGGATGCGCGCAACCAGTTGCTCCAGAGAACCGCGTTCGCGCACTATCTTCGAATAGAGATCGTCCATGCCCGCCCCTCCTGGCGTCAAAGAACATGGGCTAAGCATACCACCAAGGTCTCGCCCAGGCCAAACACCCGCGCCCGATGCTATAATCCACACATGCCTGCCCCCACTGAGAGGAGACCGTATGGGAGCCAAGGATCAGGGCGCAGAGGCCACCGAGGGCCGCTGGCTGGTCATCCCCCGCACGCTCTGCTTCGTCACCCACGGCGATGATGTCCTGCTGCTCAGGCGCGCGGCCCACAAGCGCGTCTATCCAGGTCTGTACAATGGGGTGGGAGGTCATCTGGAGCGCGACGAAGACCCCCTGACCGGCGCGGTGCGCGAGGTCCAGGAAGAGACCGGGCTTGACCTGAGAGACGTGCGCTTCTGCGGGGCCATTCACGTGGACGCGGGCGCGAGCAACGGCATTCTCGTCTTTGTTTTCCAGGCCGAGGCAGCCTCGCGCGACCTGGCCAGCACCGACGAGGGCACGCTTGAATGGGTCCCCCGTTCCCGGCTCGCTGACTTTGCTCTGGTCGAGGACCTGCCGCTGTTGCTTGACATCGTGCTGGACAGCAAGCCAGGCCGCGCGCCGTTCTTCGCCCACACGAGCTATACTCACGATGATCAGCTACTGATGCTCTTTGCCAGTCCGTCCCTGCGCGCCAGAGACTGAGCGAGCGCCGGCAGCGGCACCGGGCCTGGTACGACAGCGCGCGAAAAACGGCCCTTTGGCGGCCAATGGCGCTGAGTTGGGAACTGTACTAAGATGATGGCACGTAATGTCACCATGTGAAGGAGGCATAACCATGCAGCATGTGCGGCAATCCGTGATCGCCCTGGTGGCACTGGCTGTGATTCTGACGACGCCCATGCTGGTTGCGGCACAGGGCGATCAGACAACGCATACGGTCCAGGCCGGCGAGAACCTGACTCGTATTGCGCACCAGTACGGGACAACGGTGCAGGCCATCGTGCAGGCCAACAATATCACCAATCCAAGCCTTATCTTCGCCGGTCAGGTGCTGATCATTCCGGCGGCCGGCGCAGTCTCCACCGCGCAGCCGCCAGGTACCGTGACTGTGGTCGTCCCGCCGACTCAGCCTGCAGCCGCACCCGCTGGAGAGACAGTCCACGTCGTGCAGCCCGGAGAAAACCTGTTCCGGATCGCGCTCAAGTACGGCCTGTCAACGGCAGTCGTCGCCGCGTACAACAACATCCCCAATTCGAATGTGATCTATGTCGGCCAGAGAATCCGCATTCCCAGCGGGGCAGCGCAGCCTGCTGTGGCCGCCACGCCCGCCCCGGTTGTTGTCACCGTCACCGTCGAAGCGCCTCCCGGCACCCCGACTCCGGTCGTCATCACGGTAGACACGCCCGTCCCCGTGACAACTGAGGCGACAGAGGTCGCTGCCGTGCCGCAGAACATGGCGACCAACGTGGGCTTCGCCTACGGGGTGCAGCTTCACCTGCCCAACCAGAACATCCCCCAGGTCATCCAGGCCGCAAGTGCCCTGGAGGTCACCTGGGTGAAGCAGCAGATCGAGTGGGCGGTCTACGAGGCCAACGCCGGCACCATCAACTGGGCACCGCTTGATGAGATGGTCAGCGCGCTGGACGCCGCTGGCTTCAACATCCTGCTGACGGTCGGCTCGGCGCCGAGTTGGGCACGTGACTCCGACCAGGAGAAAGGCCCGCCGACCGACTACCAGACCTACGCCAACTTCATCGGCCAGCTCGCCCAGCGCTACGCCGGTAGAGTAGATGCGTTCGAGATCTGGAACGAGCCGAATCTGCGCCGCGAGTGGAACACCCCGCGCGGCATCAGCGCGGCCAGCTATGTGGAGCTGCTGCGTCTGGCCTACAACGCCATCAAGAACGCCGATTCTACCGCCCTGGTTGTCACTGGCGGGCTGGCCCCAACCGGTTTCAACGACGGGGTTAATGCCATTGACGACCGTGTGTACCTCCGCCAGATGTATGCCGCTGGCGTCGCCGAGTGGTCGGACGCCATCGGAGCGCATCCCAATGGCTGGGCCAACCCGCCAGATAGCATGTGCTGCCGCAACAACCGCCCGGCAGTGCCTGCCTGGGATGATCATCCCAGCTTCTTCTTCAAGCAGACGCTCGCCGACTATCGCCAGATCATGGTCGAGAATGGCGACAGCGGCACCTTCATCTGGCCCACCGAATTCGGCTGGGGATCGAATGACGGTCTCAACGTCGAGCCCCCGCCTGAATTCGGCTTCGTCGCCTACACCAGCCTGGACGAGCAGGCGTCCTACATCCTGCGTGGCTTCCAGCTTGGCAAGGAGCTTGGCTACACCGGCCCCATGTTCCTGTGGAACCTCAATTTCTGCCCGGTGGTGGGTGTGACTGGGGAGCAGTGCCTATGGAGCCTGCTTGACCCGGCTGGCAACCCGCGCCCGGCCTATCTGACCCTGCGCGACCTGGACAAATAACACGGCACATTTCCCGTACGCACAACAGCCCGCCCGGCGCAATTCCGTCGGGCGGGTGATTTTTCGCTTCCGGGCGGTCATGCGGTGAACGCCCTGCCTCTCCTGCTGGGCGAGTCTAGAGCGTGTTATGCACTTTCAACCCCTATCCCCCAGCCCCTTTCCCCGCAAGCGGAGAAAGGGGAGCAGCCCGTCCCTCCCCGCCAGCGGGGAGGGACCACAGGGTGGGGTTCAGGTGATCGTAGGGCATCGCGAGTTGCTCGCCGCGCCGAGTGCACAGAGTTCATAACACGCTCTAGCCGGTGCCGGCCGTGGCGCGCGGGGTTGGCGTGGTCGTCATTGTGGCCGTGTTGGTGGGCATCCGCCTGACCGTCGGCGTCCGTGAGGGAGACGGGGTGCGGGTCGAAGTCGGCGTGGCAGAGGCTGTCGCCGTATGAGTCGCCGTGAAGGTGGCAGTGAGCGTCGGAGTGCGTGACGGCGTCGGCGTCTTCGTCGGCGACGCCGTCTGAGTAGGCGTGTCCGATGCCGTAGGCGTCGCAGTTGCGGTCGGCGTGTCGGTGGGGGTCGCCGTGGGCGTGGCCGTTGCCGTGGGTGTGAACGATGGGGTGATGGTCGGCGTTGGCGTCAGCGTGATCTGCGGCGTGCGCGTGGCGAACGGTGTGGCCGCCGGCGTCTCGACGACATCCGGCCCCGCCACCCGCAGGGCGCGCAGCGCCACCGGGGATGTCATGGGCGGCAGGCTGACGCGCAGAGTCCCCCCCGCCGGATCGGCCAGCGTCACCGCGTCGTCGCCAAGCACGCTACCCGTCAGCACATCCCAGAACACGATGCGATACTGGCCGGCAGGCATGGCGGGGATCAGGAGGTCGAAGGCGAGCGGCTTCAGGCGTGTCCCTTCGGCTGCTGACTCCCACGTGTAACGTCGCTGCTGCACCCACGCCAGCGCATACCCGCGCTCGCTGTCGGCCAGACCCAAAGCCCGCGCCGGCGAGCGAAGGTGCGCCACCTCAAGGTAGCCAAGCTGCAACCAGTCCTCGCCCAGGTTATCCAGCACGACCATATGCTCGCCAGCGCTGAGGGGCAGCGTCACCAGAACGTCGCGGCTGCCAGCGCTGAAATCTACCCGCGCCGCCTCCGCGCCATCCACAGTGATGACCAGCACCGCTGGCGCGCTGGCCGCTACGTTCCGCACGTGGATGCTCAGCTCCGTGTTCACGGGCGGCGCGATCAGGTAAGTCTGCGGGCGACTGCGCTCGGCGTCCCGCTCGCCATAGAGGAAGCTCGATAGCTCGCCAATCGGGGGCACAGCGCCATCAGCCGTTATGCGGTAGATGCGGTCGGGCGGAAGCGCCGCGTTGATGTCGCGGCTGAACTCGTCCACGCGCACCCTGTCATAGGTCAGGGAATCGCTCCCCACCAGCCGCATCTGCGCCGGGACAAGGCCCGGCGCATGCCACAGCACGTCGCGCGCAAAGAGCGCCAGCGGCTCGTAAATGCTATACAGGTTCTGGCGGTCAACATACGTGTCCCACCACCAGGGCATGGCCGCGCCCGCCGCCCCGGCCAGCGCTGCCGCCCAGATCGTGTTGCGAACATGGATGCCACTCGGATCGTCCGCCGTCGGCTCGAACCAGGGATTGAGCGAGAACTCGGTCAGCAAAACCGGGCGCTCGGTGCGGCTGAGCGCAGCGGCCACGCGCTGCACCGTGCCCGCGACCTGGTCCTCCGCCGGGTCTAGCGGGCGCGACTGGTAGTAGGTCAGCGGCACGAAGTCCAGCACATCGTCGGCGAACAGCACTGCGTCAAGCTCGCGCGCCCCCGCCGTCACCAGGTGATCGTATGGGTCAATCTCGCGCAGATACTCCGCCATCTCGCGCAACCATGGTTCCGCGCGCGAGCGGGTGTAGCCCAGCACCCCGTCAACTGCATCAATCAATTCCCAGGCGAAGATGGCCGGGCTGTAGCCCCAACGGGCCACCGCGTAGCGCAGGCGCTGCTGGATCAGCGCCCTGCCCTCGGCGTCGGTGAAGACCAGGCTGGGCCGGCTCAGCGGGCCACCGTTGACAGCGCTCAAGGGGTTGATCATCCAGCTTGCCTGCTGTGGCAGACGCAGCGCGTCTTCGGGGACAGCCACAGGCGGCACCACTCTGTTGGTGAGCGTCTGGTGCCACACCAGCACCACCTGCAGATAGATGCCGTGTTCCTCAGCCAGCCGGAGCAGGGAATCCATGCGCCAGGCAGCCATCTGTGCAGCGTCATAGTCGCCCGCCGGACCTGGCCAGTCCAGCCCAATGAACCAGGGTACATCAATGAACACGCGCGCATAGTTGGCGCCTGCGTCGCTCAGCGCCTGCAGCCAGCGCGCGTAGGCGTAGATGCCGCCGATCTCATCCCACGACCAGGCGAGATTCTGTCCAATCGGGAAATACGGCGCGCCGTTGTCGAACGCGAAATAGCGCGAGGACGATCCCACGCGCACGTACCCCGCTCGCTCGGAGGGCACGACCTCGAAGACGCCCTGCGTCACCGCACGGACGCCGGCGCTGTCCCGCGCTTCGACGGTGTAGGTCCAGCGCCCAACCTGGTTCGGCGCGAAGCGTACGCGCCAGGCGCCCGCTCCGGCAGGCTTCAGTTTCTCCACCCTGCAATCAGTCAAACACACGTCCCGGTACGGGCGGGAGTAAAAGCCGGGGACGCGCTGCGCCGCGCCGTCCGGCGGGCGGAATACCGCCATGACGTCAATCTCGGCTGGATCGTAGGGGTTCTCGTAGGAGCCATTCAGCGCGACCGGCAGCTCCAACAATTCGTAGAGCGCAACGGTTGCCACCGGCTGGAGTGTCGGCGAGGGCGTGGGCGTGACAGAGACAGGCGAAGCGACCGGCTCCGGCGACGTCTCGGCTTCCGGGCTGAGAGTCCCCTCCTGCGCCGACCACAGGGCCTGGGGAACAGCCACTACTCCGATGACCCACAGAGCGATCACCAGAGCGAATGTCCAGGGAGTGTGTCTCGCGTGCGCTGACATGGCTGAAAGTGTATTACGGACAACACGAAACACGCAAATAGCCGTTGTCGCTGTGGCACGGACCGCCCAGAGACATCCGCGCTGCCAGCGCGCTTCGCCGTCTTGGGCTGCTGCTGCTACAATCGGTGCTGGTCGTACATCACGCGACATCATTCCGCCGCTCGACCGGAGGGGACAACAGCATGGCCGTCGTCAAACCATTTCGCGCCGTGCGCTTCAACCAGGCGCGCATCCCAGACCTGCAGAGCGTCGTCAGCCAGCCCTACGACAAGATTGACGACGCGCTGCGCGAGCGCTACCTGACGCGCAGTCCATACAACGTCGTGCGCATCATCCTCAACCCGCCCCAGCCCGGCGACGATGCGGCTGGTCCTCAAGGTCCGAATGTCTACACCCGCGCCCGCGACTACTACCAGAGTTGGCTGCGCGATGGTATTCTGGTGCGCGAGCAGCAGCCCGCCTTCTACGCCTACGCGCAGACGTTCAGCGTGGACGGGCGCACCTTCACCCGGCACGGGTTGATCGCCGCCGTCGCGCTCACGGACTTCGCCGAAGGAACTATCCTGCCCCACGAGCGCACGCACAGCGGCCCGCAAGAGGATCGCCTGCGTCTTCTGAAGACCGTCCAGGCCAACACCGAGCAGATCTTTCTGCTCTATCCTGATGCCCACAACACAGTCAACCAGATCGCCCAGGCCGCGATCGGCGACCGTCCGCCGGATGCAGACCTCGTGGAGTTGGGCGAGCCGGACGTCCGCCAGCAGCTCTGGATATTGACCGATCCTGAGCCGCTGACCGCCATCGAGGCTGCTCTGGCCCCGCTGCGCCATCTGATCATCGCCGACGGCCACCATCGCTACAACACCGGCCTGACCTACCGCGACCTGCAGCGACGGGCGTACCCGGCTGCACCACCCAACGCCGCCTTCAACTTCGTCCAGGCGACGCTGGTGAGCATGGATGACCCTGGCCTGGTGATCCTGCCGACCCACCGCGAGATCACCCGCTTCACCGCGCGAAGCGCGGGCGACGTGCTGCGCCGCGCGGCAGGGACGTTCGTCGTCGAGCCGGTCGCCAACCTGGACGCCTGTCTGGCCCAGGTCAACGCCCATCCCACGGGACATGCCTTCGGCTTCTACGGTGGGCCGGCTACCGGTTTCCACGTGCTGACCCTCAAGGACGCCAACCAGGCCCACGCGCTCATCGCCAGCGACCAGTCGCGCCAATGGAAGGAGCTCGGTGTCACTGTGCTGCACAAGGTGCTCATCGAGCAGATCGCCGGCGTGCCCGCCCAGGGTATCGAAGATAAGACGATGATCCGCTACCACCGCGATCCGCGTGAGCCTGTCGTCAACATTGACGCTGGCCGGGGCAATTTCGCCTTCTTCCTGAGTGCCACGCGGCTGGCACAGGTCAGGATGATCGCTGCTCGGGGCGAGCCGATGCCGCAGAAGAGCACCGACTTCTACCCGAAGGTGATCTCCGGCCTGACCATGCTGCCGGTTGGGCCGGAGGAGCGGCTGTAGCGCGCCCGGCTTCTGGGGTGCGCGGGGAGGACATGGTCTGATGGACGCAGCGCAGCGGGCATTGGCGAACACCGTCCTGGTCGTTGACGATCTTGAGTACACGCTGATCCGCCTGCCCGCTGGGGCGATCACCGCCGCGGCGGGCGTGCTGGCCGAGATCGGTGAGCCTTTCAGCGCCCTGCTCGCCGACAAAGACGAGATCACCCTCGTGCTGCCAGACGACGCCTGGCGCGAGTTCCAGGCGCGGCTGCCCGATCACCGTGCCACAGGTCCCTTCCGGCTGATCACCTTTGACACCCCGCTGCCGCCAGACCTGGTCGGCTTCCTGGCCCTCGTCAGCCACGCCCTGGCCGGCGCAGGAGTGACCATTCTCGCCCTTTCGGCGTTTGAGCGCGATCACCTGCTCGTTCCCGCAGACCAGCTTGAGCGAGCCGTGGCCACGCTGCGCGACGCGCAGGCCCGCGCCCTCCTCAAGTGATCGCCCAGGGGGAAAAGCGACCGTGTCAGCTCCCCGCCTGACTCGCCGCCAGTTTGTGGCGACTGCTGGAGCGCTGGGTGCCCGACTCTTCGCCGATCGCGGCGCGACCGGGCTGGCTCGTAGCGCAGCAGCCACGCCCAGCCGCGTGCCGATCTACCTCACCTTCGATGATGGCGTCGAGACCGAGGGGGCCGGAGGCAAGGCCGGCCCTACCCTGGACGTGCTCGATCTCCTCGACGAGCGTGGCATCCCGGCCACCTTCTTCGTGCACGGGCGCAACACAAGCGACGCCGAAGGGACAGTGCTGGCGCGTATGCTGCGTGCCGGGCATCGCGTGGGCAATCACCTGTTCTACCAGGGGGGAGCGACCCTCGACGCCCAGCCAAATCCTTCCTATCTGGCTCAGCTCTACCTGCAGACGGAACTGCGCATCCGCGAGGCTCTCGCCCCATTCCCCGACGCTCTGGCGCGCTTCCTGGCCCAGCCGCGCCTGTTCCGCCGTCCCGGCGGGGGCTACGACAGTGCCGCAGGCAATCTCTTTTTGCTTGCCGAGAGCGGCTACTGGGACCTGTTCCAGAGTGACCCCGCGCTGGCCCCCTGGCGTCACCTCCTGGACTGGCTGAGCGGCGTCTACGACTACAGCGGCTGGCACATCAACCCCCTGCCGCTGTGGGAGCGCAACGCCGACCCCGCCCGTGTTGTCTGGCACGCGGTGGACGGCCCTGGTGGGCTGCGCTCGTTGCTCCAGCCCTCGGCGGAGCAGCCACATCTTGTCGCTCAGGCCGCCCTGGATGGCGTGATCATCTTGCTTCACGATCCAGACCCGCGCGTGGCCGCCGCCCTACCGGCGCTGCTGGATGCCCTCGATGCATTTGGCGCGAACTACGGCGCGCTGCCTCGCCCCGGTGACTTGCCCAACCGCTACACTGTTGGCATCGCCCGCCCCGAATCTCTGGTCATCGCCCGCGAGTCCTACCAGGACGTGGCCTCCATTCCCTGACTTCCGCCATGAGGAGCGCCACCCATGACCAGCGATCCGCTGAGCCTGATCCCGCAGCTACCTCTGCTCCCACCGGATGAAGTGCGCATTGAGCGCGTGCGGGCCGTGCCCTACCCCGATCGCCGCCGCGTCAGAGTCGAAGTGGACCTCACGCCATTCCGCGAACGTCCCAATCTGGAGATCGCCATCCGCAACGCCGCAGGGGACATCGTGGCCACGGCCAGCGCCGTAGCCGTGATGACCTTTCACCTGGCCTTCACTCTGCATCTGCGCGGGGGCGGCGAGGCCGGCCCGGGCTATGAGGCTGCTGTGCTGCTCTACTACGACGATCCCCGGTCGCCTCAGGATCGCTGCCAGACGCCGCTCGCGGCAGAGGAACTCCCCTAGCGCCGGGCAGTAGCGCCCGAACTCTCGGTTCGCCGGAATGCAGGGAGCGCCCAGGCGAGACATTTCCCGCCGTCGGACCTGATCGGTTTGAGGCCCGACGGCCCAGCAAATCTTGCACACACACCCCGATCGCGTCGCTTGGGCCAATTCCCACTTGTCGCTATACTCATGTGCCGTCGGGCATAATGGGTCCGGCGCGAAGCCTGTCCATGAGGATTCAGACTGACGTGATCGGGCGCAAGCTAGGAAAGTACGAGATCATTGACCGCATTGGTCGCGGTGGCATGGCCGAGGTCTATCGCGGGTATCACGCCGCGCTGGATCGTTATGTGGCCATCAAGCTGCTTCACTCATTCCTGGCCGACGATCCGGAATTCAAGACGCGCTTCGAGCGCGAAGCGCGCAGCGTCGCCAGGCTCAAGCATCCCAACATCGTCCAGGTCTATGACTTCGAATACGACCAGGACAGCGATACCTACTACATGGTCATGGAGTTCATCAATGGTCCGACCCTGAAGGACAGCCTGTTCGACCTCGCCGCAGCGGGCAGCCGTCTTCCCATCCCTGAGACGGTCCACATCATCAAGACTGCGGCGCGAGCGCTGGCCTATGCGCACGATCGCAAGATGATCCACCGTGATGTCAAGCCGGCTAATCTCATGCTAGACGTGGATGGCCGCGTCGTGCTGACCGATTTCGGCATCGCCAAGATCGTCACCGGCGCGCACATCACCACCAGCGGTGGCATTGTCGGCACGCCAGCTTACATGTCACCCGAACAGGGTTTGGGACAGGCCGGCGACGAGCGCTCGGACCTCTACTCCCTGGGTGTGATACTCTACCAGCTTGTGACAGGTCGCCTGCCCTTCGATGCCAATACGCCGCTGGCCATCATCCTCAAGCATGTCAATGAGCCGCTTCCACTTCCGAGCCAGTTCGTGCCAGAGCTGCCCACGGACCTTGAGACGGCCATCCGGCGCGCTCTGCAGAAGGACCCAAACACGCGCTACCAGTCGGCGCACGAGTTCGCAGCCGCGCTCGATGCCCTGCAGATGGCGAGCTATGCCAGGCCAGTGGCCGCTTCCAGGCAAGGCCCGGCTGGATCGGCCAGCCCGCAGGGAGCCGGAGACGGGGACACGCCCATTCTGCCACCGGCAGACCTGCCAGACGCCAGCCCCGGCCCCAGCGCCCGGCCCCGGCGCCGCTATGCTGGTGTTCTGAGCACAGCCGCCTTCGTGTTGGCGCTCATCGTTGCGGGACTGGTGGCTTTCGGGCGCGACAGAGTCGCGTCTGCCCCCACCACCCCAGGGAGCGAACCCCAGTCTCTGGCCAGCACCGCGACGATCATCGCCACCGCCGTCGCGCAGAATCCCACCATCACTCTGACGCCCACCAGGAGACTATCCCCTACGCCAGCGCCTACCGCGACTCCCAACCGCACGCCTACACCGGTCTTGACGGGCACCATCGTCGCCTCAGCGACTCACACAGCGACATCCGATCTCACCCTCACAGCAGCGTTTCTCGCCTTGCAGCGTGAGACAGCGGCAACCCCCACCCCAGACATGCCTGGGACGCTGGCGGCCTGCGACCTGGAGTACATCGTCGTCTTGCCAGACAAACACAACCGCCCGCCGTCACCAACGGACTTCAACAGCCCCCGTCTTATCCGCGCCAACAGCGATTTTGAGTTCGAGATTGTGCTCCGTAACACGGGCACCTGCGTCTGGCCAGAAAATACGCGTCTCACCTACAGCGCCGCACTTACGGAGAATCCCGACCCCTCTGTGGACCTGACCCCGCTGAGGGAAACCTGTCCGGAGTATCTGCGTCCCGGCCTTAACTTCGCCCGCCAGCAGCAATCCAACTTTTTCATCAAGCAGAGCGTGGGCATCACAGGCGATTCTCCGCCGCTTCTGTTCACTGGAACCGCCCCACGCGCATTCGGCTGCTACTACGGCGTGTGGGAACTCATCTATCCCAACAGCAACACGCGCATCGGCCGGCCCCTGGTACTGACAATTCGGGCCTGGGGCAGTTGATGGCGTGGGCAGCCGAATCCGCTGAGCGCCGCGTTGTGCCCGTGGCAGGGTGCCGGGCAGGCAAGCGCTTTCGCTCTGTTTGCTTCTATTAGCCGCAGTTGTGCTGTAACCCGAATCCGCATAGACTCCTCAGCATATCGTTCGATCAAGTTCAGCGCTGATCGATGCTCACCCGACCCCAGCGCCAGCCTTTCATAGGAGAAGACACAATGACATTGGCCGTCACTTGCGCTAAGACCTGCGGGCATCGCCAGGCGCTCCTCGCGCTCATCCTGATTCTTATGTTCGCCACCGCCGTCCAATACGGGCCAGCAGCCGCCCAAGGGGGCACGACACACACCGTCCAGCCGGGAGAGAACCTCTTTCGCATCGCCCTGCGTTACGGCTTCACTACGGACTACCTGGCCGCCGTCAACGGCATCGCCGATCCGGCGCGCATCTTTGCCGGGCAGGTGCTCACCATCCCAGACGCCAGCGCGCCTCCTGCCCCTGCCGCAGCCGAACCCCAGCCAGTCCCAGCAGAACCTGTGGCCCCAGTGGAACCGGCCGCGGCGGCCAGACCGGTCTATCACACTGTCCAGCGCGGCGAGCATCTGTCCGCCATTGCCCAGCGCTATGGCCTTAGCTGGACCGACCTGGCCACCGCCAATGGCCTGGCCAACCCCAGTCGTATCTATGCCGGGCAGCAGCTCATCATCCCCGGAGTGACCGCCGCACCCGCTGCCAGCCCGGCCCCGGCCCAGCCCGCCCCGGCCACTGGCCAGCGCACGCACGTCGTCCAGCGCGGTGAGCACCTGTCGGCCATCGCCCGCGCTTATGGTGTCACCTGGCCGGCCCTCGCCGCCGTGAACAATATCAGCAACCCGAACCACATCTACGCCGGGCAGACACTGGTCATTCCCGACGCGGCCTCCGCTGCCGCCTATGCCGCCACCTACGCGCCGTCTGCTCCTGCTCCGACGATCACCACTGGCAAGCAGATCATCGTAGACCTGAGCGATCAGCGCGTCTACGCCTACGAGAACGGCCAGCTTGTGCGCAATGTCCTCGTCTCCACCGGGCGGTGGGGAACGCCCACGGTCACCGGCAACTTTCGTATTTACCTGAAGTACGATGCTCAGTTGATGTCCGGCCCCGGCTACTACCTGCCCGGTGTGCCCTGGGTGCTATATTTCTACAGGGACTACTCGCTGCACGGCACCTACTGGCATAGCAACTTTGGCCAGCCGATGAGTCGCGGTTGCGTGAACATGCCTACGCCGGAGGCAGCCTGGCTCTACCAGTGGGCGCCCATCGGCACACCCGTCCGCGTGCAATCGTGACCGCTCCCTCCTGAGTAGCTGAGAGCGTGTACGGTAAGGCAGTTGAGCTCCCCTCATTCCCCGGCCCCTTCTCCCTCGCAAACGGGGAGAAGGGGAGTAAACGCGCAATTTCCCCTCGCCCCGCTGAGGGAGAGGGGTGCAGGGGTGAGGGGTTTCCGTACACCCCCTGAATGAAATCGGGATAGACAAAAGCGCCTATCCCGGTCCGTTTTCGCGCGGTGGTCAGGAGGAGCGTCACACTGGCTGGATGACGCTGCGCCCGGCGTGAAATGCTTCCACGTTCCTGGTCACCACGGCTTCGCCCTTGCGACCGAACAACTGCCCGATGGCCCTCTCCAGAGCGCCCGCGCTCAGCGGCAGGAAGACCGATGCCGCGCCGAGCAGCACCATGTTGGAGGCACGGGCATTGCGCAGCGACTGAGCGATACCGGTCGCGTCCAGCAGATGGACGCGCGGGAACTGCCTCAACGCCGCCAGAACGGCGTCCAGATCGGGATAATCCGGGATGTTGAGCACCGGCGCCCGGTCCGCCACGATCACGCCGTCGGGCGCCAGGAATGGCACGTAGCGCAGGGTCTCCATCGGCTCCAGCGAAAGCAGCATATCGGCTTGACCCTCGCCGATCAGGTCTGAGTGAATGGGCCGGGCAGCGATGCGCAGATGACTCTGCACCGCCCCGCCGCGCTGCGCCATGCCGTGCACCTCAGTCTGTTTGAGATACAATCCCTCACCCGCCGCCGCCAGCCCGATGATCGCCGCCATCGAGAGCACGCCTTGCCCACCGACGCCGGCCAGGATCATGTCGTACTTCATGCTCATGCCTTCCTCGCTCGCTTGGCCGTCTCGATGCACCCGCGGCGGGCGATGATCACCGACACGCCCTCATAGGCTAGCTCATCGCCGATGATGCGCACATTCGCCGCGTGCTGGCGCGGCAACGGCGTGATCACCCGCACGTGCTCCTCCTCCACGCCCAGTCCCAACGCGATCGCTTCCAGATGGCCCTGGCCCGCCGACTCCTGGCCGCCGGTCATGGCCGTAGTCAGGTTGTCCACGATGATCACCGTCACCGGTGAGCGCGCGTTCACAGCGTCCAGCAATCCCGTCATGCCCGAATGGCTGAACGTCGAGTCCCCGATCACCGCCACCGCCGGCACCAGCCCGGCGTCCGCCGCGCCTTTGGCCATCGTCACCGACGCGCCCATGTCCACGCACGAATTGATCGCCTCGAACGGTGGCAGCGCGCCCAGCGTGTAGCAGCCGATGTCCGAGAACACTCGCCCCTTCGAATAGGACTCCAGCGCCTCATTCAGCGCGCGGTAGGTGTCGGCGTGTGGGCAGCCCTGGCACAGTTGCGGAGGCCGGTTGGCTACGACGGAGGGCACCTGAAAGCGCGGACGAGAGTCCTCGCGTCCCAGCGCGCGGGCGACCAGCGTCGGGTTTAGCTCGCCCGCGCGCGGCAGACGCCCGTCCAGCCGGCCATGTACCTTCCCGCTGTCGAACGGGTAGCCGCACAGCATCTCCTCGACCAGCGGCATCCCCTCTTCCAGCACGAGCACCTGGTCGCACGCCTTCACCAGCCGCGCGACCTGCTCCCTGGGCAGGGGGTACTGCCCGATCTTCAGAATGGGGTGCGGGCACCCGTCCGGGAAGTTTTCCATCAGGTAGTTGTAGCTGATGCCGCAGGCGATGATGCCCAGCGACGTGTCCGACCCGTCTTCGTAGCGGTTGAACGGTGATGCTTCCGAGTCGGCCACGAACTCGCCCTGCCTGGCCAGCAGATCGGCGTACTTGCGCCGCGCGATGGCTGGCAGCAGCATGAATTGCATCAGGTTGCCCGGCAGGCTGAGTGGGTTCTCCGCCAGCGGCTCGCGCCGCCGCACGTCGGCCCGCGAATGGGACAGGCGCGTCGTCATGCGCACCATCACCGGAATCTCGTGCTTCTCCGACAGCGCGAAGGCATAGAATGCGGCGTCATAGGCCTCCTGCTGGTTCCCCGGCTCTATGGCCGGGATCAACGCGAACTTGGCGAAGAAGCGCGAGTCCTGCTCGTTCTGCGACGAGTGCATCGAGGGATCATCGGCGATGGCGTAGACCAGCCCGCCATGCACGCCGGTGAAAGCGGAGTTCATGAACGGGTCGGCTGCCACGTTCAGCCCCACATGCTTCATGCAGACCAGCGCCCGCTTGCCGGCATAGGACATACCCAGCGCGGCTTCCATGGCCGTCTTCTCGTTGGCCGCCCATGCGCTCCTCACGCCGCGCGACAGCGCTTCGGGCGAACGCTGGATGTACTCCGTGATCTCGGTAGATGGCGTGCCTGGATAGGCGTAGACGCCGGACAGCCCGGCATCCAGCGCCCCCTGTGCCAGAGCCTCGTTGCCTAATGGGACAAATGCTGTCATGCACGCTCCTCTCAAAACCAACTCAAAGGACTCAAAGATTCTCTCAATCTATTCACGTTCCCGGCTGATCCCAGTATAGGGATCATGCGCCGGGCAGGCTATGGCATTCCGCCACGTCTTGGCCTGACGAACGGTACTCTTGGGAGCACGCGCGTGCCATGCCGTTGCATTCTCTCCCCAAGTTGCGTATTTGTGCAACTGCGTAAGACAAACTGGACGCCCGCGCTGTCTTTCGGGTATACTAACAGCCTTGCCGGGTTCACAGCAGCCATTCTCGCGCGGGTGCGTGCACAACCTGTCAAGTAGGGGCGCTGCTCTGCTGCGCCCTGGTTTACCTCACCCCCACTCGGCGCTGACGCGCCTCGTCGCCC